>JAZRZI010000028.1:0-17648 GCA_045601325.1 Bacilli bacterium
AGAAAGTTGTTAAAAAGAATCATTTCGATATCAAAAAAACTCCGTTTTAGGGAGTTTAAGTGATTATGAATGAACAAATATATCTTAAGATATATAACTTTCCTATTTTAGCAACCATGTGCTCCTAAATGTTTTTTTAATTTTTTCCAAAATAAAATACCTTATGTCAAAAAAATGATATATTTGTCGCATTTTTAAACTTTTATAGGTTATATAATGAATATAACTTATAAGTAAGGATGGGGATATCTATGAAACATAAACATATTAAAGTATTACCCCTTTTACCTATTTCAGCATTATTAGGTTTGGGTGTTTTTACCTCGGTTAAGTTAAACAAAGGAAACGAAAAACAACTATCTGCAACTGGAACTCCAAATGTAACGTTTGGATGCGTTTTAGGCGAATATGGTTGGGATAACAATCAAACCATCAATCCTGGTAATAGTGCGACTATTTTAGATTTCTCTGATAATTTTGGTACAGCTGCTAACCCAACTAACCAAGCTACATCAAGTTATGAAATCGGCACAGCTTTAACAATTAATGGCGTGTGCATTAAAGATATTCCTAAAGCTGAAGTTAGCTATGCTCACGGCGCAAATCATTTCTTCTTTATGGTTCCTGTTAGTGCGTTAACACCAACCACTTCATATCCAGTTACTACAATGCATATTAACGAAGGTACCCAGTTCATGGATAAATTCTTGCCTGAAGTAACTTTGTACTTAATCAATGATCATTGGAAAACCTCCAACACATGTGTAGGCATTGCGTGGAATAACATTAACTATAATGAAGTTCATGGTGTTGTCGGTACACCTACAGATTCTTATACTATTCTTTTGCAATATCAAAATATTATATGCGATACAAATGTTGTTGATATGACTAACGCTGTCTCATCAACTTCTGATGTTGGTAATAAAATTACAGTCAATGGTGTGCCACTAAATCAAATGGAAGGTTCTGTTGTGTGCATGCCTGCTGCTAATCCATACTTATATATTTATTTTAAAGATAGCCAAATTAGATATACAGGACCTTATTTTCGTGTCACTTTAGAAATTAAAGAAGGCACATGTTATAAAGATTGTGTTCTTTCCTATTCTAAAGCTGTTGTAACTTTACCTATTGGTAACTTTAGCACTTGGGTATTAAATCCTGCTGATGAAACACCTACACCAGTCACATTCGAAAAAATTGAATGGAATGCTGCATCGGGTAATCCAGCTTGTTCTACTAATCCTGGCACATTATTGAAGTTCTCCAAAGCTTTATCCACTAATGCTTTTGATGGCAATGGCAGTTTAATGGGAAGAAACTTAGCATTAACTAATGCTGGTGATCATATTAAAGTTAATGGCATACCTATTAGTCAAATTAGTGGTAGTGAGCTTAAATACTATGCAGGTGAATTTTTATTCATTTATGCTCCAACAATGTATAACATCCCTACTGGCAAATTAGCGAGCTCTTTAACCATCGATAAAGATACTCGCTTCTTTGATGTACTATTGCCTGAATTAGGTATTTATTATCGTAATGATGGTTATAATTGGACTTTAAATCCTCCAATTATCCATACCGTACCAACAGTGGAATTTAGAAACACTAACGGCAAACTTAATAGTTTATCTTTTGAAACGCATGTTGATTTAGATTATTATTTCAAACTTGTTAGAGAGTATGGCAAGAATTCAATTGAATTAGGAACATTCATTATCGATGCTAATTCATATTATAAAAGTGGACAAGTTGGACTTGCTAACTATGTTAATAATGTCGCACCTAGCTCTACAACATACGTAAAAATCATCAACGATAAACAAGATTTCTTTAACTTAACTAAATATTTGGTAGATGGATACTTTGGCTATAAAGGTTCTTTAGTGGATATTAAAGAAAGTAACTACGCTAGAGAATTTATCGGTGTTGGTTATCTTAAAGTTAATAATCAATATTATTTCGGTACAGAAAATCTTGCACCTATTTCCTTCTTTGAATTAATGGATAGAAAATATAAAGCTGGTGAAATTACAACCACTGAATATTACGCCCCATCTGTCCAAATTAGCGAAGGCATTAATTCATTTGATTTAAATGATGATTCTATCAATAAATCTAACCATTCATTTAACTATGCTGGATGTGGTTACTATGCAATTACTTCAAACGATAGAAATATTACAGTTATTCAATGTTGCAATGATTATTTAAGAGTCAACATTCCAGCAGGCACAACAAAATATGTTTCTGTTATCAATGGAAAAGTCGTATTTGAAGATAGCGTTGCTCCTATGTATTCAGTAGTGGACACAACTAGGGAGTTATGGCCTGATAGCAACTCTAATGAAATATATTGTACAGCTGATAATGTCAGCGATATCGCTCAGTCATTTAATAGCAAATCTATGCGTATTTGGGCACAAGTCACTCAACTAATTAACGATCCTTGGAGATGCGGTTTAACTAACGCTGACGGCACATTCTCTTTGAATATGGATGAAGTTAATAATTTAAAAACAGTCTTAGCTAAATTTAGAAGCAAAGGTATGCATGACATTTGCTTAATGCTTAACGGCTGTATTCAAGACACCAATAGGCCATTATGGTATTACGCAGGTGATCCAAATGGCAAATACTTATATTCAACCGCTGAATATCTTGCTTTTAACGAAGGAAGAGATCCACTCATCCCAATGGCGTGTGCACTTACTTTCCCTAATGAAAATAGCCAAGATTACATTACATTCTTAAACAATCAAAAAGAATTCATAAGACAACTTTCTATTGAATTAGATGGCTATGTTGATGTCTATGAAGGTTTCAATGAAATCGATGTCGGTGGTCAAACGTTCTTCCCTAACTATTATTTAAATGATTGCCCAAAAAGCAATGCATTAGCTAATGGCTATGCCCCTAGTAAAGAATTAATTGCTAAATGGTCAATGGATTACTGTAAAGCCGTTACTGATGGCGTTAAAGCTGCTAATTCTAGCATAAGAGTATTAACTCCAGCATTTGGCTGTGTTGGCACAATTCCAACAAATGGTAGATATTATAAGACTTCAGAAACTATTACTGATATCTACTCATATATCAAAAATAGTGGTACAGGTCATCCAAAAGATTACTTCCAAGGTTTAAACATTCACCCATACATTCTCTTAAATATTGGCATTGAGGGTGATGGTTATCAAAACTATTTCTGGGAAGGTAAACCATCATATTTATCCCGTAACCCTGATAACAAGAATTACGATGAAGACTGGAACAATATGATCGAATCCATCGAAGCCACTTTAGCGGCTAATAACGATGCGAAAGTTCCGATGTATTTCTCAGAATTTGGATTCAGTGATTTTGGTTATGGAACAAGCTTACAAACCGATGACGGTTCATATAAGTATGTAAACTTTGATACTCTCCTTCCAGATGCATTAACAAAGTTAAACACTTATATACAAAGCAAAAACTACATTAGAAGTATCTATTACTTCCGTCAATTAGACTGGGCATATTCTTCACTAGATGGTAAATTCCCATGGGCTATATGTGGTGAACCTAACTTTGGTGTTATTACCGAAACATTGACTTTGAAAAAACTTGGTCAAACATTATTTGGCATTATGAATAGTGGTTCAAAGGACTACACTCCTGTCACAAATGTTTTAAATAGAATGAAAGGAGGCAACTAAAGATGACTAAAAGAAAATCTGTCTTATTCGCTACGATATTAACTTTAGGCGCTTTAGCGGTATCTACTTTCGCTTTAAATCATAAGAACACTGATGTGGTTAATGCTGAATGCAGTCATATTGGCTTCCATTATGAAGCGACATCTCCAACCTCCTCCTCTAGTGGTAACTTAGAATGTTGGATATGTTGTAAATGTCATGAAACATTTGTTGGCGTTGTTCCTAATGGAACCTGGACCACACAAAGTGTTAGTTTGATGACTGGCACTTTTGATGACCATAATATTGCTTATATACCTATGACTGGTTCCATCAATAAAGATGGCGATTATTATGTAGTCGACCCATTTGAGGATTAAATTATGATAATGCTTCTTACTAAAGAGACAATTGAAAATTGTCCATATACATCAATTGTATTACTTCCCCCTCAACAACAACATAAAGCTACATTCTACGTTATTTCTATTTGTGAATGTGGCACTGCTACTGTTGATTATTTTGCTAGTGATGATAAATCGTTCATCACCACAACAATGAAACCTAATGATGCAGTTATTATTAGGCCTTTTGATAATCATGTTTTCCATAACAACGATGATCCATATTCTCATAGAGATATCTATGTTGATGATTCACTTATGAAGGAATGTTGTGACTTCTTAGATCCTAACTTATATCAAGAATTATTAAATGAAGAATACTCACCTTCTTTTGAAATTAGTGGTTCATATCTTGTTTCTTTAGCGGAAACTCTTTCCCAATTAATGGGCAAAGAAAAGAATAAGGAAAGAGATTTACTCCATCGTGGTGTCATCATTTCTTTATTAACTAGATACTATGAAAATAAGATTAAGAAAACAGTTTATCCTGGTTGGATTAATCAACTATTAAGAGATATAAACCAAGAGGATTTCATCGTTAAAACAATTGATGAAATGGTGAAGACCACAAACTATTCTCATGGTTATGTTAATAGAGAATTTAAGAAATACTTAAAATGCTCTCTTAAGAGTTATGTCATTAAAACAAAACTATCTTTTGCGTTTTCTTTATTATCCACGACAGATATTCCATTAGATGAAATAGTGGATAGATTAGGTTTTACAACTATATCTAATTTCATCAGTGTGTTTAAAAAACATTATGGCATCACCCCTGCTAAGTTTAGAAAGAACCAAAGAGTGTCAATTGAAACCGATTCATACACTGAATGGGGCAAACATTTAGGAGATAAAGGAGATTGGTACTTAAGATGAAAAATAGTTATTCAAAAAAGTTTTTCTATGGACTTGATGAAGTTTCATGTGAACTAAACTCCCACGTTGATAAAGGTTTAAAGAGTGATTATATCGCTCATTTTGCAAAATGTTTAAACGCAAAAACAATGCGTGTTTGGCTACGCACTAACGAGATTGTTAAAGTCAATAAAAACGACCAAATAGAGCTTATTCCTGAAGGATTAATAAGATTGCATGCTTATTTACACAAACTCAAATTAGCGGGTGTAGAACGCTTTTTATTACTCGATTGGTCATTCGTCTATCCTTCTGGATATAATGCTACTGATAACTGGGTAGTGCCTTCTTTTAAAGATGAGCCTGAAATGTATCAAAGATTCATGCTTCTTCAAGAAAAAGTAAGATATGAAATAGCAAGAAACTTTACTGAAATTGGTTATTTTGAAACCACAAATGAACCAGATGGTCCAGGTGGAACATTTTTGCATAAAAACGGTTATGGAACATCAAAAAACGGTAATGATGCATATACTTATAATGATGACGAATTACAAACCATTATTCTTGATTTAAACTATTATGTTTCTAGAGGTGTTAAAAGGTCTAATCCTAAGAATAAGATGCTTTTGCCTTCTTTAACTAACTTCCCTAAGACTAAGAAATTCTTAGATGATATTTATAATAAAATTGAAAGCAATCAATATCCTACATTTGGTAAAAAATCAAATAGAATTGAAGACTTTTTTGACATATTGAATATCCATCCATACAACATGAAACATACAGATTTAGATGAAGAGTGGGTGGAAGGCCAATTAGATTTATATAATGTTGCGATCAAACATAACGATGCCTTTAGACCTGTTTGGTATACAGAGATGGGTTGGTCAGATTTAAAAAGAGAAACTGAAAAAGTGGAAATTGGTAAACGTTTTGTCAAATTCTTTGAATATGTAAGAGATAGGCTCAACTTTGTTGAAACAGTGTTTCCATTTAGATTATTCACATTAGCGAACCGTGTGGAAAACGAAGGTGAAGATAACTTTGGTCTATTATATAACGAATATGATTGGAGATACCCTTTATACCCTAAAGAATGTCTTGTTAGCATCTATAAATTCATTCAAGGCGAAGATGCGGACACATCTATTTTATATAAGTATGCGAAAGTTAATGAAAGAAAGATTTTCGATCCTGTTTATTTAGGAAGTAAAAAACCTACATTTAAAATATTATTCCTTGGAAATAAGATAACTTATCAATCTAAAAACTCATTATTGGGTTGGAATGAATCCAGAGGTTTAGGAAGTAGTGATAAACAACCTGACTATGTCTCTTTAGTAATCAAAGAACTATCGAAAGAACATAATAACATTGGCTATTGTGTCACTAATATTGAGTATTGGGAAACTGATTTCCATAACGATAACTTATTAGATATGCTTTCTAAGCTAAAAGACTATAACGCTGATTTAGTAATTATCCAAACCGGTGATAGTGCGTTATCTTTCCTACTTAATGATTATTCTTATAGCGAGTCATATGAAAAGCTTATCAACACTTTTAAAAATGACCATAGTAGAGTGATTTCTATTTCCCCTCTTAAAAGCGATAATCGCACTTATGAACATATATTAAAAGCGTGTCAAAACACAAATACCGAATTCGTGGATATTACAAAGATATTTAAGAATCCAGAAAACATATGCTTAGTCAATTACCATAATGGTGACTTCCCATTATTCCCTAATGGTAATGGACATGCATTAATCGCAAATGAAGTTATTTTAAAACTAAAAAGCTAATATAATTATTTAGGAGGTTTTCCTATGAAACACAATTACAAAGCTTTTACATTATTAGCGTTAACTGGATTATTATCTGGTTGTTCTTTGTCTAACATTTCTTCTATTAGCTTTTCTACCGCTCAAAAATTAGCGAACGCCATAGTGGAAAAACAAAATTCTATCGATGGAATTGGTGCATCCCAATATAATGCATCTTATTCAATGACCCAATATCAACTAATTGGTGAAAATGAAAACGCACATGAAATGGGTGTTACTGTTAATATCGATTTAGACAAAGGTTTCTTCCATTACACCAGTGAAAACACAATGATTGAAGGAACTGCTTATGAAAGCACAACTACAGTAGTATCTGAAGAAATCTATGCATATTATTTGGATGAATACGGTTTTGTTGTTTCTCTAGGTGGTGTTGATGTAGACAAAGTAAGCATAATTGCTTATACAAAACAAGATATTCAAGACATGGTGGATTCTAAAGAATTTTCATCTTTTAAAGATGCTATTGCAAAAATCACATTGGATTTCGAAAGAGATACCTGCGGTTTATTTGATAGTGGAATGCCACTTTGCCAAAATTTACTCACTGATCTTATCGAAATGGAAAATGAAGAAGAATTTATCGATGAATATATGCCAGAAGGATTGGTTGATCCAAAAATTACCTGTGAATTTGGTAAGACTAAAAAAGGCGATTTGCTATACAAAATAGAATACGAAAAAAATGAATATACCATGTCTAGAAGAAACTTCGATATGTATTATTATGGCGAATATCTCGAATACAAAGGCGCTCTTGTAAAACAATACGCGATGGTGGAAACTGGTAACGGAACATTAGTGGAAGGCGGAGATAATTTTGAGATAGGATTTGCCTTGAATTTTGCCGCTAGCCCAGAATGTGAAGTTAACTATCCAAGCTTTGAAGAATTCCCGCTTTATATAGATTAATTTTAAAAATAGTGAGAAAATGACTGCTATAAATAGCAGTCTTTTTATTTATAAAAGTAATCTTCAAAAAAAGTATAGACTAAATAATACTTATTTATGTATGATATTACACAATATCGCGTTAAAGCGTGATGAGTTACTATGAAAACGTTTAGAAGATTATTAAAGAAGTTAACAATATTAATAACATGCCTATTTGGCATAACTGCTACTATTTCAGTATCAGCGTGTACATCCACTCAAATGTTTTCCGTTATGATGACCAATAGTAATGAAGAAGGTGGAAACATTGTTGGTGAAGGTAGTTATAAAGCCAATAGCCAAGTTACTATCTCATATTCCGCTAACAAGGGCTATAAGTTCTCTGGTTGGCAAATAGATGGTAGCAAAGTTAAAACATCTGGAAAAACATATACATTCACTATGCCTAATAAAGATATTGTTATCGAAGGTGATTTCGAGCACGTTCTTTATAACTTAGAAGTTGAAGTAAATGGTTATATGGGTTATGGAGACATCGTTAGTGGTGCAGGCCAATATTTTCTTGGCACTGTTTTATCGTATACAGCAGTTCCAAAAGGACAAAATGAATTCCTAGGCTGGTATGTAAATGATGAATTCTATTCTAATGAACTTAGTATTGATTACACAGTTAGCAATGAAGCTAAAGTAGTAGCTAAATTTACAAATAACTAAATTTTAAAAGGATATTAATTATGGTTAAGAAAAAAACAGGTCGATTATTTCTAATTATAATTTATGTGATCATTGGATGTATTTTGCTTGGTTATACAACATATTGCTTAGTAAGCTGTTCTAATGACGCAAAATTATTTAAAGTTAGTTATATTAATAGCAACCCTGAATATGGTGAAGTATATCTCATTGGTGACGACCAATATAAAGAAGGTCAAGAAGTCCATTTAGGCAGTATTTCTAATGAAGGATATTGCGTGGAAAGTTGGACTATTAATGATGAAGTTATTGGCACAGACCCTGATGTTACTTTTATCATGCCTAATAACAATGTTGAAGTTCACGTTAACTTTGCCCCTAAAAAGTACAATGTTATCGTTGATTTCGGTAGCAACCCTCATGGTTCTGTTACAGGTGTAGGCAAGCATTTATATAAAGAAATTGTTACTTTAGCAGCAACTCCAGATATTGGTTACAAAGTACAATCTTGGTATAACTCTGTAACAGGAGAATCATCCTATTCCGAGACTGTTATTTTTGAAATGCCATCTCATGATGTTAGATATAGCATCGCTTTTGCTCCTATTTTATATAACATCTCAGTCACTGGTGATGAAAACTTCTTAAAATACTTTTATTGTTATGGTGCGTATTCTTACACTTATGACAGCACATTTAATATTACATTCACTAAGAAAACACCTACTATCCCTGTAGTGATAGAAGGTATATATGATTATACAAATAATGTTATTGGCGAGTGCGTGCGCCCGGGCGAAGGCAATTACTTTGGTTTAATGCCTGCTCACGACTTGCATTTTTACGTTAAAACAACGCCTAACACATAATACATATTTCGTTTAAGGAGAAAAGATATGAATTTGTTTAAAAGAAGATTCAAAAGATTTATTGTGGCCTTTCTAGGAGTGCTTTTTTTGACCTCTACTAATATATTAGTAGCATGCTCAAATTCGTCACATACTTTAACGCTTGTAAATAACAATGAAGAAGGCGGAAATCTCTTTGGTGAAGGCACCTATAAAACCGGTAGCACAGTTAGCATTTCTAGTAAAGCGAATAAAGGATATAAATTTGTCTCTTGGGATATTGATGGAGAAGTCATTAAAACAAGTAGTGGTTCTTATTCCTTCAAGATGCCAAATAAGGATTTAACTATCTATGGTGACTTTGAATCAAAATCATTCAACGTTGAAACGCTGGTTGAAGGCTACTTTGAAAAGGCAACTATAACGGGTGGTGGCATACATTATTATGGCGAAGATGTCACTCTTACAGCAGTGTTTAACGAGCCAGGTTTTGAAATTTCTGAATGGGTAATAAATAGAGAAGTGGTCGGAAGATATGTGAACACCATCACATTTAAAATGCCTCTTAAAAAAGTAGAGGTAATAGCGAGAGTTGATAGACAAACTATCATCGCTCACTACACTAGTAATATGTCTGGTTTCTCAGGACGTTCTACATATGAAGAAGGATATGAAGAACGCTTTTATAAGAATCACGAATATGGTTATTACTATGTGGCTGCTGGATTAGCAGATGAGTATATAAATCCAGTAACAGGAAAACACTTTGCTCCTATTGTAGTTGATCAAGTCGATAAAGATGGAAATATCATAAAACATGGTAATGAACATTCATATCCTTATTTTGGGGGTGCTGGAATTGAAATAACCACAGGAGATGAAGATATTTATTTTCACACGACATTCTGTGACTATGTTAGTTTAAACATCACGTATACAACAGGCGGATATATATTTTTTGATGATCCTTTCCACTTTATAGAATTCAACTCAAAAGGGAAATTCTTTGTTGGCACGATGTGTTACAGCAGAGCGTATGCTTATTCGGGTTATAACTTTGTTGGATGGTATCTAAATGGTGAGCTTTTATCTAGTGAAAAGAACCTTATTTACGAGATCGTGGAAGACGGAATATTGGAAGCTAGATACGAACCAAATAACTAGGAGCAATCATGATAAAAAGAAAAAATATATTTATCGCTTTATTAGCCTTATTCACTGGTTTATCAACAGTGTCTTTAACTGCTTGTGACACCACAAAATATACGGTCACAATTATCAACGAAACAGAAAATAGAGGAACCCTATATGGTGGTGGTTCCTATAAACCAGGTAAGCTAGTTACTCTATCTTCTTCCGCTAATAATGGTTATAAACTTGATAAATGGGATATAGATGGAGAAATCATATCTACATCCAATAATTCATATACTTTTACAATGCCTGAAAAGGATATTGTTGTGAAAGGTAGCTTTGCTCCTAAACAATACAAAGTTAATATTGATAAAGATGATTGGCACTGCACCATTGAAGGTGAAGATTATTACGAATATGGTTCTACTGTCACTGTTAAGTGTATACCTAACAAAGGATATCGCTTTGTAAAGTGGAAAGAAACATCTAATAACATACCAGAATCAAACAGTTCAATTTATACATTCACTATGCCTGCTAAGTCAGTAAACCTAAATGCAAAAATTGAACTATGTGATTACTCAGTAAATATTATTGTTAATGATTCAGATCATATTAATGCTTGGCCATCATTTGATACTTCTATTTGTCATTATGGAGTTCAATATAGAATCGAATATAACATTTTGAATTCAACCGATAAAGAACACTACTCTCTTAAAGGCATGTATTTATACGATAACGGAGTGAAAGGTGAAAAGATTAATGACCCAAATGGATATTTCACTATGCCTGATCGTGATATTACAATTTTCGTAGAAGTAGTGAGAGATTATAGTCTTCAAATTAACTATATTCCTAATTATGAAACTGCCTGGACAAAGTGGATGGAAGCAGGAACAGAATTAAGCTACACAACTATTCCGGTTAATAACGCTACATATAATGGTTGGTATGATAGAGATAGTGGTAAATTATTAACTTCCGACTATACCTATTCATTTACTATGCCCGCTCACGATATGAGAATCACAACTGTCTATACTTTATTGGATGGCGATATTACTTTTGGTAAATTCCCTTGTTCAGAAGTGGAAGATAATAATTTAATCAAAGAATTAGATAAGATTAAAACAGTTAACTTTAGTGGTTATATAGAATATGAAGGTAATGAATATATCTCTAATGATAAAGCTGACGCTCCTATTGGAGGAATATTACCTTCTAACTCAACTTTCTATCGCAAAACACATAAACGTGTTTACTATAAAGTCGAACCTATCAAATGGTATAAAGTTGGTGAATTCGAAGATGGTATTGCCGCTTTGATATGTCAACACAATCTAGTTGGTATGACTTTAACTGAAAGCGATGTAAATATTAATTTATTAGTTGATTATAAAGACTCTTCTTTTAGAACATATCTCAATGGTGATTTCTATAAGAATGCTTTCTCTAGCGAAGAGAAGAACAAGATTGTAAGAAGATATATAGATAAGAATGGACCTTTAGATGTCATCGATCCAATCGCAACTGGAAAAGAATATCTATTTGATTATGTTTTCTTACCTTCTGGTGAAGATTATAGAAAGTTACCTGCTATCGCTTCTCCAATGCAAGAATACTTGTTCTATGGTCTATTAACTGATTTTTCTCTTGATACATCCTCACATTATTATGCTTATAACACAACTATGTTAACTAATTTAATTCGTCAGTGGAACTTTATGCTTAGAGACTTTACTGATGGTTATCAAATGTTTAGCAGTGGTGGTGGCGGTTCACAATACTTTACTAGTGTTTCTGTCGGCGTGAACTTATGTGTAAAACCAATGATTTTAGTGAAAGGACTTTAATATATATGAAAAGACTAAAGAAATTTCTAATTGCGTTAACATCTTTATTTAGCGTTGTTGCGTTATTCCCTCTTTCCGCTTGTGGTGGAGCAATGCACACATTAACAATAATAAATGAAAATGAAGATGGTGGCACTTTGCTAGGCGAAGGAAGATATAAGACTGGTAGCACAGTTGGTGTTTCCGCGAAAGCCAATAAAGAATATAAATTTTCTTCGTGGAATATCGAAGATGAGATTATTAAAACAAGCAATGGAACTTATTCTTTCAAAATGCCTAATAAAGATTTAACTATCTATGGTAGTTTTGAATATAAATCATTCCAAGTTACAACTTCAGTTCCTGTATATTCATATGTCGTTGCTTCCATTAGTGGTGAAGGAACCTATAAAGTACACGATGCAGTCACTATTAATGTGACTTTTAATGAAGCGGACTATGAAGTTGATGAATGGACTGTTAATGATGAAATAGTTATGGGTTCTAATAACTCGTTAACTTTTGAAATGCCTTTAAAAAAAGTTAAAGTGGGAATTAGAATTGATCATCGAAAAGTCAACGCGTATTTCACTAGTAACATTGAAGGATTTTCTGGTTACTATACATGCCCTGAAGGAGCTTCTTGCAAAATGTATGCTAACATGAATAACAGCATGACCACTATAAGTCACACTGATGATGAAGGCTTAATTAATCCTAATACTGGTAGAAGGATGGCGGTAGAAAAGATTGACCAAGTCACTAGCGATGGCGAATTCATTGAAAATAACCACACATATCGTTCTGTCTATGACAATCCTTATATCTTTAACTTTAATCCTGGTAATGATGATGTGTATTTCCATATTATTTTTAGAGATTTTGTATCTTATATGTACTCTTCAGTGGGTAATGGAGGCATTATTTGTAATTATTTTTCTGATACAACTTATGGACAATGGCTTGTATTTGTTGGCACGGAAATAACTTTCCATAGTTGCGCCTATGACAAATCTTCATTCTATGGCTGGTATATCGATGACGTTTTATATTCTTCTGAAGATACTATTTCAATTGTCTTAACCGAAAATCTTAATTTAGTAGCTAAATATTCTGATTAAAGAAACGAGGTTTATATGAAAAGATTTAAGAAATTTCTAATAGCATTAACATCACTATTTAGTGTAGTAGCTTTATTCCCATTATCTGCTTGTAACGCTAAGATGCATACGCTTACGTTGGTAAATGAAAATGAAGCAGGCGGTTCTTTAACTGGCAGTGGAATATTTAAAACTGGTAGTCAAGTTACTATTAGTTATACAGTGAATAAAGGCTATAAATTTGATAAATGGAATATTGATGGTGAAACTATCAAAATATCTAGTAAAGCATATACATTTAAAATGCCTGATAAAGATATCACTGTTAAAGGTAACTTTTTAGCTAAACAATATAAACTTAATATCCGTAACAACAATAATTGTGTGCTAGAAGGCAGTGGAACTTACGATTGCGATAGCCAGGTAACAGTTAAATGTGAACCAAATAAGGGTTTTACATTTGCTAGTTGGATTGAAGAAGCTGATAAAAAAGAAATAGATGTTTCTAATAACTCTACTTACACATTTAAGATGCCTTCTCATGATGTTACTTTGAAAGTTAAACTTATTCAACAAACTTATTCTGCGACAATTATTCTCAGCAATCCGGAATATGGTTCAGCGCGAATTGATCATTCCGATGCTATTCCCTATGGCGAGTTTGTATGCATTAATTTTGATTTTAAATATATTGGTTATGATAAGTCTTATGGATTAGAAGGTCTTTATTTATATGAGAATGGAGTAAAAGGCGAAAAAATTAGTGATAATAATTGTTTTACTATGCCTGATCACGATATTGTAATTTTCGCTCAATTACAAATTGAATACCCTTTGGCATACAGTATCATTGATGAAAAGCTAGGCGCTGTATATGTTTCAAGCTGGGCTCCTGGCGATAAGGAAGTAGTTTTAACTACTTTAGAATGTGAATATTTTGATTTTATTGGATGGTATGATTGTAGCAATTATGAATGTCTCACTACTGAGTTAAGCTATAAATTTGTAATGCCTACCCATAGTGTCCGCTTAACAACAAGATATAAATCTCAAGAGACATCTATATCCTTTGGCGAATATCCTCAAACAATTGTAAAAGATAATGATTTAGCAAAAGAACTAGATAAGATTGATGAATTAAATTCTAGAGGCTATATAGAGTATCAAGGTAACGAATATTATAGAGATTCAACATCTTTAGGAATATCACCTAATAGTAATATCCCTTCAGGGGAATTACATACCTCAAAGTCAACATATTTTTATTTCAAGGTTGAACCTATTAAATGGTATAAAATTAACGAATTAAATGATGGCACATCTGTTTTATTATCCAAGGGTGCTTTAACTTGGAATCAATTGCAAGAAAGTGATATCGCTAATGGCAAATTAAATTATAAAAATAGTTCTTTTAGGACATATCTAAATACAACTTTCTATAACAACTCGTTCACAAGCGAAGAGAAAAATAAAATTCAAAAGATGTCTTTGAGTGATTGCGATACAACTAACTCAGCAAGTAATGGTGGTTATATTGAAGATAAAGTCTTTATTCCTTGCAGAGATGATTTTGATTTACCATTCTTTGATTCGCCTTTTAACTATGTTTTAGTTGCAGGGCCTACAACTGACTACTCGTACGTACATAATAAGTATAAAACTTATTATTCTGATACTATGTTTACAAACTGCGATACGTGCTTTTCTAGTTACTTGTTAAGAGATTCTACAGATAAAGGTCAAAGTATTTGTTACTTCCATGATATAGAGAATAATTATATTTCTGATGAAGTTGGTATCGATATCAGCCTTAGACCTATGATATTTGTGAAAGGGCTTTAATACATATGAAAAGACTAAAGAAATTTCTAATTGCGTTAACATCCTTATTTAGCGTTGTTGCGTTATTCCCTCTTTCCGCTTGTAGTGGTGGTAAGATGCATACATTAACAATGATTAATGAATGTGAAGAGGGTGGCACGCTTAATGGTGAAGGAAGCTATAAGACTGGAAGTCAAGTAACTATCTCCTATTCAGCGAATAAAGGCTATAAATTTGATAAATGGGATATAGATGGGGAAACTATCAAAATATCTAATAGAACTTATACTTTCAAAATGCCTAATAAGGATATTACTGTTAAGGGTTCTTTTATTCCTAAAAAGTATGAAGTTAGAGTGCATCAATCCTATAACGCTGAAGTAATAGGTGAAGGTACTTATGACTATAATAGTGAAGTTACTCTTACTTGTATTCCTGATACTGGTTATCGTTTTTTAAATTGGTATGAAGAAGATAAAGGCACTGTATTATCCACTGAACAAATATACACTTTTAAAATGCCTGCAAAGGATATCGTTATTAATGCTGATACAGAAATGGCTGAATATAATGTCACTTTAGTGTGTAACGATCCATATCATGCAGATGTATTCTTATCAAGTAACTATCTCTATTATAACTACTCATACACCGTTCAAGTTTCATATAAGAACTTAAGTAACAATGAATATTACGCCATTAAAGCTTTATACCTATATAACGATGGAACAAAAGGTGAACTCATATCTAATAATGCGACATTCGTTATGCCAGCACGTGATTGCACAATATATGTGGAAATAGAAAGAACATATCGAGTTAGTTTTACTGGAGTGGAATCAATAGGATATAACACATATAACTTTGTTAACACTAAATACACTTTAAGTTGTATAGAATCAAAAACTTTAGAATTTATAGGTTGGTTTGACGACAAAGGCACTTTATTATCAAAAGAACATATTTATGATTATTACACAGTGGACTATGACACTGATATTACTGGTAGATATAACTATGATTGCGGTGTTAGTTTTGGTGAATATCCACAAGATCTCGTTATAGATAATGATCTTATGGATGAATTAGATAAGATCGATACTGTTAACTCTAAAGGTTACATTGAATATCAAGGCGAGCAATACTATAAAACTGGTGTATCTAGGATATCTATGGTGTGTTTAAATTCCACACAAGAGAAGTATCAAGATTTCACCTATAGAGCGCGTTATTATAAAGTTAAACCAATATTGTGGCAAATAATGCATAAAGTACCTAATACTGATTTAACACTTTTAATGAGTAAATATATATTGAACTATAAGACTAGCGAAGAAGAATTATCAGCGGATACATATTGCTATAAAGATAGTGCTGCTAGAGCATATTTAAATGGTGAATTCTTTAATAACTCTTTTTCAGAACTAGAAAAGTCAAAAATAGAAACAGTTGCAGTAGATGCGCTTGACACCATTAATGTGGTAGATAAAGATACATATCAAGGAGACTATTATTACGAAAAAGTATTAATCCCTGGAGCGGCTGATTCTTTATATACTAACCCTAATAATTTTAACTATCTTAAGGATGAAATATATTTTTATAATTTTTTAACTTATGGTTTCTCCACTGATTTAGCGACAGGCACATCTAATAGTTATAACACTATATACCAACATAGTTTTATCAAAAACTTTTCTTTGAGTACTTCCTTAGTTAGAGATGCATATAACAAAACATATAATTTCAGTGTCTATGGGCAAATTAATGAAACAAAAAATAGACGTATTTCTACATATATAAGACCAATGATATTTGTGAAAGGGCTTTAATACATATGAAAAGATTAAATAAGTTATTCATTGCTTTAGCATCTATATTTAGCGTTGCCGCTATATTACCTTTATCCGCCTGTAGTAGTGGTAAGATGCACACATTAACAATGATTAATGAAAATGAAGAAGGTGGCTCTCTTACTGGCGATGGTACATATAAAGCAGGAAGCTTAGTTTCTATATCTTACACCGCAAATAAAAACTATAAGTTTGAGCATTGGGATATTGATGGTGAAACCATTAAAATCGCAAATAGAACTTATACTTTTAAAATGCCTAATAAAGATATCGTAGTGAAAGGTAACTTTGTTTTAAAACAATATGAAGTTAGTGTTAGATATAAAGAACATGTTACTATTATTGGTGAAGGAAAGTATGATGTTGGTAGTGAAGTCACTTTGACCGCAATTCCAGATGAAGGATATACTTTCTTTTCTTGGAATAGCGATGACAAAGAAACATTAAGCTATGACCCAGTTTACACTTTTGTAATGCCAAGCAAAAATATCGTCCTTCGTGTTGATGTTATTCGTCAGAGTAACTAAAAGGAGGGTTTTAAAGTGTGGAAATAAAGCCGTGATATGCGGCAACGAAAAAAACAGCTCACGAATGAGCAAAACTAAATATTTGAGAATTAGCTCTTGTTGCTAAAGCAAATTCTTTATCGAGATACTATGTAGCCGAGAGATTGTAATAATT
>JAZRZI010000029.1:0-65837 GCA_045601325.1 Bacilli bacterium
AGAGTGGTGCTTCTTTCCGTCTTCAAGTGACCCTATGTATGGTGATGGTGGATATTCATTATCAGGTCATATGAATGAATGGCTTGAATTAACTATGGATACTTCCACGATTAGTGGTTCTAGGGGATGGAGTACTTTTGCTGATAAAAACGATCCAACTATTTTAGGGAAGATGAATCTGATGTTTAGGTGTCCTAATAACAATAATGTTTTATATATCGATAGTATTTCTATCACAATGAAGCCAAATGATTTGGTTGGTCCAGTTATTACATATAATGGTAGCCCAACAATTACTGTGCACGCAGAACAAACATTAAATCTCGATGCAACCGCTTTCGATGAACAAGAAAATAGAGAAGTTGACATTGAATACGTTTTTGATCCATCAGCAGTGGTAAGCGACCTATGTATTATGAATACCGGTACATTCTCTTTAACCCTTAAAGCTACAGATTATTATGGGAACTCATCCACTTGTAATTTAATGGTAATCGTAATTGAAAAAGATGTTAAAGTCCCTGTGATTGATATGCCTGACACATTAGAAGTTGAAGCCGGAATATCTATTTCTCAACTAGACATTGAATCAAGAATTAGTGATGATTCTGATGAATTTATATTCAATTATTTTTTCTCTAATGGTGCGATAAATTCTTTGAATCAATTAATAATTGGCACCCATACCTTAACGATTGAAGCAAGAGATTATTCTGATAATGTCACTACAAAAGTTATCACATTCGTGGTGACTTCTAATGGACCAGATAAAAGCTTTTCAAGCGAAGATGATGACTTAAACGCAGTAATTGCTTTTGTTAATACATTTATGCATTTAGATGATTATAACGAAAATCTAGGCTATTGCATGGATAGTGAACATCATTACTATGCAAGCGCAAAAGAAGCCTATAATTTATTGAGCTTAAACTCTAAAGAGATGTTTAATAAAATGGAAATGTTTGACTCTGCTAAAGAAAGGTTGCTAGCGTGGGCGTACGCGAACAATGATACACTAAACGCTACATTAAAGATTGTTCCTATAAAAACCACAAATAGCGGAACAAATAATAGGAACCTATTTATCTTAACTATATATATGGGCTGTATTTCATTCCTTGGTTTGTCTCTACTAAAAAAGAAACATAGATAATTGCTATTAATCAAATTTTAAAGGTGGTTATTGTGAAATATACTCCTAATCATGGACAAAAATAGGAAACGGGTATTTTTCAAGTGCCACCTTTTTCTTATTCCTTTTCTTCGATTAATTCGTATTTTTTAATGAATAATAGGTATATCAAAACCATATATCCCGCAACTACAACTGCATCGATAATAGCAACTAAATAATAGGTTAATCCAAAATCTTCTACCATATATATAGAAAATATGTAACTATTCATTAGATTATATAGGAAATGTAGAATCATAGGAACTAATAATGATCTACCATATTCATAGAAAAAACCAAGTATCATTCCTAATCCTGCAGTGTAGACAATTTGTAACAAATCAACCGGATTAAAGGTAGATAAGAAATTAATAATGTGCATAACACCAAATATAGCAGCGGACACAGTCACCTTTAATAATCTGTTGTCTATTAATAAGTTATCTAAAACAACTTTCCTAAATATATATTCTTCACTAACAGCTGTCGCTAATATAAATGCAATCATGCATAATCCATATAACCAGTCGATATCTTCCATTAATTTATAATGCTTGATGGATATAAATATTTGATTATTGAAAACAACAAGAAATGTAGGAACAAGAAGCATTATAATAAGGAAATTTCCCTTATTTTTGTTGTTTTCTAGATTCTTAGATTTCCTTACAAAGACAATTGCAAATAATAATGCTGCAAGCTTAGAAAATGTTTGAACAAGTAAAACAAAATTTATATTAGGAATAAATAGATCATAAGGTATGGATGAAAAGAAAATATAAACCAATATGATAATCGCTAAATCAATTACTTTTTTCTTCATTTCTAAACAATACTTTCTTTAATAGGAACCACATAACAAATCCGGAAATAAATAATACGAAACACCAAATTTGACTTGGTGAGAAAATGCCCAAAAAAGCACCCCTGTGGTCATCTCTATAAAACTCAATGATAAACCTAATAATTGCGTAACCAAGCATGTAAACAACAAATGTGTATTTACATTCAAATCTGAACGCTAAAATGATTAATATGAAGGTTAATATAAACAATGCTACTGATTCAATCAATTGGGTAGGAATAATTGGGTTTGGGTGATCAGGAAATTTTATGCCAATCCATGATGTAGTTTGTTTACCATAACAGCATCCAGCAAGGAAGCATCCAATACGTCCGAAAGCATGAGCAATTGTTATGCACGCTGGCGCAATTGTTAATAGTTTTTTCATAATTCCTTTATTGTGTTTTCTATACCATAAAAAGTACATCAATAAGAAACCAATTACTCCTCCTAGTAAGCCACCATAAAACGTCATTGCCCATGTCCATTTGTAGGTGCTTGGAGATTCTATAAAATCATAAAGATTCTGAAATAAACACGAAAATATGATTCCAGATATAATTGCGACTATCGCACAAATCAATGTGTCAATTATTTGTATTTTCAAGAGTTTCTTCTTTTTAAAATAAACTATAAGTAAAACAAATGCGGCAGCGACGCCTACTAATATCATTAATACATAACTATCAATAAATCCAAAAATTGTCGGATACATATTATTTTTTACCTATGTTTGTATTATAATTTAAGAAATTATATTGAGAAAGAGGTTTCTATGATTAATTACGATGAACTCGCAGGTTTGATGCCGTTTGGAAAATATAGTTTTGAAAATCTTTCCGAATATATGTATTTGGAAAAAAGAATCATCACAGAAGAAGATTTATATGACCTAGTGAATGGGGATAGATCTTTTCGTGAAATCTTTGAAAGCGATGACCCACTTACTTTTGTTGCAGGCAAAATTACAGGCAAATATCATATAAAACCTCAAGATATTTTAAATGCATTGCAAAAACTTAAATATAAAACTTGTGATGACTTTATGGAGTGGTTCTTTGCAATTAATGAAAGTGATGAAGGGCAAGAATACTTGACTCCTAATGATTTTAAAGAAAAGTTCATAGGAGATTATTTCTTTAACGACGACAATCACTTAGTGGTTTCTATTGTGAATTATATTGATAATGAGATAGATTCATCTAATTTCCCTGATGCGCTTGATGATGTAATCACATGTATTATTGAACTTTTAAATAATAGAACAGTGGATTTGAATCACAAAAATTATTCTGACTTCACGAGTACGTTCGTTTTAGATAACTTGATGTACTTTATGGGTGTTGATGATATCGTAAACGATAATTTAGTGGATTACTTTAAAAGAAATGTTGAGCTACTAGCAAGTAAAAATAACTATGCAGCATATAGAATGTTGGCCTATTTAAATTACGAGGGTAGTCATCCTTATCCAAGAGATACTTCATTAGCGTTGAAATATTTCTTAAAAGCTTATGAGATGAAACAACATTCAGACGTGGCTAGGACAATTGGTTATATATATTACTATGGTTATCATAATGATCATAGGACACCTGATTACGACAAAGCATTTAAATATTTTTCTAGTTCACATAATAGTGATGGAAATATGGAAGCTACTTATAAATTAGCGGATTGTTACTTATATGGTCGTGGGACAGAAAAGAACGAAAACGCCGCTGTTTCTCTTGTAAGTTCGTTATTTAAGCCTTGTATGCAGCAATTTAAAGCTGGTGTTTTTGATTGTAAATTAGCAGATGTTTGTTTGCGCCTAGCGTCTTATTATCATAACGGAGTATTCCCTAAAAAAGATGATGAACACGCCCAACATTTAGCTTCTATTGCAAGATGTGCGATCAAAAAGAGAATAGAAACGACTTCCTATATTGGAGACAAATCTGTTGCGGTATCTATTGAGAATCTTATTAAAGATATAAATAAGGATATAAAAGGTAGGAAGGTCGATAATGGTGGATATGTTATTACTAAAGACGATGAATTAGTGAAGTCTTTAGGAAAGCATAAATCTTATTCTATTTACGCTGATATCGATGGTGTGCATGTTGAAATCCCTAAAAACAACGTTGATTATTTTTATAACATTGCCTATTCCAATGAATTAGATTTTGTTGAGGTGACTCATAAGATACATATTTTATTTAAAGGCATGTACGATATGTCTTTATTAGATTCAATTGAAGAGGATGATGAATTTTTCATTGATATTGTTGATAATACATTAATACTTTCTAAACCAATTGATGAGTTGAAGTTCGAAATGGATATAGAGAATATAGTGTATTTTCCAGCAACCATAAAATCACTAGATAAAAAATACACGACTGTCGATGTTGAGTTTGAAACCAACGGAAAATTATATGAATACTTATGCGACAATTCCGATGTTAAAGTTGGTGATTCATTAACTATTAACGGGTATAAGCAAAAGAGAGTTGTTGTTCAAAACGTAAGACATGTTTACGAAGACCAATTACCTTTCCCATTAAACAAAATGAGTAAAGCTGTAAAATAGACTATTTACTATGTCCCTATAATATGTGTGTCCAAAAAAATGGACACCTTTTAATTTACAATTGTGATATTATGCAAGGGAGTTTATTTATGAAGAAAAATAATGTTTTAAACGACAGTGAAAATAAGTGTAACCGATTGAATGCTTACATGATTTTAGAAGTGCTAAAAAAGCACAGTAATAAAGATTATCCCTTAGGAAGAGCTAAAATCGTTGAACTAATTAGTAAAGATTATGGAGTGTATGTCGCTCCTCACACAATCAATAAAATGATGAATCTTTTAGCATCTATTGAATGTTTGGAAATTGTTGGTAAAGAATTAGTGGGTAAAGCTAAGGATGGATATTACTTATTAAATCCAAAATTTTCTCAAAGTGAAGCCGCTTTTATTATTCACGCAATCTATTCTTCTAAGTCTTTAAAACCTGAAATGGCAAACGCTCTTGTGCATAAGATAAATGACGACATTTCCGAATTCGATAAACTGTCTATTGATAACTTGGTTGGTGGCGAAAAAACTGATACTAATATCATTAACATTTTCGACACAATTAAGGCTATAAACAAAGGTATTAATCAGAAAAGACAAATATCTTTCTATTATTGTACATACGATTTTGATGGGAAACTCATATCTCGCTTAGGAAATATCAGAGTTACAGTTAATCCTTATTATATGATTAATAATCGTGGCGCGTATTATCTCATTTCTTCAGAACCTAATGGTGATGATATCAAAACATATCGTGTTGATTTTATGGATGGGGTTCAAATAGAAAACTCATCAATTTGTCCAATCGAAATATTAAAAGCATATCAAGACAGGAAATTTTCGCTCAGAGAGTATTCTAAAGATCATGTATATTTCGCTGATGGTAAAGTTGTTGACGCAAAAATTGTGATTCACAAGTCTAGAACGATTGGAGCGGTTAAGGACTGGTTTGGAAGCTCTGCAAAAATATTTTCAAACGGAAACCAAATTGTAGCCAACATTCATAATGATGAAGAAGCATTATTCTTTTGGTGTATGCAATATTGTAAAGAAGTTACCGCAATTGAACCAAAGAGCTTGGTTGAAAAGATTAAATCTGCTGTTCACGAACTTGATGGTAGGTACTCGGTTCATAAGATTGATGATTCTCATTTATCAACAACTTCTCAAATATTCAACAAGTACAATATTTATTTAAATTTAGACGAGTTTAATTTTATTTGGGACACAGCAACGATTATGGATTTCTATTATGAGATTTCTTGCACAAAGGAAGGAAATTTAAAGCCAATTGCGTCATTTTATTGCAAAAAGCCAGTTATTTCACAAAACAAAATCGTTTAGAAAAGCCATATTATGTTCTCGATGATGGCAAAGCAAGACTTGTTTCATTAGTCGTTTTTATAGTCAAATTGTGCAACTTAATCTTAGAATTTGAACCTGAAAACAAAGAAATAAAATACATCAAAATAAGTTCACAAAAATGAGTTTAAAGTTCATTCCAGAACATGAAAATTTCATCTTTTTAAACTACCAAAATTTAATAGATATTTCTAATGAAAACAAGGAATTCTATAACGCAATTTTTGCTATCGATAATTTGTTAAGCCGACGAAAGGAGCACTTCAGAAATTCTAAACAAAGTTTTAGAAAAGAAGCTGTACGTTTGTTAAACATTGCAATTAACCAAATTGCTATGAAAGTCTCAGTAGAATAATTAGAACCAATCTAGTTTTTTATAGATTATGTTATAAAATTGTGTCAAACTTTTATGCAAATATGTTTTTAAATATGTTTTTGCTTTCATGTGCACACATACAAGAGTAGATTAAATTAAAATTTTTATGATTGAGTCGGAGGATTTGTTATGAAAAAGAAATATGCTATAGGTGTTTTGACCGTTGCTGCTTGTACAGTAATTGGTGTTGCAACAAGTTTCAGTTCAACTAGCCAAGGTCTTTTCTCTTCCAAAGCTGATAATGCTATATCCTGGTATCACTATATTGGAACTCCTGCAACATTTACAGAACCTGGTATTAAAGATTACTGGACAGATTGTAATGGTTCAACATTAGTTAACTACCCTGGTAACGTAGTTGCTGATAGAGAAATTCCTTCTTCCACAGTTATTACTGTTGATGATGAAGATGGAAGATATTTAAGCACTTTAAAACGTTCATACGATTTTGAAGATGGTGTTTTACCAGATGCAATCTCAACTGACTGGCACGGTAGACTTCAAGTAAGCTCTGATGCTGGTTTTAACTCTTCAAAAGGTTTAAAAATTACTTTTGGCTCTAATGGAGATTTCAAAATTAGAATGGACAAATCATATTATGATGCTGTCTTTGCTGATCCATCAGTTGTTTCTATTGATTTTGATGCTAAGAGTAACTTCGCAACAAGTAATTTTAGATATACACAAAATGGTACTAATACATGCTATGAAGCGAATGGTAGTGCGTATGGTCATGGTTTAACCACTACTTGGAAAACATATCACTATACAAGAGATATGTATAATGCTTTAGTCAATGACCAAACCGCTAAGAGATTGGATTATTCCCTTCTTACTGGTGCAATTGTTGATAAAGATAGCCAATATATCTATGTTGATAACATTAGATATTCACGTGTTGGCTATGATCTCACAAAGAAAATTAGCTTTAATGAAAGCGGAACCCATGCAAGTGGAGCTGACTTTTTTGTTGTAGAAAAAGACACACTTGGTGCAACTGGTTTCCTTATGAAAATCAATAGCGCTAACGTTAGCTCAATCGAATTAACCGATAGTGTTCATCTTGAAGGCACCCGTGCTTTAAAAATTCATAAAGACAAAGGTGGCTATGCATGTTTTGTTCTTAACTCTAAGTTTATGAATGCAGTTCCTGCTGATGGTGCTTTCTTGTTTGATATGTACATTGAAAACATTGAAGGACAACCAAATTTCTATTCTGGTGTCGCTGCCAGAGGCACACTATATGGTGATAACAATACTGCTTTGCCACTTGTACTAGATGGCGGTAAATTCTACACAATTAGAATTCCTAAATCACTTTGCACCAGCGATAATAGATTCTTATATTTCAATGGTTCTCAAACTATTGGTGATATCTATATGGACAACTTCAGAATTGAAGAACAACGTGGTGATTTTGATTACGACTTTGAAACAGGTTACGTCGAAAAAACAAACGACACAACTTATGCATATAAAGCAAAAAATAACACCAATTCAGCTGGTTATCCTTCAAGATTACAAGTTAGATCTGCTAGTGCAGAAAATTTGAATGTTACCTATGGTGGACTTTCTACTGAATTTGTTTCTCAAGGTGATTATTCATTTAAGTTTACTAAAGATGGTGGATATTGTTCTGTGTATTTAGATAATATTGTTTCTCAGTTAAAAAGTGCAGCATCCACAGTTTCGTTTGATTTATATTCAACAAATGCTGCAAATGGTTCGGTTGGTAATTTCCAATATGGTAGTGGCACAAACTATCCTGGTTCACATCCAGCGAATAGATGGGTAACATATACATTCACTAAAGGTCAACTCACAAATGATGGCAGATTGTTCATCCTTAATGGTAGTACTGCAGGTGATTATTATATTGATAACATTGTAATCAATAATGAAATCCCACCTATTACATACACTTTTGAAGATGGTGTTACTGATTATAGTGGCACAACTTATACATATAGACTCGCTGCAAACACTGCAGCAAAATTGCAAATCATTGACCCAAATAATGTTGTTTCTGCTTTCGAATTATCCGGAGAACATGTCAATGAAGGTAGCAAAGCTCTTAAATTTACAAAATCAAAAGACGGCTATTTCTCAATGCATTTAAATAGCATTTACAATGAACTAAACGATACTGGCACCATTTCATTTGATTTGTATACAACTGTTGGTTTAAATTCTAATCCAACCGTTAAGATTGTTCTTGATGGTATGAACGGATCTTTAGGTGGTGAAGGATATTATCAACCTGCAAACACATGGGTGAGATATACTTTTGCTAAATCTCAAATCACAAGCGATGGCAGATTCTTAATTTTCCAAGGTTCTCCAACGTTTGATGGATATATTGACAACATCGTTATTAATAAAGTCTAAACATTAAACATTTAGGTCTTGAGTTTAAGTGCTATAATTATAAAAGCCTAAACAAGCTCCTAATAATTTAATAAATAAGGTTAACGCTTTGTTTGGGCATTTCACCTAAAGCTGTTAGCCTTTTAATTTGCAAACATGATTAAATACTATTCTTTTGAAACAAAAATCGTTATTTATTGGTTGTATGACCATTATGTTGAAGATGCTTCATATAACTTTTATTTGAACGATATTATTGTTGGCTCTAGTAATAAAACTCATTTTGAATTTAACAAATTAAAGCCAGGTACAGAATATAAAATTACTGTTACCGAACATGGTAAATATTTTGATGAGATCATTGTGTCCACAAAAGCGAAAAAAAGGATTATTGATGTTACTAAAAAACCTTTTTTTGCTCACAATGATGGAACATTAACAACAAAAGAAATACAAAAAGCTCTAAATAGTTTAACTAGTAGAGATACTTTATATTTTCCTAAAGGAACTTATCTTACTGGTGCATTATTTGTGAATAGTGGTAGTGATATTTTATTAGCAAAAGATGCAGTGCTTCAAGGCAGTGAAAATCATGCTCATTATTTGCCTAAAATATTATCAAGATTTGAAGGGAACGAACTCTTAACTTATGCCTCATTAATTAACATTGGTGAATTAGATTATCGCAAACCCGCAAGTACAAAGAACATTATTATCAGAGGTGAAGGAAAAATAATTGGTGGTGGTAATGCTCTAGCGGATTCTATTATCGAAAAAGAATCACCTCTAATTGATCAAGAAAAAGAGCAGCTTTCTTTACAGCTTGCTGCAGGTAGACGAAGAGGTAGATTAATCAATATTAGTAATACGTCGAACGTAATATTAGATGGCTTATATTTGTCTCAGTCACCCGCTTGGAACATTCATTTTATTTATTCTAATAACATTATTACTCATAATTGTTACTTTGAATCTAATGGCGTTCACAATGGTGATGGATGGGATCCCGATAGTTCACGTGACTGCGTAATATTCGGCTGTACATTTAATACTGGTGATGATTGCGTGGCGATTAAATCAGGAAGAAATCCGGACGGAAACATCATCAGCATTCCTACTTATAACATTGAAGTTTTTGATTGCAAATCTATTAAAGGACACGGCATGGCCATTGGAAGCGAAGTATCGGGTGGAATATATAATGTCAATGTCTTTGATTGTGATTTTACATACACCCAATATGGTCTACACATTAAATCAACTCGAAAAAGAGGCGGATATATTAGAAATATTAATGTAAGAAATTGTTCTTTTGGTTCGATAAACATTCATCGCGTCCCTTATAATGATGATGGTCCTGGAGCGGGTTATCTAACTTCTTTTGAAAATTTCAATTTTAAGGATATTACGATATCAGGAAAGTTTTATGCAACTACTGGTGAGGTTGTAAGTTGCGAACATTTAATAGTGGATGGTTTCCAAGAAGATCCAACTAAATTCAATAACATTAAATTAGAGAACATAACGTTTTTTAATGTGGATTCAAAGTTTGATTACAGTAAAAATATATCGAATGTATCTAACTTTTCGCTCACAAACGCAAAATGCATTGATAATTTGTAATATTTAAGTTTCTAATCGTATCAAAAAATTATTTCTTTTTGTGTGCGTCATTTTTGACTGTTACATAAGTGTGTAAATATAGTATATTTATTGCACATTTTTTTAATTTAGAGTATGCTTGTTTATATTTCAGTCTATATATCTTACAAAAAAGATACTGCGGTTTTACGAAGTATTTAAAACAAAAATCACGTATTTTAAGGAGGAATACCTATGAAAAAGAAATTAATCCCTTTTGCATTATTATTTAGTTACCTTCTACCATTAGTGGGTTGTGCTGGCTCTAAAACTTGCACAATTACATTTGATCCTAATAATGGTGAAGAAACATTTTCAATTACGGTCAATAAGGGTGACTTAATCCCTGAACCAGAGAATCCTGAAAAGACCGCCTATACATTTAAATCATGGAAATGTAATAACATTAAATGGGCATTTAAATACGAAACCGTTAAAGAAGATATAACTCTTAAAGCTTTTTATGTTCCTATAGAATATTCTTTGGATTATGAAACTAATGGCGGTATCCTATACGATTACATGACATCTTATACCACTGAAACAAAAGAAAATCCTGTTGATGCTAAAAAACCTGGATATATCAATGACTATTTTGTTGACCAAGACGGCAATAAGCTAACAACATTAGAAGGTTCTTATGGAGATAAAAAACTTTCCCTTCATTGGACTTTAGATTCTGAGAACTTTATTGAGTTTGGTTCTGCTCCTGGTTCAATTGTTGTTGATGACTCTCTCATTTCAGAAATTGAACAACAAATTCCAGATTCAACTTATGTTGGAGATATTGAATATAATGGAAAAAAATATAATAGACGTAGAAACCAACAATGGAGTAGAATCATAGGAACAAAGCATGTAGCTGCTGGTGAATATTGTATATTCAACTATGAACCAATCGTTTGGTTTAAAGTCGCTACTTTTGATGCATATAAATCTATTTATTTTTCTGTTTACTCTTTAAAGTATTTCAACATAACAAATAGCCAAACACCATATGATCAGCACATTATTCGCGCCTATCTAAATGGCGAATTCATCAATCAGTATTTTACTGAAGCTGAAAAACAACAATTAGTTGATTATCAAGCGGACAATACTTCTCAAATTATCTCTTCCGATAAGCAAGGCCCAGGAACTGTTGATAAAGTTTTTATACCTTCTTATAAAGAACATTCAGAATGGTTGCCTAGACTAGAAACATTTAAAGTTTATGGCGCATATTATTCTTTAAAACACGGTTTAATAACGGATGCAGAATGTATTTATGATTCTACAAATACACTGGGTGATAACCACGGAAGAATAAGTTATGGCGGATATTACATTCGAACAGTTGGTAGTGGAAATTACTTGTATATGTTTAACCCAAGTTGGCATTCATCTACGACAGGAAATTACCATGAAAGTAGTACATCGTTTGTGAGACCATGTATAGTTTTGGAGAATAGATAGTTTATGAAAAAGAAATTAATCCCTTTTGCATTATTATTTAGTTACCTTCTCCCATTAGTGGGTTGCGCTGGCTCTAAAACTTGCACAATTACATTTGATCCTAATAATGGTGAAGAAACATTTTCAATTACAGTCAATAAGGGTGACTTAATCTCTGAACCAGAAAGCCCTGAAAAGACAGCGTATGACTTTAAGTATTGGAAACATAACAATGTTAAGTGGTCTTTTAAATATGAAAAAGTAGAAAGCGATATGACTTTGTTGGCATATTATAAACCTATTGAGTATTCTTTAACTATTTTACCAAACGGTGGATATTTATGCGAATATGAAGATTATTACACAATTGAATCTGAATTTGAAAAAATCGCAGAAATAACCAAACCAGGTTATGTAGTTGATTATTATATTGACCAAGATGATAATCACATTACAACTTTAAACGGTATCTATGGTGATAAAGTATTAACACCTCATTGGTCGGTTGATAATGAGCATTTTGTTTTATATGGTAAGTGTCCTTCTTCATTAGTGAGAGATGAAAACTTAATCGTTAGTTTAGATAATCTTTTACCAAACCCAAATTATTATGGCGATATTTCATATCAAGATAACTTATATCGCAGATACAACACTGGATATAAGAGACCAATTGATAATGTGGATGTTCCTAATTTTTCAGATATCTATTTAAAATATGATCCTATTGCTTGGGTCAAATTGTATGAAACAAACGACTACAACGTTTATATGAGTGCTTATATTTTAGATTGTTATAAACAATCTTTAAGTTCTGATTTGATTAAGTATAGCGGCTCAAGTATTGATACTTATGTTCAAGCCTTGGTCCCTGAATTTTTTAGTGAAGAAGAAATAAATGGTTTATATGATTTTCAACTTGAGGACTCTACTGCAAAATTATTCTTACCTTCCTTTGAAGAGATGACTAACGCTATGAGCACATTAGTTGAATTGCCATTTATTAGCAGTAATTATTACCACAACATGTCGCTTGGAATTCTTTCTAATAGATCCATTCTTGAAGAGAAATGTTCTTGGTATATGTCTGCTGGTGGTAAATATATTAACTATTTAGCTGGAAATTACGCAACTCGAACATTTTTCGATAAAGGACTTTTAAGGGTTATTGCAAACGATAGAGAAATGGACAACTATAAGAGAGATAATTTAAACATTAGACCTTGTATTGCTATTAAAAAATAGACAATTGATTTAAGCCACTAGCGGTGTTGCTGGTGGTTTTTGTAATGTACTATTTTTTGTTGTATAGCACTTAATATTAAGTAATTGTTGAAATATGTTCAATGTGAGATAAAATAAAGTTATGGAACTTAAACAAATACTAGATAATAGGTACAATTCTAAAACAGGAATTGAATTTCACCATACAATCACATCTGTAGAAGAAATTAAAAAGCACAACGCTAATATTTCTCACTCCCACCCTCAATTTGAAATTTATTACCTTAGACAAGGTGAAGTATATTACTTTGTTGGTGGTCAAAAGTATCGCGTTGAAGAAGGTGCTTTACTTTTATTAAACACATTCTCTCCACACCATGTGGAAGCTGAACCATCATCTATTCTTGATAGATATGTTTTAGAATTCACCATGGATTATATTCCTAGTATTAACGGAGTTTGCCCAGCATACTATTTTTTTGAAAAGAGACACTCTATTCGTATTATTCCAAAGGAAATTGTTGAGAAAACAAGAATCTTTGAACTATTTAAGGGCATAGAAGAAGAAACTTTACATAAAAACGAATTTACTGCGCACATTATTTTAGGTTATATCTTACAAATCATTTCTATCGCTTGCTTATCTACAAGTGAAATGGATAACACTCAAATGCCTGAAATTAATGATGAGTATGATAAGCACACATCATATATTAATGAAATAGTTCAATATATTAACGCAAACGTGGATAAGAAACTAACAATCGATGAGATTGCGGAAAAGGTTCATATTTCACGCAGCTATTTACAACATATCTTTAAGAAGTGTGTCGGCTTATCTTTAAGCGAATATATCTTTAGACAAAAGATGCATTCTGCTAAATACATGCTAGCGAATGGTAAATCATTTACTGAAGTTGCAAATGCATTAGGCTATAAATATTATTCAACGTTTTCAGCTGACTATAAGAAGATGTTTGGGACATCTCCAAAACAAGATAGATTAAATAAAAGATAATATGAGTAAAGTTACTATTAGTTGCATAGGTGACAGTTTAACCGAAGGTGACTATGGCATTAAAAACACAAGGTGTGTCGCTAATGTTCACAAGGAAAACTACCCTTACTTTTTAAGCTTGTTGACAGGCGGAGAAGTTAGAAACTTTGGGCACTGTGGATTTAGATCATCTAATATTCTAGAAATATTTAAACAAGGTTATATTGATGTTACTGGTAGCGACATTATTATCATTATGCTCGGCACTAATGGAGGGCAAACTTTGGAAGGCAATAGTGAGGATGATAAAGCATACATAGAAATCATTAATCTATGCAAAACACAAGCAAAAGACGCGGTAATCTATATATGCACACCTCCTCATGTAACAACAAATCCGATGTATTCAAACTGTGGATATTTGCCCTTAGTTGAACCTGCAAGAGGGTTTGTTAGAAAGATTTCAAAGGAATTTAATCTAAAACTCATTGAACTAGATAAATGTGATAAGTTCACAGATGAAACAGAAGATATAATGCAAGCAAATGATGGATTACACTTTGTGGAAGTTGGTTATCGCACATTAGCAGAAGTCATTTATAATCACATTATAGAATCACTATAATCTTTCTTTTTTGTTTGTGTTTGATTACAATAATTTGTAGTTTAGGTGACCATTATGAAATATATTAAATTTAAAAAAATTATTAAATGTAGTAAAACTTTAATTAACAAAGAATCTTTATTAAAAGATTGGCCTCTTCAAATCCAATTAAATGGAAGGGAATATACATGCTTTAGTGATGGTGATTTTGTTATCTTGGATTTTGGAAAAGAAACTAGTGGTGGAATTCGTTTATTCACTGACACCATTTCTAATAATTCTAGTGTGAGAATTAGATTTGGCGAATCCGTTGGAGAAGTTTGTAGCGATATTGGTGAAAAAGGCGCTACAAACGATCATTCTCCTAGAGATTTTGTGGTTAAGGTTATCACATTAAGTGATTTAACATTTGGCCAAACTGGTTTTAGATTCGTGAGGTTAGATTTTAGTGGAGAAAGTTGGCATTTAAGAAACGCTGTTGCTTCCATTGATACAGATACAAGAACTGAATATGGTTACTTCAAAAGTAACGATGTTTTATTAAATAAAATATGGAAAACTGCTTCATATACACTAAGACTTAATTTGCATAACGGATTATTTTGGGATGGCGTTAAAAGAGATAGACTTTGTTGGATTGGCGATTCCTATCCTGAAATGAAAGCTTCTCTATGCTTATATAAGTCAGTTCCTGAAATTCATAATTCATTACAATTCACAATAGATACAACTCCTGATGATGGATGGATGGATTTTAGTCCAGCATATAACTTATGGGCTATGCTTATGTTAGCGGATAATTTTAAATACGATGGCGATTTAGAATTCATTAATAAAAACGTTTCTAAAATCATCACTTATTTAAATAAATTCGATAATGAGATTAATGAAGATGGTTCTACACACTTACCATTCTATTTTATCGATTGGCCTAGTCATTATGATGGAGGAGATGGTGATGAATTAATCAAACAAGCCGATGAAATAGTGGGTGTTAGTTATTTAATGGAACTAACATTTGCACGTGTTAAAGAATTAGGTGAATCTATCAACAATCTAGAAATCATATCTTTATGCGATAAGTTGATTAACAAATTGAGCAAGAAGCCTTTAAAAGTTAAGAAGTTTAAACAAATTGCGGCTTTAGGCGTTATGTCTGGCCATGATGATAAAAATAATGAATCTATTCTCATGAATAATGGAGCGAATGGCTTATCAACATTCCAAAGTTACTTCATTCTTTCTGCGGTTAGCCATTATGGACATTATAAAGATGCATTAGATATGCTAAAAGAATACTATGGAGGCATGCTTAAAGTGGGCGCAACAACGTTCTGGGAAGACTTTGAACTATCTTGGCTTGATAATGCATCACGAATTGATAAGTTGCCTAAAAAAGGCCAAAAAGATATTCATGGTGATTATGGAAAATTCTGTTATACAGGTTATAGACATAGCTTGTGCCATGGTTGGAGCAGTGGTGTTATAGCGTATATTGTTGAAAACATCGTTGGTCTTAAAGTTATTGATTCCAAAACTTATAAACTAGAGCCTCGTTTAGATGGCTTAACTAATTGTGAATGTAAGTTCCCAACTAAGTATGGTCCAATCATAATTAATAATAGTGTAGTAGATGGTAAGTTAGTTACTGAGATTATAAAGAAGCCTGTTGAGATTCAAATATTAAAATAGTTAGGTTCACGCCTAACTATTTTTGTTATCTATTCTTGATATTGTTAATGTCACACTTTCGTTAGACATTTCATCAAAATAAATTGAGTATGGGAATATCTCGCCATTATTCATTGTTTTCTTATTTGTAAGAGTTTTATCAATGAAATTAGCGTATTTTTCGAATGTAAATGTATCTCCTTCATGGAATAAATCCTTTTCTCCTAGATATGTATCATATATACCTATAGACTTAGGATCTCCAAAAGTATTTTTGCCCTGAGCTTGTATTAAACCTAGTAAATTAAAATCTTTACTTTGTTCAATGCCACCTTCATAGTCTGTCCAATAATAAGAATTATTAGCCCCGATGGTAGCATATTTAAACTTGGCTCTATCTTCGATAGAATTAATGGCTTGAGTATCCAAATCATCAATACTAAGGAATTGATGATTTATATTTTCGTTTTCGTTAGCGCCCCAAAGTCTTGAATCTACGTGATATATTCTGACACCATATTTGCCTAAGTATTTAGGCCAACCTTTCCAATCCCTTTTGTTGTTTCCAAATGGTGAAAATAGTTCTAATAGGAAATATTCGTCATAAGCAGAGCCGTTCCATGATGAATAATTTGCTGGAATAATTAAGCAATCACCATTAATTGAGGCGGCTTTTAACGTGATTTTTGCGTTATTTGTAGTTCCTTTATATACATAAGGACTAACCCAACCGGTAACCATTTTTGAATACGAGTTCCAGTCAAAAGCATCCCCGTCTTGCATATCCGCGCCACCCAAATAATGGACTTTGCCTGAATAGTCGTAATAATCTTCTAGGCCAAATATATGTCCTTGTTCGTGTATTGCTGTCGTTGCATCATTAATATTTAAGATACTTGAAACACTATAAACGTTAACTCCTAACCCTTTTTCTGGAAGTGGTCTATTAGTAGAAAACATATGTGGCCATAAGTTTTCTGCCCATACCGTAGCTTTATAGTTAGTAATCATATGAATATTATCAAAACATCCGTCGTTATTTTTATCGTATTCTGCCCAATCTATATCTTTATATTTTTCTTGTACTTTAATTGAAACAATTTCAATCATATCGAAAAGTTTTTCGTAAGAGCCTTCGTTTTCATTAATTTCTTGATATGTCATTTCATTAATTTCGATAATGTCTGTTACCAAACCACTCAAATTCATTTTTCCAAAAGACGCTACGTCATAATATGACTTAAGAGAATCTTCGCCTAAAAAATAAGCTTCGTTAACTTTATCTAGCTTGTCTTTTGTCCATGTTCCTAACTTAGCATCAACTTCAGGGAAGGAAATTGGAACAACTAATACATTTGTGTTTCCAACACTTGGAGAATATGCATTATTTATATCGCTCGCTAAAATTGATAACTTTTCTACTTTGATAAAGCCGGTATCATTCTTACAAGAAGCTAATGATATGCATGCTGGTAAGATGAGAAGAATGTTTCTTTTATTCATGCTTATGATTTTATACATTTATTATTAAATTTGCAATTTTTCGTGCGCGTACGCGCGAACATTATATAATAAAATTAGATATTCATCGAATTAGAAAACTTTCATCTATTTTCAAATTCCCACAGGCGCATATAAGCATATATAATTATTGTTAAATTAAAGTTTTGCATTAATATTGTATTGAGGATTATTTATGAAACCAAAATATATAGCAGATTTTGAAAAACTTGGTCTTGGTTTATTCGTTCACTTTGGCCTTTATAGTGTGGTTGGTAAGGGTGAATGGTATTTCAAGATTTATAAAGAAGAAGCTAGCAAAATTTACCCATCTTTGCCAGGTAAGTTTAAAGTTAAACCTAATTGGGCAAAGGATTTAGTTAAGTTTGCTAAAAATATGGGTGCAAAGTATATTACTTTGACTACGCGCCATCACGATGGCTTTTCCCTATATAATGCTTCACCTTTAAATAAGTATGATGCATTACATAGTGCGACTGGAAGAGACTTAATTAAAGAATTTGTTGATGAATGTCGTAAGAGTGGTATTGTTCCGTTTTTCTATCACACATTATTAGATTGGCACGAAACTTCATATTTTTCTGATGACACATTTGATCAATATCTAGATTACTTAAAGAAATCAGTTGAGATCTTATGTACAAGGTATGGGAAGATTGGTGGCTTGTGGTTTGATGGTATGTGGGATGCAGAACACGTTGATAGAAATTGGAAGATTGGCGAACTCTACAGCATGATTAGAAAATACCAACCTGAAGCTATGATTATCAATAACACTGGTTTATCCGCGACAGGCCAAGTTGGGCACCCTGAAATTGACTCTGTTACATTCGAAAGAGGCAAACCAAGCTATGTAGATTGCTCTGATAAAGAAAGAGCAGGAGAAATGTGTGACGGTGTGGATGACCACTGGGGATTCACTAAAGAAGACATATGCACAAAACCTTGTAAGGTTTTATTAAAAGAATTTATTGATTGTCGTCAATACAATTGCAACTTCTTAATTAATACAGGATTAAGAGGTGATGGCACTGTTAAACCTATCGACAAATACACAATCGAAGGCATTGGTAAATGGATTCGCAAGAATAAGAGCTTTATATATGAAGCAAGACGTGCTGAATTCGATGCAGATGAAGCTATAATTATGAAAGATGAAAAATGGTATTACGCAATTATAGAAGATGTACCAATGTCATCTGACCCTAATGTAGCTAAATCATATGGTAATTTAAATAGAATTGTTAAGATACATACCGATAAAAAGATTTCCAGTATTACATGGCTTGATAGCGGTGAAAAGGTTCAATTATCTGACAAACAATCATTTAAAGTTTTGCCATTCTCATACGGTCAATCATGGTTTGCAAGGGTCGCTAGATTTAAACTCAAATAATTAGCAATCGCCTATTAAGAGGGAGATAATCTTCCTCTTTTTTGTTGCTTTTCAACTATTATTATCTTTGATAATAAAAAAATTGATAAATATTTGGGCGTAATTTATCTCAGTTTTTTATTCAAAAAACAGCAAATATTTTCTATAATATTTAGGACACATTTTAAGGAGAAAATAATATGGCTGAAATGAAATTATTCAGATTAGGAAAAGAAGTTATTGAGATTAAAAGTACTGAAACTTCTTTTGATATCAATTTACAAGAATTAATCGAAGCAAACTCTAAGAGTTTCTTTGGAGTTACATTTGTTGCTAATGATTACAACATCGGAGCAGGCACAGTTCCGACAGTCGGTTTAGATGAAAACCGTTGCCCAGTTGTTTTTATTTATAGCAAAGACGAAAAGATGAACTTCTTATCTAAGGGTTTGTTCTTCTTAGATCAAATCTTAGGCAACAAAGAAAGATTTACAGTTTCTGTTTCTAACAAATTAGGTAAGAAAGCCGCTGAATCTATTGACTGGTCTAGCCCAAGAGTTATTGTCTTAGCTACTGGTTTCAACAAATACGACAGAGCCGCTGTTGCTCAAGTATCTCGTAACATTTCTTTAATTCAATACAACCAATACGGTGATGACATTGTTATGTTTGAATTAATTGAAACAAATGCTGGCACACCAATCGAAAGTGGTTTACAAGTTCGTAACTCATTCATGACTGGTTATAAGAAAGCATCTGCTTCTGCAAGAAACTTATTCGATTTATTATGTGAATACATCCAATACTTCGGTGAATCAGTTACAATTAACACATTAAGAAACTACGTTGCATTTAAGAAGATTAAGAACTTTGCAGCTGCACGTGTTGAAGGTTCTAAAATTACTTTAAACCTTAACTTAGAACCATATAAGTTCACCGCAATTAGCCCTAAATACAAAGATGTTACATTTGCTGCTAAGGTTGGCACAGGCCACTTACAATTCACAATCGAAACTCAGCAAGATTACGAAGAAGCAAAATCTTTGTTGCTCGAAGCATACAATAGAAACTAATTTCTTTGGATAGTAATAGGAAAGACCTTTTGAAGGTCTTTTCTTTTTGTGATAAACTAAAAAAACGAGGAAAAACTTATGGCAAAAAAACTAACTAAAAAGCAAGTTGCAGCACTTAAAAAAGCAGCAGTAAAACATCCAAAAGGTGGCATCATTATCACCATCATTATTTTGTTAGCGCTTATCGCTGGAGCGTTATATTATTTCCTCGTTATTAACAAACCTGAAGTTAAAACATATTTTAGACTTGTTGGTCTTGATACTGTCAGCGTTGCCATTGATGGAACATACAATGAGCAAGGCTTTGGATGTTTCTATAAAAACGAGGATGTTTCAAGCTCTGTTACTGTCACTTATTACAATTCTGACAATGAGACTGTTACAAACATCGACACATCAAAAGAAGCCACTTTTACCGCAAAATACGTAGCAGATTCCCAATATTCTTTTGAAACTAACACTTTGCAAAGAACTATTAACGTAACCGCTGTTGAACCAATTCAAATAAACTTCCTTGAACTTGGTAACAAATACACAGGTGATTCAATTTATATTAAAGCTGGCAACACTGATATTTTGATTGATGCTGGTAGCCAAAAAAATAGTGCAACTGCAATTTCTAACTATGTCGATCAATACTGCACAGATGGTGTGCTTGAATATGTCATCAGCACTCACGCTCACGAAGACCATATTGCTGGATTTGTGGGTAGCAAATCTGACACAGGCATTTTCTATAAATATAAAATTGATACCTTAATTGATTTCCCGTTAACTGAGTCCACATCACAACTCTATAAAGACTATGTTGATATTAGAACTTCAAAAATTAGTAGTGGCGATATTAAGCATCATTACACAGCTTTAGAATGTTGGAATAACTTTAATGGTGCAAAACGTTCTTATGACATCGCTGCCGGAACAACTTTAGATATTTTATATCAAAAGTATTATGAAACTTCCGCTAAGAATAATGAAAACAATTACAGTGTCTGTGCGATGATCAATCATGGTGAAAATCACTATTTATTTACTGGAGATTTGGAAAAAGACGGAGAAGAATCACTAATTGCGTCTAATTCATTACCAGAAGTTACTTTATTTAAAGCCGCTCATCATGGCAGTTATACAGCAAACTCCGATGATCTTTTGAAAATCATTAAACCTAAAAATATCGTTGTTTGCTGCAGTGCTGGTAACACAAAATACACTGAGGTTGCACTCAATACTTTCCCATCCCAAAACGCTATTAACACAATGTCTAAATACACAGACAAAATTTATGTTACAACTGTTGATTATGGCGATTCATATGGGCCACTTAATGGAACTATAAAATTTGTTTGTGAAAAAGGTAGCGATTATAAAATTACAGGTTCTAACAATTCTACAATTTTGAAAGACACAGAATGGTTTAAAAATAATAGAACATGGCCAACCGCTTAAAAAACCTACTAAAACTCCAATTAATTATTTTTTACTAAAATTACAAACTAATATTTATTAGTTTGTTTTTTTATATACAAAATGATAGAATATTTACAATCTTTTTGGAGGAATTAACTATGAGAAAGTTAATATCTAAGTCAATATTACTTTTAACTGGATTTCTTTCTTTGACCGCTTGTGACAAATACATGAAGATTTCCATGGAAGAAGCTGGCATTCAATTTTCAAAAATGCTTATTAGAATGTCTGATAAAGAAAGAGCAGAACTTGTTCCAGATCAATTTACTGCATCTTACACAGATGAAGAATATCTAGCGTATTTAGAAAACGGTGAATATGTTGACATTATTAATGAGACCTACAATACTCAACTATCGTTTGATGTTAAGACTTGTGTTGGTCACATTAAAGAGACGCGCACTTATTTCGACGTCGCTATTCACAAAATGAACATAGAATATTGGCTATATTTGGATGGTGGAGTTGTTTTAGCTAGTAACTATAACAACACTAAAAAATACTTTAAATGGGATGGTTCTAGTTTTGCTAACAAACAAACCGCAAAGAACATCTTTTTCTCATTAGATTGCGGAGTTTCTTTTGAAGATATTTATCGCATATTCTTTGAAGCGTTTATCACTTACACAGATAAAGAAGTTATTAATTCACTTAAGAATGATACAAGACGCAAGTTAAATATTGTTTATAAAACTAAAGATAATAAATCTCATCTTAAGTTGAATTGCAAAACATCTTTAACCACTCATGATTCAAAATCATCATGTGATGAAGTCTTTGAAATTAACAACTATTTACCTTTATATAATAAGACATATTTAGATGATGTTGGCCCTATGTATGATGCCGTTAATGAAATTATGCGTGAGGCAAAAAGAAAAGTTAGAAGATATTGGAATTTAAAAATTTCGGTTCCTAGTGATAATTTTGGTCGACCAGACTTATCAACTTACACAAGAGTTGATGACTTCAATGATTTGTTTGCTGCGGAGGAGGAATAGTTATGAATAAGAAATTTTTTGCTTTTTGCTTTTTGCTTCCACTAACATTATCCGGATGTAGCAAACCACAAGTGGATAATACAGATTATTTAACTACCGAAGAAGCTTTGACCATGGTGGATTCTATCGCTCAATATCGCCAAGAACATTTTTCTGAATTTAAATTCCACAACAAATTCACTTTCGAAATATCGGAAGATGTCAGCGTTTCAGTGCAAGTTGGTGTAGAGAGACAAACCATCTCTCTTGGTATTGCCTCTGCAACTTATTATGGTGATTCATCAAAAGGTATCTACGAATTTGATATGGAAGGTGAGGTTTTGTTGGGAACTGAATTTGAAACCGAAGTTGATGAAAAGGAATACTGGTTTACTGAGGGTGGTCGTGGTTATTACGCTAATTATGTAAACCAAGATGACAAAACTACCAAGGAATATTGGGAATATAATAAAGAGGATTATGAGACAAATCTTCATCATTTCTTATTTGATGATATTGTTGAGAGTGTTTTTGATCCTGATTTGAACGCTTTAAAACAGTTTATTCAGGGTGACACTTCATACTTACTAATTCTCGATCAATATCCTAGTTTATTCCTCACATCTTCAATTACTTCAACCGGTCCAGGTTGTCTCGATGTTGATATTCGTGGATTTGCTAGAAGATCAACAAAACAAAGAGATCAATTTGGAGACAATATTTTTGAAGCAAGACAAGTTATTGAAAACTATGTCACAACATATCAACGTTATTGTGCGGTTAAATCACTTTCTGGTTATGTCGATGACGATGATGTTAGTGGTGTTGCTTCTGGTACCGCTAGAGCGATTGTTGAGTTCGCTTATAAAAAAGGCTGTGATAAGAACTTAGTTAAACCTGATTTGTCTGAATATCAAAAACAAAACTAAGCTTTAAAAGTTAAAAATGGTGCGATCCAATCACACCATTTTTATTTGCCGTTTTTGTTTTAATAATTTTGAGGAAGATTACAAACTATTTGTTAGTTTGTTTTTTATTTTTTACATGATAGAATAGTGGCAATCTTTTTTTGGAGGGATTAACTATGAAAAAGTTAATATCTAAATCAATATTGCTCCTAACAGGCTTTCTAGCATTAACTGGTTGTGATAGTTACACTAAGTTAAATAGAATTGAAGCCAAGGCATTATTTAACAAAATTTATCCTAGGATGGGTGCGGTTTCAGAAATTCAACCACCTGAACAGTTCACTGCAACTTATTCCGCAACATCAACATTAAACGCTAAAGTTAATGATGAATATGAACTTATTTATGATATTACTCGTGATTCAAAGGTTTACTTTGATGCAGTAAATCATATTGGCTACTACAAATTACATCAAAAAGCATTTTTCGATTATTGGGATGAAACCATAATTGAAGGATGGCTTTTCCAAAAGAATAGCAAATTAGTTATCGCGGTTAGAAAAGATGCTAGAGTTAAACAATATGCTGAATTACCTGCTAGTAGTGAGCATGATTACTATTTAGCTAAAGGCGAATTCTTTGCTATTACAAATAACTTTAATTACGGTAACATCGTCGGAGAATTTGTCGAAGCATTTACTTCATACACAAATGCAGATGTTTCGGACCTACTGGAAAATGAAGAAGGTAGAAAAACTAGTGTTACCTATAAAACTAAAGGTGATGGTCACATTAAGTTAAACGCTAAAACTAAAATTAATTCACACGATTCAAAATCAAATTACGATGAAGTTTTCGAAATTGAAAACTACTTCCCTGTTTATAATAAATCCTATATTAAAGATGAAGGCATGGCCTTTTCTCAAGTTGATGGTCAATTATTCTACGCCAAGAGAGCTATCAGCAAACTTTGGAACATGACCGTCGCGCAACCAAAAGATTCTGCCGAACGTCCTGAATTATCAACGTATCAACAAGTTGAAAGCACAGATGATTTCAGCATTTGGGGAGATGGAGAAAAATAACTATGAAAAAGAAATTTTTAGCATTTTGCGTTTTAATGCCAATATGTTTAACAGGATGTGGCAAAAAAGAAAGTTCTAACTATCTAGATCGTAAAACCGCGGTATCTCTTTTAACTTCAATCAAACAATATCGTGCAGATCATGAAAGTGATTTTAAATTGTTTGATCATGTTGTTGCTGATACAAGTTTTTCTATTGAATTCGCTATGTTTTCACCATCTGAGTCAGATGACGCAACACCTTTAGGTGGAACTTCTCACATAGTGATCGATCAAACTAGAAACATTTATCAAAACACTAGTTATGTTTGTTTAGATTTGGGAGATTTATTATATGCTGAGGAACATTCAATAAACACTTATTTTGTGGATGGGAGTACTAATGTTGGTAATTTTGCTAGATATGAAGAATCAGATAATATCTCTAAAAAGTATTGGACATACGATCTTTCTGATGAGTCAGATAAGAAACAATATGATGCCAAGATTAAGTCAGATTTTGTTGAAACGCTCTGCGACAATATTTTTTCGCCAACACAAATTGCTGACTATATTGGATATATTAATGGTGATTTTGCTACTTTATCTTTATACGATAACTACAATCTAAACTTTGTCTCACAACGCATTACATCAAGTGGTCAAGGTTCAATTGATATCGTTATTACTGGTTACACACGGAGAGCAATGGTGGAAGAAGGATCGCTTGAAGAATCTTTTTCAGCGGGTGACTCATTAGTGAACGCTCACGTTCACATTGAAGATTATCAAACCACACTCTTTGATATTACTGTTCTAACTACAGTTCTCACAGAAGAAGAAAACGATTCCGGTAAAACTGAAGTTGTTACTGGCACAATTAAAATTCATGAATATTTCAATTATAGAGACGAAATTGAAGAAATTAATTTACCTGATTTAAACGAATACGAAAAGGTTTGGTAATACTTGGTAATAATCAAAAACTAAAATTAGGGAGACAAAACGTCTCTCTTTTTTGTTATAAAAATAATATTATTAACTAATATAGGTTAAAACACTAAAACAATATATATATTGTTTTTATATATGATGTTTTTAATTGGGTTATTAAAGAAAATATTTTACAGTGTAAAGAGGAAAAATCTAACTTTTGGACAGTGTCTAAATTTTACATTTTTTTATTTTTTTATTTTTAATAACTTATATATGATAGTAGCACGCCCTTAAAAAGGACATAACAATCTTCGGGGAAAATTCACATTGTGGGGATGTGTTTTAATACCCTTATATCAAGGAGGAGCGATTATGCTAAAAATCAAGAAAAGAGACGGCTCAATTGAAGAGTTTGCTCTCACTAAAATTGAAAGCGCAATTGAAAGAGCTTTCATGGCGGAACATAAGTTCTATAACAAAGATATTGTACAAATGTTAGCCTTAAGAGTTACTGCTGACTTCAATAGCAAAGTTAAAAACGAAGTCGTAGAACTCGAAGATATCCAAGACTCAGTCGAAGTTGTCTTAATTCAAGCAGGTTACATCGATGTTGCACGTAGCTATATGATCTATCGTAAACAACACGAAAATCTCAGACAAATCAAAGAGACTAGCATTGATTATAAAAACATTATCAATAACTACCTCAAAATTAATGACTGGCGTGTTAAAGAAAACTCTACAGTTACCTATTCCGTTGGTGGTTTGATTCTTTCTAACTCAGGTGCAGTTACCGCTAACTACTGGTTAAGTGAAATTTACGATTCTGAAATTGCAAACGCACATAGAAATGCTGATATTCATATTCATGACTTATCCATGTTAACAGGTTACTGTGCTGGTTGGTCATTAAAGCAATTAATCCAAGAAGGTTTAGGCGGTGTTCCAGGAAAGATTACTTCTTCCCCAGCAAGCCACTTAAGCACATTATGTAACCAAATGGTTAACTTCTTAGGCATTATGCAAAATGAATGGGCTGGCGCTCAAGCATTCTCTAGCTTTGACACATATTTAGCCCCATTCGTCAAAGTTGATAACTTAACATATAAACAAGTTAAACAATGCATTCAATCATTCGTTTATGGTGTTAACACTCCATCTAGATGGGGTACACAAGCACCATTTAGCAATATTACATTAGACTGGGTTGTCCCTAACGATATGGCAGAACTCAACTGTATCGTCGGTGGCAAAGAAATGCCATTCAAATACAAAGATTGTGTTGAAGAAATGGCAATGGTCAATAAAGCCTTCATCGAAATTATGATCGAAGGTGATGCTAATGGACGTGGTTTCCAATACCCAATCCCTACATACTCCATTACAAGAACATTTGACTGGTCTGAAACAGAAAATAATAAGTTATTGTTCACAATGACTGCTAAATACGGTACACCTTACTTCTCTAACTACGTTAATAGTGATATGGAACCAAGCGATGTTCGTTCTATGTGCTGCAGACTTAGATTAGACTTAAGAGAATTAAGAAAGAAATCCGGTGGTTTCTTCGGCAGTGGTGAATCCACAGGTTCTGTCGGTGTTGTTACAATCAATATGCCACGTATCGCATACTTAGCAACTGATGAAGCTGACTTCTATTCAAGATTAGACAAAATCATGGATATCTCCGCACGTTCCTTAAAGATTAAAAGAAATACTATTACTACGTTATTAGAAGCTGGATTATATCCATATACAAAACGTTATTTAGGCACATTCAACAACCACTTCTCTACGATCGGTTTAGTGGGTATGAATGAAGCTTGCTTAAACGCTAGATGGATTAAGAAAGATTTAACAAATCCAGAAGCAGTTCAATTCACAAAAGATGTCTTAAATCACATGAGAGAAAGACTCTCTGATTATCAAGAATTATATGGTGACCTCTATAACTTAGAAGCTACACCAGCAGAATCAACTGCATTCCGTTTAGCAAAACACGACAAGGAAAGATATCCAGATATCATCACTGCTAACGATGCTGGTAAAGTCCCATATTACACAAACTCTTCTCATTTACCTGTCGGTTACACAGAAGATATTTTCAAAGCTTTGGACATCCAAGATGGCTTACAAACTCTCTACACATCAGGTACAGTTTTCCATACATTCTTAGGTCAAAAACTCCCTACATGGAAATCATGCGCTAACCTGGTTAGAAAGATTGCGGAAAACTATCACATTCCATATTACACAATGTCTCCAACATATTCTGTATGTAAAGAACACGGTTATATTGAAGGTGAACAATACACATGTCCTAAGTGTGGTGCTAAGACAGAAGTCTACTCCCGTATTACTGGTTACTATAGACCAGTTCAAAACTGGAATGATGGTAAGTCAGCTGAATTCAGAGATCGCAGAGTCTATGAATTAGCATCTAGCCAATTAAAACACGGCTTAAATAGTGAATGTTCCGCTGCACCAGAAGAAAAGATTAAACCAATCTTAAAAGAAACATTATTATTCGCTACAAAGACTTGCCCTAACTGCAAGATGGCAAAGATGTTACTTGATAAAGCTGGTATCAAATACACAGTTATCGATGCTGAAGAAGATGTCGAAATGACTAACCGTTATGGCGTTAAGAAAGCACCTACATTAATCGTTCCAAACGAAGAAAATTATGATGTTTTCGAAAATGCTTCTAACATCAAAGGCTTCATTGAAAACAAGTAATTGCTTATGGTCTACGATGTATTAATCATTGGTGGTGGACCTTCAGGCATGACTGCTGCGCTTTATGCGCTTAGAAGTGGTAAGAGTGTTTTAATCCTTGAAAAGGAAAACTTTGGTGGACAAATTGCGAACTCTCCAAGAGTGGAGAACTTCCCAACCATCAAAGAAATATCAGGATTAGAACTCTCTGACAAACTTTTCACACAAATCATGGATCTCGGAGTTACTTTTGAGCTCGAGGAAGTGAAGAAAGTGGAAAAGGATGATAAAATATTCAAGGTAACCACAAATTACTCTGTATACGCCTCTAAAAGCGTAATTATCGCTGCTGGTGTGTCCCACCGCAAAATGAATCTTCCAAAAGAAGAAGATTTAATTGGCAAAGGCATATCATTCTGCGCTGTATGTGATGGAGCATTCTACAAAGGACAAGAAGTATATCTCATTGGCGATGGTAACACCGCTATGCAATATGCTTTGTTGCTTGTTAACTACTGTCCTAAAGTTCACATGTTCACATTAACCGATAAATTCTTCGGTGATGAAGTTCTTAAGGAAAGAATTAAAAATAATGATAGAATCATGGTCTATCCAAATACATCACTCGTTGAATATAAAGGCGAAGATATTTTAACTGGTTTAGTGTTTGAAGATACAAAAACACATATCAAAACCGAATACTTCACAAATAATGTATTCGTCGCTATCGGACAAGTTCCACATAACGAGATATTCTCAGAACTTGTTGATCTTGAAAAAGGATTCATCTTGGTAGATGACAATATGATGACAAAAACTCCTGGCTTATACGCAGTTGGTGATTGTCGTAAAAAAGGTGTACGTCAATTAGTTACAGCTTGTAACGATGGAGCGATTGCCGCTTTGTCAGCAGTCAAAAATCTTTAAAAAATAAGATACCAAATTTGGTATCTTTTTTGATAGTCTGATAAAAAAACGATTGGAATTAGGACAATCGTAATTTCTCATTTTTTGATAATTTCCAACATTTGCCTTGGTGTTACCACAAACGGCTTAGTCGGAAAGTGTTTTATGTTTCCTGTAACTAAATATGCATCATTATCTCGAACAGTTAAAACTACCTCATAAAAAATTTTGTCATTATTGTCTTTGAAAAATTCTTCAGAATTTGTTGGAGTTATTACCACTGCATGTTTAAGAAAATCGCTAATTCTAGAAACTACATCTCCTGGATTAAAACCAAATTTGTTTCTTAACAACACTTCATAGTATTCTGCAAGTATATCCTCATTTATTAGAGGAATGATATCTCCATTAACACATTTTTCGATTATTTCTCCAGGGATTGAATCTGGTTTTAGCATAGAAGACACAAGAACGTTAGTGTCAATCACTGCGTAATAAATCAATTATTTATTTTTTTCCTTTCTAACATCATTAATTATTTGATTGATGTCATCTAGTGTCATAGCATCATTTCCGAGTTCTTTTGAACGTTCTTCGAATTTCTTCATGAGAAGATTAACTCGTTCCCTTTCTTCTTTATTCTCTTTAATGGTGCTAAATGGGATACCATTAACTTCGATTGACTTAATCAAAAACATTCTTACTGCAGTTGAAAGATCTAAGCCTAATTCTTCAAAGACTTTGCTTGCTTCATTTTTGATTTTGTCATCGACTCTAATTTGCACTAATCCCATATTAAACTCCTAATTGATTTACGTAATTACATTGTAATAACAAAGTAATGATATTGCAACCTTTTCTTGCAAAATAAAAGCGCCAATTTAATGGCGCTCTATTTGTTTTTGTTGATGTTATGCAACTACAGTTACAGGAACTAGAACTGTTCTTATTTCGTCGTGATAGTAAGCTGTAATTCTAAATAAGCTTTCACCCACTCTAGTTGGAGTAAGAGTTTCATTGTTATTAACTGTGAAATAGCTGATTACAACATCATCCATAATAATGTGTTGTTTTGCAAAGTATGACATCTTGGCTTCAACTGGTTCGCCATTAAAGAGAACTACAGGAGTTTCAATTGTGTAATCTTGACCCATCTTTAATGTAATCTTTTCAGGTGCTTCAATTTCAATTGCGTTATGTGTATATCCGCGAATCTCTTTTTCTAAGTATGCATCTGCGAACATATGACCTAAATCAATGTAACAAGCTGCGTCATAGTGGGCTTGGTCAGTTGATTTACCGATAGGTTCAAACGATGTTGTTAATCTAGAAACTGTATCGATAATAACGTTATGTTCATCAACACGAGATTTCTTGATACCATTCATTTGTTTTGCAAGTTGCCAAACTGATGTTTCACAGATTAATGCATCATACACAGTAAAGTCATATGAAATGTTATCTTTAAATGTTTCTTTAAAGTCATTAATCATGTTGTTGAATGTGTATAAGTATGCGTTTGTAGCGCCTTCAATAGTGGCATCACTTTCGCCTTGCATCCACATAAATGCGTCCACCATTGGGATAGTGTTAGTGGTTTCACTAATCTTTGCAATCGTGTTAGTCAATGATTCAACTAAACCATTATATAACCATCCTCTTTCATGACTGCCATCGACAGGTGGGAAGTATACATCGACATCGCTTGAAGGTGAGATGAAATCATAGTTAAGTGAACAACCACCGAAAGCGTATTTAACGATGTATGTTGTTTCATCAGGGAAAGCCTTGGATAAACGATCCGCTAATGGGACTTCAAAACCAAATGTTCCCACAGTGCCCGCTGATGAGTAATGGCTATCTGCGTAAACTTTTCTAAAATCGTTGTAATAATCACCATGAGAGTATCCGGTCATTAAAACATTGTCATAGCCTTCATTGATTTCTTTGATTTTAGCCTCATCTAGTGATGTTTCTAGATATTGATAGTGACCAACACCAGCAGCGTTACTTTGTCCCGCAAGAATGATGATCCTAGAATTGGATTTAGGAACGTATCCACCGATAGGGGAATATATAACATTGATAGATACATCATCAGTGACAGTTAAACTATCAAGTTGATTATATGTATCGTCATATACTTTGTATGTGTATCCATCTTTTTTGAATGTATCAAAGTCAAAGACAGTGTTATATTCGACATCGAAAGCATCATCAGGCAAATCAATACCTGTGTAATGGACAGCGACTTTGCACTTGTCTTTTGCGATGTAATCTAGATACATATCGCCTTGAACTGTATCTTCTTCAAAGTTCCATAAAGTATCTCCATGATACCAATTACCATTACCAGTGATGCCTGGATCATCTAATAATGAACCTATTTCCACCATTTTGATGATAGGGGTTTGGCCATAAGTTCTAAATGTAACTTTAGCTAAGCTTTCATATGAATCAGTATTTACTTTTCCAGGAACAAAGCCAGTATCTACATCCCCTAATAAAATCTTACGAATGGATTCGCATTGTTCGTGAGTGACACCTGCTTTTGTAACTAAATAATCTTCAGTCTTTTCGGAAAGATTATTACCATTAAACGTATTTAAATAATCACGGATTCTAATATATCTTGTATAGAAATCAGTTGAGCCTTTAACGTACGCACCTGAAGTGGAGAATAAAGATAATGTAAATTCTTTTAATGCGACTTCTTCGCTGACACCGCATAAGAAGTTTAATACTAATCCCATCCAACCAGTTCTATCTCTACCAACTGAACAGTGGAAATAGATTGGGTAGTTATCTTTATTTGCAAACACTTTAACTGCATTACCAAAGTTAGTCACTAATGAGTTAGGACCTGTAGTTTCAATACCTTCAGACATACCGGTATTGGATGTGTAATCATATGGAGAAGGATAGTGATAGTAGTCAGATAAACCTAAAACGTTTTCTGTACCTTCACCAATACCTCTTAAATCAACTTCAGTTTTGATGCCTAATTCATTTTTGAATTCTTCTTTTGCTTCGTTAGTTATTGCTTCTAATCTGCTACCTCTATAGACAAGGCCTTCTTTAGTTTTCTTACCACTAGAAGAAGCATTACCACCTAAATCTCTAGTGTTAGAAACACCATCTAATTTGATAGTTCTTGGTAAGTTACTAACAGTGAAATTAAATACATCAGAATAGACTTCTGTATCATCATTTTTAGTAGCGATAACTTGCCAATAGTAGTTAGTGCCTGTATATGGGTTATCAAATATTACTGAGTTTTCAGTTCCATTAACTACGTATTCTCTTTCGATAGTGGAGAATGTTTTATCTTGAGAGATGATAACTCTATAACTTTTCGCGGAAATGGAAGAATCCCAACTTAAAATGTTATTTGTTGGGCGGTAAATATCGTATTTATCAAAGATTTTTCTAACTTCTCTATTACCTTCTTCGGTGACTGGATAGCTTGTCCAAGATGTGAGCTCATCTGTGTATTGAGTCAATTCACCGATATCAGTTGCTTTAGAGGCATAAGTGTTCACTAAATCATCCATTGCCCAGAATTTTGCTAAAGATTCAGGAAGGAATGTGACGGTTTCACCACGTCCAGGTTTAGTAGGAGTGATTTCGCTTGTTAATGTTCTTACCGCTCCAGAGTTTATCGCCTTTGATAAGGAAATAGAAACAGGAACAGCTGCTAGTAACATACTAGCGGAAAGAATGATTGTCGGAATAAGTACTTTTTTGTTTTTCATACTATCTTTCCTCCTTTCTTTTTAGCATCAATAAAACCGTTACTGAACTTGCTAACGCTAATACGAGTAATGATGTAGCGGTGATTGAACCTCCACAGCCAGAGGAATTATATTTGTATAAAAGTTCAGATAATTGAATTTCGACATAGTTATCGCCGTCTTTGACAAAGCATTTATGACACTCTGAACATTCATAGTGTTCTTTAATACCATATCTATCCTTAGTTGCGTTAACTTGTTCAACGAAAACATAACTATGTTCTTTCTTTTCAATAGTGACAATCTTTGTTTGAGAATTGAATTTATCATTATCAAAAGATACTGAATATGCGATTTGTCCTTCTTGTGAACATGTGGCTTCTCTTAACACTACTTTAGTAGCGGTCTTAGTTTCACTTATCGCGTCATAACAATGTGTGCAACAAATGGATGCGACACAGTCATAACCATCAGTGGTTTCTTTCCATTCATATGTTGGAGCAAGATAAGAATGTCCAATGGCGTTAATAGTGACACTTTCTAATTCAATAGTGCACTCGCTATCACCATAATAAACACCCGGTTCATTAACGCATGACCAATATTCAACATTGCCGTCTTCGCTACATGTTGCGTCTTTCGCGGTATGATGAGTTAAGTCATGTGGTTTCTTCTCAATAAACCAGTTTACTAATTCGTGTTCACCTAAAGAATCAGTGAAGTGCTTGTGACAATTTTCACAATAGTAGCAATCAACATTACCTAAATCGTGGCATGTTGAATCAGCGGCATCTAAATGCACAATCTTATGATTAAACTTTGGAATAAATGGATTGATTAATTCTCTACCTTTAGAGTCTGCAAAGTAATAATTGCCATATACTGCAGAATACCAATAACCGATATTGCCATCTTCTGTACATGTGGCTTCTTTTGCTTCGACATATGCAAATATGATGTTGTATTTAACAGTGATAGTGACATCATCTGTAACAATTAAGGAAGTAATTTTTTCTTCACCTAGGAATACTTCAAATGTTGCGCCTTCAAGATTGAATAAAGCGAATGGAAGTGAACTATTCTTAGTTAAAGAGAATGTATCATTTGCTTTTGGTAAACCTTCATAGTTAACAGTTACTATGTAGTGTGGTGATACAGTTTTAAATGAGGAATATAAATGCATATCGCCTTGCACTGTATCGTTAGCAAAATCCCATTTACCACCTTCAAATAACCAACCATCAAAGACATAATCGTAATCACCCTCACGATATGTGCTTGGGTTAGCCGGAGGAGTGAGTTTTGAACCAATTGGAACTTCAATTGGATCTCCATCATCGTAATATATCTTTGCGATGGATGTATTACCATGAACATTAATAGTGATTTCTTTAGAAACCTTTTCGTATCCATCTAGCTCAAGTTCAATGAGTAATTTCCAAACGCCAGCGTTATATCTTCCGTTAGAAACCGCACCTTCTTCATATGTGAAGCTAATGTTTTCATAACTGATATCTTCGCCATATAAGTCCATTGCGTTAACTACGCCTGCGAAGTTATAAACTGGATCACCTTCAATGAAATCATAATTAGAAGAACCACCATAAACAAATGATGGTTTATATGACTCTAATTCTTTTGCGATATCCATTGTTATTTGACCAGTTGTGTCAATCGCCCACATCGCAAATGCAGTGGCAATGTTTTTATTAAATGCATGATTAAAGATAATTAAGTGGTTTATAGCCATAATAAATGTGCTATTTGCTCCACAAGTGACTTTAATTTCAAATAGATAATCTGTATTTGGCATAAATTCAAAACCATACATAGTTTGAACTGCTGCGCCACCAGCTTGCTTGTCTTGTAATTGAAGTTGTCTTGACCCAAAGTTGATGGAAATTGTTAAGTTATATAAACCATCAAAGTTCATTACAGGAGCACCTTGAGTAATATCCAAGTTGCCTGTATTGATATTAAAGGCAAGTTCTATTCCTTCACTAGGAACATCATTCAATATAGGGTGAGGGTTATTAAGACCTAAACTATGCGGATAAGTAACCATTGAATATGTATTGATATCACAAGGGTTTGTTAATTTAAATTCGTCAGCGTCGCTTTCAATCCATCCGCCTCCCACAAATTTAAGAGTTACTTCTGGGAGAAGGACATCCATAAACACTGTATTTTCTGGAATGTGTAATGTTGGAACGATATTGTTTTTATTCATCAACAATACTTCATTTGGATACATGACAAAGAAATAGTTATTGCCATGATCATAACCAACATGAGTTCTTGAATATTTATCATGGATTTCACTGATAGATAATCCATTGATTGTTAATTTATTACCAATTTCAAAAGCGGTAGTGGCTTGGTTAGTCGCGTCAGCAACATGATTATTAGATAGATAATCCACTCCAAAGGTGCCAAACGCTAAGATGAGGGCTTTATAATCAGCTGAACTAGTTTCTCTATTGTTCCAACCACCAGCGATGCCATTATATGGTAAAGCAGCCTTAGGAATTTCTTCCCCGTAGATTGACTGACCTACTGTTCCTAAATCATGGGTGTTAGAAAGTTTAGAAATTGTTTCAGATTTTTGAACGTATTTCTTCTTTGTTCCTCCGTTAACACAATATGTATATGATGGGAATTCACATCCTTCTAAAACTTTTACATATGTATATGTTCCATCTTGAATAGCGGTACTAGCGTCACGTCTCAAACCGATTCTAAAAGTTCCATCTTTAAAGAAGAAGTTAAAATCGACAGTGAAATATAAATCACTTAATGGAATATATGTTTGCTTGTCATTAGAGAATTGAACATATGTTAAGAAGTTATAATCAGACGTCTTATAATAAGTTGCGTTACCAACGTGCAAAATGTCATCCGTCATATCAGAAGTGTAATCGTTTGTGGATAAACTAAAGAATATCCAAGAGTCACTTCCGTCATAATAAAATGTCGTGGAGCTAGCGAGGATCTTGGTCTCAACTGTTTCCCAATCACCTTCTGCGCTAGCAACACTATCGTTACTAACTGTGTTCAAGGTAAATACGGATAAGAACAAGGCCACCAAAGAAAGTAGTTTTTTATTTTTTCTCATTGTTATCACCCTCCCTATTTAATTTTTGTATATAGGATATTTATGACCGTGTCTCTTCTAACGGTGAACTTAGTTATTTCTTCACCAGTATCGGAAATAACAAGCATATTATATCCATCAACTCCGTAATCGCTTAATAAGATTGATTTGCCATAAAGCATATTTAAAATTTCATCTTCTCTAGCAATGCCAACGAAGTGAATTCTTATAGCGTATTCATTTAAGTAATCAGCATAAATATAAGTGGCGTCAGTAATTGGTGTAGCAAAATCAAATACCTCTTGATTTGAATACCAAGTCATACCTTCTTTTAGTTCATATGGAGCGGTAATAGTGGTGCCAACATCCACCATCATGCCGACATCTTTATTACCAATAGATTCAAATTTAACGAGAGCTTTGCCTTCGTAATTATCCTCTGGTTTAAATGGTTTCACACCATGAGTGATTTCGGTTTTACCGGATAAAATATCTCTAATTGATTGGATTTCTTCTGCTGTTAATCCAATTAATTCGTGTGTTTCTTCATTTTCAATTTGTTTTAAGTAATTGACTGCGCCTTCTTCTAATGTGGAGCCAAGACTTTCTAAGCCATTGATAAATTGACAAATAGTGCCATAGTTTAAATCTTCAACTGTCTTTTGATATGCACCTGTCACTGACCACATTGATGTGTAGTAATCGTGAATGATATATTCTTTCGATGCACCCATGAGTGATTGAAGAAGCATATCTAATGTACCAGTTCTATCTCTACCGACTGAGCAGTGGAAAATAATTGGATAGTTATTTGGATCTGCGAACACTCTTACTGCTTCAATCATCGCAGGGCGATATTCTTCTTTGAAGTTATCAGAATATAACTGCAATGTTTTGTTGTAGTAGTTAGTTAAATTAGCAGGGTTAACCGCACCTTCTGCTTTATTTCTAACATCCAAATCAGTTTGGATATCTAAGTTTTTTAATACTTGGATACCTTCTTCCGCGATATCATCTAAACGAGCGCTTCTATAGACAAGTCCTTGTTTGATGCCGCCTAAGGATGAAGTAAATCCACCGATATCACGTGTGTTAGAAACACCTGGAATATCTAGTGTACGTTTATAATCCGCACTGTAGAAATCAAAGATACCTGATTTAACTTTTCCTTTTGTCGTATTAGCGGTAACTTGCCAGAAATAGTGGGTATTTGAGTATGGATTTACCATCGTGTAACTTTCTTCTAGTAAACCTTTAGTCTCATAAATTGCTTCTGTTAAATCGCCTTTTAAAGATACGACAACATCATAACTAGTAGCTTCAACGTTTGATTTCCAAGTTAAAGTATTATTAACTGGTTTGAAATCATCCCATCTTGCGTATAAATCTCTACATATTTTGTGATCGTATGCAAAGTCAGGGAATGATGCAATTTCAGTGTTATTCTCATAAAGAGTTTTCAAGTTCTCATAATCACCAGCTTCGCTATCCCAATATTTAGCGATATCGGAATTAACAAAACTAACTACGGAACTATTCTTGTGAGATAAAGCTTGAATAATGTCGTAGTCAAATGTCACATCACTAGATGCTTTTGAAGATTTAAACGACTCTTTAAATGCTGCCATAGTGAATATAACACCAGTTAATAAGGCAGGAATTAATATTTTCTTATTCATAACGTTTACCCCCTTTCTTTTTAAAAGAGACAAGCAAGATTAAAGCCACTCCTGAAAGTAAGGTTACTAATATGGCCATACTTGATAAATTACCTTTACAGCCTGATGATTTTTGTGGATTTGACGATGTATAGACAAGTCTAACTACTGTATTTCCATTAACTGCAATAGAAGTAACTTCTTGTTCGTTAATATAAGCTTTTAAGGTATATCCTTCTTTCGCGAACGTATCTAAATTTAGTTCTGTTCCGTTAGCGAAATATAAAACATATGAACTTGAATCCTTTAAACCTTCCACTAAGAAAGTAACTGAACATTGATCAACTACTTCATGAAATCTGCTTTCAAGATTCATATCTTCATAAACATAATCATTTTCAAAGTCCCATAATCTTCCGTTATAGTACCAACCAACGAATTGATATGAGATGTTACCATTTGATTCTTTAACTGGATTTTCTATACAAGCGATATAGTCACCCACTCTATAAGTAACTGGATTACTTCCATCAAATGTCACTGTAACTTCTAATTTATCAGTTGCGATAATAGTCACTACAAGTGAAGTAGAGTTATTTGAATTATCAAAAGCAGTGATAGTGACTTTCCATGTGCCTTTGTTAATTGTGTTATGACTGATAGCGCCTTCTTGCCAAGAATATGTAATTTTACTTGTTACATCTCCATCGTTAACATCGTACGCGCTGACTTTGTTAGTAAATTCCATAACATTTGAGCCCGCTAAAACGCTATAAACTGATTTACCAGAATAAGATAAGATTGGTTTCTTATTATCCGCTCTTAATGTAGCGTTTTTAAAGGAAACTTCTCCATCACCAAGATAGAAGTTATATAGGCTTCCAAGTTTATTTTTATTTGTTAATTTAACATTGGTTGCGTGTATATATGTGATGTCATCGATTGCTACCATTAAGCATAATTTGTTATCAACTAGTTCAGAATAAACGAATAATGAATACCATTCATCATAGTTAAAGTTACCAAGAGCAGCAGTGCCTAATAGAATGCTGCCATTAGTGGCATCATATAAAGAAACTGTATTTTCTCTTAAAACAATTCTTAAACCATTTTGATTCTCACTGCCTAATATGAATAATACTGCAGCGCTTCCTTGGTTAAGAAGTTTATAGTCCATAAAGAACTTATATGAACTAATATCACCCGCATGAGAAGAAGAAAGTAGTGGATTAGTTTCATTTATCGTCGCGGTCTCTTTATCAAATACATCTTGGAAAGATAATGTTCCAATATAGTCCTCATCTTTTGGAGTCTCTGGTTTAGATGTAACCCATTTATCATTGAATAAATATAAAGTTACTTCATTTAATAAAGTATCGTAGAAAGGTGTATCTTCTGGAATATACAAGGTTGTGACCTTATATTCTGCGGTTGGTTTTAAAGCTTCTAAAGGAAGCACGATATACACATAGGATTTACCGTGTAAATAACTAACAATCGCATCAGGATATTTATATAATTGCACACCATTGACGGTGATGTTTTTACCAATTTCAGAATATTTATTAGATAAATTAGTGCCATCAGCGACATGATTTTCTTTTAAGAAATCAACATCAGGTTGTCCAAAAGTAAGAATAGTTTGTCTATGCGTGCTATCAAGAGCAACGTTATTCCAAGCATCTGGAACTTCATTAAATGTGAACTTTTGATAATCGGATAAGTCTCTAGAATAAGTCCAAACACCTGCTGTGCCTAACTCACCTCTAAATTCGAAAGTAATCTTAGGAAGATAAACATTATTGAAATGTAATCCTTCTTCTATAGAAATAGTTGGTATTTCATATTGTTCGTTAAACGTTAATGAATCGTGTGGAAGATAGAAATATAAACCATATTGTGGGAATAGGAAACATTTAGCGCCTTCAACATCTATGATATTAACTCCATTAACTTTAATTTTATAATCTGCATTTAAACCAATTCCTATAACACCTCTACCATTTGTAGTAATAGTGCCAAGAACTGTTTCTTCTAATGTTTTGCCTTCTTCTTTGAAGAACGCGAGCATACAATAGCCATCAATAGGTGCACCATTGGCGTTTAATTCTCCAGACCATTGTTGACCCATAGTGGCGGAGTAATCTCTATTGTTCCAATCTATTTTTTCAAAAGTTGAACTCTTCTTTTCGATAGGGGCAGGATTTACTTGCCATTCACCAAAGGAACCAAGCAAACCTCTATATTCAAATCTTGTCGCGACAGTTTGGGCAGAACCATCGATTGACATACCTTCTAATATTTCGACAGTTGCGTATTCGTATTGATCATTAAAGGTAAGACTATTATTAGGCATATAAATGAAAATGCCATTTTCTGGGTAAGCATATATAATTGCACCTTCAACTTCACTGCTTTTCACGCCATTGAGCAATACATAATCACTAACATTGCAACCTGGAAGATTGCTTGTTATAAGATTTTCATCAAAATGTTGTTGTGCGGATATATTAGTTGAGTAAAGTGCTAATAAAACATAACCACTTTGTGGAACACCATTTGTGGTAGTGTCTGGTGCCCAATGCATTCCGGAATTAATGGAATAATCGACGTTATTCCAACCAATGGTAGGTGTACCTACCAATTCTTCATCCGCTGCGTTAACGATCGTTTTGTCATTTTTAGAAACATTAGCTAACGTTAAAGTTCCTAATAACGCAAAGACAGATAAAGAAAGTTTAAATAATCTCTTTTTGCCCATAAGAAGACCTCAACTTATCGTTTTCTAATTGAATTATAAAATAATTCTCAGTATTAGAAAAATTAGATTTTAACTTGTAATATCATTTTTTTGACATGCTAATTATTATTTTTTCTAACTTTTTATTAATAAAAAAGCCTAAGGTTTTCACCCTAGGCTAATTTGATTTTTTTAGAAACTATTTAGTTTCTTTTTTCTTCTTTAAGAGCAATAAGACTGCGATAACAGAAACTGCTGCGATAGAAGTGATAATAACCATTAATGAAGGACTTGTTGGAGCTTCTTTTAATGCTGGGAAAACATTTGCTTTGTCTAACATATTTGTATCAGCTTTGAATTCTTCACCATTTGCGATTGCCCAGTTAGCTAATCTAATCCATGCTGGTTGGTACTCAACATAGTTGATTAAACCAACTTTATCCATATATGGTCTAGCATTGAATGCTTCTTTAGCGGCTTCATACCAACCTTCAGAAATACATTTGCCTGTACCTGGATCAGTAGTTGCAACATCATCCATGTGCATATAATCTCTGATGAAATTATCGCATCTTGTCTTGTTAAATAAGTTATTTGTGTTGAATTCGATGAAAACTTGATCTTCATCTATTCTGTACCATAATGGTGTGCCATCAGCAAAGAATTTAGCAGATGGGAAGATTGTTCCTTTTTTGAAAACAACTTTTGATGGACCGCTCATTTCAGCACTAGTTAATTGAATTAAATAGTCACTGCTTCCGTTGTCAAAATCAGCAAAAACAGCAGCTGTTATGATTTCAACGCCTTCGTCTGCTACAGCGCTAGTTGGAGTACGCCAATTAATTAATTGACCTTGTGAATTATAGACATCTAAGTTAGCTAATACACTAAACAATGTGTATGAAGCTGCATATCCGCCGCCGCCTAGGCCTCTTGCTTGACTTAATTTAGTTACATTAAATACAAAGTTTTGCATTGTGTTTGTTGGAGGGTCAATTGCTGTAAGACCACCAACTGTTTCAATTTCATTTGTTTCAAATGTTGGGTGTAAAACATTGAAAGAACCGCCCCACATATCAGTTGGCCAACAAACTGTATCGTTTTTAGCAACATAAACTGTCTTTTCAGCATCTGGATTAGAGACGTTATTATAGAGTTGGAGTGATGGGAACATAGTTCCTTTTGGAATATATACCATACGTGTGTTTTTATATGAATTGGTAAATGCAGTGTTTGTGATGTTCACTGATAAAAAGTTTGCGTTTGCACCAGCGTAGTTTGTGTATGCTCCGCCATTGGAACCTAAACTTCTAAGTGATTCACGAACGCCACCTCTAGAAATAATTTGGATATTGTCTAAGTAGTTCAAATTATCATGAGCGATGAAATGCTCTTCATCACCAAAGTCATTAACTGATAATTTAAATCCAGGCCAACTAGGGTTTGGATTGTTAGGAGAATACAATTCAACTTCTGTATCAACAAAAGTAACTTTATCTTCTCTTGTGAAGAATTCAGTAGTGCCATTTGGCATATAGAAGTTGTAGAAAGTTACATCTTCTTTAACGACATAAACCTTCTTAGCTCCGCCTTTGACTGTTTGATAGCTTGGGAATTCAGAACCAGCTTTGATAGTTACTTGAGTAACGCCTGAATAATCAGGGTTAAAAATTGGGTTGATTGTCAAGCAAACTTCATGTGGATCGTTATGAATAGCAGCACCAAAAACTGGAGAAGCTGGATTATTAAACGAAACGCTTTCATCACCATTAACATAAATACCATTCAAGTAGCTGTAAGATTGATAGTTAGCTAAGTTTGGTGTATCAATTGTTGCAGGACCATCATAATCGCTTAAGTAGAGACAAATCCATTGGTTGTAATGCATTCTAAAGTTATCAACTGTAACTTCAACTTTTTCGTAATCTTCAGCAGATGCTAATGCAAACGATTTAGCGGATTTTGCTGCAAGACCACCGAATGTAGCAGCACCCATAACCAAAGCAAAACTAAGCGCCGCTATTTTTTTAGTAAATCTTTTCATAGAAAAGCCTCCAAAATATAAAAATTCGTAAACAAAATTAACTGTTTTTAGCTTTTTTGTCGATGAATTCTATTCTCATTATATATTTAGGCATATACGCAATATACAAATTAAAAGAACAAAAATTATATATTTTCGACATTTCACCGCGTTATTTTTAGTTTTTGTAGCATTAATTCGCATTAGTTGAATATTTATTTGTGTATAATATCTTATTAGAAAACGGATAAAAAACATGACTAGTTTGTACAAGGATTGCTACTCTAATCAATTAACAAAAGAAAGAAAACAAAACATAGTTTTCATTTGGATTACGGTTACCTTAATGGTTGTTTCTATCCTTGTTTTTCTCTTGCTTGCAAATTACCACAACAAACTTTTATATAAGATTTTACTTTCTGTTTTTTTAGTAGTTGGCTCGTTCTTCTTGGTTTATTTAATTAGTAAATTTATCTACATAAAGAATTTGATTTATGAGTTTACATCAATAAAAAATGATCACGGATCTAAAATAGAAGGAATCATCGAATCAATCGGAGAAAAACCTATTACATTAGCAGACAAATCTAAAGTTTATGAAGTCTATGTGAAATATGATAATGAATCAGGAAAACTTTACTATCTTAGTGAGATATTTGATGTACGTTTTGAAGTTGGCAAAAAGTATAAATTTGTAGTGGCCTATGATTACATTAAGGAGTTTGAATTAGATGAAGACTAAGTTTAATTTCAAAGCCCATGTTCTTAATAAGCTTTTAACTTATGTGTTTTTGCTCATTGTTATACCTATTTTGTCCTGTTATCTAGTGGACACTAAAACTGCTCCTAAAAAACACGAAAAGTTTTCTCTTTTTGTGGCAGCAGAATTAAAAGAAAAATTTACTTTAAAAGAAGAACTTGAAGAGTTGTTCCCAGAAGATTTATTGGTTAAAGTAGAAAGCTACACTCCAAACGAAAGCATGTTCAATACCTTTGTTGATACATATGGTGCAACTAGCGATGTTCTTATATTCCCTAAAAGTTATCTCGAGGATATTGAGTATTTCCCTTACAAGAAATTTAACGTTGGTGATAAATATTATAGTGATTCTAACTTTATTAAATTCGATTTTCACTTTGGTTTGCTGATTAGTGATTCCAACTTAAAAGATTATATTAATTTTCTCGATGAAGATTACTACTTAATGATTGGCCCTAATTCTGTTCACACGCTTAATATCTTTGAAGAAGGAAATACTGATCAAATTGATAGATTTATCGCTCATTTTTCAAATTAAAAATTATAACCTACTAATATCATTATAATTACTATCAAATATACTTAGTGTTAAATTGTTATTTTTTGCCCAAAAGTATATTTTTTATTACCTAATTGGTAATTTTATTAATGTTCTATATTTAATTATATATAATTATGGAAAAGCCAGAATTTACATATGAAAGATTATGATTTTAGTTTAATTGAAAAGCATCTTTTAAAAGAATTGGAAACTAACAGGGTTGCTGGTTCTTCTTTGTTGGTTTACAAAGACGGCAAAATACTTTTTGACAAGAATTTTGGCTATGCAAATATTGAAAGGGGTTACAAGATTACAGATGATACCCGTTTTAGATTAGCGTCGATGACTAAACCTATTACCGCTGTTGCAACTGTGATTGCTCAAGAGATGGGTTTGTTAAATATTGATGACTATGTTTATAAATACATTCCTGAAGTAAAAGATCTTCCTATTAAAGACCTTGAAGATAAAGTTACTTTAGATTTGCCATTTAATTTCACTATCAAACAATGTCTAAATCATTCAGCGGGTTTTGCTTCAAGCGCGATGGAAGCGACTAATCATAAATATCATGTAAAAGACTGCAATTTGCACGTATTAAAAGATTTTATTCCATGCACAAAAGACTTTGGTTTGTTCTTTGAACCCGGCACTAAGTTTGGCTATAGTGGTTCCTTTGCTTATAACTTAGTAGCGAGAATTATCGAGATTACTTCAGGAATGACTTTTATCGAATTTTTAGATAAATATTTATTCAAACCATTAGGTATGAATCATACTTCTTATACATATGACAAAGGTGAAGAACAAAACAAAGCTATTTCCTATAGATCTGTAGATGGAAAATTAGAGTACACAGATGACGAGGACAGAGGCTTTGATTTATTTTATCCAGGTTTTAACTCTGGTGGTGCTGGTCTAATTTCCACTAAAGGTGACTATTTTAAATTTGCAATGATGCTTTATGGTAGAGGTATCTATAACGGAGTGAGAATCCTCAAAGAAGAAAGCTTTAATCAGATGTTAGAATACACCCCAACACCTAATTGCGATACTGGTGGTATTGAAACATTTGGTTTATCTTTCTATGTGAGAGCACGTAAGTTTTCAGCGTGGCAAAAGCTTCCATATAACTGCTTTGGTTGGAGTGGTGCTTATGGCACTCATTTCTGGGTAGATCCAGACAACCATATGGTGGTTATTTACATGCATAATTCACTAACGTTTGGTGGAGCAGGAGCGCCTCAACACCTTCAATTAGAAAGCGATGTTGTTGATACATTTAAACTAACTAGACATGAATAAAAATATTTATAAACCTATTTCGTTTTGGAGCTGGAATGGCAATCTAGAAAAAAAGGAACTAATCAAACAAATTGATTGGATGCATGACCAAGGAATTGGTGGCTTTTTTATGCACGTTAGAGGGAGTTTGGGTGGTGAATATCTAAGCGAAAAATGGTTCGATTGGGTTTCTTCCTCTTTTAAAGACTTTAATGATTATTTCGCAAATTTAGGTGAAAAACTTACCAACTCAAAAGAGTTTGTTAGTGTTGGAGTTATCTATTTTATTAGAAGCTGCTATTTTTCTTATAAGAATCAAGATTCATATAACAGCATTAAAGACATCAAAGATAGTTTGACAGAGACTTGTGAAACTTTAAATAGATTCCATGTTCCTTTCAATATATTGGATGAAACACTATTGGAAGATGATGGTAGTGTTTCCTTTAATAAATTTAACCTCAATCTGATGTCATATGATGTTGTGATTTTGCCTAGAGTTTATACATTATCAAATAACACGACTAGATTGTTAAAGGAGTTCAATTGATTATGAAAATCGTTTCAGAAAACGTCTATTTAGACACAGATGGCAACCCAATTCAAGCTCATGGTGGCTCAATTATTGTTGCCAACGACACATTCTATCTTTACGGGGAAAGCAAAGAGGGAGTGTTTGGAAAAGACGCTAACGGACACTGGCCAAAATGGCACAACGGTATTAAGTATTATTCAAGTAAGGACTTAGTGAATTGGAAATGTGAAGGATACTTAAAAGAAGTTAGTGATGATCCTTGGAATCCTTTCTACCCAATTTTTATCATGGATAGACCACACATCATCTTTAATAAAAAGACAAATAAGTTTGTTTGTTGGGTCAAATCTGGTTATGATATATTTACAAACACAGGTTTTTCAATTTTAGTGGGTGATAGTTTATCAACATTAAAATACAAAGGCATGATTTTTAGAAAAGAAGGTAACGTGGGTGACTTCGATTTATTCGAACAAGATGGTAAGGGTTATATTGTTGTTGCAATGTATAACTATATGCGTTTATGTGAATTAAACGAAGACTATACAGACTTCGGTGAAGTTGAATCTGTTCACCTTCAGCAAACATATCCACCTTTCGTTAGAGAAGCTCCATGCTTCTTTAGAAGGAATGGTAGAAATTTCATCTTAACTAGCGGCACGACAGGGTATTACCCAAATAGAACAATTGCCTATGATATCACTGATTTACATGGTGAATGGAAAGAACTTGGTTACACTTGTGTAGATGATAAGAACCACAACTCATTCCACGCTCAATACAGTTCCGTTTTTAAAGTTCCAAACAAAGATTTATACATCGCTATTGGAGATAGATGGATAAACGACCCTGCAATTCAGGGTATTGATTATGAAGTTTTATTCGAACGTGTTTATAATCCAAATAGAGGTCCAGACTGGGACGAACATGTTCAAAGATTGAATGCTGTCAGCAGAGAAAATACATCTTTAGCGACATATATATGGCTTCCAATTAAATTTGATGAGGGTGGCAATCCATATATCGAATATCAAAAAGAGTGGGAGTTATAAATTCAAAACTCTTAAAAAGGAAAGGATAGTTTACTATCCTTTTTATTTTTGGTCGATAAAATGTTTTAAAATTGAGACTATAAAAATCGAAAATTTGAAATATTTTATATAAAAACCATATATATTTATATGGGGGTCAAATGTAAAATTTGGTTATACCCGAAATTCATTAAATTTGTTCTAGACGTAATTTTATGAATAAGAAAAGATTTACTAATATTATTTATAATAAGATTAAGTAAGGATAATTATGCCAAACATCATTCTGGAAAATGTGTCTGTTAAATACAAATTAAGAAGAAGACGTTACATCAGTGCGACTGAAGACGTCTCTTTCTCTTTTCCTAGTGATCAAATTACATGTATTATAGGCGACTCTGGTTGCGGAAAGACTTCTATATTACGAGCAATCATTGGATTAGTCGATTTCACGGGTGATGTCTTATATGAGGATGTCTCAATTAAGAAATTTGATGTGAAAGATAGACATATATCCTATGTCAGTCAAAGTATTGGGCTATATCCACATATGTCTATCTATAACAACATTGCTTTCCCTTTAAAGGTTACAGGATGTCAAGAAAATGAAATTAGAGATAGAGTGGGTGAGGTGTCAGACCTCCTCCATATTCGTTCTATTTTAGGAAGAAAACCTAGAGAAATATCTTTAGGACAAGCTCAAAGAGTGGCAATTGCAAGAGCTCTAGTTAAAAAGAGTATGATATATCTATTCGATGAACCATTTTCTAATTTGGATAAACCATTATCTTTTGAATTGACCTCTGAGTTAAAAGCCATTTTTACGAGAAATAAAAGTACTGTTATTTTCGTGTCTCATAGTATCGAAGAAACTTTTTTATTAGCGGACAACATTGTTGTTATGCATGATGGAAAAATCATTGAAAGTGGTTCACCAAATCAAATTTTAGAATCAAGAAATGAAACCACAAAAGAATTGTTAAAGGAATTCAAGAAGAATCATGGCGAAGAAAAATAAGAAGATAAAATTCCAAAGGCAACGTTATAGTGTTAATGAGTTTGATGATTCTTGCTTACCAACGAATAGATTCAAACAATTTCTCGATATCATCAAAATTGAATGGAGAACCTTATTTAGAATCGGTTTTATTCTTTTGCTATTCGCTATCCCTTTTGTAATTGCTACATTCTTTAGAGATTTCTTTATCTCAGCTTATAAATCTATCCTTACTGATAGTGGGGCGAGCCAAGAAGAAATACAAAGTGTTATTAATGTTATCACTGCGATATATTTGGGTGTCACTGCGATATGTTTTGTGATTTTCTCGGTTGGACTTGCGGGTGTTTCAAGAGTGATACAAAACTTGGTGTACGGAAATGGCTTTGTATTTAGATTTGACTTTGCCTTTGGTATTAAAAATAACGGCAAAAGATTTGTAATTACGGCTTTAATTCTCGGTATTTTTAACTTTTTAGTGCAGTTTAACAGTTTATATTTTTCACAGGCATCATCGTTTATTTTCCAAGTTATTAGATTTTTTGCGATATGTTTATTCTTTATATTTGTATTGCCAATTGCCCTATTCTCTATGAGCAATCATGTGACTTATAAGATGACTGTTGGTGAATGTCTTTCAAATGGTTATAAGTGTACATTTGCAAGGTTCTTATTCACGTTTATTTTCTCTATTTTATTCTATGGAATTACTTTCATCGAATGGATTAGACACCCAGTATTTATCGCACTTGCGTATGTGCTATTAGTGATACTTATCTCACCTTTACTTTATCTTTCTTGGAGACTTTTTGCAGTTTCCACTTTTGATAAGCACATCAACAAAGATAACTATCCTGAAATATATAGAAAGGGTCTCAGACCACTTCTTGAACAAGAAAGAGAGGAGAAATAGTCATGGAGTTCCACCCTATCGAAATTATTAGATTATGTCCTTATTCTGCGATTGTGGCAGTACCTCCTACTGTCCCTCATGTAGCGGCGTTTGCAAAAATTGTATTTGTAGATAAGGGTTCTTGTGTCTTAGATTTTAATGACAAAAGAGGTGATAAATTAGTGTCCCATAACCTTAAGGAAGGTGATGCTTTTATCGTGCCTAGTTATCAACCTTGCACGTATCACGTGAGTCCATCTGTTTCCTATTCTCATAGAGACATCTATTTAAGCGAAGAGATGTTAAAAGAAGCATGCGATTATGTCAAAGATGGTTTATATGATGAATTAAAGAATGGCCTTCCAAATATTATGCATCTTTCAACACCTTCTTTAATTTATTTTGCTGAGAGATGTTCGTTGCTTTTAGGAAAAGATATGACACCTGAAAAAGATGCGATTAGAAAAGCAGTGGTGTTAGATTTTGTTTCTAGATGTGTCGCTAACGCAACCATCCAATTAGCGAGACCGGTTTGGATTAATGAATTATTAAGAAGAATAGATGACGAAGAATTCCTATCTCTCTCTATTGAAGATATGGTCGTTACTACAAACTACTCTCATGGTTATGTTAATAGAAAATTTAAGAAATATATGGGTTGTTCATTAAAGCATTTTGTGAACGCAAGAAAGTTAGAACTATCCAGTATTATGCTTGCTACTAGTGATGTAACATTACAAGAAATTGTTATTAGATTAGGATTCACAACCACTAGTAGTTTTATTACATTATTTAAAGAAAAATATGGTATTACTCCATGGCAATATAGAAAGACTCAAAGTGCTTACATTTCTAAAGATTCTTATTCTAAATGGGGACGACCTAAAGAATTGTAGTAATGTCAAAAAAACAATATTTTATACGAAAAAAAATGTATAAGCGCATAATGCGTGTATATATAATTAGGTTAGGTACATATTTTGGAATCGACAAAACTTAAGAAAAACAAACCATTAAAGCAGGACCGTGGAATTAAGATTACTTTCACAGTTATTTTCGCTATTTTCTCAGCGATGATTCTTTTTCCGTTCTTATGGATTTTATTAAACTCTTTCAAAAATGGCTATGATGAATTCTCTGCTTCTAGCTGGGCATTACCTGAGACATGGATGTTCTCTAACTATGCAGTTATTTTTAAATACGAAGAATTTAACATTGCTGAAATGTTTATCAACACTGTTATCTTGTGTTTGATTACTCCTACTTGTAGTTTGGTTTCCACAATCTTAGCGTCCTATGCGATGGCTAAATATAAGTTCAAAGGTCAAAAGATTATATACGCTATTTATATTTTACCTATGCTGGTATCAATTACCGGCACAGTCACATCCACCTTCTTATTGATGGAGAAATGGAACTTATTAGGTAATTATTGGGGGATTGCAGTTATGGCTTGTGGTGGTACTGGCTTTAACTTTTTAATGATGTATTCCCTATTTAAAGGTGTATCTAACGCATATTCAGAAGCTGCAACCATCGATGGTGCAGGACACTTCCGTACATTTTTCCAAGTCAACCTTCCACACGTTATGGGCTTAGCGGGTACAATGTGGGTTTTGGGCTTTGTCGGTACATGGAATGACTACGCGACACCAAAAATCTTCTTAGGCAGTGACCACTTAACAATCGCTACTGGTGTTGAAAAGATTGGTGAATTAGTTGAAGCGGTTAGTGATTTCACTAATAACTACCCTGCTTACTTTGCTGCTGTTATTCTTTCCTTAATCCCAGTTGTAACAATATTCTTAATTTTCCAAAAACAAATCATGAAAATGAGCCTTGGTGGCGGAATTAAATAAAAATTAAAGGAGTTTTATTATGAAAAAACAATTAAAACTTATGGTTCTATCATTAGCAACTCTTGCTACTTCAGCGGCTTTAATTGGCTGTGGCCGCGGCACTGGTGGTGATGATGAAAAACCATTCACAATTATGTATTACCCTGGTGGTTATGGTGATCAATGGTTAAGAGATTTTGCTAAAGAGACATTAGCGATTGAAAAAGGTTGCACACCTGAAGAAATCGTTGAAGGCAAAGATTTTAAGTTAGTCGCTGACGCTGAACCATCCACAGATACTAACTTAAAGAGTAAAACAAAATGTCCTGATTTAATTTTCTCTAACGGTTTCTCTGCAAGCCAAATTTCTTCTGGCTTAATTGAACAAATTCAAGATGTTTATGATGCAGAAGTAGAAACTAGCAAAGGTAAGATGGCTATTAAAGACTATTTAATTGATGATTGCGCTCAACAATTCTGTTTCCAAAAACGTTATGGGCAAGGTCAAAGATTAGCCTATGGTTTACCAATGACTAACATCCCTATTTCCATTGCTTATAACGAAACTATCCTATTAAAGACTCCTCATGATGCTTCTAATCCATATGAATCAAAGATGCTTGAAGGCACCATTGATGCAACTACAAAGAAATGGACAAGAGCACCTCAAACAGTTGATGAGTTAAAAGCATATTGGTATGACCTTGATCAATCTAATCCATCTTTAGTTAAATTCGGCTGGTCATTAGCGGATGGCTCTAACTGGTTTGAACCTTTATACGCGACATGGTGGGCTGAAGCTCAAGGCTTAGATCAACCTCATATGTATAAATCCGAAGGTTCATACTATGACTTCTGGGAATATGGTTCAGCAGAAATTTATAAGCAAACAGGTATTCAAAAAGCTTTTGAAACTGTTCAATCTTTAATTGTTAAAAACGGTGAATTCGTTAACAGCCACCCTAACTACAAAACATTTAATATTAAGGATATGCAAAGCGCGTTCGCACGTGGAGAAATGGCTATGTGTTTAACTGGCGACTTCTTTGAACACGAATATGCTGATATTCTCAAGAATAATACAGATTCTTTCAAATTGATGAGAATTCCTTCAATCGAAGGCGCTGAAACTAATTCAGATGGTTCAGTTAAGAAATTAACATTTGTTAACACATCTAGTGTTTTGTTTGTTCCTAGTGGTGCTAAACACAAAGAGCTTGCTAAGAAATTCTTAATCTACTCTTCTCAAGAAGCTCAAGTCATTAGATTCTTAAAAGAAACTGGTGGTATTAGACCATTCCAATTTGATCCATATGAACTTTGCCCTGATTATGAATTCACTACATTCCAAGCATCAACTTTGGATTTATATTTCCACGCTGATGATTTACTTATGAAATATCCTAGAAACGCAGCAGATAAGAATAATATCTCACCAATCTACATTTATGAAGGCGTTAACGCAAGATTATTCTCAGTCACTGACTACGCTTCATTACTTTATGCAATTAAGGATTACACACCAAAGCAAGTCTGTATCGAAACAGTTTACGATGGTAAAGTTAAAAAATTTGAATCCTTATACGATCGTGCAAAAACAGCCTTTGACAACTGGCGTTATATTTACGGTCTTTAATACTTAAAACTATTTAGGAGAATACAGTGGTTATTAAAAAGAAAGTTCCATTTTCTACATCATTAAAGAAATACCTTTTCGTATTCTCCTTTTTAGCTATTTCTTTAACTAACTTTGCAATCTTCTGGCTTTATATTAACTTTGATACCATTAGATTGACATTGTTTACATTTAAACCTGCAACTCAAACTTACCAGTGGAATAACTTTAGAAACTACACCGAATTAATCAAATATACTTTCTCACCTGAATATAGAAAGCCTGAAATGTGGTTAGCGTTCGTTAACACGTTTAGAGCGTTAATTATTAATTTGGCTATTTTCCCTCTTGCTCTTATTGTTGCATATGCATTTTATAAACGCATTCCTGGCACGAAAGCATTTAGAGTTATTTTCTACCTACCTAGCATTATTTCTATTGTTATCTTAGCAATGGCATACAAAGCAATGTTTAGAGCAGGAACAGGACCTATTTGGCAATTCTTTGCTAACTTTGGTTACACACCCGAGTGGTTATCTGCTACTCCGGATAGTAAAACTATATGGCCATGTATTTATTTCTTCTCAATCGTCAATGGTATGGGCACTAACGTTATCTTAATGGCTAGCGCTATGCAACGTATACCTAACGAGGTTAGTGAAGCTTCACGTCTTGATGGTTGTGGGTTCTTTAGAGAATTATTCTCTGTTACAGTACCATGTATTATGCCAACAATTACATCTTGGATGACTATGATCTTCACTTCTGTATTTGGTTTCTATTTACAACCGATGCTTATTGGCACTGACCCAGTTGATGGCAAAACAATGACGATTCCATGGCAAATCTTTAACGCTGCTGCTGCTGGTAGCAGTAATATGAACACTTTAATTGGCGCTGCTACAAGTGGTATCTTCTTATCTCTATTTATGCTTCCGTTTGTCTTAATTATGAGATACGTAATGAATAAATTAACACCGGAGGTAACTTACTAATGAAAAAGACTCCAGCTCTTATGCTTTTAAGTGGATTAGCCGCAGTGCTTGGCTTATCACTTGCTCCTAAAAATATGCATCTAGGTGATGCTTATTTTGTAAAATCAGCAGAATTTTATGATGATTTTGACGGTAACTCAATTAAGCCAGAATGGACAACGAGCAATGATGCTTCTTTAAGTAATGACTATTCATCTTTAAAGCTTGAACCACAAGCCTATGAATGGGGTGGCCATGTTTTATTAACCGAATATGAAATTGAAAAAACAGTTAAGATTACATACGACATTCAGGATTTAGGATGTAATGGTTGGTTTGGTTTCTCATATGGTAATCCAAACAAAACATCACCTTTCCATGAATCAAATGCCGCATTTATTTTTGCTAATGACACAATTTTATACTTTGACCATGTCGATAAAGATATTGTCGATGATACCGGTATTAGATTCCCGTTTTCTTTTATCACCGGCACATCTCATTTGAGAAGAACTGTTGAAGTTACTTTGGAAAGACAACCTAATAAAACATATATAGGTGGCATCAAAATCTTTGAAATGTCCGGTTCATTAGTTGGACAACAAGACAATATTGAGATGCCTTGTGTTGATGGTTATATTGGTTTTAACTCCAACTTCACTAACGCAGAAATTTTCTCAATTAAAATTGAAAATGAAAATGGTGGAGTGGAATATTATGATGACTTCTCTACAAGCGAATGTTCCTATTTAACCAAGACTGTCGCGGGTTCTGAGTGGAACTCAGTTTCTTTTAACGAAACAGAATTAAAGTTAGGTAAAAAGAACAAATTAAATTTAGCTAATGTCGATAGTTATGCGACTTATGGCGAATCATATTCTAAACCATCAAATAATGATTTAGATAACTTATATACTTTATCCGCTGATATTTTCCTTGGTTCTTTGGATATCGGATTAGAAACCGGTATTGAAATCGGTAAGAAAACACCTTCAAGTAAGGGTTATTTCCTTGGTTTAAGAAAGAGAACTTTTGGATATGCATTAGTGGTTTACGAACCAGATAGTGAGACTGAAACTTCTATTGCTTGCCCTGAAGAAACAAGCGATATGATTATTTCCTTAACTGTTGAAGTATTCTCTGATGGTTCAGTTATTGCTAGTACGCCTCACGTTAGAGATGTTTCTAAAGTTGAAAACGTGGAAGGCTATTTTGGCGTTGCAACTAGAAACCACAACAGTGGCACTGGTTCTAGAGGTGGCATGATTAATACATTCTCTTATAACAAATCAAGTTATAGAGAAAGAATTCAAGAAGATATATCCATTAACTTTAATGGCACTAAAGAAGAAGTTGATGAAGGCTATACATACTATGATTTCTACTATAATAAAGAATTCTGGTTTACTGGTGACACTATTAAGCAATCAATGTATAAAACTGGCCAAACAGATGGTTATTTAACATTCTCCAGTGCATCTCCAACAGCATGTTTTGGTCCAAAAGTCAAAATATCAGAAGCTATCGTTAGATTTGATATTGAAATGATTTCTAGTCCAGAAACATTAATTGATGGTGCTTGCTTAGGTTTGCAATTTGGCAAACAAAACATCGGTTCGCTTTTTGAAAACGTTCCTTCTCTAGGCCTAGCTTATTATCCTGATCCATCAAATGGCGAAGTATATTGCACAAACGCATTCAAGACTAATTGTGAATACGCTGAAGGATATGATGGAATTATTAAAGATTCCACTGGAAAATCATTCAATATGTTTGAAAAAGGTAATAAGTATACCTTCTTATACATCATTAGAAACGGCACAATTTCTATGGCATTTAAATCTAGCGAGGAAGATGAAAAAGTCTTATTAACTCCTAGAGCGGTTGTTGCTTTGGAAGATACTGATGGTTACATGACTATCTTTGGCGCAAATGGCATTTCATTCATGCTTGATAACGTTAGCTACGTTAACTTAGATCACGCTCTTCCAACAGGTTCTTCTGTTTCTGTTGATGGATATCAAAGCACAACTAGGTATGATTTTAGAAAAGATAAAGATTTTTCTGGTTTGCTTTTAGATAATGCTTCTATCAAAAACAATGCGATGAGAATCTCAGAAGGTGGTTCTATCAAGACTCAAAACAATGTCGCAAGCAATATCTTACGTTTCCAAACAGAAAATATTGAAAACACATTAAGAGTCAATCAAGGTAACTTAAAGATTGATTTAGTTTGCGATTCTTCTAATAAGATTACAGTTAAAGATTTATCTCATAGTTACACATTAGACTTAGGAAATAATTTTAACTTTAACGGTGCGAATTTTGAAATTGTTACCTTTGGTAATAAATTAGAAATTTCTTATAGCAGTGGCGGACTTCCACTTGCGAGAATGTATAGAAATACAGTGACATACGAAATTGATCCAGTTACTACATTTGATAAATTAGCTTTAACTAGCATCAACGGTATTTCTTCTATCTACTCTATCTCTTTATTTAACTTAGATTCACATTGCTATATCGAAACAAGAAACTATAATCCTGAAACTGATGAAATTAATCCTTGGCCAGAACGTGAATCTATCCCAGTGATTAAATATGGTGGATGTGGTGGTTCACTAATGAGCACATCGATCCTTATTACTGTATTATCCATATCATTATTCACAGTGCTTGTGATTTTAAGAAAGAAGGAGGACTAATTATGAAAAGAAAAGTGTTTAACACCGCTATTTTAACTGCCCTTATATGCTTATCTGCATCTGTTACAACCGGTTGCAATAAAAGAGTATGGCATTATAATTACGACAATTTCTTTGGAATGTGTGAACTTACCGGTGAATACTCCAATGGTGTCGATACTGCTTTAACTAATGATGCAGTGGCAAGCAAAGCTAAAATCATGGGAGTTAAATCATTCCGTATTTGGTTGTCTCCAAAAGATATGTTCATTGTCGATGATGAAGATAACTTGACCATTAAAGAATCTTATTATGCGGTTATAAAAGACCACATGGATAAATTGAGTGAAGCGGGTGTCCAAAACTTTGACATTATGTACACAACCTTCATGTTCCCTAAGGATTATTTACCAACTACAGGCTATGTTGTTCCAGATCCAATGAGTGAATACGATTCTTATATTAGATTCTTAAATTTAAACGGCAAAGCTGCAGCATTAATTAAAGAATACTTACCTCAGACCACAATTATTGAACCAGGAAACGAACCTGATTTCCAACTCTCAAACTGTATTCATAAAAATGGTTTTGTCTTTGGTGGCTCTATGGCGGTCAATGGTGAATACCTTTTCACTGATGAAGAAAAAGCTAGCATTATTGATGATATGTGTTGGTATTGTCGTCATTACCTTAATGAGGCTGGATATAAAGACACATGTAAAGTTGCTATACCTGGTTTGACTAACTTAAGTACCACTCCTGATTTCTTGGATTTGATGTACGATAGAATTAAATCTAAATGTTTACCAGCTGGACAACCTAAGAGTGACACTAATGTTGATAATTATTTCGATTATTTAAACTTCCACCCGTACACATTTAATAAAACCAACACAATTGACCAAGAATGGATTGATTTCTATAAAGAATTATATCAAGCCGCTCCTGATCATGGTGATGATGGTAGACCAATTATTTGCACTGAATTTGGTCAAACTGACTGGGGCTATGCTGATCCAGAAATCTTAGCCAGCACTCAAGAACATATCGCAGAAGTTTATGTCACATTCTTCGATACAATTAAAAGAGAATTCCCAATGGTGGAATCGGTATATTGCTTCAGAATGTTCACACTTGTTCACCAAAACGTTAATGATGGTGAAAATAACTTTGGTATTTTCTATAACCCTGATGATCCAACACGTTCTTGTAAAGCAAAACCTGCTGCAAAAGCAATTGCTAAATACTTTAATGGCGATGACTTTGATGTATCAATGTTAGATAAAGTAGTCTTATAATTTAAATTACTGTCACGAAACTAAGACATTCTTTAAAAGGATGTCTTTTTATATTTTTACACTTATGTTGTTATTTTTATACTTTATCTATTTTTAATCTTGAGAATTATATTAATATAATCTTAAGGCATTATTATGTTTGATTATAAAAAGTTTAAAAATCCAGGCAAAGAATACCGTTCCATTCCTTTTTGGTCTTTAAATGGAAAACTAACAAAAGAAGAATTAAAGAAACAATTAGATTATATGAAGGAAATGGGCTTTGGTGGTGCGTTCCTTCATTCTAGAACAGGGCTTGAAACCGAATATATGTCTGATGAATGGTTAGACTATATGGAATATTGCACACAAGTGCTTAAAGAAAACGGTATGTATACTTATCTATACGATGAAGATAGATATCCTAGTGGCACCTGCGGAGGCATGGTCACAATGAACAAAGAGTTTAGAGAAAAATCTATGCTCTATTATGTTATTGATGATTCTAAAACATTTGTTAAACCTGAAACATTCCTTGGTTATTACGCTTTAGTGTTAGGCGAACATAAAAAATGTATTTCATATCGCAAGATAGATAATTTTGATGATGTTAAATCTAATGAAACTATTATCTGTGTCTACATTAAATATATGGAAGATGACACATTCTATAATGGCTTTTCTATGGTGGATGAGATGAACAGAGATGCGACAGATAAGTTTATCGAATTAACACATGAAAAATATAAACAAAGATTAGGTCATTTATTTGGTAGTGATATCAAAGGTATCTTTACCGACGAACCTTCTAGAGGTCCTTTATTCACTGGTTTCTCCAGGGAAAGAGAAGCTGATAACGATAACCTAGTCCCTTACACACAAAAGTTGTTTGAAGAATTTTATAAGAGAAATGGTTACCATCTTGAGGATCATTTGCCAGTTATTTGGTTTGGTTTAGAAAGTGATATGTTTTCAAAAGTTACATACGATTATGTTGAGACTTTAGAGGAGTTATTCATTGAAAACTTTGCTATTCCGTATCACGAATGGTGCAAGAAGAATAACTTAATCTTTACCGGTCATATTCTTCACGAAGATAACCTTGCCGCTCAAGTGATAATGTCTGGAAGTATGATGAGATTCTATGAACATTTTGATTATCCAGGTATTGATAATTTAGGTAGCGCTAATTACACATATAGTGTTCCAAGTTTAGTAAACTCTATCGCTAAACAAATGGGTAAAGAATATGTCTTAGATGAACTATATGGTGTTTCTGGTTGGCCAATGAAATTAGAAGATTATAAACGCATTGGTGATTGGCAAAGCGCTGGTGGAGTAACATTACGTTGCCCACACCTAGCTTGGTATACGATGAAAGGTGAAGCTAAAAGAGATTGCCCTGCAACTATTCTTCACCAATCAGCCTGGTTCCGTGATTATAGGATGGTAGAAGATTACTTTGCTAGATTAACTTATTTATTAAAATCTGGTTCAGATATGGTGGATATCGCTATTATTAATCCGATTGAATCTTTATGGGGATTAGCGAATCAATATTTATTGATGAAGTTCTTATGCACGAAGGATCCGCTCGCTAGAAGGATTGATGACGAATATTACATTTTATATAAAGACTTGTTATTAAATGGAATCACTTGTGATTACATCGATGAAGGCGTTTATCTTGATCATGGTAGTGTGTCTGGAAACACTTTTAGATGTGGAAAAAAGAGTTATCACACGATTCTTTTAAATGGTAACTACACACTTAGAAGTAATACTTTAAAAGCATTACAAGAATTTATCTCTAATGGAGGTAAAGTAATTCTAATTGGAGATGAGCCTAAATATTTAGATGGTAATAGACATAACTTCTCTAATGAATTAAATGGTGTTATTAAGATTCCTTTTGATACTTCTTTACTATTACCTTTATTAAATAAAGATATAGTGGAAACATCTTCTAAAAATGTAATTGTTGAAAAACGCACATATGGGGAAGATTTATTCTTATTCTTGTTAAATAGACAGGATAACCCTGAAAGTGTTTCTATCAAGATAAAAACTAATAAATATCCACATTTGTTGAATTTAAGAGACGGTTCAATCTCCAATATTTCATATAGTAGAGAGAATGATGAAGTTATTATAAATAAAGACTTTGCTTGTAATGAGGAATTAGCTATTTTCTGTAGTGATGATTTACCAACGTTAAATATGAGAAAACCTTTAACGTTCTCACCTATCGAATTTAACAATGAATTTTCATACGAACTAAAAGAAGATAATATGCTCGTCTTAGATAAGGAATGCGAATTATCTATCGATGATAAAGTGGTAGCCTGTGATTATAGTGTGCATGCTGATCTAGCACTTAGAAGATATCTTGGTTTACCTATTAGAGATAACCAAATGTTACAGCCTTGGTTCTTAGAAAAATACCACAAAGAAGCCGCTCATAAAGTTTATGGTAGATGCAAACAAACATATAGATTTGACGTTAAAAACATTCCTAATTATTTAAAAGTAATGTTTGAATTACAAGATAATGAAGTTATTACTTTAAACGGACATAAGATTGATTTATCAAAATTAGAAGAATCTATTATCGATTGTTGTTTCTCTTTAGCTAATATTCCAACTGAATACTTGCTAGAAGGAGAAAACATCATTATTGCTGAGTTTGATTACACACTGACAAGTAATGTTGAAGCTTTATATCTATGCGGTGATTTTGGAGTTAAACTTGGTGAAAATAAAGACACAATTATTGAGTTGGCAAAAGTTATTGTCCCTGGAGATATAAACGAACAAGGCTTCCCATATTTCGGTGGAAAAATAATCTTACATAGTAAATTAGATAACGGAACATACAAAGCAAGTGTAGAAAAGATGGGACCAACTTGTATTTCTATTAATGGCAAATCAATAGCGTTCCCACCTTACGAAACAATATTTGATGTAAATGACAATTCATTAGATATAGAAATTACTTATACAAGAATGAATACATTTGGTCAAATTGGTGTTGGAAATTCAAAAGATGGTGTTAAGCCTCAAGAACTCAGCAGTTTTGTAATATATAGATAAGATAACGTCTAATATAATTGACATTGAAGTATATAGATGATATTTTTTTTGTTATGGATAATAAGATTGAAATTGGCAAAAAAATTAAGAATGCAAGACTGATTCGAAACTTAACCATGGATGTATGCGCGAACAAAGCAGGAATAACTCGGGCCACACTTTGGTCAATAGAAAGTGGCAAGGGAAATTATTCTATTAATGCTTTGTTAAGTGTTCTTAATTTGCTTAATTTGTCTATTTCTTTTATTTCACCTAAGGAACCAGAACGAAAAAGAGCTAGTCGTTTAAACTCTTTAATTAATAAAAAAATCAACGAATTTATCGTCTATACAATTGAAGAGTTTGCTGCTTTTGTTAATCGGGATAGTGGTTCAGTATATCGTGAGTTAAAAGAAAAAAATGTAATCAACGAATTGGAAAATGATTATGAAGATTTGCATGGCATGTCTAAAGAATATTTAAATGATTACATTCTTAAATTGATTGAATAAGAGGTATTTATGATTTTGTATCATGGCTCAAATGTAATAGCAGATACACCAAAAATATTAAAATCTGAAAAAGGAAGAGATTTTGGCTTTGCTTTCTATTTAACTCCTATTAAAGAGCAAGCAGAGAGAATGGCAAAAAGAAAACAAAAATTAGCGTTAATAAAAGACAAAAATGCAAAAGCCATAGTAAGTGTTTTTGAATGGGATGAAGATGTGTCATCTTTTGCTTATAAAAAATTTATCAAACCTGATGGTGAATGGTTATCGATAATAATTAAATGTAGATGTGACATTAATTATGTTCATGGCTTTGACATTGTTGAAGGAAAGATTGCTGATGATTCAGTTGGCGAAACTGTTGGATATGTTGTTCGAGGAATCATGCGAATAGAGGACGCAATAGAAAAATTAAAATATCAAAAAATAAATTCTCAAATCGCTTTTTGTTCAGAAGACTCGCTTAAAACTTTAAAGTTTGTAACATCTTATGAGGTGAAATAATGGGTCACGTTTTATCAAAAACATACATCATATCGGCCGTCACAGAAATGATTTCTAAAAAATCTCATATTTCTCTTAATGAAGCACGTGACCACTTATATTCATCTGTGCTGATTGACTTAATTAATGATGATGAAATGGGGTTATATGGAGATTCTCCATTATATGTTTTTTCTATATATGAAGAATTAACAAAAAAAGATGAGTAATTTCTTTTTACCCATTTTTAATATCCTCTTAATTTAACTTCCTTAACGTATTCTAATAGTACTTTTTGGAATTCTATTGCAAGGTCTTCTTTTACTTCGTGAAGTCCTTGTTTTATAACGCCTTCTCTATCTACGAATTTTTGTAAATACAAGATATCCGCCCCTTTAACTAATTCACCCATTTCTTTAATAGATTCTACTGTGTGATATTCATTAACGAGTGTAGTTCTAAATTCATATTTAATGTGGTTTTGCTTGAGATATTCAACTGATTCTTTGATTTTTTCTTCGTGAGGAAATGTATATCCCGCTGTTTCTGGATACATCTTTAAAGAGTTTTTAATATCCATCGCTACATAATCGATCAAGTTATTATCAACAAGATCTTTTATGACATCTGGTCTAGTCCCGTTAGTGTCTAACTTAACTTTGAAACCCAAAGATTTGATTTGAGATATTCTATCTTTAAGTTCAGGCATTAATGTAGGCTCTCCACCCGTTACAACAACAGCGTCTAACAAACCTATTCTAGATTTCAGACAATCTAAAATATCATTAAATGGAATTACATCAGTGGATGTCAAAACAGTTGTGCCGTTATGACAAAACGGGCATCTAAAGTTACATTTAGGAGTAAATATAACCGCGGACACCATATCTTCATAATCTAAAATTGATAACTTATCTAAACCAACAAATTCCATAGTGAAACTATTATAGATAATTATATATTTTTTGTTAACAAAAAAGAGGTTTGCACCTCTTGTTTTTACTCTTCGAATTGAATTGTGTACTCACAAATTGTGTTTAGATAATATGGTTCTTCATAATGATATTTTGGAAATTCCTGTTTCAAAATTTAGATGTAAAAGTGAATTTAAAGAAGATAGATTTCTTATGTTTGGAGAAGTAGATACAATAACTAAGTATCAAATAACTGTAACCTATGAACACGATGGTGGTTGGGATGGCGAAATACCTATCTACCAAGGCACAAAATTTAAAAACTTTTTAACTAAATTAGAAAGAAAAGAACCTGTTACTTTCTTGTTTTATGGCGATAGCATTACAGTTGGATGTAACGCTAGTGGAACTGAATATGGTGGTAACATAAAGCCATATATGCCTAACTTTGCAACTTTGGTAGTGGATGAACTATCCTCAATCTATGAAACTAAAATTAATTACGTTAACGCTGCTGTTGGTGGAATGAATACTGATTGGGGAGTGGAAAATGTTCATGAACGTGTTTGTAAATACGCTTCAGATTTAGTTATTATCGGGTTCGGAATGAATGATTTTGGTCTAAGTCCTACTGAATTCATTGAAAAAATTAAAAACATAATTTCAGAAGTAAAGAAAATAGTTCCAAATTGTGAATTTATCGTATGTTCTACAACTGTTCCAAATCCTGCATCTACTTGGTATGATGGTAACCAAAAAGAATATTACAAATAAGTTATAAAATTAGACATTGATTATGTCGCTACAATTAATATGACTTCCTTGCATCATGATTTACTAAAAAGAAAAGCATTTAAGAACATGACAGGCAATAATATCAATCAACCAAATGACTATTTAGCAAGAATCTATGCTCAAATGATATTGGGCACTATTGTAAAATAGGAAAGTTTGTTAATTACAAAGTTTAAAAATAGAAACAATTTTGTTTGTTTCTTTTTTATTGAACGCGCGTGTGATACTATATTGCCATGAGCACTAATATTATTAACTGGGATGAGTACTTCATGGGTATTGCAGTACTATCATCATTACGCAGTAAAGATCCTAATACCCAAGTAGGAGCATGTATTGCTGATAGTGAACACAAAGTTGTTTCTATTGGCTATAATGGCATGCCACGTCACTGTGATGAACATGAGCTTTCATGGAACAAGGGAGAAGGGCTTGATTCCAAGTATTTATATGTTTGTCACGCTGAATTTAATGCTATTTTAAACACACGTGATGGCACAGCTTTAAAGGGTTGCACAATTTATGTCACTTTATTCCCTTGCAATGAATGCGCTAAAGCTATCATTCAAACAGGTATTAAAGAAGTTGTCTATGTTTCTAACAAATATAAAGACCAAGTAACTACTCAAGCATCCGCAAAGATGCTCGAATTAGCGGGTGTTAAAACAAGACAATATGAAGGTAAACTTCCTGAAATTAGTTATAAATAGTTATGACACCAAAAGAATACGTCGCAGCAAGAAAAGAAGAAATTAAGGAACTTGTTTCCAAAATGGAAAGAGTCCCATCTTTAACTATCGTTCAACTTAATGAAGATGCTGCTAGTAACGCATATGTTAAAGGCAAATTAAAAGACGCTGAATATTTAGGCATCAATGCTAGATTACTTAAGCTTCCTATCGAAACTAGTGAAGATGAATTAATGAAAGTAATCGATCAATTAAATCATGATGATACAGTGGATGGCTTTATTGTTCAAATGCCACTTCCAAATGGCATAGATGAAGAAAAAGTTAAGCTTGCTGTTGCGCCTAGTAAAGATGTTGATGGCTTCCATCCATTAAGTGCTTTATTTCCATGCACACCTAAAGGCGTTATGAACTATTTACATCATGAAAACGTGGAAATCAAAGGTAAAAACGCAGTTGTTTTAGGCAGAAGTAATATCGTTGGCAAACCAATGGCAAAGCTTTTACTTAAGGATTCCGCTAATGTGACAGTTCTCCATAGCAAGACAACTTTTGAAGATATGTCCTGGTATATTGCTCATGCAGATATTATTGTTGTAGCGATTGGGAAACAACATTTCTTAGATAATAGATTTACTTATAAGAAAGATGCTGTCATTGTTGATGTTGGCATTTCTAGAGATGAAACTGGTTTACATGGTGACGCTATTCCAGATTTACCAGTTAGATTACAAACACCTGTCCCGGGTGGTGTAGGTCTATTAACTAGACTTGCCTTATACGAAAACTTATTAGATATTGTTAATACCAAATAATCATGCCTCTAATTCAAGCTAAATGCCCAAATTGTGGTGATGTCATTAAAGTTAATATTTAAAACAAAACTGGCTATTGTCATAACTGCGATAGCTAGTTTTTTTGATTACATCGCTATTAATACAAGCGATTAATTTATAAAGTTGTTTCTGAACTAATACATTTAAAGGAAGTAATTTCCTTGAATTTTCTTTTACCTAAAATTAATGATATTGGAATATAAGTAACACAACATAATGACCAACTTATTGGATAGGTCATAATCAAAGAATAGAAATCGTGGAATTGTTCTAATCTAAATAAGAAACACATGAAGATCATTCTCACTCCGACAATGCATAATAAAGACACTAGTGTAGGAGTTATTGAATACTTCATCCCTCTTAAAAATGAGGTGAAACATTCCGCTATTCCACATAACGCGTAAGGTATGCCCATTATTAATAAAGACTGATAAGCATATTTCATTGCCATCTCAGTGGTTTCTTCACCTTGTGATATTGTAAGCATTGATAATGGTTTATGTAACAAGATTACAATCAAATCAAAAGCGGCAACAAAGCCTAGTTCAATCCAAATGCAATAGAGTAGGCTTTTTCTTATACGGCTCCTATTCTTCGCTCCATAGTTTTGGCTGACTGATATTAAACATGTTACTGATATAGCGTTAAGTAGCGCATATTCATATCCTTCTATGTTGCTAGCAGCAGCTTTGCCTATAACTGCAGCAGGACCTAATTCGTTGACGCATTTTTGGATAAATACATTTGTGAAATTAAAGATAAAACCTTGTAAACCATTTGTAATTCCTAAGAATAATATCTCTCTTGTTTCGCTTTTATATAATCTAATGTGCTTTTTTTCAAAGTTTGCGAATAGTCTTTTATCTTTTATTAAATATAGATATACGATGACCATTGCTATACCTTGAGAGAGAATGGTGGCTAAAGCAACACCAGCTACATCCATCTTCAAGAAATAGACAAATGTAAAGTCTAATATAACATTAACCACACCAGATATCGTGACTGCGATAAAAGGTCTTCTAGAATCTCCAAAAGCTCTTAATGTAGCGGAACCAGCATTAAATAAGAGCACAAATGGTGTGCCTAAAAAATAAATCATTATATAAGTCGAAGCTTTATCTAAAAATTCCTCATTTGTTTTTAACGAAACTAATAGAGGTTTAGCAAATATTGCTCCAAAGGCCATAACTATAACGCTTGCAATTAACATTAATAAGGTAGTGTTACCAATAGCTCTTTTAGCCTTTTCTGGATTATTAGCGCCTTTTGCATTAGCGATAATTATGCTCGCTCCATTAGTGACACCCCAGAATGTACAGAGTATTAAGTTTAGTAAGTTAGTAGTGGAACCGATTGCCCCACTAGAAGTATTACCGCCTCCAAATTGCTTAACAGTAAAAATATCCACTGTTGTGAATAGAAGTTGTAAAGCAGAGGCTAAAAATAATGGAATCAGATATAGAATTATTTTTTTAAGTAGGTTTCCAGTAGTAAAGTTTCTATTTTCTTTGTTATCCATAATTTATAATTATGTTCTTATGTTAATAACTTTACTACTTTAAATTATATTTTTTTTATCATTTCAATTAATTTTTGCAAGTTTTCAATTTTGCTAATACTGTGTGTTTTTAAAAACCAAGTCACATA
>JAZRZI010000030.1:0-2245 GCA_045601325.1 Bacilli bacterium
CAATATGCCAGTTTAACTTTGATGCAATGAATAGTTGGTCAAAGTTTTCTTTTTATGCGAAAAACCAACTTCGAAGGATTAAATCTAACTTTGGAAAGCCATATTTTCGTTTCACTAGTAGTTAATATTTAGAGTCAATTCTAGTAAGAAGTACTTTTTATTTTGTGTTAAAAATATATTGTTTTGTATCATTCATATTGTCATGCTTTGCGTGTATATAATAAGATAAAATTACAAACAAACGACGTATATTATTCGTATTGAAAGTTTTCACGTTCGTTTATTTCATATTTTTAGAGGAAGGAAAGTTATGAAAAAAGAAAAACTTATCTTAACTGCTTTAGTATCTTCTGCTGTTTTGTGCGTTGCTTTATCCTTTACTGGTAAATTTTCTACCAATGCATTATACGCTGATACTGAAGAACAATGGTCTCACTACTCCGCTGTTGCAGACGGATTAAATAGAGACGGAATTAAAGAATATTGGGTATCTTGTACAAGTCATGAACACCAATTTACTGCTCCTACTGTTTCTGCCGAACATATCGTAGATAAAGGTGCACCAACGCAAGATTTTATCGACTCATTGCCATTAAGCGACGATCGTTTAGTACCTACAAGTTATCGTACACTTTATGATTTTGAAAATGGTTTAGTTCCAAGCGTTTTGGTTGGAAACTCACTCGTTAAAATCCCTGTGATATCAGATACTGATGGCGTTGATGGATCTAAATGTCTCGATGTTCCCGTTAGATCTGGTGACTTTATGTTCGGTTTAAGCAAGGATTGTTTAGATTTAATCTTTGAAGACACAAGCGTTAACGCGATTGCGTTTGATGCAAAATCCACTGTTGCGTCTCAAAACTGGAGATATGGTACCCCAGGTGGCCCTAATGGTGCTACTCAACCATTTGAACACTATGCAAACGGTGATGGCATCAATACCAATTGGAAAACATTTTATTTCACACGTGATATGTATGATGCATGGACAGATGGTTCATATATGATTAAAGGCTCCACTGGTGATGCCCATATTTATATCGATAACGTTAGAACAACTGATACTGATTTATATACACATCGTAAATCATATGGTTTTGAAACAAGTGGCGTTACTGATGCAAGCGACACTTCTGGCAAAATTAGAGTGCCATACTCTAACAAAGTCTTGTTTAAAGCTGAAGGCGCGGGCGTAGTAGCTAATAGTGGTTCTATGGACTATAGCATCAAATCTGAAGGCAATCGTTCATTCCACTTTACAAAGCAAAACGGTTATATCGCCGTTTATATGGAAACAAGCATTGTCAATGCAATCCCTGGTGATTATGTTTTACTTGATATGTATTCAACAGTCGGAATCAACTCTTATGACAACAATAAGGGTATTACTGATGGCTCCAACGGTGCTTTTAATAGACAAACTCCTGCAAATAAATGGTTCACACTTGTCTTGAATAAATCCACTCAAATTACTAATGATGGAAGAATCTTGACTTTGAGTGGTAGCGCTGCTGGTGATATTTACTTTGATAATATCCGTGGCCTCGGTTCTCTCGATGATTTTGAAACAGCTTATGCTTTCAAAGCTGGACAATATGGTTACGCTCTTGACTATAAGACAGATGTCACAGAAGCTGCTGGTGGAACAATTAGAGATACTAATAAGAATTATACATTCTTAGTTAATGGTGCTGGCTGCTCTGGTGCTGAAATCACAACAGAAAAAGCTTCATCTGGTCACCATTCATTAAAAATTAGTTGGTCTGCAAAAGGATATTGTGCATTATCCATTAACCCTAACTTATTAAATACTTATTTACCTGCAGGATTTAGTGTTTCATTCGACATTTGGGTATCTGGTTCATTCACAGGTGGCACATTTATTGGCAACGCTGTCAATAACCATGTTGGTTCATGGACAACAGTAACTCTTGAAGCATCAAATTTCGAATATGATAGTGGCAAAAACTCCTACAATGGTAGATTCTCAACGGCCAATTACAACCAGGCTGGTGAATTCTATCTTGATAATTTTAAACTTATCGCACCTGCTGCATAAGATTGATTAGCAGCGATATTAACAAATAACATAAAAGCGGTTAAAGGCTCTGAGGATTCTAATGGGGATTTATGGGGATTTGATAATAAAACCTTATAAAATAACTGAGGATTCCTTTGGGGACAAAACACATAATCAAACAAGGCTAAGGACCTCAAAATCCTTAGTCTTTTTGGTTCCTGT
>JAZRZI010000031.1:0-11018 GCA_045601325.1 Bacilli bacterium
GCGTGTTCGGCATGCTTACAAATGGGACTTGTTTCGAAACTAAATAAATTATAAATCAAACGACAGATTATTAATACATTGATAGTTATTTTTTGTTATGCCTTGAAATTTTTACTTGATTTTCCTTATCTAATTTCTTTAATAAAATATATGCATGCATAGTTCAATGGTAGAACGCTTGCTTCCCAAGCAAGACATGCGGGTTCGATTCCCGTTGCGTGCTCCATATTTAACAAAATTATGCCTAATATTAAAGGCATTTTTTTATTTCTATTTATAAATAAATAAAATTTTAATATGAATAAATGTTCATATAGATATTGACAAATATGAAAGCGTGTTCATATAATACTTTGAGGTTTTATTATGGAAATGGATAAATTAGCTCTTAAAAAGATTGAAAATTTAATGTCAACCCTTGGTGATTTTACAAGATTAAAAATATTGTCTTGTTTATTGGATGACGAAAAATGTGTTAGTGAAATATTTTTAGAAATCGAAGAATCCCAAAGCCTTGTTTCACACCAGTTAAAGGTTTTGAAAGAAGACAACTTAGTAAAAATAAGAAAAGAAGGAACGAAAGTTTATTATTCTTTAATAGATGATCATATTGTTCGACTTTTAAAAACTCTTGAAGAACATGTAAAGGAGAATTCTAATGATTAAGAAAATTTATGAAATTAGTGGTTTTGATTGCCCTAACTGCGCTGCTAAGGCTGAAAATCATTTATCTAAGAATAGTGCCATTCAGTATGCTCATTTAGATTTTTCTAGTAATAAACTTTTCCTTACATTCAAAAAGGAACCTCTTACTGTGGAGGAAATTTTAAAGATTGTTTCAGAAGTTGAATCTGATTCTATAAATTTAGTTGAAAAAGGTAACGAATCGATTAAGAAAGTTTTTAACATTTCAGGATTCGATTGTCCTGTGTGTGCTTCCAAAACTGAAGAATATTTAAAGAAGCAAGAAAATGTTGAATCTGCTAAATTAGATTTCGCCAATAATAAACTTTATATTTCTTTTAAAAATAACCCATGGAATTCTAAACAACTAGCTGAAGTTATTTCACATGTTGAAAGTAATAAACTAAAAATTAGCGAAAAAGATAAAAATGTAAATACATCAAGCATTTTTAACAAACGTATGTGGCTTTTACTTGCTAGAATTTTCCTAACTGCCATTGTTTCTTTAGCTTGTGTTTTTGCTTTAGCCAAAGAAAATCTTAACTGGATTAGGTTTAGTGTATATTGTGTAACTATATTAATTATTGGCTATGATGTATTTTGGAAGGTTATCCTACATATTAAACATAGAACTAATATTATTGATCACAATTTATTAATATCTATTGCGGCACTTGGTTCCCTTACTTTGTCTATTTTAGAACTTACTAGTGGCGAACAATTAATTGAAAATGGAGCAATATATTTTGTTGACGAGTCTTTTGAGGCAGTAATGGTTATCACTTTATTCCAAATTGGTAGCATAATCGAACAAGTCGCAACTAATAAGAGTAAATCAGCGATTATGTCCGCTGTTGAGCTAAGAGTCGATAAAGCTAATCTAGTAACAAACGAGGGTGTTGTGGTTTGCAAGCCGATTGATTTAAAAGTCGATGATTTAATTTTAATAACTTCCGGAGAGATGATTCCTGTCGATGCTGAAGTTATAGATGGTAGTGCTTTTGTTGATACATCATCACTAACTGGCGAATATATTCCTGTAAAAGCCACGCAAAACATCAAGATTTATAGCGGTTGCATTATTAAAAGCGGAACTTTGAAAGCTAAGGTTTTAAAGCCATATAGTGAATCAACTGTTAGCAAAATAATCAAACTTATTGAGTCGGGTGGAGAAAAGAAATCGAAAGCAGATGTTTTTATTTCAAAGTTTGCTAAATTCTATACGCCTATTATTGTTGCTTTGGCAGTTTTGACATTAGTTATTGGTGGCTTTTTTTCTTCAAATTGGCCTGAATGGGTTCATACAGGTTTAGAAGTATTGGTCATTGGTTGTCCATGTGCAATTGTTATATCTGTTCCGCTTGCATATTTTTCTGGTATTGGTTTAGCAAGTAAGTTTGGAATTGTTGTCAAAGGAACAAACTATTTAGATGAGCTTGCTAGACTTGGCAAACTAATTACTGATAAAACAGGAACATTAACACATGGCAGCTTTTCTGTGCAGATTGTTAAACCTAATGGTGTGACTTCTGAGGAGCTTATGAATTATATTTTAGCAGCAGAATGCCTATCAAATCACCCTATTGGTAAGGCAATTTGTCACGGCCATAAAGTAAAAAAACTTGCTAGTGAACAAATAAATTATTCGGAAATTCCTGGTTTGGGTGCAAAAACAAGCTGGAAAGGAAAAACAATTATTGCTGGTGGCGAAAAAATGATGAACGAAAACGGCATACAATTTGTTCAAGCCATTGAAGTTGGCTCTGTTATATATTGCGCAGTTGATAATAGGTATATTGGTTATGTTGTTTTAGCAGATACAATCAAAGATGATGCACAACCTATGGTTGATTTGCTTCATTCCGAAGGCGTTGAAATTATTTTGTTAACTGGCGATCATGAAGATAATGCGAAAGAAATATGCAATAAGATAGGTATTGATCGTTGGCATAGTGAATTACTGCCAGAACAAAAAACAATTATTCTAGAAAAAGAAATGAAAAATTGTAATAAAGCAGTTGCGTTTATTGGTGATGGCATCAATGACGCTCCAAGCATTATTAGAAGCGATATTGGCATTGCTATGGGTGGCATTGGTAGCGATATTGCAGTAGAAAATGCTGATATTGTTATTATGAACGATGATCCAGCTAAGGTTTATGATGCTATGGTTATCGCTAAAAAAGCTAGAGCAACATCTATATTTAATATCGCGTTCGCGTTATGTGTAAAAGGCGCTGTATTTATTTCAACAATTTTAACAAGTGCTCTAATGCCTAATCCCCCAGAATTCATGATGTACATTGCGGTATTGTCTGATACTGGTCTAACGGTTATATTAGTTATAAATTCTTTGCTATTGCTATATAGTAAAATAAAGAGAAAAACGACACAAAAAAAGGAGATATAAATCTCCTTTTATTTTGCGATTGTTTCTGCTGTTTCTATAGCAATTTCTATCATTTTTCCTAGGCCCGTTTGCCTTTCTTCTGGTGTTGTTGCTGTTCCTTTAACCAATGAATCACTAACTGATAATAAACACAAAGCCTTTTTACCTAATCTCGCAGCATTGCAATATAAGGCGTAAGATTCCATCTCTACCCCCATAACACCTAGTTTTGCCCAGTTTTTCCATCCTTCAGAATCGTCGTGATAGAAGATGTCTGATGATAAAATTGCGCCACAATGGAATGGAATTTTAGCTTTTTCGCAAGCTTCATATGCCGCTTTTGTTAGGGCAAAATCTGCGCCTCCTGAGAATGTACCATTAACTTGATATTGACTCGCCCAGTTGCTATCTGTTGATGCAGTAGTGGCAATAAGAACATCGAATAAATTAATGTTTGGCTGGTACGCTCCACAAGTCCCCACTCTAATAATTGCTTCCACTCCATAGAAATTAAATAATTCATATGAGTAAATTCCAATTGATGGTTGTCCCATTCCGGATGCCATAACAGAAATTTTCTTTCCGTTTTTTGTGTAACCTGTGTAGCCAAGAATGCCTCTAATATTAGTTACTTCTTTAAAATCTTTTAAGTATGTCTCAGCAACCCACTTTGCTCTTTTTGGATCGCCAGGCATTAATACGACATTAGCAAAATCATTATCTTTAGCATTTATATGTGGTGTTGACATAACACTACCTCCTGTTGGACTCTTTAATTTTAATCAAAGATGTAAAATATGACAACTAATTATCTTTGACCTTTTATATTTATAATTATAAACTTAAGATATGACTGAACTAAAATTAACAATCACTCATTACAAAATTCTTCATACAGTCCAATGCTTGAATGATTTAAAACTTTACCCAAAACAAGAGGGTGTTTTCAAGATTTTGTCAGGTGTTATTGATGAAGAAACTAAACCACTCAAGGATATTCCAACTTTTGGATGTTTAATTTCTTATTCAAGTAAGAAGATATCAAGATTCATACTTGCTTTATTAAGACATAATTACTTGAAAAAAATATTTGATCGTAAGACAAACGATTTATATTTGATAATCACTAATGAAGGCTCAATTTCACTGCAAAAGTTCATTAAAAGGCATAAAAATCCATATTCTAAGGCAAATAAAAAGTTAGAAACGACAATAGCTAAAATTGACTAATGTCGTTTTTTATTAAAAAGTAGGTTGAGAAATTGGACTTTATAATTTATTATAATTAAGTAGTTCAAGAGAAAAGGAGATAGGTTATGGAGTTTATTTGGTCATATATTAATGAAAATAATCTAGTTAATTTTATTATCGATACAATCCTATTGGCGGTTGTTTTAGCACTTGTTGCATTTTTGCTTGTTAAGGTTTGCAAAAGAAAAACAGCGATAATTTTTATTAGCATTTCTTATCCAATTCTTGTTATTTCCTACATTCTTGCTTTAACTTATGCTTTCTGGATCTCTGCAATTTTAACTGCTTTAGGTGTCTTTATTTTCTTCCAAGCAAACATTGGTGATTTAAGAAAAGTAATTTCAAATCCTTTTAAAACAGCATCCGCTAAGAACGAATCATTTGGCGTTCAAAAGATTTATGACGAAGATTTCTTGGTTGATGAATTATATGATGCAGTTAGTTTTTTATCTAAAGGTTTGCTTAATGAAGCAACCCATGAAACAAAGCATATTGGTGCAATTATTACTTTTGAACAAAGCCAATCGATGAGAGACATTATTAAGAATGGTGTTCAACTTAACATTCCTGTTTCATCTGCGATTTTGAAAACCATCTTCTATCCTGGCACATTGTTGCATGATGGCGCGCTTGTAATACACGGGAATACAATTTTGGCGGCATCTGTTTTCTATAACCCATCAACTAGATCTTATGCTAAGAAATTTGGTTCAAGACATAGAGCTGCAATTGGCATTTCTGAAATTACAGACTCTCTTACTGTCGTGGTCAGTGAAGAAACCGGACGTGTATCTTTCGCTGTTAATGGTGAAATGCACAGCGTTGAAGTTTCTAAATTTAAAGAAAAGTTTAAAGACCTTTATAAGAAAGTTTAATATTTATTAAATTAATAGCGGGTTCAACTCGCTATTTTTATATCGAAAGCATTTTATGGACAGCAAACAAATTTATGACTTTTTAATAAAAATTCAATCTATTGCAAAGATAGGTTTAATTTATAGTAAAGATCCATATGCTTTGTCTAATTATAAAGAAATTAATGATCTTTCTACAAAATTTTTAGAAGACTTTATAGAGGTTAAATTTGATAGACCAAATTATTTTCAAAGAGATATATATCCAACACCGAATATTTCGGTTAGAACAGTCATTTTCAACAAAACTAGGACCCACGTATTAATGGTGCGTGAAGTTAATAGTCACACCTATTCATTGCCTGGTGGCTGGGCTGATTTATATGATTCTGCTGCTAAAACTGCGATAAATGAGTGCTCACAAGAAGCTGGTGCGGATATAGAAGTAGTAAGATTAGTTGGTTTAACTAATAGGTTACCTTTTAAGACCAATTCTAGCCTTCCTGAGTACGTAGCTATATTTGAAGGCAAGATTATTGGCAACTTGCATGAACATGAATATGAAACCGATGATGTAGGTTGGTTTCCTGTGGATAATTTGCCAGAACTTTCTAGAAAATGTTCATCTGGTGAAGTTGAGCGAATGATTAACGCAGCTCTTAATAACGAAACTATATTTGATTAAATGACCTTTAAAAAGGCCATTTTTTATTTTATAATAATTTGCCTATGAGCAAGGAAAAGATTTCATTTATTGTTGCGGTCGTTATTGTAGTGCTAGTAATACTTGCACTAGTAATTGTTTTTCCTGTTAGAAAGAAATATATTCGCAACTCATTTGATAAACACTATTATCATAAGCTTAATCAAATTGTTCAAAACAATGACTATTATTTATTAAATAAATTTGTTTTTAAACCTGATGGAGTTAATGTTTTTACAATTGACCATATTATTGGGGGCAATAAATTCATTTATATTATTTCGGACTTCTTTTACGAAGGCAATTTATCTGGTAGCATAGCTGACCAATGTTTGGTCTTTAGTTCGTTGAAAGGCAATAAACAATATACAGATAATCCATTAGGCAAGGTTAATAACCTACTTAGTAAGTTTTGCAATTATGTAATTTTGGATCCATCTTTGGTTATTGGTATTGCAATTGTTAATGATGATTGCAAATTATCTATAAGTGGTAATTCAAAGCAATACTTCATTTGTCAAAGAAGACAAGTGTCCTCAATTATTAAATTGTTAGAAGCTAGTGATGTTGGTGAACTAAACGCAAAATCATTGCAAGAAAAAATACTAGCCATTGATAAGTTAAATAGAAAGAAGCGTTAATATGACTGTTCGTGATCTCTATCTTAAATCTCATGAAATTCATAAGAAAAATAGATCTAATTCCTGGATTCTTTCTTTTGGTTGTGTTGTAATTTGTTCTGCCGCCTTGCTTTTAATGTTGGTCCCCGGCTTAAGTAGTATCGATATATTACTCTTTCCACTTTTTATTTTGCCAATATTTTTTGCTTGTACTGTTATTCATTTTGGTTTGAAATTTAACACTGAAGTTTCTTGGAAAAACATTTTTAGATTTTTTAGAGGATATTATTCTCCTCAATTTATTAGATGCTACAAGGTTTTAAAGTCATTTTTAAAAGCGTTATTAATCGCTTTATTATCTTATCTTGTTATCATCGCAATTGAGTATCTTATTCTTAGATACGGACATCCTAATGCATATGATGAGTTTATAGTAACTTTTAAAGAATTGGTGCAATCAGTTTTATATGAAGGCTTTGAAACAACCGCTACTTTGGAGGATTTATTAGCTATCGGCGATTATCTAATCTATGATTTCGTCTTTATTTCTGATTGTGTTACTTCGGTTGTTATGATTACTAGTTTTATGTATTTTGTTTTCTATAGATCTATTAGTATTTACACTAAATTATTTTATAAGGATTTATATTTTAGATTTGTCGATAAGACTCTCGATGTCACATTAAAAAATAATAAACCTATTTATAGAAAACACTTTTGGGCGCTCAATTGGCCGTTTCTTCCTATTATGCTAGGTGGTGGAATTGCTTCTGTATTGATTTGCAATTCGCTTGGCCTTGATAGTTACCACGCTGCGGTTATAAGCGAAACCATTTGTTTATTTTTATTAATATTTTTCCTTCCATTTTATTGGTCGAATATGGAAGCTCTTGCGGATGAATTTGAACCTGTGTTCCGTGAAACATCTATTCAATTAGCTTCATATTCATTCAAAAAAATTGATATGAATGATGACGCAAATCAAGAAAAGGAGAAAGAAAGATCTTTAGATGAAAATGCTATTGCGCTTGAAGAAGATAGAAAAAAAGACTCCGAAGAGTCTTAACATTCATCTGGAGCAAGTGACGGGAATCGGACCCGCATATTAACCTTGGCAAGGTTACGTTCTACCACTGAACTACACCTGCATCGTTTAACGATAGCGTTATTTATTATAACAAAAGAAATTAAAGTTGCAATATAATTTCAAAGAAGATTTTAGAGGTTTTAACTATTAATAAGTCAAGAGAAAAATAAAGGGTATGCTAAAAACAGCTCAAAATATTGAACTTTTTAAAAACTATCAATAGTTATGCCTTATTTAACTAATGATAAGTCGAAATCGATTTGTTCGGTTTCTAGCTTATAAATGAGTCTCACAAGTTTCCTTGCTACATGTGACAAAGCAACACGGTGAGCCTTACCTTCGTCTCGTTTCTTACGATAATAATTGTAAAAAACTGGATTGTCACAAATTACTGATTCTGCGCAGTTCATGAGGACTCTATGCAGAGTTACCGAGCCCTTCTTGTTCATTCTACCTTTGAACTCTTGGGTACCTGATTGATAAAGTCTTGAATCAAGACCGGCGAAAGCTAATATTGCGTCAGGTGAATTAAAACGAGAAATGTCCTCAAGCTGTGCAATTATTGTTGCTGCAGACACTTCTCCAATCCTTCTAATAGTAGGAATCTTGGATTTGATCTTTGACATATGGGTAGATATCTCGTTTTCTACCAAAGAAATCTCTTCTTGAATTGAATCATAAATTCTAAGTAAAGAATTGATTTCAAAAATATCGCTTTCATAAGAAAAACCAATCGTATTCTTAGCTAATTCCTTTAATTGAGTGAATTTTGCTACAGAAAACTTTCCGTGTGATGTTTTTCTTAATAGATCATAAGATTGGGTGTTCATGTTAGCAATTTTGCTAGGAATTCCATAATTATGAAGTAAGAACATCATTGTATAACTCTTGATGTTTCCTTTAAGGAATTTCTTAAGTTCAGGGAATGTTCTGTCTAAGAAATTGGTTATTCTTATTAAATATTTCGTTCTTTCGTTAACGAGATCAAAATGTCGTTTGCATAGAGAACGAAGTGCAAGAATGTTGTATACTATTTTCGGATAGGGTTTAAATTCTACCTTCGAAAGATAAGTTGCAATCAAAATTGCGTCGGTCTTGTCAGTCTTTACGCCTCTGAGTGTTTGCGAGGACTTAAATTTATGGACCAATAAGGCATTAAGCTCCATAAAATCAAGACCTTCATTTGCTAGGAAAATCTTAAGATTGTCCTGGTAATGTCCTGTAGATTCAAATCCTATCTTTTTCTTTACATTAGGATCTAAAGTCTTCAGAACTGCTAAGAACTGGTTAAATCCAGCTCTTGTGTTATCAAAGAGAACACTTCTCTAACGATAACTCCTGTGTCTTCATCTAGAATGGCACAGTCATGTTTGTATTTGGATATATCAATTCCAATTACATACATAAAATCACCTCCTTAGTGAGTTGCTGTTAATGCACGGACTTCTTACATTCGTATAAACGCGAATTGATGAAACGTCTAAGCGTTACTTAACTTATTAACGATGGTAGTAAAAAGCCGTGTCCTGAAAAACCTCCAAGCCATCGAGTGGCAAAAAAATGAGACAGGTACACAGCATATACATTATAGCCTAGAAAGGAGAAAGTTATTCAGTCATCAAACTAGGCTTAACTGAATAATACGTAAGAAAAATGATTACTAACAAAGAACTTGCAAACCTCATATTTCCTGAGGTACATGAAACAGTTGAGGATTTAGAAAAACGTTATCCTGAAAGAAACTTAAAAGAAGGAGCAGAGGTTACTCGTTTTGCACCTTCGCCAACAGGTTTCTTACATACTGGATCTTTATTTACTGCATTAATTTGCAGAAAGGTTGCTACACAAACAGATGGTGTTTTCTATGTTAGGCTAGAAGACACAGATACAAAAAGAGAAATTCAAGGCTCTGGAAAACAATTATTAGATCAATTAAATATCTTTGGCATTGTTCCTGATGAAGGATACTATGGCGATCATGAAGAAGGTAGCTATGGTCCTTATATTCAATCTAAACGTGCTGGTATTTATAAAATCGTTATTAAATCTTTAATTGAACAAGGCAAAGCATACCCTTGCTTTTGTTCACCAGAAGATATCGACGTAATAAGAAAAGTTCAAGAAGCCAAAAAAGAGAATCCTGGCTATTATGGCGAATACGCTAAATGTGCATTTTTAACTAACGATGAAGCTGCTGCAAAAATTAAAAATGGCGAAAAATACGTAATTCGTTTTAGAAGCAAAGGAAATCACAATAATAAAATTAAAGTTCACGATTTGATTCGTGGCGATTTTGAAATTGCTCAAAATGACCAAGATATCGTTATTTTAAAGAGCGATGGTTTACCAACATATCACTTCGCCCACGCTTGTGATGATCACTTTATGAGAACAACAACAGTCATTCGTGGTGAAGAATGGATTGCTTCATTACCAATTCATGTTGAATTATTTGAACAATTAGGATGGAAATCTCCTAGATACGCTCATCTTCCTGTTATTATGAAACTTGATGATAATGGCCATAAACGTAAACTTTCTAAACGTTTAGATAGTGAAGCTGCTGTCAGTTTCTTTATCGGCGATGGTTTCCCACCTGTATCATTAACAATGTATTTGATGACCATTGCTAATTCCAACTTTGAAGAATGGATTTTAAATAATAAATTTGAGCATATGGAAGATTTCATATTCTCGTTTGATAAGATGAATAACGAGGGTGCTTTATTCGATTTAGGAAAAGTTTTATTCTTTGCTAGAGAAATTTTAGGAAAGATGAACAAGGAAGAAATTTCCGCTAAAGCATTAGCATATGCTAATGAGTATAAGCCTGAACTTGCAGAAATCATCAATCGTGATTTTGAATATTTTAAATCTATTCTCAACATCGAAAGAGAAAAAGAAAATCCACGTAAAGATTACGAGAAATTTGGAAATATGCTTGATGTTATAGGTTTCTTCTATGACGACATTTTCGAAAAAGAAATAAAAGAAAAGGGATATGAATTCCAAGAGAAGTTCGACGCTTGTACTTTAATGGAAGTTATTTCCAATTTAAGAGATGGTTTAAACATCAATCAAGACGAACATTCTTGGTTTGCTAATATGAAAGAAATTGCTGAACAATTAGGCTATGCTCCTAATGGCAAAACTTTCAAAAACAATCCTGGTATGTACAAAGGTACAGTTGGTGATGTTGCGGAATTATTACGTGTCACATTAACTGGTAGAAGGACATGCCCAAACCCATACTGGGTTATGACTATTTTAGGTAAGGAAAAATGCCAAAAGAGAATGGACGCAGTTATTTCCTTATTTAAAAAGTAATCGCCTGTGTTATAATTCATAGGCTGGCCCTGTGGAGAAGTGGCTTAACTCATCGCCCTCTCAAGGCGACATTCACGGGTTCGAATCCCGTCAGGGTCACCAT
>JAZRZI010000032.1:0-50183 GCA_045601325.1 Bacilli bacterium
TTAACAGGAACCAAAAAGACTAAGGATTTTGAGGTCCTTAGTCCTTATTTGTTATGTTGTTCCTCCCCATAGGAATGAAGAGATATTTAATGTGATTTTTCACTCAAATCCCCATAAATCCCCATAGGAATGAAGAGAACCAATTAGTCTTCGAATAATTCTGGGAAGTTTGTCTTGAAGTAATCGTAGATGACATCATCATGATATTCAAGGTTCATTTCTTCTAACCAGTGCTTCTTAGCTAATGTGTTGTAAGAATCGTTATCAGAGACAACTTTGTTAACTTCGTTAACTGTATCTTCCATGAACTTTTCACCATCTTGACCTTTGATGTGAGCGTAGTTCTTATCACTTGTTTTGGATAATTTTGTGGAAGAAACTGCTTCTTCGATTTGGACAATGTAATATGTCTTGCTGTCAGCGTTATAGAATAAGATATCGCTGCCATCTTGGCCTTGTTCAGATGAAGATGCTTTTAAGTAAAACTTACCATTGATCTTTGCGACATATTGGTTAAAGTCAACTGATGCATCATAACCTGTATCAGTAATACGATCTTTGACTTCAGCGTTATCTAATGCGTTTGAAACACCGATGTTGAATAAACGTTCTCTGAATGTTGTGAATTCGCTTAATCCACCGTTTTTGATGTACCATCCGTTTGTGACAAAGTCTTTTAAACGAATGTTATCTGCTTTGATCTTCTTACCTGTTTCAACAGAGTAGTTACCAGAATTTGTGAAATCGGATTCGATAGAAGTATCTGTTAATAATGGATCGCTAGAAATCTTTGCGAAGTCATCCATCATATCACCGTATTCAGTACCCTTGTAGTAACCTAATGTTGCGTCATATTCGAAACCTTTACTATTTTTGAGTAATGTTTCTTCTAATGAATCTGCAACAATATCAACACCTTTCCAAGCGTTGGAAACTGCTTTGAATGTATCAAGAGTAATTTCTTCGCCGGCGTTGATGTAGCTATCAACAAAGTAGTTCATTAAGTATGGAGCTGCTTTTGGATAGTTATCGTTATTTGTAATAGATAAGATATTAACTTTACGTGCGTATGAACGTCCGAGTGTGTTATATGTTTCATCTAACAAATATTGTTCTGTTAAAAGAGTACGATAAATTTGTGGAATGATTTCATCTTCGATGTAAGTGAGTTTGTTACTTGATTCATCTTGATCTAAACCAGCATTTGGTTGGTAGTTATCACGATGTAAGAAGTTGTCAAACACATCTTTTTCTTCGACTGATGGTAAGAGAAGTTGTGGTTCATAGACAACAGTAGTTGGGTCTTTGTAATCAGCAACTTTCTTCATAGAAGTTCTTAATGACACTAAGAATTGTTTTTCTGAAAATTCATTTCTGTAGGAATAAGAACCACCTTTGATTGATGCGTATAATTTTTCAGCGATTCTATCTTCGATGGAATCCCATTTAGAAATTAAACGTGCAATTTCTGTATCAGACGCAACATCTTCACTGCGTCCGTCTAAGACACGGTTACCTTTTGCGTCTGTATCCCAGTATGCTTTGTGTTCTTTAATGAACTTGTTAGCGACAGTTTTGTCACCTTTAGCAGATTTGACTGCTTCTTTTAAAGTTGTTTCTTTGGCTAATTCATTGTGTTTAGGAGAAGAAACTTTGTTATATCTACCAAAAACAGAAACGGAGTATTGATATAGAACCTCGTCTAAAACATCAGAAGCTAATGTACCTTCGTGAATGCCATCATAGACGACGCTCATAATGTTATTGTAGATGTCATCACCAGCGACTTGAATGATTGGATCATCATAGTCAGATGGTTTTGCAAAGACTTCACTGCTACAAGCAGTTAAGCCAAAGCCTGCTAATAAAGCTAAGAGTGTTAACCTGTTAAATTTTTTATTTGCCATAGTAACATGCTCCTCCTTTTTCGTAAGCATCTTTGTTGAAATCAGCACCTTTCTTGAATCCGATAACACAGCCTTCAGGAACGATACGTTGAGCGTTAGTTACACGTTCATAGTTTTGTTGTTCGATCATTTCGAAGTATGTATCCCATGCAAGACCGATACCTTTTTCTTGATTGTAATCATTAAGTTCTCTTTGGAGCTTGATGTAGTCTAAGATATTATCTTTTAATGTTGTGCCATCAGCGTCTTCTTTCCATGTGAAGCTATCTTTATTTTGTTCGAGTAAGTATTCGAACAAACGATATTCATATGTTGTATCGAAGCTCTTAATAGCGGATTTAACTTCATCAGCACGTGAGCTTAATTCTGATTGATCTTTAGTATTGATATAGTTGACATATGTGAGCTTTGCATTGCCAGCACTATCTTTTGGATAGCCATCTTTATTTGGAGTTAATGTTGTGTAGTATTCTTCTAATGAAACTTCTTCATTATCGTAGTCAAAGATTGATTTTTGGATAATCATGAAGTGAATACCAAATTCAGAACGAACACCGACGATAACACGTCCTTGTTCATCAGTTAAAACTTTCTTAGTTTCGGAATCGCTTAATCCTGCTTCTTTGAAAGTTCTGAATCCAGGTTTGCCTTCAACAGCTGATGGAACTTCAATTGTGTTTGCATAATCTAATGCGTTGACATCTTCTGAAATTGTTTTGCCATCAGCAGAGATTGTGCCAGCTGTTCTAGCAGTATTTGTAATAACAAAGATGTTGTGATGGTTGAGGTATTTGTTCCAGAGAATGTTACGTGGGTAGATAGCGGAGTTACCGTTAGCTAATTCGTGACCTGTTTCATCTTTTGTTGTGTCTTGGTAAGTATTTAAATCTTCAAAGACACTGTAAGGAACTTCTGTTAAACCTGCAATAGCGCCAGAAGCATCTGTACCAACTGCGTAGTTAGTACTAGCTAATTTTGTTGCTAATGCATCAGAGATACCCAAGCCTTCTTTAACAGCTTCGCTCTTGTTTTCGTTTGCTTTGTTGAAGATTGCATCATATGCATATAAACCTAATTGGAATTCTTTAACCATTCCGAGGTTACCTTCTGCAGATGCATTGTTTGTCATGATACCAACGTCGCCATATTTTGATTTGCTGCCATCATCTGAACTTGTTAAAGCAATTTGACCGAAAGATTGAACACCATCAGCTAAGGCTGAGACAATATCATAAAGTCTCTTAGCTTGATCTTTAGTGATTGTACCTGTGGAGTAGTTGCTTCCGCCATCTTCGACCTTTACTAAGATGTGACGGATGTGGTATGGAAGCTTGCTTGTGATAACACCGTTGTATCCAGCTTGTGGTGCAACTGCTGTACCATCAGCATTAACGCCAAGGTATTCTTGTCTAAGAACATCTTCGAACTTGTCATAGAAACCATCTTCGATTTGTTCTTTTTCTTTTTGATAGACAAACAATTGATAGAGTTCATCTTCGTCTTCGACACCATTGGAGTCTAGAATTGCTTGGAATTCTTTTTTGTATGATGTTCCGTTAGTTTTAGCGTTTTCCTTAGCGGTTGTCTTTTGGGACTTAACATCGTTTTTTGCTTCGGTTTGAATTGTGCCGAGCTCTTTCTCGGTTTCAATAGATTTCTCGCTTTCGCTCTTACTAAATTCATTTCTAATCATAACTTCAAGAATTTGATCTTTAAATTGTGATATGCCTGAATTAGAGTGGCGATATTGTGCATAAACTTCGTCAGTAACGAGGTTGTATGACTTGCCATCATAGCCGTTGAATGTTACCAAATATTCTTTGCTCGAAGAAGATTTGGAACCACAAGCAGCTAATGCTGTAGCAGCGATGAAACTAGTAACTAATCCGAGGGTAAGTTTACTTTTTTTCATTTGGAAATACTCTCCTTTTCTGTAAATACGCGTTTAATATTTTAAATATTATTAAATATGAAATCAACAATATTCTTATTTATTCTTTAAAAATAGTATGTGTGTACATATGAGTGATACCCTATTTTAAGAAAAATTATCGTATTATTTGCCATTATTTTTTTGTGTAGTAAAATTATTGCGGTTTGAGGTAATTAGCATGGCAAAATTAACTATCAAGAATCTACACGCTGAAGTAGAAGGAAAAGAAATTTTAAAAGGCGTTGATCTCATTATTAATGAAGGCGAGACAATTGCATTATTAGGGCCTAATGGACATGGTAAGTCAACTTTACTAAATGTCATTATGGGTCATCCAAAATACAGGGTTACACAAGGCACAATTGAATTGGATGGAGTTAACCTACTCAATATGACCACAGACACTAGAGCAAGAGCGGGTATATTTTTAGCTGTGCAAAACCCTAGTGAAGTTCCTGGCGTCATTAACTCAGACTTTTTACGTGCTGCTGTAAATGCACGTAGGGAAAAACCTATTTCTACTTACAATTTTTATAAAATTTTAGATAAAGCTACTAAGGATGTTAAAATGCCCTTTGATTTAGCAACTCGTTCTCTGAACGAAGGTTTCTCAGGCGGTGAAAAGAAGAGGAACGAAATTCTTCAAATGATTTTATTTGAACCTAATATCGCTATGCTTGATGAAATCGATTCTGGCTTAGATGTTGATGCGATGCAAATTGTTGCCGATGTTATCAAAGAAGAACAAGCGAAAGGTAGAGGCTTTTTAGTCATCTCTCACTACGCTAGATTATATGATTTAATCAAACCTACAAGAGCTGTTGTTATGATTAATGGTAGAGTTGTTATCGATGGTAGTCCAGAAACTATTAAACGTATTGACACAACTGGTTATGAATTTATTAAAACCGAACTTGGAATTGAAATAGCAAAAGAAGATCCTTCTATGAATACTGTTTCAATCGGCACCTGTGCTGTAAAGGAATCTATTAAATAATGGAACGTCTTTTGATTAACCAAGATAATTTAAATTTAATTAACACTAACAATAGCGTTCTTTTAGATTTGATTAATTTGAATAATCGAAAAATTATTATTAATAAAGATGTAAATATTTTAATTACAAAAATTGAATGCAACACAAATGTCGCTTTCGAACTAGATCAAAACGTCAATGTTACATTATCAATCCTTGCAAAAGAAAATTTAGATAAATTAAATTTAGTCTTTAACTTAAAATCTAATGCTTTTCTTAATGTTTATTTCGCAGACTTTTCATTCGGAAAAGAAAAGGCAAAAATTGAAATTAATTTAAATGAAGAAAATGCTAGCGCGTATTGGCATTTAGCTTCCCTTACTTCCAAAGAAGATGATAAAGAATTCGAAGTATCTATATATCATAATAAATGTAGTACTTATGCAGTAAGTGACAATTATGGTGTTTGTAAGGATACCGCTAGATTAATATTTTCTGGCGTTTCCTATATTTTAAATGGATGCCATAAATCAAAAACTAGACAAAATGCCAAAATCATGGAATTTGATCCATTGAGTAAAGCAATCGCTAAACCTATTTTAAGAATTGATGAACATGATATCGAAGCTAGCCATGGAGCAGTTGTTGGAAAAATTAATGATGACCATTTGTTCTATTTAACTTCACGTGGTTTAACAGAATCTGAAGCTAAAAAACTTATCACTTATGGTTACTTGAAACCTATTATGAATGGTTTTAGCGACGAACAAATTAAAGAAGAAATTTCGAACTTAATTGAGGGGAGAATGTAACATGTACGATGTATATAAAATTCGTGAACAATTCCCAATGTTAAATAGCAATAAAACAATGCAAGGTAAGCCTTTAGTTTACCTAGATAATTGCTCTACGACATTTAAACCACAATGTGTTATTGATGCAATGGATAGATATTATACGGAAATGACCGCCAACTCACATCGTGGCGATTATGATCTTTTATATAATATGGATGTCGAAGTTGATAAAGCCAGAACTACCATTGCTCGTTTTGTTAACTGTGAAAAAAATGAAGTTGTTTTTACAAGCGGTGATACTATGTCCATCAATTTGTTAGCTTGGGGATATGGAATTAAATATCTTCAACCAGGCGATGAAATATTAATTAGTGAAGCTGAACACGCTTCTAATGTTTTACCTTGGTATAAAGCTGCTGAAATGACTGGTGCAGTTGTTAAATTTATTCCATTAGAAAAAAATGGGCTTATTACAGCAGAAAACGTTGCAAAATCCCTATCAAATAAAACAAAAATTGTTTCTATTGCTCATGTGGGCAATGTCTTAGGCATGTCTTGCGGTATAAAAGCAATTGCTAAAGTGGTTCATAAAGTTGGCGCTTTGATTGCTGTTGATGGCGCTCAATCTGTTCCTCATATTAAAACTGATTTTAAAGATTGGGACATCGACTTTTTAGCATTTTCAGCTCACAAGATGTGTGGCCCAACTGGTATAGGGTGTTTAATTGGAAAATACGATTTATTAGATAAGATGGATCCATTTCTCACTGGAGGCGGAATGAACGCCAAATTCGATATGTGTGGAAACATTGAATTTCTTAACCCACCAGCTAAATTTGAAAGCGGAACTCAAAACCTCTCAGGAATTATGGGGTTTAAAGCCGCAATTGAGTTTATTGAATCTATTGGAATTGACAATATTCGTGAACATGATTCTGAACTAATTAGATACGCAATTTCAAAGCTTCAAAAAGAAGATAAAGTAATCATTTATAACAAAGATACTGATGGTGGTATTTTGACGTTTAACATCAAGGGCATTTTTGCTCAAGATGAAGCCACCTTATTAAATTCAAAAGGTATTGCGGTTAGAAGTGGACAACATTGTGCAAAGATATTCGATAATTTCTTAGGTACTAACGCTACATGCCGTATGTCCACTTATCTATATACAACAAAAGAAGAGATAGATATTTTTATCGATGCTCTTATTAATGGAGGAGATATTCTAGATGCCTATTTCTTTAACTAACGATATGATGAGACAAATCATTATGGATCACTATTCAAACCCTCAAAATAAACATCAACCGGATTCTGAAAAGTTTGAAAAAGTTCATATGCATTCAGATAACTGTATTGATGATTTAGATATCTTCTTAAAAGTTGAAAATGGTGTTGTTATCGACGCCTGTTTTGATGGTGTTGCATGTACAATATCAACTGCTTCTACTGACATTATGTGCGATTTGTTAAGAGGCAAAAAAGTCGAAGAAGCAAAATATACAATTGAACAATATCATCATATGATTCATGAAGAACCATTTGATGAAGCGATACTTGATGAAGCTGTTGTATTTATTAATACATCAAAACAAGCTGCAAGAATTAGATGCGCAACCATTGGTTGGAATGCTGCAGATGAAATATTAAAGGATAAATAGTATGTCTGAAAAAGATATTAAATTCCAAGAAGATTATAAATATGGTTTTAAAGATGAAGACGTCTCTGTTTTAAAAACTGACGTAGGTATTAACGAAGCTGTTGTCAGAGAAATTTCTCGTTTAAAAAATGAACCTGAATGGATGCTTGAGTTTAGGCTTAAAGCTTTAAAGATGTTTAAAGCTATGCCACTTCCAAAATTTGGTCCAGATCTTTCGTATTTGGATTTTGATTCTTATACATATTTTACTCGTCCTAGTAAAAAGGAAGTTCAAAACTGGGACGATGTTCCTGAAACTATTAAAAATACTTTTACTAAATTAGGTATTCCTGAAGCTGAACAAAAGTATTTATCTGGCGTTTCAACTCAATATGAATCCGAAGTTGTTTATCATAATATGCTTAAAGAAATTGAGGATAAAGGTGTTATCTTTTTATCTACAGACATGGCATTAAAGTTATATCCTGACTTGTTTAAGAAATTTTTTGGTACTGTTGTGCCTATGGCTGATAATAAATTTTCAGCATTAAATGGTGCGGTGTGGTCTGGTGGTTCATTTATTTATGTTCCAAAAGGCGTACATTTAGATAAGCCTTTACAAAGCTACTTTAGAATCAATAACGAAAAGTCCGGACAGTTTGAAAGAACATTGATAATTGTCGATGAAGGCGCTGATGTCCACTATGTGGAAGGTTGCACAGCACCTACATATTCAAAAGAATCTTTGCATGCTGCTGTCGTTGAAATTATTGTCCTAGATGGTGGCAAATGTAGATATTCAACAGTTCAAAACTGGTCTACTAATATTGTTAATTTAGTTACAAAAAGGGCGGTTTGTTTTAAGGGCGCAAGTATGGAATGGATTGATGGTAACGTCGGATCACAAACAAACATGAAATATCCAGCTTGTATTTTGGCTGGAGAAGGTGCTAAAGGAACTTGTATCTCAATCGCTGTTGCAGGAAAGGGACAATTCCAAGATGCTGGAGCTAGAATGATTCACAAAGCTCCTAATACCACATCAACAATAATTTCTAAGTCTATTGTTAAAAATGGTGGTGTTGCTAATTATCGTGGAACTGTTCGCCACGAGAAAGAAGCGACAAACTGTAGAAGCCATGTTGAATGTGACACTTTAATTCTCGACAATCTTTCAAAGAGCGATACTATTCCAACTAATGAAGTTAGAAACAACACTTCATATATCGAACATGAAGCAACTGTTTCTAAAATTTCCGAGGAACAACTTTTTTATTTGATGTCTCGTGGCATTAATGAAAAAGAAGCAACTCAAATGATTATTATGGGATTTATCGAACCATTCTCTAGAGAACTTCCAATGGAATATGCTGTTGAACTTAATCAACTTATTAAAATGGATATGGAAGGAAGTGTAGGCTAGTATGTCTAGTTACGATGTTATTGTTGTCGGTGGTGGTCATGCGGGCTTAGAAGCAGCTTTTGCTTCTGCACACATGGGTCATGAGACCTTATTAATATCTTTAAATATAAAGAAAATGGGCAATATGCCATGCAACCCATCAATTGGTGGTTCTGCAAAAGGCATTGTTGTTCGTGAAATAGATGCATTAGGTGGAATGATGGGCAAAGCAGCCGATCATCATTATTTGCAAATGAAAATGCTCAATACAGGCAAAGGGCCAGGCGTTCAATGTTTAAGAGCACAACAAGATAAATTAGAATATCCTGAATATTTACAAAATTTAGCGTTAAATACTGAACATCTCACTGTTAAAGAAGGCATGGTTATAGGGCTTTTGAGGGATGATTCACATGTTTTTGGTGTAATTATGAGTGATGGAGAAGAAATCACCTGCAAAGCTGTTATTTTGACGACTGGCACTTATATGGAAAGTCAAATCTTCCGTGGAAAAGAAGTTAAAAATGAAGGACCTGATGGTGAAAAGCCTTCTTTAGGTTTATCACCTTTCTTAAAATCTATGGGAATTCAAATCTTTAGACTTAAGACTGGCACACCTCCTAGAATTAAAAAAGACTCAATTGATTTTTCAAAAGCTTCCATTCAACCAGGCACTCTTGGCCATTTAGGTTTTTCTTTTGAAACTAATGAATTTATTCCAGTTGAAGAACAAATTCCTTGCTATTTAATTTACACTACACCAAAAACTCATGAGATTATTCGTGAACACTTGAATGAATCTGCTATTTTCTCTGGTCAAATCGTTGGTGTTGGTCCTAGATATTGCCCTTCTATTGAAAGTAAAATTGTTACTTTTGCAGATAAAGAAAAACATCAATTATTCCTTGAACCTGAATCTCGTTACACCGATTCTATTTATATCCAAGGTTTTTCTACTTCAATGCCTGTTGAAGTACAAGAAGAAATGGTTCGTTCTTTACCTGGCTTTGAAAACGCAGTTTTTCTAAAGTATGCTTATGCGATTGAATATGACGCTATTAGAACTGAAGAATATGGTCCTACTTTGGAAATTAAAAAGTGGCCTGGTTTATATATCGGTGGACAAATTTGTGGTACATCAGGATATGAGGAAGCAGCTGGTTTAGGATTACTTGCAGGTATTAATGCTTGTCTAAAAATCGAAGGCAAATCTCCATTGATTTTAAGAAGAGACCAATCATATATTGGTGTTATGATTGATGATTTAGTAACTAAAGGAACAGAAGAGCCTTATAGATTAATGTCTTCAAGAGCGGAGTTTCGTTTGCTTATGAGACATGATAATGCTGATCTTCGTTTAACTGACATTGGCCATGATGTTGGCTTAATCTCAGATGAAAGATATCAAAAGTTTATTTCTAAACGTGAAAATATTAATAAAGCTGTTGAAATATTGGGTCGTACTTATTTAGGAAAACGACCTGAAATTGAAGAATATCTCAAATCTTTAGGCTTTGATGAACTTAGAGGTGGCGTTCTTGCCATTGATTTATTAAAAAGATCAGGTGTCACTTTCTTAAAAGTTAAAGAGTTTATTCCTGAATTAAAAGATATTGATTTAGATGAATCTGGCATATATGAAGTCGAAGTAATCGCTAAATATGAAGGCTATATTACTAAGCAAATTAAAGAAGCACAGAATATGGCAAAGATTGAAGAAATGCGTATTCCTGATTCTTTTGATTACCTAAATATGAATGGTTTAGCGTTAGAAGCTAGACAAAAACTCGATAAAATAAGGCCTTTAACAATTGGACAAGCATCTCGTATTGCAGGTGTTGATCCAAGTGATATTTCTATTTTAATTTTTAATGTAAGGAAACACTGGAATCATGAATAAACAAACCGTTAAAGATTTTCTTTTATCTAGAGACATCAACGTTTCTACTTCACAACTTGAACAATTAGAAAAGTTCATGGAAATGACGTTGATTACTAATGAGAAATTTAATCTTACCGCGATTAAAGATATAGAATCGTTTTGGGAAAAAATGATATTGGATAGCGCTTTAGGATTATTCGATTTAGATTTGTCTAATAAGAAAGTTATTGATGTTGGAACTGGAGCGGGTTTTCCTGGTGTTGTTTTAAAGATTTTACAACCTACAAGTGATATTACTCTGCTTGATTCAACTAAGAAAAAAATCGATTACTTATCTGAATATTCAAAAGCTAATAATTTAGGTTTAAAGTGTGTGACATCACGTGCAGAAGATTTCGCTAAGTCACATAGAGAACAATTTGATTTTGCATATGCAAGAGCGGTGGCGGCATTGCCAATCTTGCTTGAATTAATTATTCCTATGCTTAAAGTTGGTGGCACTTTTATAGCTATGAAAGGTCCAGGAGTAGAAGGAGAACTAAATTTATCTAACAACGCAATGAAAAAATTGGGTTGTAGATTACAAAAGATGTATGTTGATACACTTCCAGAATGTGGAGAATCGCGTTCTATTATTTATATAATTAAAGAAAAGGAAACAAACAAAAAATATCCTAGAGATTATTCTGAAATAAAAAAATCTACTCTTTAAAAAGATTAGATTATATAATGATTACACTTCAGGGCAACGTTTAGCGTGACCGGCGGTATACCCCGCGAGCCAAATGGCAGGAACTTGTGAAATTCAAGTGGCGACAGTAAGAGTCTGGATGATAGAAGGATTTTTTATGAGGCCCTGTATGTTTTGGAGGGCTTTTTTAATGTCAAAACCAGATGCACTTGTATTTGCAATTTGCATGGCTATTATCTTATTAGTCTTTGTTTTCAAGTACGCAAAAACAAGTAGTCCTGACAAAAAAGTAAATGCAAAAATACTTGCAAGAAGTGGGGTTTTTGCAGCAATTTCTATCATTTTATACGTTGTTCCATTCTTTAATTTATCGTTGCCTATATTCCCTGATTTTCTTAAATTACACTTTGATGAGATACCTGTATTTATTGCAGGTTTTGCTTATGGACCTGTTTCTGCGATTTTTATTCTTATTGTAAAAACGTTAGTGAAACTTCCTATGACTATAACTTTTGGAATCGGAGAATTTGTTGATTTCTTTTATTCTTTAATTTTTATTCTTCCAGCCACTCTTATTTACAAGAAAAGAAAAAACATTAAATCTGCGCTTGTTGGTTTCGCTATAGGAACCCTTTTTCAAATTGTGTTCTCATGTATTGTGACAACATTTGTTGTTTTAAATGTTTACACTTCTATAGTTGGTATGTCTAAAGAGTTTTTGCTAAGCGCATGTCAGTCTATAAATAAAAATATCACCTCATTAACATGGCCTTTCATGCTATTTGCGGTTTTACCGTTTAATGCACTCAAAGATGTAATAGTAGTGATAGTGACAATGATCCTCTACAAGAGATTACATAGAGTAATTGACAAAATTGAAGCACAAAAAAACTAGGCGATAATTCAAGCCTAGTTTTTCATATAAGTTATTCCTCTACGGAAATTGCACCAACAGGGCAGACACTTGCTGCATCTTCTTCAGCGACACCGTTGATGACTTCTGCTAAACCGTCATCACCGATTTGAATGTCTTCTGGATATGTACCTGCACAGCAGCCACAACCAATGCAGACTGTTTTATCGATTGTAATTTTTTTCTTTGCCATCGATAGTTCCTCCTAATTGTATGCTTTGATTATAAAGTCTTAATTTTCTTTTTTCAATAAAGATAAAAACTTTTATAAAAATCATAATTTGTCTATCAATAGAGTTTAAAATTTATTAAAATAAATTAGTATGGCAGAAACAAGAATAGATAAATATAAAGATTATCGTGATTCTTTCACAAAAAATGAATCTAAAGCTCCAGCTGAGGCTAATAAACCTAAACGTTCTTCTAGTCAAATTCATACGACAAATACCTTGTCTTTAGAAGACGTTATGGGCAAAGCTGAAGAAACTAATAAGGTTGAGATTACTTCAGAGTGGAAGAAGAAAAAGATTAAAATGATTGCTATTATTGCGGCAATTTCTGTTGCTGTGATTACTGTCATTGTTATTTTAGGTATTAAAGCATTTGGGGGTAAATAATATGAGAAAAATTGCTGTTGCTATCGATGGACCAGCCGCTGCTGGCAAATCAACTATTGCTAAATTAGTAGCAAAGATTAAAGGATACACATATATTGATACGGGCGCTATGTATCGTGCTTTTACTTGGTATTGCTTATCTCAAGGTTTAGATTGTCAAAATAAAGATGCATGTTGTGCTGTTATTCCTGACGTTAAAATTGAATTAAAACCAAATAACATTGTTTTATGCAATGGTATTGATATTACTAAAGAAATTAGAATGCCTAATGTTTCTGGCAATGTTAGTTATATTGCTTCTTACAAAGATATCCGCCTTGCATTAGTTGATCAACAAAGAGCAATGGCGGAAACCTCATCCGTCATTATGGATGGTAGAGATATTGGAACATATGTTCTTCCTAATGCTGAAGTTAAAATTTTCCAAATCGCATCAGTGGAAACTAGAGCAAAAAGAAGATTTAAAGAAAATACTGAAAAAGGTATCCCTTGCACATACGAAGATATTGTCGCAGATGTTAAAAAGAGAGATTACATCGATTCACATCGTGAATTTGCTCCTTTGAAACCCGCTGAAGATTCTTTTGAATTAGATACCTCTAATCTTTCTATTGATGAAGTTGTCAATGAAGTTATTAGAATTATCGATGAGAAAATTGGAGAATAATAATGCCAAAAGGAATAGTTGCTATTGTTGGATCTCCTAACGTTGGTAAATCAACGATTTTTAATCGTATGGTTGGAGAAAGACATGCGATTGTTGACGATGAAAGAGGTATCACAAGAGATAGACTTTACGCCCCATGTGAATGGTTAGGTCATAAGTTCTCTTTAATTGATACTGGTGGTATTGAAATGGAAAACACCCCATTCCAAGAACAAATAAGAACTCAAGTTCAAATCGCAATTGATGAGGCTGATGTTATCGTATATGTGACCGATGGGAAATTAGGTGTTACTAGTGACGATTTAATGGTTGCTAGAATGCTTTATCGTGTTAAAAAGCCTATAATTCTCGCAGTAAATAAGATTGATGAAGGTTCTCATAGCTCCGACGCTCAAGAGTTTTATTCACTTGGCTTAGGCGAACCAATAGTGGTTTCTGGCGCTCATGGTATTGGCATTGGTGATGTGCTAAATGAAATTATCAAATACCTTCCTAAAAACGACGATTCTCTAGAAGAAGATAAAATTACTTTTTGTATGGTGGGAAGACCTAATGTTGGTAAGTCATCTTTAGTTAATGCAATTTTAAATCAAGAACGCGTAATTGTTTCTAATATTTCTGGCACAACTAGAGATTCAATCGACACACCTTTCACTAAAGATGATAAAAACTATATAGTCATTGATACTGCTGGATTAAAGAAACGTGGTAAAATTTATGAATCAATCGATAAGTATTCCGCTATTAGAGCGTTGAAAGCTATTGAACGAAGCGAGATTGTTTTATTAGTTATCGATGGTCATGAAGGTATTACTGAACAAGATAAACACGTCATTCAATATGCCACAGATTTACATAAAGCAATCATTATTGTTGTTAATAAATGGGATATTGTCGATAAAGAAACTAACACAATGAGCGATTTTACTAAAATTATTAGACAAGAATACAAATTCTTAGAATATGCTCCTATATGTTTTGTTTCTGCGCTTAAAAAATCTCGTATCAACACTATTTTTGAAACTTTAGAAATGGTTCATGAGGCTTATTACACTAGAGTTAAGACTGGCTTGTTAAACGACGTCATTCAAGATGCTCAAGTGATGAATGAAGCACCAAACTTTAATGGTGGGCGTCTTAAGATTATGTACGCAACACAAGTTGCATCTGCTCCTCCAACATTTGTTCTTTTTGTAAACAATCCTGAATGGATGCATTTTTCATACGAAAGATATATCGAAAATAGATTAAGAGAAACGTTTAATTTTGAAGGAACTCCGATAAATATTATTCTTAGGTCGAGAAAGGATTAATATGAAAGCTTTTATTATTGGTGCTGGAACTTGGGGAACAGCATTAGCACAAGTATTAACTGATAATAGTCACGATGTAACTATTTTTTGTCGTTATCAAATAGAAGCCTATGAAATTAACATCTTACATAAAAATGTTAAATATTTTGGTGAAGATGTAATTTTATCCGAAAAGATTACAGCAACTATTCATTTATCAGAAATAGCGGATGCTGATATGGTCTTATTGTGCGTTCCTACTATTGCTATGAGAAGCGTATTAGAAAGTATTATTCCCTATTTAAATAAAAAGTATTTATTCATCAACACTGCAAAAGGTTTTGATCCTATAAGTGATAAAACAATGTCTAATCTTATTCGTGAAATTATTCCTGAAAAATATAGGAAACCAGTTGTTTCATTATTAGGCCCTAGCCACGCAGAAGAAGTAATTGTTAGGGATTTAACATGTATTTGTTCAGTTTCTTTGGATAAACAGTTAGCAATTGAAGTAAGTAAGATATTCTCAAATTCTTATTTGCGTGTATATCCAAACGATGATGAAATTGGTTCTGAAATTGGCGCTGCTATGAAAAACGCTATTGCTATTGCATCAGGAATTTTAGAAGGCTTAAATTTTGGCGATAATGCTAGAGCGGCTTTATGTACGCGTGGTTTGGCCGAAATTGTAAGATTTGGTGTTGCGTGTGGCGCTAGAAAAGAAACCTATCTTGGATTAACTGGTTTAGGTGACCTTGTTGTTACATGCTATTCGTTCCATTCAAGGAATTTTAAGGCTGGTTTATCTATTGGTAAGGATGATAGTGTGACAAACTTCCTCGCTTGTAACACAAACACAGTAGAAGGTTTAAAAACTATCGATGTAATCGAAACTTTATGTAAATCTATGGGTGTTGAATGCCCAATTAATCATGCTTTATATTCTATTATCTATGATAATAGAAAACCTAGTGATGTTGTTTCTTTAATTATGCAAAGACCTTTAAGAGAAAAAGAGTAACTTATTAGTAAAATTTAAATGTGTTACAATTGTAACATAGGAGAACGACTAATGAAGAAATTGAACAAGCGCGATATCGTTGATTTGGTTGCAGAACAAGCCCATTTAACAAAGAAAGAGGCAAGAGCTTCTGTTGATGTAGTATTTGATTTAATCGCTGAAGCTTTATTAAATGGCCAAGAAGTAAACATTACAAACTTTGGAGTTTTTGAATCTAAAGTTCGCCAAGCAAGAAATGGTACAGATCCTAAAACTCATAAGATTATTACTATTGAAGAAACAAAAACAATTACTTTCAAACCTGCTCAAATATTAAAAGATAAACTTAATTAGTTTCAAAAATTATTTGCGAAATAAGAGACATTATTTGTCTCTTTTTTTGTTATTGATTATAATCAAATTATGAATACCAAACTAATTGATTATGTAAACCTATCTGAACTTTTTAAAAAGAACGGTTTTTCATTGTGGCTTGTTGGTGGAACTGTTCGTGACTATTTATTAGAAATTGAAATAAATGATATGGATGCTGTTACTAATGCGACACCAAAACAAATGAAAGAGTTTTTGTCTGATTATAAATTTGATGATACTTTTTCTCATCTAGGTGCGGTGAAATTAAAATTCAATTCTACTAAGTTTGATATTGTTACTTTGCGAAAAGAAAAAAGATATAAAGACGCTCGCCATCCTTTAAAAGTTAAGTTTATAAAAAAATTAAAAAGAGATGTAAAACGCAGGGATTTTACATTAAATGCTATGTATTTAAATTCTTCTTTTTGTTTGATTGATTATGTGAATGGTAGACAATCTATAAACAATAAAACGATTAATATGGTGGGCAATCCTGTTAAAAGATTAAAGGAAGATCCACTGAGAATTATTAGAGCCTTACGTTTTGCTGCTACCTATGATTTTTCTCTTGATAGTAAATTGACTAAGGCTATAAATAAGACATCAAACTGTCTTTCTTTGCTTAATAAAGACAAGATTATTCAAGATTTAAAAAAGGCAAATCCTTTATATAAAGATAGACTTATTAATTTATTTAATAATTTTTCTATTTCTTGGCTTATAGAAATGATAGACTAATTAGCGAGGCAAAACATTATGGTTACAGAAGCAATAGATTTCCGTTTTCTATTATTAGAGAATTATAAAAAACTAAACATTAATGAGCATGAATTAGCAACTTTATTTATGATTGATCACCTTGTTGGTTGTGGTAATCCTTTTATTACTGCTGATTTATTATCCTTGAAAATGAGCCTCTCCACTAGTGAAATGGATAATGTTTTGGGCAAGCTATTAACACGTGGATTTATGGAATATGTTGTTCAAGGAAATAAAACAATTACAACATTAGACCCATTAAAGCAAAAACTATATCGCGAATTTCAAATTTCTTTGACTAAAGAAGAAGAAAGAAACTCCTCCCAAAAGCTCGAAGAAGAACTGACTAATATCTTTAAAAAAATTGACGAACTTTTAGGACGTCCATTAGCACCAGTCGAAGTATCTAAAATTAGAGAGTGGGTTTCCTATGGTTATAGTGATGAAACAATTATTAACGCTCTTAAAGAAGCTATTTCTAAAGGTAAAAAATCACTTCGTTCTGTCGACAAAATTTTGCTTGCTTGGGCAACTAGAGAAGATTTAGAAAACGAAGGTCATACAACAATAACTCCTGATTGGAATAAGAATTTAGAAGAAACTATTCGAATTGCAAAAACGCCTTGGTTAGATACTGATGACGAAACAAAATAAAATTGAAATTCTCGAAGAGTATCTCGATGAAATTCTTCCTGAAGCTCATTGTGAACTTAATTATTCTAAAGATTACGAACTTGTCATTGCGGTTATGCTTTCTGCGCAAACTACAGATGTATCCGTTAATAAAGTGACAAGTATTTTATTTTCCAAATACGATTCTCTAGAAAAACTAGATGCTGCACCTATAGAAGATATAGAATTTATTATTAGACCAATAGGCATGTCGAAAAATAAGGCCAATAATCTAAAAGGAATTGTTAGTTCTTTGAATAGAGAGTTTGCTGGGATTGTTCCTAGTGATAAATTGGTTTTGCAAACTCTTCCTGGTGTTGGCAATAAAACAGCTGGTGTAATTCGTGCAGAAATTTTCAAAATTCCTGATTTACCAGTAGATACACATATTTTAAGAATATCTAAAAGACTGGGTTTCACTTTAGAAAAAGATGGTCCGTTAGAAACTGAAATGAAATTAAAAAAACTGATTGATGAATCTAGATGGATTAGATCACATCATCAGCTTATTCATTTTGGAAGATATTATTGCACCGCGAGGATTCCAAAGTGCGAATCCTGTAAATTAAAGGGTATTTGCAAGGAATTTACTTCTCGTTAAAGTATTTTTCATTAACTGCATCTATATATGCAAGTCTTGGTGAATAACCAACTTTTATTAATATTCCCTCCTTAGTAAATGTTTCATAAGGGATAGATTTTCTCTCCTTCTTTTCATAATAGTGAATGACAAATGAAGCATCTAGTAAGTATGTTTCTCCTAATGTAGCGAATTCAATAATAAAGAATGCTATTCCTCCAAATTCTATTACATGTTTTAAATGTTCAATTTGGTGTGTGGTGATATTTGCTAATGGAAAGCTTGTTTTATTTTTAGTGCTTTTAGCTTCAAAGTCCAAATATCTCCCTTTATACAATCCGTTATAGTCAGTAGTGGATTGCTTTTCAAAATATGCATTAGTGATTTTCGCTCCGTGAGTGTAATCAACTTTGACAATGTTAATAGGAGTTGGCCTTTTAGTAACTAGACAAACACCCTGATTCAAATAATATTCATTAGAAAGATTGATATCACCTTCAAGGCTCATACCTCTATTTGCAGATGAAATAGAAATATCGACAGAAGTCTTTCTTTCTTTTTTTGGTTGTGAATTATATTTTTGACCGTTAGGATATTTCACCATTATTGAAGGTACTCCTCAACATATTTGTCAAAATCAGTTTTTGTAACATCTTCTCCATTAGACAATTTCATAATTGTTTTTCTAATTGGACCAGGCAGATGGTTTAAGAATTTTAATGATTTAACATATTCTTCTTTCACCAAATCTATATGTTCTAAAAATGCATTATATAAATTCGCTAAATTTATAGCATCAATATCTGGTTCGTGCGCTTTGCCGGCTTCGGAAACGTTAAACTTTTCACAATTGTGGACAAGGCTTAATGGGTTTCCTTTTTCATCCTTAACAAACTCGGCAATGAAAGCTTGATAGTCGATGTAATTTTTCTGAATTTGTGAGCATATTTCTTTTGGTGCATTGAAGTTATAAACAATGGATTGGCTAATGATTCTCATATCGTGGTTTCCAAAAGTAATGAATGATGCTTTTTTGAAATTAAGACCACAATATTTTTTAAGAGCATCCATTGCTTGAGCAAATGAAACGCCTTGTGCTTCTAGTACTTCTTCAGTTATTCCTGTTAGATTAACTACATACTTGCCAATCTTATTATGCGCTTTGACATAAATTTTGAATGGCTCTTTCATCTTTTTGATTTTGCCACTCTTGTCTAAAGATGCCATCACAGCGCCGATAGCAATCATTTCATGAGAATATTGTGTTCCTTCAAAATCTAAGAAACAAATATGCTTATGCCCTTTCAATAATTTTTCTAACTTTTTCATAACTTTTTTAATGATTTTATCTCTTTTTTCAAATGAAAAAAGATTGAAATATGTACCAATCTTCTATATTATAAAATAAGAGGCTGGTATATGGCAATTAAACTTACATTATCTTCAAAACAAATTTTAGATACCAAGTTCAATCATGTTGTTCATGGTTATGATGCTTACGAAGTTGATAAGTTCTTAGACCAAATAATTAAGGACTATCAAAAAGCGGAAGCTAATGTTATTGTTTTAAAATCTGATGCTGAAAATATCAAAGGTCAAATTGAAGACCTTAAAGCAAAGATTAAAGAACTCGAAATTGAAAATGCTAAGTATAAAAAAGTTTATGATATTGCTAAGGATAACAAAAATGCCTCATTAGATAACATCGAACTTTTAGGAAAAATTAAGAGATATGAATCTTATATCTGGAAAAGTGGTGTTAATCCTAATACTATTAAATAACATTCGATCTGGATAATTGCTGACTTCGGTTAGAGGAAAGTCCATGCTCGCACGAGCTGCGATGCTCGTAGTGTTTGCGCTAGCTTAATAAATAAGGCTAGGTACGTAGGAGTACGTAACGGCGATTTATCACCTAAAGGAAACCATGGTGAGAGATCTGAAAGTGCCACAGTGACGTAGTTTGTTAGAAATAACAAAGTGGAACGCGGTAAACCCCACAAGCGAGAAACCCAAATTTGGTAGGGGAGGTCGATAGGCGAGAAACGAATTGCCTTAGACAAGCTATTGCTTAGATAAATGATTATCCTAGACAAAACATGGCTTACAGGATCGAATACTCACTTAAGGAGAAACTATGAACCTTCCAACAAAAATTACTGTTTCGAGAATAATAGCTACAGTGATATTAATCATCACCCTTTTTGTTTTATCACTTATTGGAGCGGACAAATTTGCTAATTTGCCACAACTTGGTAATACTGGCATAAATTTAATTTTCTTAATTATTTGTGTGTTCTTTACTGTTGCAAGCTACACAGATCATCTAGATGGAAAATTAGCTAGAAAGAACAATCAAGTTACTGCACTAGGCAAATTTCTAGACCCAGTAGCCGATAAATTATTAATTAACTCAATGGTAATTTTCTTAGCGTGCCCATCTATATATGTAAATTACAATCCTAATCAAATACCTTTCAATGTTTGGTGTGTAATCATTTTAGTAGCAAGAGACATTGTGGTAGATGCTTTAAGATTTATTGCCGCTCAAAGAAATAAAGTCATCGCTGCTAACATATTTGGAAAATTAAAAACAGTGTTAGAAATGGTAGCGATTATTATTGTTTTATTAAATGATTTTCCATTTAATTATTTCGATTCTAATTGGCCTACTGGCTTACATATGGCGGATATATTTGTCTATTTGGCTACAATTGCATCGTTGGTGTCTGGTGTAATTTATGTCGTGCAAAATAGGTCAGTTTTAAAACAAGAAAAATAATTATGGCAATTAAAGAAGTTAGTGAATTATTTAAACAAAGTGGTTTAACCCTTGGTTCCATTGAATCTTTTACAGGTGGTTTATTTTCTAGTGAAATAACTAGTGTGCCAGGTGCCTCTAATTTTTTTAAAGGTGCGATTGTAACTTACGCTACCGAAGAAAAAGTTAAATTATTGAAAATTCCACAAGACAGTGTTGATAAATTTGGTGTCGTTTCTTATGAAGTTGCTGCCGAAATGTGCACACATGGGCGCGCATATTTAAATACTGATATATGCGTGTCATTCACTGGCAATGCTGGTCCTAGTGCTATGGAAGGTAAACCTGTTGGTGAAATTTATATCGGTGTATCTTCTAGTTCTTTCACAAGAGTTTACCGTTATTTATTAAATGGAAGTAGAAGTGAAATTCAGCGCAAAGCAATCGAACTTGCATGTTCGTTATTAGAAAGTTTTCTAAAAGAAAAGAAATAATTTTTTGAAAAAATTTAAAAAAATCGTATACATAAGTAAATAGAGGTATTTTTATGGCAAAAGAAGAAACAAACAATCCTTCAGCAGATCTCGAAGAGACTCTGAAACAAATTCAAAAAGTCTTTGGTAAAGGCGCAGTTATGAAATTGGGCGACAAAAATGCAGTTGATGTAGATGTCATTCCTTCTGGTTCCTTGCTATTAGACGAAGCGTTAGGTGTAGGTGGTTATCCAAAAGGAAGAATCATCGAAATCTATGGCCCTGAATCCAGTGGTAAAACTACATTAGCATTACACGCTATTGCGGAATGCCAAAAAAATGGTGGTAGAGCGGCATTTGTCGATGCTGAACACGCAATTGACCCTATTTACGCGAAAAACTTAGGTGTTAACATCGATGAATTAATTCTTTCTCAACCTGATAGTGGTGAACAAGCACTTCAAATTGTTGAAATGTTAGCAAGTAGTGGTGCTATCAGCTTAATTATCGTCGACTCAGTTGCGGCTCTTGTTCCTCAAGCTGAATTAGACGGCGATATGGTTGATAATTCTGCCGGCTTACAAGCTCGTTTAATGAGCAAAGCTATGAGGAAATTAGCGGGCGTTCTTAATAAGAAAGACTGCGCAATTATCTTCATTAACCAATTGAGAGAAAAAGTTGGTGTCATGTATGGAAATCCAGAAACAACTTCTGGTGGAAGAGCGTTAAAATTCTATGCTTCCATCCGTATTGATATCAGAAGAACCGAAGCTCTTAAAAATGGTTCAGACATCTTTGGAAACACAGTTAAAGTTAAGATTGTCAAAAACAAAGTCGCATCTCCATTTAAGCAATGCGAAATCGACATCATTTATGGTCAAGGAATTTCTAGAGAAACAGAAATTCTTGATAGAGCAGTTGAACTTGGCGTGATTAAGAAATCAGGTTCTTGGTTTGAATACAAGGGAAGTAAGATTGCTCAAGGAAGAGATTCTGCGAAAGAGTATTTGAAAGCGAATCCTGATGTTATTGACGATCTTTTAGAAGCTATTAAGACCGGAGAAGTGAAGTAAAAGAGAATAACGTCATCTTATGATGGCGTTTTTCTTTTGTGCTATTTTCTTGTTGATAAGTTTTATAGAAGCAATCAATTTTGATTTTTAATAAAATTAAATATATAGTTTCATTGAGAAAATTGTATATGAAAGAGGTGTTCTATATGTCAAAACGTAGAAAAATACTTTTTGCCTCCATTTTAGGCGGGGCAACATTTGTGTCATTTTCTTTGTGCTTTTCAAATAAAGGCCCTTTTGGCGCTAAGCTTTTTGCTAACGGCACAGAAATATGGTCGCATTATCAAGAATTAGCACCAACATTTGATAAGGTTGGAGTTAGAGAATATTGGATTAGCTGTGATAGTCACGAAATCGTGTTTATCAAGCCTGATGTTGCATCAAACAATATCGTTGAGAAGGGTGTTCCTTCACAAGAATTCTTAAATGGTTTGCAACCTGGTGATTCTCGTATAGCGGATAAATTTGAAACTATTTATACTTTCGAAGATAATAAAGTTCCATCTTGTTTAACTGCAGTAGCAAATATTAAAAGTTTTGAAATTGACGCGACTAATGGCACACGTGGTAGCAAATGTTTAAAAGTTAACATCGGTGGTAGTGATTATTCGTTTGGTTTAACTAAATCATATTTCGACGCTGCATTTGCGGATGAAAGTGTAAATGCTGTTAAATTTGACGCAAAAGGTACAATAAATAGCAATAACTTTAGATACAGAACTAAATACAATTGTTCCGGAGACTCTAACACATTTGAAGAATATAATTCTGGTTCAGGCATTACAACAAACTGGAAAACATTCTATTTTACTAGAAATATGTACAATAGTTGGACCACTGGTAGTGCAATGCTTAAAGGCGGCGATTATCCAAATGGATCCACTTTATGGATTGATAACATAGAATTATCAAAAATTAGTTATGATGCAACTTCTAAATCTAACGAATATGTTGGTTTTGAATTTGGCACAGTTGTTAATAAATCAACAGATAGTTCAGGCTCATTTAGTATTAGATCAACTAGTGGTGAACTTGGTTTAGTAAGCGGTGCAGGTGTTGACGCTGTTGATTTCGACTACACAAAACACACAGAAGGTAATAGATCGCTTCACATCCACAAGGTATCAGGAAAATACGTTGCATTCTATTTGTCTAAAGCATTCTACAACTCCCTCTCTGATGAAGGTGTATATTTTGATATGTTCACAGATGACGGAATAAATTCATCTCCAACAGTTAAAAATCTTCAAACTGGTGTTAACACCGTATTTAACAAGGCTCAAACTGCCGGTAGATGGCAACAATACCATATGACTAAATCTCAAATTAGCACAGATGGCAGATTATTACAATTCAATGGAACAACCACAAATGGAAATATTTGGATTGATAATATTAGACCTGCAAATGGAGCTTACGAAAACAGCGAAAGCGCATATGCACTTAAGGCTGGAGATTATGTTACATTCGCTGATTTTGAAGTAACAGAATCAAACTATAACACAATTAGAGATTCTTATAAAAACTACACATTAATCGTTAATGGTGGCAATCAATCAGGCGCAGAAATTAGTTTAGATCATCCTGAAGATTGGCATTATAGAAGCATGAAAACAACTTACTCTGCTAAAGGTTCATGCGCAATCTTTTTTAATCCAACATTCTTAGAGGACAATTTCTATAATGGTGTCAGTTTTGATATCTATACAGAACAAACTTTCACTGGTGGAACTAGCTTTGGTGGCAAAGTCAACGCCATTGGCACTAATAAATGGGGCACAGTTACTCTTGCTGAAGATGAGTTATATGACCCAGCTAAACCAGGACAAAATGTTATAAATGGTAGAGTCTTTAATGGTAATTTCAACGCTAGTGGAAGCTTCTATATTGATAATATTAGACCTGCATCTCTTGCGGATATTAGAAGCGGATTAGATTTTGAAAGCGGATATGTTGAAAGTGTAACTTCTGGCACAACTCGAAAGTTTAACTATATTGGTCAAACTGCTACAGTTGATATTTATGCTCAAGGCGCAACTACTAATTTGACTGGTGGAACTATTGCAACTTCTCCATTAAGAGGCGATCACTCATTCAAAATTACAAAAGCTAACAATTACATAGCAATATATCTTAATTTAGATATTGTCAATAAAATGAACGATAATGATTTGTTAACATTTGATTTGTATTCTACTGTGGCAGCCAACACAAAAGATGCTGTTAATAACCTTCAAACTGGCATGAGTAGAAAACTTGGTTTGTATGATTATCAGCATCCTGCTAACGAATGGAAAACATATTCTTTGAAAAAAGTAGACTTTAGCATTGATTCTACAAGCGCTAGGTTTCTTCAAATTCAAGGTTCAACTGCAGGCGATTGGTACATAGATAATATCCATATCGAAGGAAATAACGAATATACTGATTCTTACGCAAAATACATTACACAAGGTGGTTCTGTAACAGTTAATTTGAATCAGCCAGTCGGAAATAGAAAAGTTTATGTCGATGGCAAATATGTTTCTAATTTCGATTACATAACAAATGAGAATTCAATTACTTTCAAACCTGGCAAAATCGCTAATGGTGAGCATAAATTGTCATTTGGTGATAGAACAAATAGATACACAACTAACACAGATTCTTACTATTTTGCTTGTTATGTAGCTAGTGAAACCATCAATCACTCAGCAACACTATCTTATGGCAGCGATGCTTATCAAACAATTAATGGCATTACTAATCCAAATAGAGTCGTCTTCAATGGCAAATCAGTTGGCTATGAACGTTCTGGAAACGACATTTTAATTGCAGATGCAACTCTTGTTGAATGCTTACCAACAGTTAATGGCGCTAAGACTAGTGGAACGGTTGACTTAATCGTTTTATGCGACGACTATAATGTTACAGTTAAACAAATAAGTGTGGCGGTGACACTTAGTGGCGATGCAACCATTAAAACTGGTTACACTAAGCAAGCTGAAGGTTCATTTGAATTCTTTGGCTATTCATCCACTGGGGGTGGCAAATCCAAAGAATTGAACTCTATTGATGACATTATGGGGCTTAAGAGAAGTGGACTTGATAATTTATACGAACAACTTAGTGGACTTCCAATAACGATTCCTGATAATTACTTCACTGATTACGCATTATATGGCCGCCATTTAACAGACTTAGATAGATGTATGGAGGCTGGTATAGGTGGCATCTTAACTGATAACTTCACAAATAAGCTGTGCCAAGAAAAGTCATCTATTTTAGGTAGAGACATTGTGTTAGATTCTTCTACTACAGTCCACTTTAATAATGAAGCTGATATTTATAATGCTTTATATGCAAGAATTTCAAAGATTGCTTCTCACCCAGCACTTAAGAAATATGTTATTTGCGATGAACCTCACGTCACTAGCTTGTTACCAACATCTCAGATTTACAATCAAGCAGTTAAAGTTTTTAAAGACTTAGGAAGAAGCGATGTTGAAGTTAATGTCAACTTATTGCCTATTTCTGCTGGTTATACTGGCGATGATGCAAGATGGGATGGTATAGGCAATCCTATTACCGGTTCTGAAGGCTGGTTCAAATCTGCTGGTGAAAAGAAAGCAATTGTTTATAAATCTTATTTACAAACCTGGATTGATCTCACAGGTGCTGATTACATCACATTTGATATCTATCCTTTAAATACTTATGTTGCTGAAGCTGATGGTGATAATAAGGACAATAGATCAGGTATCGACAAGTGGTGGTATGAGAACATGTTCGTGGCCAGTGATTTCTGCAAGTCTCATGGTTTAGAATTACATGTTGTTACACAAACTTGTACATTGGTGGATCGTTCAGAAGGACAAAATAGAAGAGTTATGTCCGCGGACGATATGAGATATTTGCACAATATCTTAATGGGATTTGGTGTTAACGAAATCTCTTACTTCACATACTATAACCGTAATGTTTCTGGGTCTTCTGAATTTGGCGATATTGGTTCTATGATGATTGAAAACTGGGATGGCGATACATTCTTAGGCGCAACTAGAACACCTGTATGGTATACCGCTCAAATTGCAATGGAAGAAGCAAAAGAATTTGCTCCAACACTCTTTAACTTTGATTATGTATCTGGCAGAATCTTAAGAGGCAGTAAGTACACTAACCAAGGCGAAGCTTATGAATGGGGCGAGGAACAGGCCGCTAGTAACTTTAACAGTTTTGGAACATGCACTAATGTTTCTATCGATAATGGTTACTGCGTCACTACAGCATTAAAAGATAGTGATGATAAGTACATGACTATGGTAGCTAACGTGAGCGACCCACTTACAGATATGAGAGTCCAAACTGTAACAATGACTTTCTCAAGTGGAACTTACGCAGTGGTGTATGAAAACGGTGCTTCTAGAATTGTTAACTTGAAGACTGTTTCAAAGAAACAAACATTAACACTAAAATTATCCAGTGGCAATGCTGCATACGTTATTGTTTATTAATTGATAACAACAAAATGAGTCACATCTATATGGTGTGACTTTTTTATTTGCTTTTATTTTGGACATTTTAAGCTCATAACATTATAATGTTTATGTACTAGAAAGTAGTACTTACCTATATATTCTCGTTTGAGAACTTTATTATCAGACTTTGTCTGTTTTATATATTTATCTCTCTAGAACATAATTAGAGGCATTTTAGGTAAATTTTAGTTATTCAAAGAATAACTTTTATGCATTTAGAAAGGAAAAAAACTTATGACACCATTGGTATCAGGAATTGTTTTCGGTGTTGTTGGTCTTATTGTGGGTGCAGCCATTATTTTCTTCATTCCATTTTTTAAGAAACAACGCGCGAACAAGAAAGCCGCTAAGATTATCCGTGATGCGGAAATCAAAGCTGAACACATCGCTAAAAACGCTCAATTGGATGGTAAACAAGCTATCATTGAAATGAAACAAGAAGCGAACAAAGAGATTCAAGAAAGAAAACAAGAAGTCATCTCACAAGAAAATAAATTGTTACAAAGAGAACAATCTATTGATAGAAGGGATGCTGCTCTTATTCAAAAAGAAAACTCTTTAGATGAAAAGAACGAAACATTAACTCGTAGATTAAAAGAAGTTGATAAGAAGGAAGCAAACTTACAAGAAAAAATCGATAGCATTATCGTTGAACTTGAAAAGGTTGCTCAAATGTCCACACAAGAAGCAAAAGACGAATTGTTCGCAAGAGTGGAATCTAAGATTTCTACTGAAATCGCAGTCTTCATCAAAAACAAAGAAGACGAAGCAAAAGAACAATGCGATCAAAAAGCTAAGGAAATGCTTGGCTTAGCAATTAGTAAATACGCTCAAGATGTTACAACCGAAAGAACCGTTTCTGTTGTTGCCCTTCCAAACGATGAAATGAAGGGTCGTATTATTGGTAGAGAAGGTCGTAACATTCGTTCGTTAGAGCAATTATTAGGTGTTGATTTAATTATTGATGATACACCTGAAGTCATCACAGTTAGCTGCTTCAACCCTATTAGAAGAGAAATCGCAAGATTAACTCTTGAAGCTTTAATTAAAGATGGACGTATTCAACCAGGAAGAATTGAAGAAATTGTCGAAAAATGCAAACAAGAAGTCCAAGAATCTATTCACAAAACTGGACAAGACGTTGCATTCAAACTTGGTTTACCAAGAATTAATAAAGAATTATTAGACTATGTTGGTAGATTAAAATACCGTACATCATATGGCCAAAGTGCTTTAGATCACTCTGTTGAAGTTGCTTATTTAGCAGGTATCATGGCTGCTGAACTTGGCTTAGATCAAAACTTAGCTAAGAGAGCAGGCTTATTACACGATATTGGCAAAGCTATGGACTTTGAAGTTGATGGAAGCCACGTAGAATTAGGCGCACGTTTAGCTAAGAAATATGGTGAACCAGATGTTGTTATTAACTCCATTCAATCTCACCATGGTGATGCAGAAGCTAAATACATTATTTCTAATTTAGTACAAGCCGCTGATACATTATCCGCTGCTCGTCCAGGTGCACGTAGTGAAATGTTAGAAAACTACATCAAACGTATCGAACAATTAGAAGAAATTTGTAAATCATATGATGGCGTATATCAAAGCTACGCTATGCAATCCGGTAGAGAATTACGTGTTATGGTAGTTCCTGAAAAGATTGATGATGTACAAGCATTCAAATTAGCTCGTGAAATCAGAGAGCGCATTGAAAACGAAATGACATATCCAGGACAAATTAAAGTCTCTGTCATTCGTGAGTATCGCGCTGTCGAAACTGCGAAATAGTAGCTCTATTTCATAGAAAGTCAAAAAAATTGAAAATTTTATTTATTGGAGATATTGTCGGTAGAGTCGGAAGACGTATCGTCAAAGAAAAAATCGAATATTTCGTCAACAAATACGAGATTGATTTCGTTATCGCTAACGGAGAAAACGCCACTCATGGTAAGGGATTAACAAGACATCATTACGATGAACTTATCGATAGTGGAATTGATGTTATTACATTAGGAAATCATTATAATTCTAAAAATGAGATTACTCGTTATATCGATAGGGTAGATAGATTAGTTAGACCTGTTAACTTAGTTAATGAGTTTCCTGGTGAAGGAACGGTGTTATTTGATTTAGATGGTATATCTATTCGTATCACTAATGTATTAGGCGCAGCATTCATTAATGAGAATGTGAATTCACCTTATTATTCGATGTTAAGAGTGTTAGATGAAGAAGAACCTGCAGTTATCAACATTGTCGACTTGCATGCTGAAGCAACTGCTGAAAAGATGTGTTTCGCTCGTGCTTTCGATGGAAAAATTACCGCAGTTTTAGGCACTCATACTCATGTTCAAACCAGAGATGCTAGAATATTACCTAAAGGTACAGCATTTATTTCCGACGTTGGAATGTGTGGTTTATATGATAGTGTGCTTGGCTTTGATAGCAATTCTGTTGTCAAGAAAACTATGTACGGCCAACAATCTAAATTTGAAACCCCTAGCGATGGTCAAGGGTTATTCTCTGCAGTGGTAATCGATGTTGATGACACTGCTGGTTTAGCAAAAGATATATTCCCAATTTACTATATTGAGGAGGAGAAACATGAAAACTAAAATCATTAATACCCCTGATTTATTAAAGGCTAGTAATAGAAGAAAAGAGCCTACTGTTTTTTCTAATCTTCATAGTGAACACATAGATGAACTTTCAAAGTTAGTTAAAGGTTTTAAATATTTTATTAAGACATATGGCTGCCAAGCAAACGTTAGAGACGAAGAAACAATGCGCGGCATGCTTGAAAATATTGGTTATGTCCCAACTGATAAACCAGAAGATGCTGATTTAATTATCATTAACACTTGTGCGGTTAGAGAAAACGCTGAAGATAAGGTTTATGGTGAAATTGGCAATTTAAAATACCTAAAAAGAAAGAATAAAAACCTTATTCTTGGTCTTTGTGGATGTATGGTGGAACAACCTGAAATCCTTAAAAAGGTTATGGAAACATATAGAGAAGTTAATTTATTCTTTGGTACACATGAAGTTCCATATCTTTATGACTTACTATTTGAGGCAATTACTTCTAATGAAAGAATAGTGTCGATTGAATCTAAGCCAGGCGAAGTAGTGGAATCTCTTCCTGCCTGTAGAAATAGTAGATTCAAAGCTTTTGTTAACATCATCTATGGATGTAATAAGTTTTGCACATATTGTATCGTTCCATATACACGTGGAAAAGAAAGAAGTAGAAAATTCGCTGATATCATTAAAGAATGTCAGGACTTAGTGGATGCTGGATATCAAGAAATCACTTTATTAGGCCAAAACGTTAATGCTTATGGAAAAGATTTAGATGAAGGATATGATTTTGCGGATTTAATGGAAGCAGTAGCAGAGCTAGGTATTCCGAGACTTAGATTCACAACTTCACACCCATGGGATTTTTCTAGCAAGATGATTGATATCATTGCAAAATATCCAAACATCATGAAATTCATTCACTTACCAGTGCAATCTGGCAGTGATTCTATCCTTAAGAAAATGGGTAGGAGATATGATAGGGGAAAATATCTCAACTTGGTTAGCGAGATGAGAGAAAAGATTCCTGGATTATCATTATCCACAGATATCATCGTGGGATTCCCAAATGAAACCGAAGAGGAATTTAAAGATACATTATCTCTTGTAGATATCGTTAAATATGAAGCAGCATTTACCTTTATCTATTCCCCTCGTAGAGGCACACCTGCCGCTAGAATGGATGATAACGTTCCATATGAAACTAAATCAAAACGTTTTATGGAACTTGTTAAACATTTAGAAATTAATATTGAAGAATATTCCAAGCAAATGGTGGGCCATACATACGACATCCTTGTTGATGGTCCTAGTAAAAACGATCCATCTATGATGTCTGGATACACTGAAACAAATAAGATGGTCCATTTCAAAGGGGATGAAACAATGATCGGCAAAATCATTAAAGTTAAAATCATTGAATCCCATACTTATTCGTTAATTGGAGAAATAGTAAATGGGTAAGGTGATTGACACTGCAAAGGAATTAAAAGATACATTATTTTCTTTAAAAGAAGTGCAAGAGTATCTATCTCTTAAATCTTTCATTGAAAACGATGAAGAACTTAAAAGAATGAGAAAAGAGATATCTAGATTAGAACAAGAAAATAAGTTAGATGAAAAGGCAAACTTATTAAAAATCTACAATTCTAATCCATTAGTTAACAACTTTGAAATTATCAAAGAAGAAATTAAAAGTTTGTTAAAAGCTATATCTGACATTATCGCCTAATAGCCAACTATTTAAAAAGTTGGCTTTCTATATTAATATAATCTATATGATTTATGTTATTTGTGGACCAACTGGCAGTGGGAAGACTAGTCTTGCTATCGAATTAGCAGAACATTTTTCTTGCCCGATTGTTAATGCGGACGCTTTCCAAATTTATAAAGACATGAATATTGGCACTGCAAAAATATCTAAGGATGATATTAATTATCAAAAGCATTATCTTTTAGATATCATTAGCCCTTCTCAAACATATTCTGTGAAGGAATACCAAGATGACTTTAGAAAAACTATCGATAGTTTAATTGATAAATATGAAAATATCATTGTTTGTGGTGGTACTGGCTTATACATTCGCGCAGCACTATATGATTACACTTTCGAAGAACATGAAAGCGATGACACTAGTGATTTAGAAAAATTAACAAACGAAGAATTATGGAATATGTTATTAAAACTAGATGAACCTAGCACACATAACATTCATCCAAACAATAGAAAAAGAGTAATAAGAGCTATCTCTATTGCAAGAACCAATAGCGAGCTTAAAAGTGAAAACATTTCTTCTCAATCTCATAAAATGATTTACGATAATGTGAGAATCATCATGCTTAACCCTGATAGAGAAAAGTTATACGATAACATCAATAAACGCGTCGATATCATGTTTGAACAAGGATTAATTGACGAAGTCAAAGAGTTATTAAATAGATACAAACTATCTAACACCGCTCAAGCGGCAATTGGGTACAAGGAAGTCATCGATTACCTTAATGGTGGAATTTCTTTATTTGATACAGTTGAACTAATCAAAAAGAGAACTAGAAATTATGCAAAACGACAAGTTACATTCTTTAAGAATCAATTTGATTTAGAAATGTACGAAGATAAAGAAAGTGCGAAAGGAGCTATTATCCATGGATGAAATGTTTATTAGAACAATTGGGTTAATCGGTGAATCAAACTTTGCTAACATTCAGAATAAAACTATTTTGGTAGTAGGGTTAGGTGGTGTCGGTGGCACAGCCTTGGAAGCATTAGCAAGATCTGGATTCGCTCATTTTGTCATTATCGATAGCGACACCATTAATCCTTCAAACTTAAATAGGCAAATTCTTTACACGTGTAAGGATATTGGACTTAGCAAAGCTAAATGTGCAAAAGAAAGATTATTAAGTGTTATTCCTACAGTGGACGTTAAAGAAATTGAAATGCATTTAGATGAATCTAATATTTCAAAATTAGATGGCTTTAAATTTGATTTTATTGTTGACGCGATAGATGACACCTACGCAAAGGTTTTATTAGCAAAATATTCTTTTGAAAAAGATATTCCGTTAATTATGTCTTTAGGTATGGCGAATAGAATTGATCCTAGCAAAGTGGAAATCATTAGATTAGATAAAACCACTAATGATCCATTAGCAAAAAAGATGAGACACGAACTTAAAGTTAATAATGTTGATACTTCAAAAATTATGACAGTTTGCTCTAAGGAATTGCCACTTAAAGATAACGAAAAGCTTCATTCTATGATGATGGCGCCTTCAAGTGCTGGTTTAAATATCGCAAAATATATACTTTCTTATTTCATTTTATAATTCTTTTGATATAATCAAACTAATGTTGTTTAGGGGGAATAATTATGCAAAACATTTTAGACATTACAAAGAGCTTAGGAATTCCGCAAGATAAGGTTATGCCTTTTGGTTGGGATAAAGCCAAAATCGATATTTCTTACAAGGATGATATCAATGATAGACCAAATGGAAAATTGGTTTTAGTTACTGCTATCACACCTACAAAGGCTGGTGAAGGTAAAACCACAACCACAATCGGTTTGCACGATGGTTTCCATAAAATTGGCGTTAACTCATTAGCAGTTCTTAGAGAACCAAGCTTAGGACCTGTATTTGGTGTTAAGGGTGGTGCAGTTGGCGCACTTAAATCCACAATTGTTCCAAGCGATGATATCAACCTTCATTTTACAGGTGATTTCCACGCTTTGACTTCCTCCATCAACTTGATTGCTGCTATCATTGAAAACCATGTTTATCAAGGCAACGACTTAAATATCAACCCAGATAGAATTGTTTGGACTAGAGCATTAGATATGAACGATAGATCTCTTAGAGACATCACAGTTCACTACGGTGATAAGAAATATTCTGGTTCCCACAAATCCGAATTCGTCATCACTGTCGCTAGTGAATTAATGGCTATCTTCTGTATCGCTAACGATGAAGAAGACTTCTTAGACAGAGTGGAAAACATCATCGTAGCTTATACATTTGATGAAAAACCAGTAAGAGTTAAAGACTTCTCTATTAGAGGTGCTATTAAGAAATTAATGCACACAGCAATGTCTCCTAACGTTGTTCAAACATTAGAAGAAAATCCTGTTTTAGTCCATGGTGGTCCATTTGCAAATATCGCTCACGGATGTAACTCAGTTATTGCTACAAAGTTAGGCTTAAAATTAGCAGATGTTGTTGTTACAGAGGCTGGATTCGGTGCTGATTTAGGCGCTGAAAAGTTCTTAGATATCAAATGTCAAAGAGCTGGTTTAAAACCAGATTGTATCGTCTTAGTTGCTACTGTTAGAGCACTTAAACTCCATGGTGGTGTCTTATTCGATAATTTAAATAATGAAAATGTTCCTGCTATGTTAGAAGGTTCATGTAACTTATTCAAACACGCTGAAAATATGTCTTTATATGGCGTTCCAGTAATCATTGCTATTAATAGATTCCCAAGCGATACTGACGCTGAAGTTAAAGCATTATTTGATTTAATCGAATCTAAGGGTTACAAATGCTCACTCAACACTGCTGCTTTAGTAGGTGGTGATGGCGCTAGAGATTTGGCAACTAAAGTTAAAGAAATCTTGGATACAACTGAATCTCATTATCAACCTTTATATCTTATCGGTGATCAATCATGGTCTATCAAAGATAAGATTGAAAAGATTTCAAAAGAAATCTATGGTGCTGGACAAGTTGTTTACACAGATAAAGCTCTTGAACAAATTAAACAATATACCGAAATGGGCTATGGTGATTTAGCGGTTTGTATGGCTAAGACACCAAACTCCTTAACTGATGATGCTAAAGTTTTAGGCGCACCTAAAGGATTTACAGTTACAGTTAGAGAAGTAAGATTATCCGCTGGTGCAGGATTCATTGTTCCATTAACAGGTGCAGTTATGACAATGCCTGGCTTACCAAAAGTACCACTCGCGGTAAAAATGTAAAATATTTTTGAAAAAAAATTAAAAAATCGCCTCTTATATAATTAGGAGGCTTTTTTAATGCCATTACTGGAACTCAAGAACGTCACTAAGATTTACAAAACAAACGATTCAAGGATTAAATACGCTTTGAAAAACTTTTCTATTATGCTTCCTAGTAGTGGATTAGTGGCGTTAGTGGGCAAATCTGGAAGTGGTAAATCTACTTTATTAAATCTAATTTCTTTATTAGATAATCCTAGTGAAGGAAAGATATATTTCAATAAAGAAGACATTTCGAAATGGAAAGATAAACGAAAAACTAAATATCATAATCAAGATATAGGCATGATATTTCAACATTATCAACTATTAGAAGATCATTCTGCTATTTATAACATTATGCTTCCTAGTTTGATATTAGGAGTCAAAGAATCTAGAGCTAAAGAAGACGCTATTACGTTATTAGAAGGTATAAACTTTCCAAAGAAACTCTATGAACAAAAGGTATCGAATCTCAGCGGTGGTGAAAAACAAAGGGTCGCTATATTGCGTTCTTTTATCAATAATCCAAAAATCATATTAGCAGATGAGCCTACTGGAGCGCTTGATTCTAACAATTCGCTAGCGATTATGGATATATTAAAAAACGCTAGCAAGAAAAAATTAGTAATTATTGTTTCACATAACCAATCTCTCGTTGAACGTTACGCTGATAGGATTATTTCCATTAAAGATGGCAAGTTAGTTTCTAATAAACATATCAATGTGGAAGAAAATAATGGAATACCATTGATAAAAGAGCCAAAAAGAAAGCCAAACCATCATTGGTTGAATAAATTAACGAAGAATAATTTTATAAAGCGCATTAAGCGTAATTTGATATCAATTGCCTCACTTGTCGTGGGAATTACCAGCAGCATTTTGATTATTTCTTTTTCAAAAGGCTCTCCTCAGGCAATTAATAATGAAGGTTATAAACAATTCGATTATGGAGCTTTAACTTTGGATAAAGAGTTAACAAGCAAGATAAGTTCCTCTAATGTCTCTTTAGTGCAAACGTTAAGGCCGACAGATTTAGAATTAGATTCACTTAAAGATAAACTAACCAGGTATGACATATATTTTAATTATGATTCTCTAATTCCTCAGGGTTCTTACTTTTCTAAAGGGGATAATGAACTAAAAGAATTATTCTATTTTCCAATATCTTCATTTATTTCGAATTCATTTGACAAAACTTTGCTAGTTAAAGGAGAACTTCCAAAGGAAGATAATCTATACGAAGTTGTCATTAACCAAAAAGCTTATGAAAATATCACTAAGGAAATAGGCGAATGCTTATCGAAAGAAATAACCGTTAAATTCAACTACCAATATCATTTTTATTCAAATGATGAAGCGTCAAATGTCATCACCGATTATTTCGTTTATGAACAAAATATAAAAATAGTGGGAGTAGTTGATGAAATTTCATTTTTATCCACTCCAAAAGTATATTATTCATACATCGCTCTAGATGATTATTTATCTGAATTACCAATGAACAATCTCTCAACATATATAGGTTATGAAATATCTTGGAGGGATATGGTTTTCTTAGCGAATGTAAATGATCCAATAGGAGCGTATTCATATCGCTTATTTATTAAGGACATATCTTCAAAAGAAAAAATAAAAGAAGACATCGCTAGTTTGCCATCTCCGTTTGTTTTATCTAGCAACGCAATTACGGTATCCGATGCAATGAAAGATTTGGTTAGAGCAGCATCTATGGGTATGGATTTATTTTTAATTATTGCTTTAATAGGCACATCATTAATTCTTGGCATTGTGTCATTTTCTTCTTACACAGAAGACAAAAAGAATAGCGCAATTCTTACGTGTTTGGGCGCATCTAAAGAAGATATTTTAAATATCTATCTTTCTGAAAATTTGGTCATAGGGCTAATAGGCCTTGGAATATCATTTATCTTATCCCCTCTACTCATCATTATTAATAATCGCTTCCTTGATTCCTTCTTGGGGATAAAAAACATTTTAGAACTAGGCAATTTATCTATTTTTGGTGTTCCATTCCTATTGCCCTTGACCGTTTTATTACTAACTATTTTGGTTATAACTTTAAGCACATATTTACCAATTGCTTTTTCTAAGAAAATATCTCCAAAAGAGGAGCTGAAAGACGAATGATTAGTTTTAAAAATGTTAGAAAAAAATATGGTGATATCTATGCTATAAAAAACATAAATCTGGAACTTCCTAGATATGGTTTAGTGAGCATCCATGGTCCTTCTGGATGTGGAAAAACCACATTGCTCAATTGCATAAGCTCGTTACTCGACTATCAAGGAGAAATATTAATTGATGGTAATAATATATCTAATTATTCAGAAGATAAGAAAGATTTATACAGACTTAAAAACTTCGGTTTTATCTTTCAAGATTTCAAGTTATTTGAAACTGAAACAGTAATAAACAATATTCTTTTTCCTTTGGACACTTTAAGCAATGCTAGGAAATCTAGAAAAGATAGAAAATGTTTGGACTTACTTGATGTAGTGGGATTATCTTCTTTGAAAAACCAGCCGGTCAATAAACTAAGTGGTGGTGAAAAACAAAGAGCTGCAATCGCAAGAGCGTTAGTTAATGATCCAAAAATCATTTTTGCGGATGAACCAACGGGATCGTTAGATAATAAAACATCAAGGGAAATAATGGCCATATTAGAAAAAGTATCTAAGAAAGCATTAGTGATTTTAGTGAGTCATGATGAAGAAATAGTAAATGAATATTCAGACATTATCATCGAGATGAACGATGGAGAGATTATCTCCACTCACTATCAAAATAAACAGGTACATGAAGCGTATGTACCAATATCAAAAAATACTGAGTCTAATAAAAAACCATCGATATCATCAAACTTTTTAATCAGTCACACTGTTAATTCTATCAAACATAAAAAGTGGAGGACTTTGGTGTGTAATTTGGTCACTTCATTAGGATTAGTAGGAGTGGGATTATCGATTATTTTATCTAGTTCAATTTCTTCAAATATTAAAAAAGCTTATTCATCAATTATTGATAACTCTAAGGTTGTTGTTTCTGTTGACGAATCTTCTTCTATTTATGGAAAATACGCTGGAAGTTATTATGAAGCAAAATCTCTTCAAGAAGAATTTCCTGATTATGTGTTAGATGTGGGAACGGTTTACGATGTTGATTTTGAATATTTCTTTAAAGATAACAATAGTTTTTATATAAATTCATCAACCTACAATACTTTATTAGAAGGTTTCAATGCTAGACATATAAATGAGTTTAAATGGTTAGATTATGAAAACATAAATATCTATCCAGAAACCGTATCGAAAACTGAAGATGATGAGATAGTTGTGGGACTTACAATAGATATGATCCATGATATATGTCTTTCCTTAAAAATAGAAAGGACAGTTGGAGGGCTTTCTGATTATTTAAAAGAAAATTCTTTATATTTATGTTTTGCCTTTGAAAACACTGATTGGCAATATAGTGATGAACAAATAGTTAGACTAAAAGGTTTCACTTTAGAAAAAGAACCTTGTTTATATCACAGCAATCACATGTGGAATGAATATATGTTTGAAACACGTATGAGATTCCCATCTAGTGACGCTTTATCTAGCCAATATATCTATCCATGGACAATGAAAAAAATATATTATTTTCACACTTTTGGAAACACTGATGATTTCCTCGAATCAGTCAAGGAATCTTCCAATTCTGATTATTATATTTTTGATATAGGAAACGCAACCTACTTCCCAAACTTATATCGTAATGTAGATATAGAAAATAGGCATAGAGTTTTGTTTTATTTCAATACGCTTTCTAATATCCCGATTAGACATACAAGGTACTTCTACGATGCCTGTAATTTAATTAATCATCCTCTGTATGCATCTAGTGGTGGATATTCTATTTACCCAGCCTCTTTAATGATGGGCTTTTCAAAGATGATGTATTTCTCTTTTAGTGAGACACAATTAGAAGAAACATTGGATGCAAATTCATCGTTGAATCTAGAAATGAATGAAACCAGTTATTTACCAAAAGGAGTAAAATCTGGGCATTTCACGAAAACATTACAAGATGGTGTATCATTTCAAGCTTTTGATGGAAAACTATTAAAGGGAAGGGAGGCGGTAACTTTGGATGAGATAGTGGTGTCATCAAAACTTTTGAATGAGCTATTAGGCAATTATGATTATGAAAGCCAAACACTATATCTCGGTTACACAGAAAGCGAAATAATCAATTCTAATGGCAAAGTGGTTCGTGACTTTATCAGTAAAAAACTTAAGGTTACTGGAGTGGTGGAATCTAATAAACTTGCAATTTATCATCGTCCATATTGGACAATCGGATATTTTCAATCTCGTTTAGGGGTATCCGCTTTTGATTTATTGATTAACGCAATTGCGTTTGATGTTAAAAGTGAAAAAGATATTTCCAAAGCAATTAATCAATTAAAAAAAGCATTTCCTCAATATGAAGTTACTAATCCTTTAAATGACGTTTATGAAGGTGTTGATGAGGTGTGCTCTTATATTAAAATTGCTCTATTAATTTTCTCTATAATTTCATTAACAATTTCCATTCTTTTGTTATCGATTTGCAACTATTTACACGTGCTAGAAAATAGAAAAGAAATTGGCCTAGCTAGATGCCTTGGGGTGAATAAAAAAGAATCGAAAAAATTCTTATTCACACATAGTGTGATTATGTGTTCTATTTCATTTATCTTATCTACTTTTGAGCTCTTATTCGTATCTATATTTACTAGCGTTGTTATCTCGGATTCTTTACATAGTGAATTTAGTTTTTCTTTTGACCCTATATGTCTCGTTTATACTTTTATAATTTCGTTAGTAATTTCCTTACTTTCTACATTGATAATCGCTGATAAAACAACCAAGATATCTCCGCTTGAATCTTTAAAGTCCTAAAACAATTTATTTGTTTTTTTCTCATACGCGTATATAATAGACTACGCGATTTGAGGATTATTTTGTATTATGGGATTAAAAGCTGGTATTGTTGGACTTCCTAATGTTGGTAAATCAACATTGTTCAACGCAATTACAAATTCACATGTTGAAGCTGCAAACTATCCATTTGCGACTATCAACCCAAATACAGGTGTAGTTAATGTGCCTGATGATAGATTGGAATTTTTGACTAATCTATTTAAGCCTGAAAGAAAAATACCTGCAACAGTGGAATTCACTGATATTGCTGGTTTGGTTAAAGGGGCATCTCAAGGTGAAGGATTGGGAAACCAATTCCTTGCAAATATTAGAGAATGCGATGCGATTGTTGAAGTGGTGCGTTGCTTTGAAAACTCCGACATTATTCACGTTGAAAATACAGTTGATCCAATTAGAGATATTGAAATCATCAATCTTGAACTCGTGATGGCGGACTTGGATTCTGTTAATAAGAGAATTGAAAAGATTGAAAACAAAGCAAGAATTCAAAAAGATAAAGAATCCATGACTGAAATGGAAATATTATCAAAGATAAAAGTTGCGTTAGATCAAGGATTACCTGCAAGAACCGTTGCTCTAGCTGAAGAACAAGAGCTTTACTGTAAGAATTACCATTTCTTAACTAAGAAACCTATTTTATATGTCGCAAATGTGAGCGATACCGATTTAGCGGATATTGATAACTGTGATTTATACAATAAAGTTAAAGAGTATGGTTCTAACGAAGGCAATGAAGTCATTCCTGTTTCTTGTCAAATTGAAAGTGACCTTTCTGAATTGTCACCTGAAGAAAGAGATATGTTTTTAATGGACTTGAATCTTACGGAATCTGGTTTGACTAGAGTCATTAAAGCAACTTATAAACTTTTGAATTTATCAACATTCTTCACTGTTGGTGCAGATGAATGTCGTGCTTGGACATTTAGAAATGGCATGTCTGCTCCTGAATGTGCTGGCGTTATTCACACTGACTTCCAAAGAGGTTTTATTTGCGCTGAAGTTTATGGCTATGAATCCATTCATGAACTCGGCAGTGAATTAGCAGTTAAAGAAGCTGGCAAATTAAAAACAGAAGGAAAAGGATATTATCCAAAAGATGGAGATATTATGTTCTTCAAATTTAACGTAGGAAAGAAATAATGAGAATTGGTTTTGCTGGTGATATACATAGATTAGTGGCAAATAGAAAACTCGTTTTGGCGGGTGTGCATGTGCCTTATCAATACGGCGAGCTTGCTCATAGCGATGGCGATGTTGTTTATCACGCGGTCGCTGAGAGCATACTAGGTGCGCTTGCACTAGGAGACTTAGGCACTCATTTTCCTGATAGCAATCCTAAATACAAAGATATGGATAGCGCTGTTATTATGGAAGCGGTTGTCCATATGATGTTAGAAAAGGGATACGAAGTTAACAATGTTGATGTTTCTATTACACTAGAAATGCCTAAACTTCATCCTTATATTGATGAAATGCGAAAAAACTTAGCAACTCTGTTGAAAGTTAGCGATGATAAAGTTTCAATCAAAGCTGGCACAAATGAAGGGTTAGATGAAATAGGCAAAGGACTAGCGGTCAAAGCTGAATCTATTGTTCTATTAAATGAAAACTGGGGGTAAGTATGGATATTGTTGAAACATTAAAGAGAAAATTACAAAACGCCTTTGCTTCTTTAGGGGCTGAAGTAGCGTTGACAGATATCATCATTGAACGTTCTCGTGATACCTCTCACGGGGATTACGCAACTAATGCAGCAATGAAGAATTCACGTTTGTTTGGCAAACGTCCTTTAGATGTGGCGAATATGTTGAGTGAAAAAATCGATATGACCGGCATTGAAAAAATTGAAATTGCTGGTCCTGGCTTTATTAACTTCTTTATGAAAAACGATTCCTTACAAGCCATTGTAAAAAGAATTGCTACTGAAGGAGATACCTTTGGCAAAGGCGAAGATAAGAATTTAAAAGTATGTGTGGAATTTGTTTCCGCTAACCCTACAGGTGATTTGCACGTAGGCCATGCACGTGGAGCGGCAATTGGTGATTCCATTTGCAGAATTATGTCCTTTGCTGGTTATAACGTGACTAGAGAATATTACATCAATGATGCTGGTAATCAAATGAAACACCTTGCAGAATCCATTGAAGCAAGATATAAAGAATTACTTGGTTTGCCATTTGCTCTTCCAGAAGATGGTTACCATGGTCCCGATATTATCTATGTCGCTAATGAGATTCAAAAACTTGAAAAAGAACCTGGATACGCTTTAACTAAGAAAGGTAAACTCGGTTATTTCAAGAAACTAGGTGAAGAGATTGAATTAGATAAGATTAGAAGAGACTTGTCTAACTTTGGGGTGACATTTGATGTCTTCTCAAGCGAAAAGAAAGTTAGAAGAAATAGTGCTTGCAAAAAAGAAGTTGAATTCTTATCTAACAAAGGATACGTCTATAACGATGGCAAAGCCAAAGTTCTTAGAACAACTGATTTCTTAGATGATAAGGATAGAGTAATTGTTAAATCTAACAGAGCATATACCTATTTCTTACCTGATATCGTTTATCATATGAACAAAATGTCACGTGGATTTGATTTGTTAGTGGACGTATTAGGTGCAGATCATCACGGTTATATTAACCGTATGAAATCCGCGATGATTATGCATGGATATAAAGCTGAAAATCTTGAAATCGAATTAATCCAAATGGTGAGGTTCATTAAAGATGGTGTTGAACTCAAAGCTAGCAAGAGAACTGGCGACGCAATTACGTTAAGAGAAATCTGTGAGGAAGTCGGCGTTGATGCAATGCGTTACTTCTTTGCAATGAGAGCGGCATCAGCACACTTAGACTTTGATATGAACCTTGCTCTTGAACAAAGTTCAAATAACCCAGTCTATTACGCACAATACGCTCATGCTAGATTGTGCTCTATCTTAGACACTGCTAAAGATATCAACATTGATTTAGATGCATCTAAGTTAGAAAAAGAAAGTGAGATGGCTTTGTTGAAGCATCTTGCGTCTTTTCCTAATGTGGTTCAAGACTCCGCTAAGGAAAGAGCGCCTTATAAGATTACAAACTACATTCATGAATTAGCTGAATTAGTTCATGCATTCTATGGTGAATGTAGAGTAATAGATCGCGATAACATTGAAGTTAGCGCATCAAGATTAGCGTTATGTTACGCTACAAAACAAGTTTTGAAAAACGCCTTAACACTCGTTGGCGTTTCTGCACCTACACATATGTAGGAGAAGGAGAAATATTATGGCTAAATCATTATTAGACCATGCTTATGACTTTGTAAGCCAATCTGAAGCTCAAGTTAGCTTCCAAGATATGTGGGCATACATTGTTAAAGCAGCAGAATTAAGCGAAGAAGAAGCTGCAAAGAGAATTGGAAGATTCTACACAAACCTTATGTTAGATGGACGTTTCGTCACATTAGGTGAAAACCAATGGGATTTAAGAGTTCGTCATACATTTGATAAAGTTCATATCGATATGAAAGATGTCTATGCTGATACAGATAACGAAGATGTGGATATCGAAGAAGTCGATGAAGAAGAAAAGGCATATAGAGAAGCCTTTGATGAACCAAAAGATGAAGATGAATCTGATGAAGAATCCGAAGAATCTTCAGACGAAGATCAAGATCTCTAATTCTTGTTTTTCGTTTTAAAATTTGTTCCTACTTTAAGTGGATGCTTTTCACTATAAGTAAGTCTTTGTTATTGGAGGAATAGCGCATGTGGGAAAAGGAACTTAACGTAGCTATTGACGCAGGTTTAAAAGCTAGAGTTAAGATTATGGAAATCTATAACACACATTTTGACGTGGAAATAAAAGATGATAATTCACCTGTCACTTTAGCAGACAAAAACGCTGATAAAATCATTAGTGAACATTTAAGAAATGCTTTTCCTAGCCACGCATTATTAACCGAAGAAAGCGAAGATGATAAATCTAGATTAGCAAACGATTATGTTTGGATTGTCGATCCAGTTGATGGGACGAAAGACTTCGTAGGTAGAGATGGTGGATTTACCACCAATATCGCACTTGCATATAAACACGAATTAGTCGTGGGTGTTGTTGTTGTTCCAGTTACTGGTGAAGTATATTATGCAACTAAAGATGGTGGCACTTATTATATTGATGCAAATGGAAATAAATCTAGAATTCATGTCAATGATAAATTAGACGATCTAACTATTCTTTGTAGTGTATATCACACAAACCAAATTGAAGAGGATTTAATTCAAAAACACAGTGACAAAATCAAACACATTAGAAAAGTAGGATCTTCACTTAAACCATGCCAAATTGCACATGGTTTAGCTGAAATCAGCTACCGCATGAGTGGAAACACAAAAGAGTGGGATACCGCAGCTAGCCAAATTATCGTGGAAGAAGCGGGTGGATTATTCTGCAAATGCGATGGCACTAAGATTAAATATAATCGTGAAGACGTATATAATCGCGAAGGTTATATAGTAGTTAATAGAAAAGAAAATATGTTGCTATAAAAAAGGAGTTATTTTATGCCATTAGTCGATACTAAATGCCCTCATTGTGGTGCTGCTCTTAAAATCAATGATGCTGCGAAAGGCACATTGCTTTGCCCCTATTGTGGAAGCGAATACCTTGTTGAACAAGCTATCAATAACGTAACTAACGTAACTAATGTTTCCACTGTGAATAATTATGCTGGTGCAACAATTATCAATAACGATTCCAAAAAGGAATTCGAAATAACTCAAGGTATTTTAGAAGCATACAATGGCAACGATACTGAAATAACTATCCCACTTACAGTTAGAGAAATTTCATGTTCTTTTAGCAAATATATCAAAAAGATTACCATCCCTGCGACAGTAGAAGAAATTGATCCTGATTTTGCTCGTGAAATCGCTGATGTTCTCGACACTTCACAAAACAAAATCTTTAGAGCGGAAAATGGTATCTTATATAAGAACGATGAAATCTACGCGATGGGTAGTAGCATTAAAAAATATGAATTGAAACCTGGCGAACATGTCGATGCCAATTTCTTGAAGTTTATTGAAACTCGCACATTTGTTAAAGATATTTATTTACCAAGTGGCTATGATGCAGTTATTTTTTATAGAGATTTAAATCGTAAATCTAGTGTTAAGGTGCACGTATTAGATATTAATCACGCTTATTTATTTGGTTTTGATAATTCTGATTTTAAAGATTACGAATCCGCAGAAGATTATATTCAAAATGGTTTTACCATCGAAGAATATATGCTTGAGAATTTAGGCAATCAAATTATTTTCGAAGAAACCGCTAAAGATACAGTTGAAGGTGAAAAAAGAAGTATCGAAAAGAACAAGAAACTATCTTCTCTAGATGAAGAACGTGTAAGAGAAACTAGAAGACTTGTTGCTGCAGGTAAGGAATATAATGCAGTTAAATCAAAACGTGGAAAGCATATTGCAGGAATAGTCATGTACTTAATCGCAATGGCTTTGTTTATTGTTATTGGTGTTTCAATATCATCTTCTTATACTGTATCTTCTGCTAAATCAACATTCTTTAGTTCATTTGGAGTTATGATTGGCATTGCACTTATTATGGTTATTGCTTTATTCAAAGCTAGTTATGGACGCCCTCCACGTGAATTGAAAGTAATCGGTGGTATCTTAATAGCGATTGGTGCAATAGACTTATTTATCGTAATTCTTTCAATATTCGGTGCAATTGAACCTGATGATGCTAGCGCAGTAAAGATTAATGCTGTGTTATTAGGATTCTATGGTCTTCCATTTTTCATTGCTGCTATGATGCAAGTGGTGAAACTTTCTAAAACAAATACACTTCTTCAAGAAAAAACAAACGTTGTGAAAGATATCAACTCATCCATCAAACTTATCGAAGATAAAATGGATCGAATTGAAAAAGAATATAAATAAGCAAAACAAAGATGTTTAAAAAAGATAGCATATGCTATCTTTTATTTTTGGCTGGGGTAACTGGATTCGAACCAGTGAGTGGCGAATTCAGAGTCCGCTGCCTTACCGCTTGGCTATACCCCAATTATTTGGTTTCGTCTGCTAATCTAACTTCAACCACTCCTGGAACTTCTTCCTGGAGAATAACTTCAACAAGTTCTTTGATGTCAGCGTTAGCGTACATACAGTCTTGGCAAGCGCCCTGCATTTTTACATAAACAATTCCATCTTTAAAAGAAACGAATTCAACATCTCCGCCATCTTTTTGAAGGAAGTGTCTAATTTTATCAAGTGTTTCAATAATTAGTTTTTCTGTGTTTTCCATATTTATCACCGCAAAAATATTATCACACTCATTATAAAATGTTTAGTATCACTTAAAAAATATTTTTAAGTTGTTATAATTATTATCGTATGTATGACGTTTTAATTATCGGTGCTGGTATTACTGGCACAATGATAGCTAGAGAACTATCAAAATATTCATTAAAAACAGCAGTCATTGAAAAAGATAACGATGTTGGAAATAAAACCACAAACGCTAATAGCGCTATCATCCATAGTGGATATGATCCTATTCCAGGAACTCTTAAAACCAAGTTCAATGTTTTAGGAAATCCTATGTTTGATGAAATCGCTAAAGATTTAGATGTACCTTTCTATAGAATAGGTTCTTTAACCGTAGCTTTATATGATGAGCAAGTTGAAATATTAAAAGAATTAGCGAAACGTTCTGAAGAAAATGGTGTAGAAGTTGAGCTTCTTAATGCTGCTGAAGTTAAAAAGCTTGAACCTAATATTTCAAATAATGTTAAAGGTGCTTTACTTGCTAAAACCGCAGGCGTGATAGACCCATTTAAATTATGTGTCCATGCGATGGAAAACGCTATGGATAACGGAGTGTCATTATTCTTAGAAGAAGAAGTCGTTTCTCTTAGAAAAGATAATGATTGTTACATAGTTAAAACCAATAAAAATGAATATCAAACTAAAATTGTAATTAATGCAGCAGGTAACTATGCAGATAAGATTGCAGAAATGGTGGAACCTATTGACTGGAAAATCACTCCAAGAAAGGGTGAATACTTTGTATTAGATCATTATAGTGCTGGTTTAGTTAATCATGTTATTTTCCCTTTGCCAAGCGAAAAAGGAAAAGGCATTTTAGTGACTGTTACCTCTAGTGGCAACTACCTTGTTGGACCTAGTAGTGAAGTTGTGAATGAAAAAGATGATTACTCCACTGATGGATTGACTCTTGCTAATGTTAGAAAACAAGCCACTGATATGGTGCCTTCTATTCCATTTAACCAAGTGATTAGAACATTCTCAGGACTTAGACCCACTTGCACAAGACATGACTTTGTCATTGAGTATTCTAAAAAAGATAAAAACTTTATCAATGTTGGTGGCATTGAATCACCAGGATTAGTTTCTTCCCCTGCAATTGCTAAATATGTAGTGAATGAATTAGTTAAGCCTATTATTAAATTAGAAAATAAAGATAAATATAATCCAAAAGTTAGACCATATCATCGTCTCTTTAACATGTCTTTAGATGGCGATTATAGCTTTGCAAATGATAATAGAGATTACGCAAAAATTATTTGTAATTGTGAAAAAGTTACATTGGGTGAGATACTCGATGTCTTAAATAGAAATTGCGCACCTAGAAGTGTTAAAGGTGTGAAGAGACGTACAAGAGCGGGCTTTGGTAGATGCCAAGGTGGATTTTGCCAACCTAAAATTGTTTTGTTGCTTGCTAAATATTATGGAGTTTCTCCATTAGATATACCTTTAGATAACGAAGGTAGTTATATCATTGACCATGAAATTAAGGAGGGTAAATAGTTATGAAAACTGTTGACCTGCTAATCATTGGTGGTGGTTCAGCTGGTATGGCAGCTGCTTTGCAAGCTAAAAAAGAAGGCATTCAAGATATTTTAATCATTGAAAAAGAAGATGGACTTGGTGGCATCTTAAATCAATGCATCCATAATGGATTTGGTTTAACTGAATTTAAAGAAATGTTAACTGGCCCAGAATACTTGCAAAGATTTGTTGATCAAATTGATGAAGAACATATCCCTTATAAACTCAACACAATGGTTACTAGTATCACTCTTGATAGAAAAGTTACATATACTTCTGAAGAAGACGGTGTGGTAACTGTACAAGCTAACGCTGTTATTATGGCTACAGGTTGCTATGAAAAAGGAGCAGGTGGAATTCAACTTCCTGGTGATAGATGTTCTGGAATCATCACTGCAGGTGCAGCACAAAAATATCTAAATATTCATGGATACATGTGTGGTAAAAAAGTTGTAATTCTTGGTAGCGGTGATATCGGTTTAATTATGGCTAGACGTTTGGCCTTAGAAGGTGCGAAAGTCATATGTGTAAGTGAAATTATGCCTTATAGCAATGGTTTAAATAGAAACATCGCTCAATGCTTAAATGACTTTAATATACCTTTATATCTATCGAGAACAGTAAGCAAAGTTATTGGCAAAAACAGGTTAGAAAAAGTCATCCTTACTAGTGTTGATGAAAAGATGAATTTTATTGAAGGAACTGATATGGAAATTGAGTGTGACACACTCGTATTATCTGTTGGCCTTATTCCTTACATTTCTTTATTAACCGATATGGGATGTCCAACAAGCGCGAGTAAGAGTGCACCTGTAAATGAATATATGGAGACACCTATTGATGGGATTTTCATTTGCGGTAATTCCTTACATGTGCATGATGTGGTGGATTTCGTGAGCGAGGAAGGAAGATTAGCTGGTCATGGTGCAGCTTTATTCATAAAGAATCAATTAGAAAAAAGTGATACTAGACGCGTTAATGCCGGTGATGGTTTAGGATACGTTATTCCTCAAAGCATTTCTTTAAATGAAAAAGAGGACGTGACATTTAAATTTAGAGTTAGAAGTCCTAGAAAAGATGTTTACATAGTAGTGGAATCAAATGGACAAACCATTCTCAAATCATTTAGACCAGTATTGATTCCTAGCGAAATGACGCAAATAAAAATTCTAAAAGATAAGTTAAATTCTATTAGTGGCGATATCTTCATTAGATTGGAGAAGAAATAATATGAAAGAATTCGTTTGTATTATGTGCCCCAGGGGATGCCAATTGAAATTTGATGATAACGGAAATGTCACAGGAAATGGTTGCCCAAGAGGAAAGGAATACGCGATAAGCGAAATGACTAATCCTACAAGAGTTGTGACATCATCAATTAGGGTAATTAATAGAGAACACACTCTCGTTTCTGTGAAAACATCAATTCCAGTTCCTAAAGCTCTAATGTTCGAAGTCATGAAAGAAATTGAAAAAATTTTTGTTTCCGCCCCAACTAAAATTGGGCAAGTGGTAAAATCTAATATTCTTCGAACTGGTGCGGACATTGTTATTACCAAGGTTATAAAGTAACTTATATTCTTATAAAGGGCAAGCATTTGTTTGTCCTTTTTTTACTTGTCATTAAATATTTTTATATTTATGATATTAGCACTAGGAGAAAACTATGATGAAAAAGAAATTTTTATTAGTCTTACCTCTCGTCACTCTAGTAGCAGGATGTGGAGTTAAAAAGACAAACATTTACGAATTACCAAAAGGTGGCCGTGATGTAAACATTGAAGATGAAGAAGATTTAACATACTTCTCTGAACTTATTGACGAAGCTCTTGTCAAATCTGTCGACGCTTTATTAGCTAAAGCTAAAGTCGGTGTCATGGTCGAAAATCTCACAGGATATGGTCATATTACTGAAGAAGATTATGATGACATATCTGTTGAAAAAGCAAATGAATACTGGGAAAACGCTACTAAGAATGATTCACCAGACACTGAAATTAACGTTCTCAATATTGATGTTGATGACTTAAGCCTCAATATTGATCTCAATGCTTGGGGATTAGGTGGAAACGTTGGCGATATCGTCGCTCAAGCTGACATCAAAGTCTCAGGCGATGCATCCTTCTTATATGAAGATTATAGAAAGAATAACGATGAAGACAAACCAAGACGTGATGATAAAGGTGAAGCTGAAATTTCCACAAAAGGTGGCAAAGCAACTGCTTGGTTCAATGAAGGTTCAGTTTACGCAGACCTTAGAGACGAAGAATTCTTAAACTTTGCTGCTGTTGTTGGTGGCGCAATTGTCGATCCAGCAAAACCTAACGGCTATAAATCTTTAGTTAAAGCATTTGCAGATAGATGGTCATTTACAGGCCTCATCCCAGAAGATGTTTTAGAAAACCCAATTAATGATAGTATTAGCGATTTATCGTCAATGTTACAAGACGTTCACCCTGGACAAGAATTCTGTTCGTTATTAAATCCAGAAGTTTTCCCAGATGCAGGTCTTGCTGAATACTCTGAAATGTTTACTGATGTCTTTACATGTAGAGTTTATGACGATCACAGCATCGGTGTCCAAGGCACAATCACAGGCGAATGGGTCAATGAAACTGCTGGCTTAGAATACGAATATAGAGATGAATGGAATAATGGAAAATCCAAAGATTACTCTTTTAGCAAAGTTGATGATGATTCCTGGGCAACAGTTACAGTCTTATTTAACAAAGATTTATACTTATCCTCTATTGGCATTCAAATTTCCGCATCGTATTTCAATCAAGATACTTATTTAAGCAAGAATACTTCAAATGCATACTTC
>JAZRZI010000033.1:0-42170 GCA_045601325.1 Bacilli bacterium
AAGGGGCTGTTAAGAAACCTATAAGGTGACTTAGCCCCTTTTCTTTTTTGTGAAAAAGAGGTGAAATCAAAAGAAATCGCCTCTTTTTGTTACAATATCTCTTGTCTACGGAGGTACTGTATATGCCTTATTTTATCACAAAACAGTTGCATTTGTTTTCTTCCTACCAACTTTCGGTGAAGGAAGAGGATAAATTAAATAAATTTTTAACATTTCTAGAAAACTCAAGTGTTGGAGAATTGATTAATCAAGAATGTTATAAAGATCATTCAAAAGGCGGAAGACCTCCATATAATTACTATAATTTATTTGCAGCTTTGATTTTTGCTTTTTCAAAACACCCAGGAACATTAAGAAAAATAGAAGAGAGCTTTAAATATGATGTTAGATTTATGTATTTAATGGATAACGAAAGTCCTTCATATGCAAAAATTGGAGAGTTTCTTAACAATTTATTTGTTAAGCATCATCATAAAATATACTCGCTTCTAGTCTCACAATTTATTAAAGAAACAGCAATTAATATTGATGATTGTTTTCTTGATGGAACTAAGATTGAGGCTAATGCAAATAAGTATAAATTTGTTTGGAAACCTACAACCTTTCATAAGCGATTGGACGGAAACATTAAGAAACTTTTGAACAAATATTTTGTTATTACCAAAACAGAATTGTTGAAATCAATTGAAGTTGCTGAATACATCACAAAACTAGGAAATCTTTCTCTGGGCAAAACAGAAAGCAAGGATTATAAACAACTTGAAAAATATTTAGTAAAAGTACTTGAATACGAAGAAAAAGAGGAAATATGTGGGTCAAATAGAAATTCTTATTTTAAAACAGATAAAGATGCTACAGCGATGACTTTAAAAGAAGACTTCTATTCCGGTGTCGGAAGTAATATGCATGCTGCTTATAATATTCAAATAATTGTTTCTAAAGGTATTGCACTCACTTATTATGTTGGACAAGAAAGAACAGATTTTTACGCTTTTATACCAACAATCAATCAATTTTATTGCAATTATGGGTTCTTTCCTAAAAATTTATGTGCTGATGCAGGCTATGGATCTTGGAGAAATTATGTTTATATGTCAGAACATAATATTAATAACTATGTTAAATTTCAAGATTGGGAGCAGCTAAGGAACGGGAACGCGATTGACTTATATGCTTTAACAAAGATAAAGAGCTTGTATGTTTGAACTCCAAAATAGCAAAACAATACTCAGAATATAACGGCCGTCATCCTAAGCAGCATGGATATTTATATGTTGTTGAAAATTGTAAAAGATGTAGATACCAAATGGCATGCAAAGCAAACGTTAAAGAAAAGAAATCTTTAACTAGAATTTTCGATGTTTCATATGAATTATGGAGCGGAAAAATTACTGCTAGAAAAAATTTATTGAGTGTAAAAGGAATAGAAATGAGAGTTAATAGAAGTTCACAAGTAGAGGGTGTGTTTGGAATAATTAAACAAGATATGCAATATGATCGATTTCGCAGAAGAGGATTAGATAATGTTTGTGTGGAAATGTGTTTAATATTAATTGGCCACTTATTAAGAAAACTTTTCACATTTTATGATGGAAAGGCAAAGTTTGATTATTGGGTAGCACCATTAGACTTAAAAGAAGAAACAATGCCTTACGTTGATGCTAAAAAATTTAAAAGAAAAATACGTAAAAAAGATATAAACGAATCATTGAGAATCGAACATCAAAAGAAGAAAAAGGTTTCTTAACAGTTTATCTGTTACTTACCAATTTTAAGTAAACAAAAAGGGACTAAGTCACCTTATAGGTTTCTTAACAGCCCCCTTTTTTTACATTTTTTCTGGTCCTTTTGTTCTAACGTAAACTTCTTTAACACAATCTTTGGAGTATTTCTCACTCATTACGTTAACAAATTCTTTTAAACAATTATCCGGAACAAGACATATGATTGAACCCGCGAATCCGCCGCCGTTAATTTTACATGCGCCATTCCCGCCCATGATCTTCATAGCAAGGTCACAAGCTTCTAACGGGGAGCCAGCATATTCGTCTCTCACCATCATGTTTTTGAGTAATTCGGTAGATGATTTTCTAGAGCCATTAATTTGTTCTAAGAACAGTTGTTCGTTGCTGCTTGTTAAAGCTTCTACAGCTTTTAAAACTCGCTTGTTTTCACCATAGAAATGTAACGCTCTTGTGTATTCAATATCAGTTAAAGAGTTTTTAACTTTTTCTAACTCCTCTAGGCTTCCTTCAATTAAAAAATTATGCCCCATTTTATTAGCTGCATTATACATATCTTGAGGGATAGCGCTATATAGGTCGGATAGGGCTGCGTGACTACCACCCGTATTAACAATCACGAAGTGAAGACTAGTAAATGGGAATTTTGTTTGCTCTACAACAGGATTAGCAATGTCTTTAAAATCTATTCTTGAGATGTTACCAAACCCAACACCAATTTGATCTAACAAACCAGATTTTTTACCAAAGTAATTATTTTCAGCATATTGGCCGGCTTTGGCCATAACCATTTGAGGGATTTTATCTTCGTTATATAGCGAGTTAAAAATTTTACAAATTAATAATTCAAAGGCAGCAGAACTAGATACACCAGCACCAGCGAAGATAGTAGACGACATATAAGCAGTAAATCCACCAATCTTATATCCCTTTTGTGCAAAATAATGTGCGACACCTCTAACGAGTGCGGGGGATGTAAATTTTTCTTCCTCTAAGATGTCTAAACCATCGAGAGAAACCTTAAAAGAAGGGTTACCTTCACTAACAACTTCCACATGGTTGTCATTTCTTTTATAGATTGCTGAACTAATAGCTAAATCGCAAGTAGCAGCCAAACACAAACCGTGGTTGTGGTCGGTGTGGTTTCCTAAAATTTCGAAGCGGCCACCACAATCAAAATAATCGGTTGGATTATAGCCAAATGTTTTAAAAAATTTTTCTTTTAATGTGTTTTTCATCGCAAAAACCCTTTTATTTAATAATTTTTGTTAATTCCACAAAGGAATATTTGTTCTCGTATTTTCTTGCTAGTTTCTTCAAAAGCTTCTTGTCTTGAGATAGCGCAAAAACAGTGCTGCCAGAGCCAGACATACCAACAATTTTAACACCATCGTTTTTAAGTTCTTCTTTAATAGTAGAAATGGCTGGAGAGATGGTAATTGACGCTTGCTCTAACGAGTTGAAAATTGATGCGGCCAACAAATCATCATCACCAGTTTCTAGTGCTTTGATAACAGTGTCAATGCTTCCGGTTTTTAATTCCATTTGATCAGATGTTTCATAAACTTCTTTTGTAGAGCAACCCTTTTCAGGCTTTACAAGTAAAACCCAGTAATTGTTTTTTATTGTAATTCGAGACAATTTGTTTCCAATACCTTGCGCTCTTGTTGGTTTACATCCAATAAAGAAAGGTATGTCAGCACCAAATGGTGCAACAACATCAATCAATTGCTCGTCAGTTAAACCAAGGTTTAATATTTGGTTTACGTTTTTAACTAAAAACGCTGTGTCTGATGAGCCACCACCAAGGCCTGATTGAATAGGTATTGCTTTATGAATATCAATTCTAAATTTGTTGTTAAATCCAGCAACTTCAGCAAGTTGATTTAACACTGATGTGGCTAAAGTATAGTGGGAACCACCATAGGTGAAGTCATCAATTGTTACAGAATGAGCATCGGCGTTTTTTAAATCACTTAATAAAACTGTATCGTGTAGTGCAAGTGGCACCATAACCATATCTAGTTCGTGATATCCGTCTTCTCTTTTAGATAAGACGTTTAAACTAATGTTTATTTTAGCGTAACATTTAAAGTTAATAGTTTTCATACATTATCAATTATATTTATATTTGAAAGTTTTTCTATTAAGAAAATTATTTCTGTGTTTCTTTATATAGCATCACAAAGGTGTCAGGAGACAACTCCTCGGGTCTTTTTGTGACAGGAATGTTCAATTTATTTAAAGTGTTTTCGGCTTTTTCTTTGCTTTTAAGAATGTTTGTGAGGTTGTTAGAAATGTTTTTTCTTCTGTTCAAGAATATTTTTTTAGCAAATTCATATACATCAAGCGCTTCTTTTTTGTTTGCGCCTTTATTTAGAACTATTTCAAAAACTGTTGAGTTGCACTTTGGGGCCGGATAGAAAGATCCGGGTTTAACAGTGAAAAGCTTTTTAGGCGTGCCTAATAATCTAACTAAAATAGATGCGGGTCCATAATTTTCACCACTTAAATCAAAGAATCTATTAAAGGCTTCGCTTTGGCACATAAACACCATTTTCTCGCAATTATTTGCGTTTTTTAAAAGATAAATTACCGTTTCGGTTGTTATGTTGTAGGGTAAGTTTCCAAGTATCTTTGAATATTTAGAAACGTCGTGCTTTCTAATATCGTTTTCAACAATATGAACGTTTTTGTTATCTTTATAAACAACATTTAGGTAGTCAATCATCCTTCTATCAATATCTACCAAGGTAACGTCGCTTTTTGTTAATAATAAATAATGAGATAAAGATCCTAGACCAGGGCCTATTTCTAAAACACTATCGTTATCTAAAACATCTAAAGCAAAAACTATTTTTGAACAAATTTCGGGTTCAAGCAAAAAATTTTGTCCATAATCTTTGTCTGGTTTAATACCTGTTTTATAAACAATTTCTTTTATGTTTTCTCTATTAATTTCCATGACTATTCTCCTAACACGTTTTCAATTTCGTTTTGTGAAATACCAAGGGTTTGTAGGCGTTTTATAAGTGTTTTAGTGTTACAAACACCAGTTTTAAATGATTTTATTAGTTTTTCTTTGCTGTTTTTGTTAATAATTAGTTTGAGATTGGTTGCGTCCAAATCTGTGCTGTTAACTTTCTTTTCATTAGAAAAGAAGTCTTTGAGTTTATGAACCACTTCGCTTTTCTCACACTCCGCTACACCATGCTTGTTGTGTTTGTTACAGCAAGACAAAGAAATTTTAATATCTATGTGTTTTAAGAGCTTTTTGTTAAGGTTTTCACGTATTTTATCACCCGCTTCATCCGAATCTGTTAATACAATTATGTTTTTGCGTTTAGAAGCTGCGTTTAGATATTCAACAACATCGTCTTTTATATCATATCCGTTAGTACTAACAAACTCAGCATCAATGAAGGAGGAGAGATAGGATACATCCCCTTTTCCTTCCACCACTATGATTTCGTTGCAGATATATTTCATAAGTTAATACCTAATAATTTAAGTGCGTTGTTTGTTGTAACTTCTTCAACGAGATCAACAGGAATGTTTTTAATTTTAGAGACCTCTTCCGCAATCAATTTTATGTTTGCTGGTTCATTTGTTGTGCCTCTTAATGGGTGTGGCGATAGGTATGGGCAGTCTGTTTCTAAAATCAATGTATCTAATGGTATAAATTCACAAACCTCTTTTGGTGTTTTTGCGTTAGTGAAGGTTAATGGACCACCAAAAGAAACAAGTAGTCCACAGCCAATGGTGTCTTTTAAAGATTCTACAGAACCGGAGTAACAATGCATTATTCCACCACAGTTAGGTTTGTGTGATTTAAGTATTTCCAAACAATCGCCAAAAGCGTCTCTATTATGCACAGAAATAGGTTTGTTATATTTGTTTGCAAATTCAATTTGCTTAATAAAATAGGCTTTTTGTTTGTTTCTTTGTTCTGGATCTTTGGCCCAGTGGTAATCAAGACCAATTTCTCCTAATGCCACCACCTTAGGATTTGAAAAATTTGAAAAAAGTTCATCCAAGTCGCCATCACTTACATCATCTATATCACATGGGTGTATACCAATAGCAGCGTAGACGTTTTTATATTTATTAGCAATCTTAATTGCTAATTTTGAACTTTCGATGTTCCAACCAACAACCAAAAACAAACCAACGCCCGCGTTTTTAGCGTTTTCTAAATAACGATCTATGCTTGGATATAGTTCTTCAGAATTTAAATGGCAATGAGTATCAAAAAGCATCTTTATTTTCCTACACAGAATCTTGAAAAGATTTCTTTAGATAAATCAGCTTGGTTGATATCACCAAGAATTTCTAATATTGCGTTATAAGCCTCCATAAGAGAAACAGAAATTAAATCAACAGGTAAATCGTTGGTGGCGTCCTCTTTGGCCTTTAAAAGGGCTGTTTTTGCTCTTTTTAATAAACCGAGTTGTCTTGTGTTGTTTAGTGCTGGCTGTTTAAATGATTGTTCATCTAAACCCACCACTCTATAAATTTCATTCACTAATGGTTGGATATCTTTGTTAAGAGCGGAAATTGTGATTTTTCCACATTTATCTTCGTTGAATTTATCGGCTTTGTTATATACGATAATGCGGTTAGATTTTTCGGTTAAATTTAGAATTCGGTTATCTTCTTCTTCAAGCGGTTTAGAACCGTCTAAAACAACGATTACGAGGTCGGCTTTTTCCACGGAAGATATAGCTTTATTAACACCTATAGATTCCACTTTGTCACCCACATCTCTAATTCCAGCGGTGTCTAATAGATGGAGGGTTATGCCTTTTAAGTTAATTTCGCCTTCAACAACATCCCTTGTGGTTCCTGCAATATCAGTAACTATGGCTTTTTCTTCGCCTATAAGGGCGTTTAGCAAGGATGATTTACCAACGTTAGGCTTGCCAACAATACTAACCTTAATACCATCTTTAATTATTTTGGCTTTTTCGCCGTCTACAAGCAGTTTATTAAGTTTTTCGACTATTTCATCGCTATAAGCGATAACCGTGTCTTTATTAGCCACTTCTATGTCTTCGTATTCCGGGAAATCTATATTGACCTCTATCAAAGAAAGTATGTCTGCTAAGCGCGTTTTAATTGGGTATAAAAGGCTTGAAACTTCGCCATCTAAAGATAGTAACGAAAGGTTTTTAGCTTCTTTAGTGGTGGCGTTAATAACATCATTAATAGATTCTGCTTGTACCAAGTCTATTTTGTTGTGCAAATACGCTCTGCTGGAGTATTCACCGTTTGTGGCGAGTCTGGCTCCGTTTTTAAGCATAACTTCTATGATTTGGTTAGCAATTAGCATAGATCCATGGCAAATAATTTCTACAGAGTCTTCTCCTGTAAAGCTTTTCGGACCTTTATAAACAGCCAAAACAACATCATCAATCTTTTGGCCATTATCAAAGATAGAACCTACTAATAGTGTTCTTTTTGCAATACCAGTGAGGTCTTTGCTACACCCTTTTGAAACCACCTCAAAACAATCGTTGCCAGAAAGTCTAATGACAGCGAGGGCGGATTTAAGCGGTGGTGTAGCAAGTGCGACAATGGTTTCGAACATAATAAGATATTATGAAAAGCACCCAAAGGGTGCTCTTCTTAGTCTACATAAACAATTTGTACTTGGCGGTGTGTGCCTTCGCCGGTTGATTCGGTCTTAATGTGAGGCATACCTGTACATGCGTTATGAATAGCTCTTCTTTCATCCGAAGGCATCGCTTCAAATGTATAAGTTGTTTTTGTTTTTTGGACGTCGTGAGCGCATTTACGAGCAATGCGTTTTAAACGATCGTATTTGCTGTCTTTATATCCGTTGATATCTAGAAGAATTCTAAATCTCTTATGGAAATGATTAGAAACAGCTAATTTAACCAACTCATTAAGAGCTTGTAGGGTTTTTCCACTTTTACCAATTAAAATTGGGTTGTGGGTAGAGTCGATTGTTAATCTAATAACATCATCTTCTAACTTAGTATTTACTGTGCTTTCGATGCCTAAATTATCAATAACGTTTAAGATATAATTTTCAGCATAAGTGATGATGTCTGGTAATTCATAGACTTCAATCATAATTTTCTTGTTGAAAAGACCTTTTTTCTTGTCGGAAACAATATAAACGATTTCACTAACAGGAAGGGAGAGTTCTTGTGAAGCAACTTCTAAAGCTTCGTCAACTGTTTTACCTTGGAAAATTTTCATTATTTTCTTTTTCCTTTCTTCTTGGTGATGGATTGGGTGATCAATGTTTGCGCAATTGAGAACAATGCACCAACAAACCAGTAAACACCCATGCCTGACGCAAGAGAGAAGCCCATGATAATAATCATAATCATCATGACCCATGTAAAGATTTTCATATTATTGTTTTGTTGCTTTTGTGCAGGGTTTTTGCCGAGTTTTGCAACTTTTTTAGATGCTTTCTTTTGCATCCATTGTGGTAAAAGCATTGAGAAAACTTGTGCAACAGCCATTAATAAGAAGAGCACTAAAGCTGTTGGGCCTGCGCCTGTTTTCCACGCTGTTCCATTAAAGATAACAGAACTAATGGAGTCGCTTAATCTTAATCCAAACACAGAACCAGATGATAAATATGCTGAACCTTGCATTGCGCCCCAAACGCAGATAAACACCGGGAATTGAATAATCATTACAAGTAAAGCACCAAAAGGATTAATTTTGTTCTTCTTGTAAAGAGCTTGCATTTCCTGAGCCATACGTTGTTTTTCGTATTGGTTTGTATTGCTGTTAGGGTATTTTGCTTGAATTTTTTGAATTTCGGGTTGTAACGCAGTCATCTTGCCGTTTGATTGTGTTTGCTTGAAAGTAGCTAAAAGGATAAGCGACCTAATAATAATAGTGGCAATAAAGATGGAAATTAATTGAGCAAAACCAGAAGCGATGCCTACTTTGAGGAATCCGCTTGTTAATGCATCAATAAAAGCGCCGATTGGCCAAATTAGAATAAATTCTAATAAACCTTTCCAATCAGTCCATTTTTTGCCTGATATTTTGGCTGGATAGCCTTCAACACCATAAGCACCATATAAACCCTCTTTCGTTGCTAAACACGAACGATAGCCATTTATATATGAGTTCATTTGTTGTTTGTAGAGATTTACATAGTCTGAGTTAGGACATTCGTCAATACTTAAATTGAATTCACTAACGCTAGAACGTATTTCCTCATTGTTGTCTGTCCAGTTTGTCCACAAGACTTTCTTGGATGCGTCTGTACTGTCGTAATATTTAACGTATCCATATTTATCCAAAAGACCCATTGTGTCTTCTGAATAATCATTTGCATCGCCTGTAAATTTTAATTCACTAGCTTTGCTAACTTGTGTTTTAAACCATTCTATTGAGTTTTGGGTTCCGCCCAATTCAGTAGCAGCTTCATTAATTGCGCTTTCTAAAACAATTTGATCCAAAGCTTCCCAATAATAAATAGATGGTGTTCTAATTCCGTTTTGAGCCGCAGCAGAATTGATTTTTGCAATATAGCTGTTTGGTTCAATTGATATTGTGTAATAAAGTCCAGTTGATTCACCAAAGACTTTTAATTCTTTAGAATTAGCAACTTCTTCATCGTGATATACAGTTACACCATGATCAAGAAGGTAAAGGATGTTGGATTTATCCTTTGCTGAACAGAATGAGGCAGTACATCCAGACAATGTAAGGGCACCCAAAAGAAGTAATCCTCCTCCAAGCGCAATTTTTCCTTTTTTGTTCATTGGTTATTCCTACCTTAATTTCAATAACTCATTTAAGAGTTGTTTGTTAGTTTGATAATCAACATCTAAAAAGTGTTGCTTAGCAATAATAACAATATCTAACGATTGTTGGTCGAAATCTATAATTTCTCCACAAATCGCACGTATTTGTCTTTTAATACGATTTCTGACGACCGCGTGTCCTAATTTTGTAGAGACAGATATTCCCACTCTAGTGTAGTTGAGGTTGTTTTGCATAATATGAACCACAAAAGACGGGTTACGGCTCGCCCTTCCTTTTTTAATCGTAAGAGCAAAATCTTGTGTTTTTTTAATCCTGTTTACGATTTTCATTTTTTAAATTAGGCAGTTAGTTGTTTTCTGCCTTTAGCTCTGCGACGAGCTAAAACATTGCGACCTGTTGCGCTTTTCATTCTTGCGCGAAAACCAGCTTTATGTGCGTGTTTCACTTTTGATGGTTGATAAGTCTTTTTACTCATAAAATATACCTCCGATAAACGTAGCATTGAAAAGTATAATGGCATTTATATATAAATGTCAATCAAATGTGGGTGCGGGCGTGTAATAATAATTATAATATTACAAAACAAATAATTCATTTTAACCCGTGTACATATATAACTATTGTGTTATTAATTTTACAGTGTGATTGCTATGTAACGATTTATCCACATAGTTTTCCACACCAGTATTTAGTTGCTTTTGTGGAAAAGTCTAGTAAAATTAAGGTGTTATTATATAAAAAGGGGTATTACAAAATGAATAATTCCATATCAGAATTAACCAATTTGTGGGACCGAGTGTTGTTAAAACTTCAAAAAGAATTAGAACCGCGTGTGTTTGATTATTTTTTTGAAGGAAGTTACATCAACAATATCGAAGGAAACACAATTGTAGTGGTGGTTACATCCACAGTTGCAGAAAATGTTATCAAAAACAATTTCTACGATATAGTCTTTGAGGTTGTTAACGAATTAACTGAGTCTAACTACAAGTTAGAGTTTGTCGCTAGTGCGAACGCAACTCCATCAAACAACCTAGAAGAAAATGTTGAAAAGAAAGAATCTAAGTATTTTAAGGATAGTTTTTTAGATCCAGCAGAAACTTTTGAGACGTTTGTTGTAGGTGATTTTAATAGAGAAGCTTCCCAAGCAGCTTTATTTGTCGCATCAAATCCTGGAACAATGTTTAATCCTTTGTTTATTTATTCAAATTCTGGTTTAGGCAAAACCCATCTAATGCACGCGATAGGAAATTATGTTCAAAAAGATTTTATCACTAAGGGCAAACCTGCTGCGAAAGTGCTTTACATTACCGCAAACAATTTCGTTGAAGAATACGTTAAATTCGTTAAAGGAGAGAAAGATTCAGAGTCATTAAAAGACTATGTTGCATCCTTCGATGTATTGCTTTTAGATGATGTACAGTTCTTAGAAAATAAGGTTAAAACTGAAGAGATGTTGTTCTATGCTTATGAAAAATTAATCAATTCTAAAAAGCAAATAGTTATAACATCAGATAGGCAACCTAGTGAGTTAAGAGGCTTGGAGGATAGATTGGTTACAAGATTTACTAAAGGATTATTGGTCAAAATTAATGATCCAGATCAAACAACTTGCGTAACCATTTTAAAGAAAAAAATTGCTGCAAGAGGTATTGATCTAAGCGTGATTGATGATTCGGTTTTATACTTCTTAGCAGATAGATTTAGTAAGGATGTTAGAGAATTAGAAGGTGCGTTAAATAGGTTAATTTTCTACTCTATTAACTTCAAGCAATCAGAGCACATCACATTAGATATCGCTATAGAGGCTGTTCAAGATATTGCTGGAGGGAAATCAGTCGCGTCGCAAATGAGCGAGCAACGCATTATTAATATTGTTTCTGATTATTACGGATTAACTCCTAGTCAAGTAGTCGGAAAAGACAGAAGTGGTCAGATAGTATTAGCTAGACATGTCGCGATGTATTTAATTAGAAACACAATTGATGTTCCGCTTAAAAAAATCGGTGATGCGTTTGGCGGTCGTGATCATACAACTGTTATGAGTGGTTTACAAAAAGTGGAAAACGAGTTGAAAACTGATGAAGGTTTAAAGATGGCAATCGAAGAATTGACAAAACGCCTTAAATCATAAAAGTTTATTGAAAATAAAATGTTAATTAAACAAATAGTATGATAGAATAAAAGCAACCTCGTGGTAATGATGTGAAAATTTGAGTTATCCACCAAATCCACATTGCTTACTATTATTATTAATATAATAAAGGAAGAAAATAATATATGAGATTTACAATCAATCGTGAAGAATTTTTAAAAGGATTATCAATTGCGGGTAGAGCAGTCGGTACAAAAGCAGCTAATGTTGTTTATTTAAATTTAAGATTAGATTTAAATGAAAACGGCTTATTTATCACAGGTTCAAACCTTGATTTAACAATTAAAACATTTATTCCACATATTGATGGAGAAAAAGAAATTATCCGTAATTATAAAGAAGGTGTTGCGGTTATCAATGCAAAACTCATTACCGAAATCGCAAGAAAGATGGAGGCTAATGAAATCACTTTAGACGTCATCGATTCTACAATTACAACAATTTCTGATAATAGATCTGAATATAGATTAAATTGTGTAAGGCCTGAAGATTATCACTTGCCAGATTTAGAACCTACAGGTACAAAGATCTCTCTTAGTAAAGAAAGTTTTGATGCATTAGTGTCACAAACAGCATTTGCAGCATCCACTAAAGAACAAAGGCCAATCTTAACAGCAGTAAATATTGAAGCGGCTGCAGGTATTCTTACTGCAACCACAACAGACTCTGCTAGAATGGCTAGAAAACAATTAAATGTTCCTGCAAATTTAAATATTGTCGCTAACGTTCCAGCTAAGATGATGGTGGAAATTGATAGATTGTTGGAAGGATGTAATGAAATTGATATTGCATTCTCTGATAAGAGAGCATTATTCACATTCGGAAGAACAGTTGTGGAAACTAGATTAATTGCTGGTGATTACCCTAACACTAAAAACATTGTTCCAAAAATTACAAACTACAGCTTAGAAGTTAACGCTCAAGAATTCGTTAAAGCTATCGAAAGAGCTAACATTTTATCTATTGATCGTGAAAACGTTGTAGATTTATCAATGTCAGAATCAGAAATTCAAATCTCTGCCAAATCTTTAAAGGCAGGATCTGCTGTTGAAAAAGTCGAAACATTTAAATACGAGGGACAAAATCTTAGAGTTTCATTTAATAGTGAATTTGTTCTTGCTGCCATCAGAGCGCTCGGAACAGAAGATGTGCTATTTGAATTTGTAGGCGAAATGAAGCCCTTTGTTGTAAAAAATGCTTCAGATGATTCTATTGTTCAAATCGTCACTCCAGTCCGTACGTATTAGGCCTTAAAACCTATTTTAGAGACAATAGAAAACAAGGGAATATTATTATTCCCTTTTTATTTTATTAATGATATAATGCTTTTGGGAGAATTTTTTGTGTCTGAAAAAGAAATAATTTTAAAACCAGGTGAAGAATACATAACCCTTAATATTCTTCTAAAAATCACTAGAACAATCCTTTCTGGAGGCATGGCTAAAATCTATTTAGCGGAAAGCCCAGTCAAGGTGAATGGTGAATTAGAAAATAGAAGAGGTCGCAAACTTTATTCGGGAGATAAAATTGAACTTGAAGACAAGGTTTATGTAATTAAAGCTCATGATTGTTAAATCGTTAACACTTAAAAACTTTAGAAATCATAAGTTCGCAATATATGAATTTTCACCAAAACTAAATGTTTTAACAGGACATAATGGTGCGGGTAAAACCAATATAGTTGAAGCAATCTATTACCTATCTCTTGCGAGAAGTTTTAGAACGAATAATGATGAAGACCTTATCACCAAAGGAAAAGACACCGCTGAAATTGAAACCGTTATTATAGAAGGAGACATAAAAAGAAGAATCAAAATCATAATAACAAAAACAGGAAAGCAAATTCTCATAAATAACAAACCGGTTAGTAAATTGTCTGAACTAGCCAGGTGTGTAAATGTTGTTCTATTTGAGCCAAAGGATGTAATGCTATTTAGAGGCTTGCCTAAAGACAGACGAAATTTCTTAGATGTATCGATATCGAAGAAGTTGAGTACTTATCTAGATTATATATCTAGATACGATAAAGTTCTTAAAAAAAGAAATGAAATTCTTAAGAGCAACAATATTGATAAGGATCTATTAGACACCACAACAGAAATGTTGGTAAAACTATCAGGTCCAATCATCTCTTATAGACAGATGTATGTCAAGGATATCAATGATATCCTTATTAAAATAACGCGTGCGCTCACGGGTGCGTGCGTTAAAATTGAAGTCATCTATAAATCTTTTGTGGAGTACAACCAAGACTTCATCAAAAACGCAACAGAAGCGTTTAAAAGGGCCGAGGACGGAGATTTGAAACACAAGGCAACATCTATAGGTATCCACAGAGAAGATTTCTCAGTCGCTCTAAACGGGCGCGATATTGGCGAGTTTGGTTCCCAGGGTGAGAACCGAATTGCCGCGTTAGCATTAAAACTATGTCCTTATCTCTTAATTGATGATAGAGACAAACGCCCTATTGTTGTTCTAGATGATGTTATGTCAGAACTTGACCAAGAACACCAAGAACGACTCATTACGTTTCTCAAAAAGTTCGAGCAAGTATTTATTACTGCAACCGAGCTTGAGATTGATGGCGCGAGCCATTACATATTAAAAAACAAAAACTAAGGAGGACTTCTGAATGGAAGAAGAAAAGAAAGAAGTGGTTGTGGAAGAAACCAAAGCTCCTGAAACTCCTGCTCCAGCACCAATTCCTGAAGTAAAGGTTTCTGAGATGAACGAGGAAGAAGTTCAACTCGAAAAAGCTGACAAAAACTACACCGCAACAAACATTCAAGTTCTTGAAGGACTTGAAGCAGTCAGAAAAAGACCAGGTATGTACATCGGTACAACATCTGCCGCTGGTCTACACCACCTTGTGTGGGAAATTGTCGACAACTCTATCGACGAAGCTTTAGCTGGTTACTGTAATGAAGTTAGAGTCACAATCAACAAAGGAAACACTATTACTGTTGAAGATAATGGTCGTGGTATTCCTGTTGACGTGGTTGCTAAGAGCGGTCTTTCCGGTGTTGAAACTGTTTATACAGTGTTACACGCTGGTGGTAAATTCGGTGAAGGTGGCGGTTACAAAGTGTCCGGCGGCTTGCACGGCGTTGGCGCATCTGTTGTTAACGCATTATCCGAATGGTGTGAAGTAACAGTTCACAAAGATGGCGGAGTTTATTACATCAAATTTGAAAACGGCGGTCACATTATTAACCACCTTAAGAAAATCGGTACATGTGATAAGGATCATAACGGCACAACTGTAACATTTAAACCAGATCCAACAATCTTTACAGAAACCACAACTTATGATTACAACACAATCAGAGATAGAATGAGACAAACCGCGTTCTTGAATAGAGGCATTAGAGTAACGGTTACTGATGATAGAGGTGAAACCCCTGTCACAGAATCGTTCTGTTACAAAGGCGGCATTAAAGAATTTGTCTTATTTATTAATCACAACAAAACAAAACTTATTGAAGATGTTATCTATTGCGAAGGCTCAGTACCTATTACATTAGCTAACGACTCGGTCGCTCACGTATATGCAGAAATCGCATTCCAATACGACGACGGCTATAGCGCGAACGTATATTCCTTCTGTAACAACGTACACACCCATGAAGGTGGTATGCATGAAACAGGCTTTAAGGACGCAATGAGAAAAGTAGTTAATAACTACTGTCGTAAAAACAAATACCTCAAAGATGGTGAAGACGATTTAACATATGATGATATCGCTGAAGGTTTAACATGCGTTATCTCAGTTAAACACCCAAACCCACAATTTGAAGGTCAAACAAAGACTAAATTAGGTAACTCCGAAGTTAGAAAAATTGTTAACTCTATCGTCAGCGAACAATTTGAAAGATTCTTACTTGAAGACCCTAAATTAGCACGTACAATTGTTGAAAAAATCGTGATGGCTGCAAACGCTCGTATGGCAGCTAGAAAAGCACGTGAAGAAATTCGTAGAAAAGGTTCCCTTGAACTTACCACTCTTCCAGGAAAGTTAGCAGATTGCTCCAGCAAGAATCCTGAAGAGTGTGAACTCTATATTGTTGAGGGTAACTCCGCTGGTGGTTCCGCAAAGAACGGCCGTAATAGAGAAACCCAAGCCATCCTTCCACTTCGTGGTAAGATTTTAAATGTCGAAAAAGCACAAGCAAAGAGAATTTTCGCTAACGCTGAAATTGGTAATATGATTACCGCTATTGGTGCGGGTATTGATCCTGAATTCGATACATCAAAAGTTAGATACCACAAAGTAGTAATTATGACCGATGCTGATGTCGATGGCAGTCACATCCGTATCTTGTTATTAACATTCTTCTATAGATTTATGCGTCCTTTAATTACTGAAGGTTACGTATATATCGCACAACCTCCACTATATAAAGTCGAGTATCATGGTAAACAATACTATGCATATAACGACGAACAACTTGAAACAATCAAAAAGAAACTTAACTTAAAACCTGGATACCCATTCCAACGTTATAAAGGTCTTGGTGAAATGGATGCCGAACAACTTTGGGAAACAACCATGGATCCAGCAAACAGAAAAATGCTCCGTGTTACACTTGAAGACGCAATTAAAGCAGAACAAGTATTCACAGACTTAATGGGCGATAATGTTGACCCACGTAAAGAGTTCATTCATGAAAATGCACAATTCGTGAAGAACTTAGATATTTAATAGGAGGACAAACTCATGTTATTAGATGATGAAAAGAATGTCTCTGAAGAAGTAGTTGAAGAGACAGAAGCTACTCCTGAAGATGCTAGTGAACTTGAATCTGGCATCGTGGCTGGCTTAACAGATGTTGATACAGTCAAACTTGTAAAAGAAAGCTTCTTGGATTACGCGATGAGTGTTATTGTTGCTCGTGCTATTCCAGATGTTAGAGATGGTTTAAAACCAGTTCATCGTAGAATTGTTTATGCAATGAGTGAAACAGGCAATACACCCGATAAACCATTTAAGAAATGTGCTCGTATCGTCGGTGACGTTATGGGAAAATATCACCCTCACGGTGACTCCGCAATCTATGGCGCATTAGTTAGATTAGCTCAACCATTTGCAATGAGATATACACTTGTAGAAGGACACGGTAACTTTGGTTCTATCGATGGCGACGAACCGGCCGCTTATCGTTATACTGAAGCTCGTATGGCCAAGATGGCTCTTGAAATGGTAAGAGACATCAACTGTGATGTTGTTGATTTCATGGATAACTACGATGGCGTTGACCAAGAACCTACAGTCTTACCTTCTAGATTCCCTAACTTATTAGTTAATGGCTCTTCTGGTATTGCTGTTGGTATGGCTACAAACATGCCACCACACAACATTAACGAAGTTATTGATGGCGTTGTTGCTTTAGCACACAATCCAGACTTAGACACAGATGGTTTAATGGAGTTTGTTAAAGGTCCTGACTTCCCAACTGGCGCAATTATCTTAGGCCGTGGTGGTATTAAGGATGCATATGAAACAGGTACAGGTAGCATCGCTATCCGTTCTAAATGTCATATCGAAGATCGTGGTGAACACGGTGGACTTAAACGTATCGTTGTTGATGAAGTACCATATGGTGTTAACAAAGCTTTAATGATTGAAAACATGGCTAACTTAGCTCGTGATAAAGTCATTGAAGGTATTACAGACATCCGTGATGAATCTAACAAAGACGGCATCCGTGTTGTTATCGACGTTAGAAAAGACATCATCCCAGAAGTTTTATTAAACAACTTATACAAGCAAACACAATTACAATCTAGCTTTGGTATTATCAACCTTTGCTTGGTCAATGGTGCACCTAAAGTTTGTTCGTTAAAAACAATTCTTCAACAATACATCGATTTCCAAGTTGATGTTATTTCAAGAAGAACAAAATTCATGTTGGACAAAGATTCTGCTCGTGTCCACATCGTTATTGGTTTAATCAAATGTCATGACAACATTGATGAAATTGTTGACATTATTAAAGCAAGCAAAACTCCTGAAGACGCAACAAAGACTTTAGAAGATAAATTTGGTTTCTCTGATGAACAAGTCGGTGCTATTTTAGCAATGACATTACGCAGATTAACTGGTATTGAAACTGAAAAGTTAGAAGCAGAACAAGCTCAATTAGAAGCTAATATTGCTGAATACAATAGAATCTTATCTTCTAGAGAAAACATTATCGAAGTTATCGTTAAAGAGTTATTAGAAATCAAAGATAAGTTCGGCGATGAAAGAAGAACAGAAATTTCTAACGATGCCGCAACAATTGATGATGAATCCTTAATTCCTGAAGAAGATATCGTTATCACATTATCAAAAGGTGGTTATGTTAAGAGATTAACAGCAGACAGCTTTAAAGCTCAAAACCGCGGTGGTCGTGGAGTTAGAGGTACGTCCTTAAACGAAAACGACGTTGTTGACCTCATGGTCTACACAAAAACACACACAGACCTCTTGTTCTTTACAACACTAGGTAAGGTTTATCGTATCCGTGGTTATGAGATTCCTGAATACCAAAAACAAGGTAAAGGCATCCCTGTTATTAACTTAATTAATATTGAAAAAGGCGAGAGTGTTAAAGCTATTATCGCTGTTGATGAATACAAAGACGACAGATATTTGATGTTCTTTACCGAACAAGGTTTAATTAAGAAAACACCTATTAAAGAATACGAATCCATCCGTCAAAATGGTAAAATCGCTATTGGCATGAGAGAAGACGATATGCTTCTTGATGTCAAAGAAATCGAAGAAAACACATATGTCGGCATTGCTGCATCCAATGGTAAGATGGTCAACTTCCCAGCTGACGAAACAAGACCTATGGGCAGAAGCGCAACCGGTGTTAAGGGCATTGAATTATACCCAGGCGAAAAGGTTGTTGGTTGTACAACAGCCATGGAAGGACACAACATTTTGGTTATTACTGACAAAGGCTTTGGTAAAATTACCGATTCCGATGAATATCGTAAGACAAAACGTGGTGCAAAAGGTGTCTCTGCATTAAAAGTTACCGATAAAATTGGTAAACTTGTCGCTGTAAGAGCGGTCGAAGGCAACGAAGACTTAATGTGTATCACAAACGCAGGTATTGTTATTCGTACACACCTTGAACAAGTTCGTATGATTGGCCGGAACACACAAGGTGTCAAAATTATGAACCTTGAAGGCAAACAAAAAGTATCTTCTATCGCTATTGTTCCGTTTGAAGAAGATGTTCCGGAAGACGAACTAGCAGAAGGTGAAGAAGTTGAAGGCGAAACACCCGAAACAAACGAAGTAGAAGAATAGGCATGAAAATTTTAGTATCGTTTCAACCACAAAATAGATTTGATAATTTTGAAGGCGCCAGAATGAGGAAAACCATCAAAGGCGCCCTCGAGATCAACGATATCCCATATACAACCAATTTATTGGATACATATGATATCGCTCACTTTATGTGTGCGGAAGACGATCTAAAACTATTAGAAGTTGAGTCAAAAAACATCCCTATTGTTATTTCCGCGTTGTATTCCGAAAAAGATAGAACAGCATTCTACTTACAACACAAGAATACAAAAAAGGAAGAAATTGAGACTTTAAGAACCCGAGCGATTAAAGTATTAAACCGCGCTGATTTAGTCCTTGTGCCATGTGAAAGTGCTAAAAAACTCCTAGTTGATTCTGGCGTCACATCTCCTATCGAGACCTTGATGCCGGGTGTTAATTTTGCGAGGTTTAACTTTGTAAGAGACGACGAAAAAGAAATATTTTATCGTTATCACAAAGAAGAAAAAGGAAAGAAACTTTTGGTTTCGATTGGCGAACTTGGTTATATCGAAGGATTAAAAACATTTGTTGAAATCGCTAAAAAGAACCCAGATGTTAAGTGCTGGTTTTTTGGAATAGCGGGTAGATATCCAAAACATAATTTAAAAGTTAAAAAGATAATACGCTTCGCTCCAAGAAACGCACACTTTGCAACTTGTGCGCCTGATGATGTTTATAGAAGCGCTTTGATGAACGCTGATGTAATGGTCATTAATAGCACAACTAAATTCGGTGTCATTACATTAATGGACGCTATTGCAGCTAAATGCCAAATCGTTGTTAATAAAGCCGCTTTGTTTGACGGATTCTTAACTAACAAAGTTAATGCTTATGTTGGTGACAACAACCAAGATATTGTTAAATTAACCAGTGATTATTTAAAAGGTAAAATTAAACCTACAATAGACCAAGCGTTTTTAGATATATCATCTAATACACTTCAAAATTACGGACTCAAACTAATAGACCTATACAAAAAAGAAATAAAAAACAAAAAAGGAGAAAAACACAATGATTGATATTAATCTTATTCGTGAAAATCCAGAAAAAGTTAAAGAATTATTACACAGAAAATTGTGGGACACAGATTTCACAGAACTTCTATTATGGGACAGAGAAAAACGTGACCTAATTCAAATCGTCGAGGGCAACAAAGCTGAGATGAATAAATTATCCGCATCTGTCCCTGCCGCTAAAAAAGCAGGCGAAGATGTCAGCAAAATCTTTGCAAAAGTGAAAGAAATTGCTGCAAATAATGCCGCATTAGACGCAAAAGAAAAAGAATTAGAACAAAAGATTTTTGATTTTGTAAGCGCGCTACCAAACATCCCTGATGAGGATTTGCTTGGTGGTGGAAAAGAAAGCAACAAAGTCATTAGGGTGGTTAATGAAAAACCTCATTTTGACTTCAAACCAAAAGACCACGTTGAATTATCTGAATCTCTTGGTTTGGTTGATTATGAAAGGGGCGCAAAGATTGCTGGACGCGGTGCGTGGGTCTACACAAACTTAGGCGCTCAACTTGAATGGGCTTTGGTTAACTTCTTTATTTTTGAACATTTAAAAGACGGATATACATTTATCCTACCTCCACACTTATTAAACGAACAATCTGGTTTTGTTGCAGGACAATTCCCTAAATTCAGAGAAGATGTGTTTTGGCTTGGTGGAATTGAACCACAAAGATTCCTTCTTCCAACCGCAGAAACAGCATTAGTCAACCTTCACAGAAACGAAATTCTTAAAGAAGATGAATTGCCAAAGAAATACTTTGCTTACACACCTTGCTATCGTAGAGAAGCAGGTTCTTATAGAAGCGAAGAAAGAGGCATGATTCGTGGCTACCAATTCAATAAAGTTGAAATGGTTCAATACACAAGAGCAGATCAAAGCGACGCTGCGTTTGAAGAATTAGTAGGAAAAGCGGAATCTCTTGTTAAGAAACTGGGCTTACATTACCAAGTGTCTAAACTAGCTGCTGGTGACATTTCTCACTCAATGGCTAGAACATATGATATCGAAGTTTACATCCCTTCAATTGATATTTACAAAGAAGTTTCTTCTGCATCTAATGGTAGAGATTATCAAGCAAGAAGAGGCATGGTGCGTTATAAAGATAGTCAAACAGGCAAAACTAAATACTGTCACACACTAAACGCTTCTGGTTTAGCTACATCTCGTATCTTCCCTGCAATCTTGGAGCAATTCCAACAAGCAGACGGATCCGTTTTGGTTCCTGAGGTTCTCCAACCATTTATGGGTGGCATCAAGGTTTTAAAACCAATCAAAAAATGAGGTAATGTACAATGAAATTTAACAAAACTATTTTACTATTAGCCTCAACGGTCTTATTAGCGTGTAACTCTAATCCTGGCGTTGTAGAACCAATCGTTGAATGGCAAGAAAGCACAAAAGAATCTTTTTGCGAAAGTTTTGATGCTGAAACCTCCGCTTTCTTAGATTCAGCTACAACACTTCATAAATCATATGATTATTCGTTTGTTAGTGAAGAAAAAATTGGTGGCAAACTTATTTCAAAAAACACAACAACCGTTAAATTTGATGTTAACGCACCAAAAGGAATGCTCCACGTTTCCATAAATGTTGACGGTATGACCTCCGAAGAAGGAGAAAATCCAGAAAACTTTGTTGCTAACACCGACGAATACTATGGATATTATGAAGGCGTTGGCTTTATCCAAGCCTCAATTGATAATATTTCAAAAGAAAAAAAATACGGGGTTCTTATAACTGAAGAAAAAATCGATGAAATTGCTGAAATAGAAAAACTAACAAGAGAAGAGCTTATTAGTTATGCGGTGACAGAGTCGTTAGGCTTTGTATCAGCGTATTATTTGGTTGACGGAAACACATACGACTATCGTCGCTATGATGAAGAGTCTTATTGGGAATATGAACCAGGCAGTGGAACTTTTGATTTAAAATTTAAAACCGGCGAACTTGGTGACTATTTCTTTACATGTGTTGTGTCTGGTAACGTTCAATACGGTTATAGCTCAGCGGTTGAAACAAAAACTGTAACTTCTGATGTTCGTGGCTATTCACTTTGGTCTCTTATAGACGAAACCTTTACAAAAGGCACATATAACGACGGTGTTGTAACAGCCGAATACTTGTATACCGACAAAGCTGAAACAAAACCCGTTGGAACAAGAAAGTTTAGTCTCCCATCTCTTAAAAACTTCACAAAAGAAGCAAAGTAAAAAATCATTAATTGATTGTTCTTAGAAACGGACAACCTTTTTGTTTGCCTTAATGGTATTATAAATACAAGAAAACCTATGAAAAACAAACGAAACAAAATCATCGTTGTATCCCTGTTGTCTTTGGTTGCTGTTACATCGCTTTTACCTATTTTGTTCTATAGCAAGGATGTCGGCAAAGATTTGCCGCCTTCGATTTACCAAACAAATATGATTGGGCTGGTTATAAAAGGTATAATCAACGGAGATGTTTTTTTCAAAGTTGCTTCTTGCGTTTGTTGTTTTTTGTTTTATTCTGTCTTAATTTTGTCAATGGTCTTAATAGCACTAAACAAAGCAACCGCGTGTAAAATATTAATTCCTTTGTCGGCTGTATTTTGTGCCCATATAGTTGCTGTCTTTTGGAATCACAACGAAATATATTTTTCTGTTTCGGTGGTTGCTTTTGCGCTTGCTTTTATATTAGTTCTTTTGTTTGAAAGACAAGAAAAACCACCGTTTTCAATCAAGTTAAAAAAATTAAGAAAGAGCCTAAACATGTCTCAACAAGAATTGGCCAACCAAACATATATTTCAAGAAGCATGATTGCTAAATTTGAAACCAACGCAGCCCTCCCATCTTTAGAAGACCTACAAGCCCTTTCTAGTTTTTTTGGTGTTGAAACCACACGTTTGCTTGATGTCCCAAAAGGCGTTGAGGTGCCGTATAAATATTTCAATATATTCATTACTGTTCACAATGTGTTCTTTATAATAAGCACAGTCTTAAGCTTGGCTTTTGTTTTTGTTGCGGTTGTCCCGGTTTTTGGGGGCCGCAACTTGATAGATGGATCTATCGCTAATAGCTCTGTGGTTGTACAAATAAGCACAGTGGTTTGTTCGTTAGTTTTGGTTTTTGGCTTCGTTTGGAAATTTTATTTCAAATCAATAAAAAGCAAAACCATTATGTCTATTTATTTGGATGTTGGTTTTGTTTTGAATGTTATTCTGATTACTTTTTCTTTAGTTGTTGGCCTTGGTGGCCTTTCGATGTAAATTGCGAACAACAAACCCATAAATATATTTTTTTGATAGATGTTCCGTAAAAAGAACATCGTTTTTGTGTTGTTGTGAGTTATTGTTGTGGTAAAGAAAGGAGAAAAAAATGAAAAAAAGAATATGTAAATCTTTATTAATGGTCGCCTCAGCCTTGGCTGCTTTTGGCGGAAGCAACACCATCGATTTAAACAAACATCAATCGCTAAAAGATATTATTAATCAAAATATATCTAGATTTAACAAAAAAAGCAGCAACGAGCTCAAAGAAGAAACCGAATTTTCCTCTGTTACTAGCGAACACGTCATTACAAACGCACACAACGAAACGATTGGCACGCTCTTGGTGTTCGATAATAACAACGGCTATATTTTTGTTGATGAAAACAATTATATTCGTGACTCAAATTTTGCTCACGGCCTATCTGATTGGGACCCCCATTATTATGGAGAAATAATTTTTGATGCCGCAGCTTATAGAAAGCAAAACGGCGAAATAATACACCGGGTAGATGAGGGGCCAGGAATAGGCGGCAGTGTTGAGGGCGCGTTCTATTGGCACGCGGACGAATCTTTTGTAACGTCCAAAACGAGAAACTTGCTGCATGACTGGGATTCGGAATATGCAACACCAACAAACAAAACAAACGCCGTGTTTGGCGGAAAAACCACATGGTCAACATATCAAGACGGAGCGCCAGATTGTGGTACATTAGCCATAGCAAATCTTCTTTGGACCTATAAATTGAACGGTGTAATTGATTTAACAAGGGGAGCCGCTTCTTCTAGAATCCTTGCTGATGCCCTAAGGCCTTACGTTAACTATGACGAGGAAGATGGAATTTATGTTGATGATTTGCTAAATGCAGACAACTATTTTGTCGGAACTGGTTATTATTTTGATTATTGCGACGTAACCAACGGAATATCTGACACAATGGAAATTGCCCCGCTTATTGGGCTTTACAGAAAGGACAACCAAGGACACTTTGCTTTGGTGACAGGCAAAGGACAATCGCTTTATAAAAAAATATTAGGAATAAGCTTTTATACAAGTTGGGATATTACAAACACTTGGTATAATTACAACACGAGCCAAACTTATTTTTCACACAAATATTGGGTTGATAATCAATACATAAGGTATGGTGTTGTATTAAGAAACAGCCAAGGCCACACGGTGCCGCTAGAGGTCAATTAATAATGGATAAAAAAATTCTCAATATAATCAATATTGTTTTGTCCGCGGCGTTAATGGTTGTCATAACATTACCTCTTTTTAAAGCCGGGGATCAAACCGTTTCTTTTCTTGACATGGGTTATCATAGTAAAAACAGCGGAGGACCAATTGATTTTGTTCTTTATTATTTCCCCTTTTTACTAATGCTTGGCAACTTGTTGCTGATTTTTCTAAAACACCACATTGCGTCCGTTATTGTGCTATTTGTTTGTGTGGTTGATTTGCTGGTGATTGGATTCTGGGACAACAACACCGCGGGGTTTTTAATTTTGACCCCTATATCAATCCTTATGATACTTTCGGTTTTAATGATAATATTGAATAGAAAAATCAAAAATACTTAATATTAATATTTTTGTGATATAATAAACACGCCATTGCGATGGGCAATAACGAACCAGGTCAGGACAGGAATGTAGCAGCCTTAAGTATACTGTTCATGTGCGATGGTTTTTTACAAAGATGAATAGACAAGAAAAATATATGAGGCTTGCTCTAAAACAAGCCGACAAAGCAGAAGCCATTGACGAGATTCCAATTGGATGTGTAATTGTTAAAGATGACAAAGTCATTGCTAAGAGTTATAACAAAAAAGAAATTAGTAAAGATCCAACCGGGCACGCAGAGATAATCGCAATCAAAAAAGCCTGTAAAAAGCTCGATAATTGGCGGTTAGAGGATTGCGAAATGTATGTGACTCTTGAACCTTGTATCATGTGTGGTGGCGCGATCATCCAATCAAGAATCAAGACGGTATACTTTGGGGCGTATGACCCTAAAGGCGGTGGATTAGGCTCTTCGATTAATGTGTTGGAGGCAAGCAACATCAATCACCATCCAGAGGTTATTGGGGGCATCTTAAAAGACGAGTGCTCTAGCAAACTTACAAACTATTTCAAAAAGAAACGCATATAAAACTTGGAAATTTAATCCAAGTTTTTTATTATATTAGTTGTATGTCTAACGAAGTTATTAATAATAATGACAGAAATTATCTTAAAGGCCTATCTTTAAAAGAAGTAGACTCACGTAGAATAAGTGGTCAAACAAATAAAACCAAGATAACCACTGGGAAAAGTTATGGACGCATCATTGCAGATAACCTTTTAACTTTCTTTAACATCCTCTTGTTTGTTATTGCTGGTTTTATGATTTGGGCAGAATACTATACAGGACTATTTTTCCTCGCTGTTTTAATTCCAAACATTGGTGTTGGGTTATATGAAGATATTAAGGCAAAAAAGCTTTTATCTAAATTAAACATTATGACCCAACCAACAGCCCTTGCTATTAGAGAGGGCTATAAAGTAGAAATAAAATCAAACGACGTTGTTTTTGGTGATATTTTAGTTATGACTTCGGGTTCACAGGTGGCGGCGGACTCTATTGTTAAGCACGGCACAATCGCAGTTAATGAGTCTTTGCTTACCGGCGAATCAACAAGCATCACTAAAAAAGTAGGAGACAAAATATTAGCGGGATCATATGTTGTTAGCGGAACCGCTCATGTAGAAGTTGTTGCGGTTGGTGATAATAATTATGTTCAATCTATCGCAAAAGCAGCGAACAAATTTAAACGTTCTAAATCTCAAATACTCACATCCTTAAAGAGAATGTTTGCGGTTATTGGTGTTTTAGTTATAACCATTGCAGCATTTACTATTATTGTATATTCCGTTCAAGGAAGCTTAAAAACAACAAGCGATATCAAGGAGTCGATAGGTTTTATTTCTGGATCAATGGTGTCCATGATACCTTCTGGATTATATTTATTAACTTCAGTTGCTTTAGCAACAGCGGTTGTTTCTTTAGCAAAAAAGAAAGCCCAAGTACAAGACTTCTATTCAGTAGAAATGCTAGCTAGGGTTGATTGTTTGTGTGTGGACAAAACAGGCACAATTACAGACGGATCTATGACGTTTAAGGGTTTCACATCTTTGGGTGTTTATGATAACGAAAGCATTAAACAAATAATGTCCAACTTATTAATCGCCACCAATGACAACAATTTCACCGCCCAAGCACTTAGAAAAACATTTAATTATGATCTTACTAAATCTATTGTTAAGGCTATGCCTTTCAACAGCGATTATAAGTGTTCTGGTGCAACGTTCTCCGGTAACAAGACCTATGTTTTAGGCGCCCCAGAATTCTTAAACATTTCTAACAAACAACAAACCCTTAATAAATGTAATGAACACACATCAAAGGGTTTAAGAACCCTTGTTTTAGCGGAATCTAACTGTTTAATTGGCGAACATTTTAATTCTGAAATGACACCTATAGCTATCTTGGTTTTGCAAGACCACATCAAAGATGATGCTTACGAAACTTTTAAGTGGTTTAAAGAAAACAACGTTCAAATCAAAGTTATATCTGGTGATAACGCAATCACAACAAGCAATATTGCCAAAGAAGCCGGCATTGATAACGCCGATAATTACATCTCACTAGAAGGGATGTCGATTGAAGAAGCTAAAAAGATAGCTACAAAATATACTGTGTTTGGAAGAGTTACCCCAGAACAAAAAGAAGCCATCATCGTTGCTCTAAAAGAAGCAAAACACACGGTGGCTATGACTGGTGATGGAGTGAATGATATTTTAGCGCTCAAGAGAGCAGATTGTTCTATTGCTATGGCTAATGGTTCTGATGCCGCAAGAAACGTATCTCATCTTGTATTATTAGATTCTAATTTTGGAAGGCTGCCTGATGTTGTTGCCGAGGGTAGAAGGGTTATCAATAACTTACAAAGAACATGCTCTGTTTTCTTAACTAAAACTATTTTCGCGGTGGTCTTATCTTTAGCATTCTTGTTTGCTTCTATAGGGTTGCAAAACCCTGACGTTAGATATGAATTTCTCACAAACAACATGTATTTATGGGAAATATTTGGCATTGGTTTGCCAGCGTTTTTCCTTGCGTTGCAAAAAAACAAGGAACAAATCAAAGGCAAATTTATCAAAAACATTTTACGTAAGGCCATCCCTGGCGCAGTTATGATAATTATCTCGGTTGCTTTGGTGTATACGCTTTTTGCTTTGCAAGAAGGCTGTGGATTTGCAACGGGCATAGCAAGCGATGCTTCAAGCAGTTATAAATCAGAGATTGCTAGATCAATGAGTGTAATTATTTATTCGTTATTATCGTTGGTTGTTTTGTTCAAGGTGTGTCAACCATTTGACACCTATAGAAAACTTGTGTTTGCTGGGGCAACGTTGTTTGTGGTTGGTATTCTTGGCGGTTGTGGAGCGTATTCACTTCTCTCAGGCAAAGAAAACATTCTATTAATTAATTTTGATGTTTTAAACCCTGTGAACTATTTAGAGATTCTAGTTATAGCAGTAGCATTAGCTACTATTTATCTAACTTACCTATATATTGTTGAGGTTTGTAAAGGAGAACACATCAATGAAGATTAATCCTGTTATTGAAGCCGCTCTTAAAGAGGGCAAGCCAATAGTTGCTTTAGAAAGCACAATTATATCCCACGGCATGCCTTATCCTAAAAACGTTCAAACCGCATTAATGGTGGAAGAAACAATCAGAAGGCAAGGCGCTGTTCCTGCCACCATCGGCATTATTGATGGTGAAGCAATAGTGGGTATGACTCCTGAACAAATTGAACAATTTGGTAAAAGAGAAGGTGTTTATAAGGTTTCTAGAAGAGATTTACCTATTGTTTATGCAAAGAAACTTTGGGCCGCAACCACGGTTGCTGCTACTATGATTATCGCTAGTCAAGCGGGTATACCTATCTTTGTTACTGGCGGCATTGGTGGTGTTCATAGAGGCGCCCAAGAAACAATGGACATCTCTGCCGACTTACAAGAATTAGCAAAAACAAACGTTACTGTTGTGTGTGCTGGTCCTAAAGCAATTTTAGACTTGCCACTAACTTTGGAATATTTAGAAACAATGGGTGTACCTGTTCTCGGGTACAAGACAAACGAGCTCCCAATGTTTTATACTGCCCACAGCGGAATTAAATTAGAATTTTCTGTTCATTCTTCCAAAGAAGTCGCGGACATAATGTATCAAAAGAAAATCAATAATCTATCAGGTGGTGTGCTTATTACAAACCCTATTCCAGAAGAATATTCTGTGGATAGTAAATTAATCAATGATGCAGTTGATAAGGCTCTTCAACTCGCTAAAGAAAAAGGTATTGTTGGTAAAGAAACAACCCCATTCTTATTAAAGACAATTGTAGAAATAACTGGAGGTCTTTCTTTAGAATCTAACATCAAACTAGTGCTTAATAACGCAGTAGTGGGTGCTGAAATTGCTAAAGAATACGTAAAAATGTTATGAAGACAGAATATAGATTAGCCGAAGCCCTTAAACAACTAATGGCGGAAACGCCACTAGACACCATAAGTGTTACAACACTAACCAAAAAATGCAAGATTAATAGAAAAACCTTCTATTATCATTTTCATGATATCTATGACTTATTAACGCTTGTCTTTTTAAACGAAGAAATCAAAGGTATTGAAAGCACAAAAAATCCAGACGAACTATTGAACTATTTGTTTAAGTATTACACATCAAACTTACAATTTATTAACGCAACTCTAAACTCAGGTGCGAAAGATTTATTTAGTGAATTCATTTATAACAATAGTTATCAATCTATTTTAAGATTTGTTAACTTAGTGGAAGACGCTAAAAAACTTCCACACACAGATAGAAAACACATCGCAAGATTCTATGCACAAGCTTTTTCTACAAACGTTGTTTATTACCTAACCGCATATAAAAACAAAACACTTGAAGGACTTAAACTTTGCTTTAATTTCTTAAACGACGACTTCCTTCAGGTTGCAGTTAGAAACATGTTAAAGAAAAGAGGTAAATAATAATGATTGATTTTGATTTCCAAGTAAAAACAAAACTCTTCTTTGGAAAAGGAAAAGAAAATAACGTTGGCGAAATTATTTCCTCTTTTAACGGCAAAAGAGTTCTTGTGGTTATCGGCAAGGGATCAGTTAAGAAGACGGGTCTTCTTGATAGAGTTTTAAATTCATTAAACCACACCGATATTTCTTACAAAGTGGTAGAAGGGGTAAGAGCAAACCCAACCATTGATTTTGTTAATGACGCTCTTGTTGTTGCAAAAGAATTTGATACCGATTTTGTATTAGCGGTTGGAGGCGGTTCAGTTATGGATACCGCCAAATCAATCGCTGTTGGGTATTATTACGACGGAGACCCATTTGACTTCAATTTGCATAAGGTTTCTCCTAGAAAAGCCCTACCAGTTGGCTGTATTTTAACTATTTCAGCTTCTGGTAGTGAAATGTCTACATCCTGTGTTATTCAAAACGACAGCACGCAAATTAAGACTGGCTTTAATAGTGAACTTATTAGACCTGTTTTTGCGATTGAAAACCCAGAACTTTCCTTCTCTGTTAGCAAGGAACAAACCGCTTATGGCATCGTTGATATTATGATGCACACCCTAGAAAGATATTTCCAAAAATCATCCCCCAACGAACCTGCAGATAGGTTTGCAGAAGGTCTTTTGAAATCGGTTATGGATGCTGGTAGGGTCGCTTATAAAAACCCAAACGATTATGACGCAAGATCGGTATTGATGTTAATGTCATCTCTTTCCCATAACGGATTAACAAATATTGGCAAATCATTTGGTATGCCTGTTCATCAACTCGAACACGCATTAAGTGGTGTATATCCTAATGTCGCCCACGGAGAAGGTCTTGCTTTGCTTTGGCCAGCTTGGGCGGATTGTTATGTAAACTACGACACCGATAAATTTGATACTTTAGCAAGAAACCTATTTGGCTTAAACGAAAAAGATAAGTTGCTAAACGCTAAAAATGGCATACAATTAATTAAGCAATTCTTTAAAATGCTTAATATGCCAACAACATATAAAGAGCTAGGGATAGATAATGTAGATATTCCTACGTTGGTTGCTAGGTTTTCGAATAATGGCACACGTGTGATTGGTCATCACGTAAAACCTATGGACCAAAATGTAGCGTTAGAAATATTTAATAGCTGCATTTAGAAAGGATTATCTATGAAAAAAGAAGACATAGCTGGTTTACTTGTTTGGATTTTATTAGTTGCTGCAGCGGTGGTGTTCTATGTAGTGGTTCTTAGAGAATTCTATGTTCACTCATCAGGCTTCTCTGGCGTTTTACCATACATGCTTTTCTTTGTTGGCGCGATGGTGTCAGGAATTTTAGTCACTGCGATTCTTTTAGAATTAGCGCACGGACTAGGAGCTAAAGCTGGCAAATACATTATTATGTCCACAAACATCCTTGGTTTGATGTTTTATAAAGACGATAGCAACAAAAGAAAAGTTAAATTTGCTTCTTATGATGGATTAACGGGCGAAACCAAAATCTATCCAAACCCAAAAGCAAAAAAAGAACCTAACCCAACCCCATACTTATTAATGGGCTCTTTGTTCTTTGCGGTTGAAATCCTTGTAGCAATTTTCTTCTTCTATCTCATGAAAGATAGTGAAAACACTTGGACACAAAACTTTGCGTATTTCATTCTCACCGCAGGTGTTACAGGTGGAATCATCTTTATCTATAATATTGTTCCTCTACGCCTTGATAATATGACAGACGGATATCGTTTAAGGCTTGTTGGCAACGCAAAGGCTAGAAAAGCATTCAATGATTTACTTAGAACCGAAAATGGTTTAGCCACTCAAGAAACTGAAACCGTTAAATCTGAAGTAGAAGTTGATGAAGAAGCTGAAGACACCGCGTTCTCTGCTGATCTCGCCATGAATAAGGTTTATAAAAGATTAGAAAACAAAGATTACGATAAAGCATTAGAAATTCTAGATACAATTCTCAATACTAGAAACGTTGCTAAAAAGGTTTCTTTAAAAGCCCGTGCGTTAAAAATCTATATAGATATTATGTATAAAGATATAGAAAGCGTTGATGAATATTATGAGAAAGAAATCTCTATTCAAGAACGCAGAGACATCGCTGATGATAACTCAATGCCTTGCATAAGAACATACATATTACTTTCTGGATTGTGTGATAAATCAAAATCTGAATGTGTTTATGCAATTAACAAAGTTAAGAAAGCGTTAAAACACACCGTTGAGACACGTCAAGAAATAGAGAAAGCATTATTTAACGAGACAATCGATAAAGTCCATGAGGCACACCCAAAATGGGGCTTAGATCAACATAAACTCTAACAAAAGAAAAAACAGGCTATCGCAAACGATAACCTGTTATTTTTTACTTTGTAAACTATTTACCAGACACCGCAATCTTTTTGATTGTGATGCTTGGGAAGGACGCTCCTCCTGCGAATAGTTTAGAATCGCTTCCTACTTCTAATACGCCATTAAAGATTTCGACTAAGTTTCCAGAAACAGTAATGATATCTAAGCCTCTATCTTTTTTACCATCTTTGATTAAGAAACCAGTGGATTGTAAGGAGAAGTTTCCCGACTGCGCATTCATACCTGCATGTAAACCAGACACCTCGGTAATATAAACGCCATTGCCAATTTCTTTAAACAACTCTTCTTGGCTCTTTTTACCTGGTTTCATATAAAGAAACATAGGTGCTGTGCCAACTTCACTTCCTGCACCAGAAGCGTTACCGGTAGATTGAACGCCATCTTTAGCAGCAGTAGTTAAGTTATATAGATATGTTTTAAGAACACCGTTATTAATAATTGGCTTGTTATATGTAGCGACACCCTCGCTATCAAACCAAGAAGCAAAGACCGATTTAAACAAAGGTCTATCTTCAACAGTAACCTTACTAGAAGCAACTTTTTGATTAAGTTTACCAACAAATAGAGAAGACTTCTTTTGAACTTCTTCCGCAACCGCGCTACTGATATAGCAACTCATTAAACTATTAACAACATCAGGAGACAAAACAGCTTTATAGTTACCTGTTTCACAAGCTTCTCCACCAAGTTGATCGGTAACAGAAACAGCGATTTTCTTTGCTAATACATCAACGTCAAATTTGTTGAAATCGTTGTCTAAGAAAATTTCAAACCCAGACTTAACTTGTTCACCTTGTTTTGCAACCGCTCCGCCATAATAGACGAAATAATTGACTTTTTGCGAGAGTTTTAAACCCTTTGAATTCAAAATAGTGGCGGATGATGTAGTTTCATCAAAGCCAACCATTTCGATTTCAACAATTCTTTCATCAGCTTCTTTTATCTTTTTTTCTAAAGCAAACAACTTTTCTAGTTTTACTTCGCTAGGAACATTTCCTAACTCTTTATTAAACGTGTTAACTTTGTGATATTTTTCACTTCCAGGAAAGATAAACACAGGATCTTTATTCTCAATAACTTTTGCGTTAGCCACGATTTCTTTTACTAAGAATCCTGCTTTTTCATTGTTCCAAACGTCACAACTTGCCGCGCCACATTTGCCGTTAACGATGCCTCTTGCAGAAATAGAAAAACCATTTTCATCTGAATATTTATCAATCTCTCCGTGGAATAAGCTCATAGATAATGTATGAGATTGATGGATGTGAAGTTCTGCTTCTTCAATACCGGCTTCTTTAGCTAGTTTAAAAAACTTATCGTATTTCATTATTTCAATTCTCCTCCACGTCCACCGACTAATATTTCATCTAATCTAATTGTTGGTTGGCCAACATTGGTTCTAATAGAACCTGATGATGCACCACATTGGCCTTGGCCCATATCTAAATCGTCGCCAACCATATCAATGTGTTTTAAGATTTCTCCACCTTTGCCAATTAAAGTTGCACCCTTAACTGGTTCACAAACCTTACCATCTCTAATGATATATGCTTCTGAACAACCGAAATTAAATTCACCAGTAGTAGGATCAACGGAACCTCCGTGGAACGCTACTGCATATAAACCCAACTTTGTAGCTTTAATGATTTCTTCGGGTGTAGATTTACCATTAGCGATATAAGTGTTGCTCATACGAGAAGTTGGGCAATATCTATAGTTTTGTCTACGACAAGCACCATTACCGGATCTATTCATTCTTCTACCATTGAAATCATCAATCATGAAGTTTGTTAATTTACCGTTTTTGATTAAGACTCTCTTTTCGCCTGGGTTGCCTTCATCATCAATATCGATTGAACCCCACGCACCAGGAATAGTGCTATCATCAACAGCGGTAACAATCTTACTAGCGACTAGTTGACCTTCTTTACCACAAAAACAAGACAAACCTTTAGCAACCGCAGATGCTTCTAGTGGGTGACCACATGCTTCGTGGAATAAAACGCCACCCCATCCATTACCAATAACAACAGGCATTTTGCCGGATGGACATTCTTTTGCGGTTAACATCTTTAATGCTGTTTCAGCGGTTTTTCTAGCGGTCTTTCTAATATTGAGTTTTAATTTAAAGAAGGAAATGTCTGTTTGAGTTCCTGGTCCTTCAAATCCTGTTTCAATGCCGTTTTCGTCTGCACAAACAACCATAAATGCGACACGTCCAAACTCAGTTGCGCGCTTAAACCACTTGCCTTTTGAATTATAGATAGTGACAAATCTATGGTGATTAATAAAGTTAGCCATAGTTCTAACAATTCGCGGATCTTTAATACTAGAGATTTCCTCAAGACCCTCTCTTAATAGAGTAATCTTTTCTTCTCTAGGAACATCATTATAACTTAATGTAATTGGGTTTCTGTTTTTGCCTTTTATCTGTTTTAATTCTGTAACGGTAAGCAATCTTTCTCCTTGGAAAGAAGCTTTCAAAGAATTTGCTAATGAAAGCAAACCCCCTTTACTTAAATCGTTTGTGTAACCATACACACAGCGGTTTTCTTTCAATAAACGAAGACCGACCCCACACAAGGAACCAGAAGATGAAGACTTGACTTCTCCATTTTCAATCCCAAGAGCGTAACTGTTGCTATCTTCAAAGAAGATTTCAGCATAGTCTGCACCGGTGGATAAGGATTCGTTTAAAACATCAATAGCGAGCTTTTTGCTAATCATGTTTATTCCTCCTAATCTAATATGAAAATAATGACTATAGTTTACCATAGCCATTATTATTTGAATATTTATTTGTTTACTTTGTTTTTGATTGCTTCGAATGTTTCATCTGAGATGTCGTGTTCAATTTTACACGCATCTTTTAACGCAGTTTCTTCACTTACACCGAGGGATGATATCCACTTTGTTAAGACCGTGTGTCTTTCATATATTTTAGATGCAATTTCTTCCCCTTGTGGAGTGAGAGTAATCAATCCTCTGTCATCGATGTTAATGTAACCATTTTCTTTAAGTTTTTTCATCGCAACACTAACGGAAGGTTTTGAAAAACTCATATCGTTTACAATATCGATGCTTCTGACCACGCCAAGGCGATTTCTTAACACCAAAATTCTCTCTAAATAATCTTCTCCTGATTCTAGAACGTGCATATTATTTTGCCTTCTTTTCTTTAAATTCATTTAATAATTTTTCGTATGTTGCTTTGAGTTCTAAACCAACTTTTTCTAGTGTTCTTTCTCCCACTAATTTCATACCATTAGTTAGAATAGTGGAGTTATCGTTTGTCATTAATTGGTCTAATTTATTTACAAAACCCTTATTATCTTTAGCTTTATAACAATCTCTTCCATCTTCCATCCAATCGGAATAAACGCCGATATCTCTAATTAATACTGGGCAAGAAGATGCGAGAGCTTCTAAGACAACAATGCCCTCGGTTTCTTCATATGATGGGAAGAACAAACACTCTGAATATCTATAAGCGCCTTTAATAATTGCGTTATCGATATATCCAGGCATAATGACGTTTGCTGGTCTGTGTTTTATAGCTCTTAATACATTTGGTTGAGTTAATATTCTTTGTAAGAAACCAAACCATATAAATTTGATGTCTGACCTTTCTTTAGCGACCGCGAAGAAATCTTTGATGCCCTTACGATTGAATGGGAAACCAACACCCATAACAACTTTTTCACCTTCTTGAATATTAAAATGTTCTTTGAAAGCTTTTACTTTGTTTTCATCGTAAGCATATTCTTTTGGATCGATGCCGTTAGATGTATACATAACAGGCGTATCAAATCCATATGCATCTATTAAACGTTTTGAATATTCTGTTGGAGTAATAATGAAATCGGCGTGTTTATAAAACCACATAAGGTTTGGATTAAACCAAATTTTCATAATCTTCCAGAGTCTAAAAGAATTTCTAAAATCTTCCTTTGTAGAGTGGCCGTGCACAATTACAGGAACACCTTTTTTCTTTAATTTCTTTAACAACCTTTTAGCGCTTGGAAAATATGTATTAATGTGTGCAATATCATACGTGTCTTTTGGGTCTAATGTATATTCAACACCCGCACTAGTTAAAGCCACTATTTGGTGTTTTAATGCTCTTCCAATACCAGACTTTTTGATTTTGTCTTGTTTTTCAAAATAAAGTAATACTTTCATTATTTAAAAGTTCCCGTGTGTGAAAACATTCTAAAACAAACCATTATTGAAATCAATAATAGTGATTTTTCTAAATTGGAGATAATTTGTATAAAAATCTATTTCATATTCTTAGAATATTTGTTATTATCATTTAGCAAACTTTCTTTGAACGACATACGGTTCAAGGCGGAAGGAGAAAAAACTGATATGAAAAAAGGTATTCACCCAACATACCATCGTTGCACAGTTACTTGCGTTTCCTGCGGTGCTACATTCGAAACAGGTTCAACATTAAGCGAAATCAAAGTTGATACTTGTTCTAATTGCCACCCATATTACACAGGTAAATCAAGATATGTCCAAGCTGATGGTCGTGTCGATCGTTTCAATCGTAAGTACGGTTTAAACAACAAGAAATAAGTTTTAATTCAAAACAAACACCGGAGAAATCCGGTTTTCTTTTTTAAATCCAATGACGCTTATAATATTTTAAGAACTTCTAGACTAACCAACAATCTTACTCAAACCGAAGAATCTTTAAAACAAAAATACTATAAGTAATTTTTAAGTGTATAATTACTAACAAGCGGAGGCTCATTTGCCATGGAAAAGAAAAAATTTTATATTACTACCCCAATTTATTACCCAAGCGCTAAGTTGCACATCGGACACGCATACTGCACAACATTATCAGATGTATTAGCAAGAAACAAGAGAATGCGCGGCTTTGAAACATTCTTTTTAACTGGCGCGGATGAACACGGTTTAAAAATTGAAAAAAACGCTGCGCTCGCAGGTAAGACACCACAAGAGTTTGTTGATGGAATTGTTGAAGGTTTCTATAAGCTTTGGGATTTATTAAAAATCTCTAATGATGACTTTATTAGAACAACACAAGAAAGACACACAACCGTTGTTCAAAAAATATTCACACAAATGTTGAATCAAGGTGACATTTATCTTGATAAATACAAAGGTTGGTATTGTACGCCTTGTGAATCTTTCTGGACCGATACACAGGTTGGCCCCGAACACGTTTGCCCTGATTGTGGTAGACCGGTTCAATTGGCGGAAGAAGAATCATATTTCTTTAAAACAAGTAAATATGTTGACAAATTATTGGAGTTTTACGAGCAAAATCCTAAGTTTTTAACACCTGAGTCTCGTAAAAACGAAATGATTAATACATTTATCAAACCAGGATTAGATGATTTGTGTGTTTCTAGAACATCATTTACTTGGGGTGTCCAAATTAGAGAAAACCCTAAACACGTTATCTATGTTTGGTTAGATGCATTAACAAACTATATCACTGCTTTAGGTTATGGTAGTGATAACCCAGAAAGATTTGAAAAATTCTGGCAAGATCCTGAATGTGAAATCATTCATATTCTCGGCGCTGATATCACTAGATTCCACGCAATCTATTGGCCAATGTTTTTGGAGAGTTTGGGTTTAAGAAAACCAGATAGAGAATTTGTCCACGGACTATTAATGATGAAAGATACAAAGATGTCTAAATCAAAAGGAAACGTTGTTGACCCATTTCCACTTGTAGAAAGATATGGTGTTGACGCGGTTAGATATTACTTAACTAGAGAAGTTATATTTGGACAAGACGGAAGTTTCTCTCCAGAACAATTCGTTGAAAGAATCAATATGGACCTTGCAAATTCATTAGGTAATTTACTAAATAGAACAGTTTCTATGATTAATAAATACTTCGATGGTGTGGTTCCTAGCTATCAAGGAAAAGTCACTGCCTTCGATGGTGAACTTGAAAGTGTTGCTAGAGCAACGGTTGCATCATATGAAAACCTCATGGATGACTTAAAGATTACCGATGCAATTATTGCGGTTAACGAATTAGTTAATAGAGCTAACAAATATATTGATGAAACCACCCCTTGGGCGTTAGCAAAAGATCCAGAAAAACAAAAAGATCTCGCGAGCGTTATGAACCACCTTGCTAATGCAATTTATATTTCTGGTATGTTATTAAAACCAGTATTGGTTACAGCTAGTGATAAATTATTTGCACAACTTGGCGTTGAAGGTGTTTTATTGAACTATGAGAATGTACATAACTTTGGGTGCGTACAAAATGTCAAAGTTAATAAAGGAGATCAATTATTCCCAAGACTTGATGTTGCTACAGAAGTTGAATTTATCCAAAACATGACGGGCGCGAACAAGTAGTTAATCGATAATAATCAACAAGAAGATTCAAAATAATTTGAATCTTTTTTATTACTTAAGTAAAATGTACAAAAGAGGTAAATGGTTATGGTAAATGAACTAATTGTATTTTTAAACAAAACTCACTCTCAATATCACACAATTGATAACGAAAAAGAGATTTTATTATCTAATGAATATAACGAACTATTAGAAGGAGAAAACTGGGTATTAATCCCGGGCGGCAAATACTTTGTTTCAAGAGGCGGATCATCCCTTATTGCTTTTAATTTACCATCTGAATTATCAAACGATTTCCATTACCAGATTATCGCCTCTCATAGCGATTCACCAACGTTTAAACTAAAGGCAAATCCAATCATCGTGGAGAACGGCTTTGTTAAATTAAACGTCGAAAAATATGGCGGCATGATTTATAGCTGCTGGCTAGATAGACCACTAACAATAGCGGGTAGAATCATGGTTGAATCTAACAATAAAATTGTTAGCAAACCATTCTATATTGATAAAGACCTATTAACCATTCCTAATGTTGCGGTTCATATGAATAAGGAAATCAATAGTGGTTTTGTATATAATCCACAAGTTGATTTATTACCTATTTTAGGACAAGTTGAAGACGGCAAAGATTATTTAAAAGAAATCTTCAAATTGGGCGGCATTACCGAGTTCGAAAAAGTTATTAGTTTTGACCTATTTTTAACGCCTAGAGAAAACGCTTCGTTGAGTGGTCTAAATGATGAATTTATTTCATCTCCAAAACTAGATAATTTAGAATGTGCATTCCTAACACTAAAAGGATTAATTGAATCTTCTAACAATCAAAACGTCGTTCCGGTTTATGCTTGCTTTGATAACGAGGAAGTTGGTTCATCATCCATTAATGGTGCGGGGTCAACTTTCTTAGATGATATTCTTACACGCATCGCCATTTGTTTAAACAAAGACAAAGAAGAACAACTTATCGCTATTAATAAATCATTTGTTATATCTAGCGATAACGCTCACGGATTACACCCTAATCATCCTGAATGCTCAGACTCAACAAACAGAGTCCACTTAAACAGAGGTGTAGTTATTAAATATAACGCTAATATGAAATATTGTTCTGATGCTTTTAGCGCGGGCGCATTGAAGTTAATTCTTAACACAAACAACATTCCTTATCAAGAATATGAAAATAAATCCAACATGCCTGGTGGTTCAACATTAGGAAACATATTACAAGAGCACACAAGTGTTCACATAGTGGATATTGGCCTTGCTCAATTAGCCATGCATTCTAGTTATGAAGTTGCAGGCACAAAAGACATTAAAACAATGTTTGATTTATCTAAATCTTTCTACAGTGGTAATTTGGTGGTTTCTAACGACTCCGCTGAATACATTAAATAATTGTTGGAGCTAAACATAATGGAAAAATATGCTTGGAAAGGATATATCGTCGAAGGCAAAAAAGACGAATATATCAAACGTCATAACGAGATATGGCCAGAAATGGTAAAGGTATTAAAAGAAGCAGGCATTTGTAATTACACAATTTGGTGTAACGGAAACGAACTTTTTGGCTACTATGAATGTGAAAATGACGTTGAATTTGCCGCTAAAACGCAAGCAAGTTCCCCAATAGTGGATAAATGGAACGAATATATGAAAGACGTTTTAATTCTTCCCATGGATCCAGTTACAGGTGCCCAACCATTATTAGAAAAAGTATTTGAACTTAAATAATATGAATAGAAGAAACCTACCTCACGAAATACTTAAGGGCACATGTGTTGATATATCTAGCGAAGGTAAAGGAGTTGTCAAAGTAGATAAAGACATTATTTTTTGTGATGGTTTGTTTCCTGGTGAAACCGCAGACATAGAAATCCTATATTCCCGTGCGGGAGTGCTTTTTGGAAAAGTAAGAAGGTTATATAACACCTCAAAGGATAGAATCCAACCTAGATGCAAGATTTGTACATCTTGTGGAGGTTGCCAATATCAACAACTAGACTACTCCGCTCAGCTTTTATATAAAACAAATAGAGTCAAAAACGCATTAGAAAGAATTGCTCACGTTAAAACGAATGTCAACCCTTGTTTGGGCATGAAAGACCCATATAACTATAGAAACAAAATTCAAATGCCTTTTGGGAGAGATAGAAAAGGTAATGTTGTATATGGTTTCTATCGTGAAAACAGTCACGAAATTATACCAGTTAAAGAATGTGCGATAGAAAATAAAAAAGCTAGCTCTATTCTTTGGGACATTAAAGAATTAGTCAAAGAAATGAATATACCGGTATATAACGAAGATACCGGGAAAGGTATTTTGCGTTATGTTCTTGTAAGAACCAGTTATCATTACGATGAACTAATGGTGGTTCTTGTAACTTCTATGATGAACTTTCCAGGACAAAGAAATTTTGTTGATGCATTAATTAAGAAACATCCAGAAATAACCACAGTGGTGGAAAACGTCAATAAGAGATACACAAACGTCATATTAGGAACAGAAGAAAAGATTCTATATGGAAAAGGATCCATCAAAGATAGTATTTTAGGTTTAACTTTTGAGATATCCGCATCTAGTTTTTATCAAGTAAATCCTGTTCAAGTAGAAGTCCTATATAAGACAGCATTAGATTTAATTGATATTAACAAATCACAAACCGTTCTTGATGCCTACAGTGGTGTGGGTACGATTGGTTTAATCGCATCAAAAAAAGCAAAGAAAGTCATATCTATAGAAATAGTTAAAGACGCACATAGAAACGCGATAGAGAATGCGAAAAGAAATAACATCGATAACATAGAATTCTATTGTGATGATGCTGGTCACTTTATTGATAATCTAAAAGAAGACTTAGATATAGTTATCATGGATCCACCTAGAAAAGGTAGTGATGAGAAGTTTCTATCCACGTTGTTAAGAAAGAAACCAAAACAAATCATTTATGTTTCTTGCGACCCAGAAACATTAGCCAGAGATATAGAGTTTATTTCTGATAATTACATAGTAGAATATGTCCAGCCAGTAGACATGTTTCCTATGACTTGCCACGTAGAGACAGTTGTATCTCTTATTTATAAGAGATACAGCGATTAGCAAAAAAGTGTCGATTACATCGAAAGAATTTCAATTTTAGTGCTTTGATATACGGGCACTATTTTTTGATATATAGTGGCGAAAATAGGCCAAAATACATACGAACTCTATGGTGAAAGGGTATTGGCTGGAAACATATCAGTTTTTGAGGCTCAACAAAGAACATGTTTGAATACACCTGTACACTAAGTTGAAGTTTATTTTAATCAAGGGCTAAACGGGACAAATAAAATAAAAATATTAAAATAGTCCCATTAAGCATGAGATTATGTTATAATTATATCGGGAGTAAAAATATATGAGCAAAATTTATAAACGTGAAAAATATTTATCTCAAATTAGAGGATTTTATTCTACTTGTGATTTAGTAAAAGTTTTAACAGGAATTAGAAGATGTGGCAAGTCTTCTATTATGGAATTAATAGCTAAAGAATTGGTTAAAGAAAATGGAGTTAAACCAGAAAATATTGTTTTTATTTCATTGGAAAGAAGAGGCTTTATATCAATCAAAACTCCTGAGCAACTTGGAGATTACATTGATTCAAAATTTAAAGGTATTAAAGGGATAAAGTATCTTTTCATCGATGAGATTCAGAGAGTTAAAGGATTTGAAACGTTGGTAGAGGGATATAGATCTGAAAAAGAATACTCAATATTTATTACTGGTAGTAACTCTTATTTACTATCTGGTGAGCTAATGACGTATTTAACTGGAAGATATATTTCTTTTGAAATTGGCACATTAACATTCGATGAATATATTGGAATGAAAAAATTCTTTAAAAAAGAAGTTAATTCAAATTTACATGTTGAATTCGAAAAATACATCATTGAAGGCGGCTTTCCTGAAACAGTTTTAATTGATGATGAATTTAATAAAAAGATTTACGCAAAACATGTCGTTGATGATATTTTTGAAAAAGATATTAGAAAAAATAGAAAAATAAAAAACAAAGAACTAT
>JAZRZI010000034.1:0-39511 GCA_045601325.1 Bacilli bacterium
TGTGATAAAATAAGGCATATACAGTACCTCCGTAGACAAGAGATATTGTAACAAAAAGAGGCGATTTCTTTTGATTTCACCTCTTTTTCACAAAAAAGAAAAGGGGCTAAGTCACCTTATAGGTTTCTTAACAGCCCCTTATTTAGTTAATCTATTCAACTAGTGTGAAATTCTTCAAATTAGGTTTGTCTTCCTTACAGTTGAATTTGATCTCAAAGAAGTTATCTCTTTTTACGGATGATGATCTTTCTTCACTAGTCACAATTTCTGTATAACTGAGAGAAAATTCAATAATGAAGTAGTTATCTATTTGAATGGACGTGGAAACCTTTGAAATCATTGAAGGATTACCTTCATCTCCTTCAGAAATTTGGCCTTTATATTCAGAATGGAAGTTACCATCTTTTTGATTCGATTTGAAAATTGTGTCATTGCTATATCCTTCACAAATATAAGGAGCAGTTTCAGGATCATTAACTAATGCATCTTGATATTCAAGAAGCTCTGGGTTAAAAGCGTTTGAGAACACCCCAAAGGTGAACTCTTCGATTGGAAATGCAATTTCTTCTTTTGGTGAGCAGTAATAATATCTATTTGTTTCAGTTGTGTTGACACTTTCACTAGCGGTTATATAAGAATTGTTTTCAATATAATGCCACACCTGTGTCATTGACACAGATTTTTCAGTTTCTGTATTACCGTTTTCTGTAGACACTGTTTCACGTGAAACAATAGTTTTCATAGAGAAAAAGTTATTGTCAAAATCAGCGTATAAAAATACTTCTGAAGACGATGAGCCTTTGTAAGAATTTTCTCCAAGGGTTTCTGAAGATTTTGTTTTATTTACTGAGTGGATAGTAATCTTATTGAGTTCAGGTTCAAAATCATCGCTAGAAACAACATCAATGATGTCTTTAATGATTGGCACTGCAGTTTCTCTGGAGATTTTATGACCTTCAGTGCATCCAACAAGCGACGTAGTTAATAATAGAAATGTAGCAAGTTTCCTTTTCTTCATACTAATATTGAATATTATTTTCTATTAAAAAAGCAAGAAGTTTTCTTCTTGCCTTAATAATCTTCGTTTTGATTAATGAAGTTTGCCATATTATCAATCCATCTCGCATTGGCTTTGATGGTATCGATATATTCTTGGCTTTCTCCATAATATACGTTTCTTCTAGCTACGGAAGAGCCATGAACTCCCCACTTATATAAATCTAGAACGCAAGGTATTCCACTAGCGTCCAAAGCTTCTTTTAACTTATAAGAGTTAACAGGTGGAACACATGTATCGCAACTAGTTTCATAAATATATGTTCTAGGGAAGTCCTTTGTGATGTGTTTGACAATGTCAAAGAAATCAAGAAGTTCAGGTTTTTCCTTTTCACTAATCCAGTACATAGAACCATAATGGGTTTCATCTTTATTCATAAGGATAACTGGATATCCAAGCAAACAACCATTAACTTTAATTTTCTCATTAGTAACACCTAAATATTTAGCGAATTGAGGATCTTGATGATAACACGCAACAGACGCTGCTAAGTGACCACCAGCGGAGAAACCTAACACATAGATTTCATTAGGGTCAACATTGTATTTTTCAGCATTCTCTCTAACATAGGCAATGAGCGCAAATACTTGAATCATTGGATATGGGAATTCAATATCTTCTTTAACGGAGTATTCAATGGTGAAAGCATTCATATCGTGCGCTAATAATTCAAATGCTAATGGTTCGTTTTCTCTATGAGAACACCATTCATAACCACCACCGGGAATAACAATAACTGTTTTTCTTTTTACATCCTTACTATATTCATCATAATTTTTAGGACAAAACACTCTTACACGAGCAGATTTCTTAATCTCTTTTACTCTATCTTTTAAATCAAATTCTTCATAAATCATAATAGTTTTACCTGCCTAAATATTTAGTATATATTGTAAATTCTCTAATTAAAAAATGCCACATGTTGTGGCATCTTTCTAATATTTCTTTGCTACTAAGCAATTTCAATCAAAATAGCGATAAGGAAGAAAATAATTGAACAAATTAATGTGAGGATAGAAACGACTTTTTCAGCACCTCTTTCTTTTGTCTTAACGAAAACATTAAGGCCACCACCAGTAATAGCGCCAGAAGCACCTTCTGATTTACCACCTTGTAATAAGCAAAGCACGATTATGATGATTGCTACTACCACTAAAATCCAGTCATACCATTGTAACATAGAGATTCTTCCTTTCTCAGATTGCTTACTAATATTATATTAAAGTAAGTAATATTTCAATTTTTTTATATTTTTTGCAAAAAATACTTATTGTTGGGCTTTCAATTCTAAGATTATATCTCTTAGTTCCGCTGCCCTTTCAAACTCAAAATCATGAGCGGCTTGTTTCATTTCTTTTTCAAGTTCTTTTATCTTATTAGCAATTTCGCTTCTTGATGCATTCTTAGTGGATTTAATTAAATCACCAATCTCATCATCACTGTTATGAATAGGCGCTCTAATTTCCTTAATGATTGTTTTTGGAACAATACCATATTCTTGATTGTATCTATCTTGTATCTCACGACGTCTAGCAGTTTCTTCAATACAAGCTTTCATAGAATCAGTCATATGATCAGCGTACATGAGAACTAAACCATTTGAGTTTCTAGCTGCTCTACCAGTGACCTGAATTAATGATCTAGTGCTTCTTAAAAATCCTTCTTTATCAGCGTCTAATATACAAATTAGAGATACCTCAGGTATATCTAAACCTTCTCTTAATAAATTGATTCCAATCAATACATCATATTTGCCTTTTCTTAATTGATAAATGATTTCACTTCTCTCTAAAGTCTTAGTTTCATGATGCAAATAAACAACCTTTATGCCTCTATCTTTTAAGTAAGAAGTGAGATCTTCCGCCATTCGGATGGTAAGAGTAACAATCATGGTTCTTTCACCGCGTTCATTTCTCTTTTTAATCTCATATAGCAAGTCATCAATTTGACCAGTTGTTGGTCTAACTTCAATAACAGGATCTAATAAACCAGTAGGTCTAATGATTTGTTCTACTACTGGACCATCAGTTTTATTTAATTCATAATCTCCAGGTGTTGCGGATGTACAAATAACAGTAGGTAATAGCTTTTCAAATTCATCGAAATTCAAAGGTCTATTATCTAATGCAGAAGGTAATCTAAATCCATACTCCACTAATGTTTCTTTTCTAGATCTATCACCTAAATACATGCCTCTAACCTGTGGGAATGAAACGTGTGATTCATCCACAAACATTAAAAAGTCTTCAGGGAAGTAATCTAATAAGCAGAAAGGTCTTTCTCCTGGCTTACGTTTATCTATATGTCTAGAGTAATTTTCAATACCAGGACACATACCAAATTCAAGCATTGATTCCATATCTTGATTGGTTCTCATCTCTAATCTTTCGGCTTCTAAAAATTTACCATTTTCCTTAAACCAATTGAGCCTTTCTTGAAGCTCGGTTTTAATAGTTTCACAAGCTTCTTTTATGCGCTCTCTAGTGGAAGCGTGGTCATAAGCCGGGAAGATTGGATAGGTGTGATAGGTGTGTTTTACTTCACCTGTTAACAAATCAACTTCCTTGATTGATTCAACTTCATCACCAAATGTGTCCACTCTAATCACTGAGTTCTTTTCAAAATTAGCAGGAACAACTTCAATGACATCGCCTCTCACTCTAAAAGTTCCAGGAGCGGCATCTAAGTTATTTCTTTTATATTGAGCGTCCACTAATTTCTTAAAAAATACATTTCTATCTATTTCTTCACCCACACGAATGTTGAAAACAAGATTTCGATATTCATCTGGGTCGGTCAAACCATAAATAGATGCTACTGAAGCAACAATAATTGTGTCTTTTCTTTCTAAAATAGAGTTAATCGCTGAAGTTCTAAGCATTTCAATCTCTTCATTCATCACTGCATTCTTATCGATATAAGTATCACTTTTTGGAATATATGCTTCAGGTTGATAGAAATCAAAGTTAGATACAAAGTATTCCACTCTGTTATTAGGGAATAACTCTTGGAATTCACTATATAATTGACCCACTAAGGTTTTGTTGTGGACTAAAACTAAGGTTGGTTTTTGGACCTTTTCAATAATATTAGCCATAGTAAAAGTCTTGCCTGTGCCGGTCGCACCTAGAAGTACTTGAAACTTCTTTCCTTCTTCGATACCTTTAACAAGTTTTGCGATTGCTTCAGGTTGATCGCCAGTAGGCTTAAACTTAGAAACTATTTGAAATTTATGGTCAAAATCCATTTATTTTCCCTTTGTTTTCTTATTTTTGTGGTTATTAAAACCTTCACCATAGACAGCACTTGTGACTGTGTAAGTAACGAATGCTTTAGGGTCCACTTTAGCGACATTGTCTTTTAAATCATTGAGTTGAGTCTTATCGATTACTAGTCTAAGAATTATTCTATCTTCGCCTTTATAACCACCTTTAACCGGGATGATAGTTGCGCCTCTACCAAGGACATCTTGTGTGAATCTAGAAATCTCTTCCCACTTATCAGAAATTACATCAACTTGATAACAGTTTCTAAATCCAACATATATTGTTTCAATCAACAAAGCGGAAATAAAAGCACTTAAAATACCACATAGGAGTTCAGGAATAAAATCAAAACCCATGAATATCATTCCTAACAAAATGATTGTGGCATCCACCATAAAACTAGCTAAAGAGGATTTAATTCTTGCAAATTTATCTAAGATAACAACTATGACATCCACACCACCTGTAGAACCACCACCAACGAATGTAATAGCAACACCTGCGCCAACACAGACACCACCAAAAACACCGCACAATAATAAGTTACCTATATCACTACCAGCGCATTCTGCAGAAATGCGTTGAACAAAATCAGAAACACCTGGTAAATATGAATATGTCCAGTTTGCTAGAGGTAATGAAATAGTTGCTACTAAGGTTGTCAAAGCAAAATGTTTACCTAATACAAATAAACCTACAAGCCAAAACACTATAGTTAAAGAAGAAGTAACAATGTTATAGATTAAAAGTTTAGCATTTTCATCACTAGTAAGAAGCTCAAAAATTAAGCCAATACCATGACAACCACCAGAGTTAATTGAGTTAGGTTCGAGGAAGACAATGCTTCCAAAAGAAACAATAAAAGATCCAACAATTACTATCAATATTCTCAACAAAACAGCTAATTTTGGGTTATTTTTTGCTAGCATTTTCTTTGGCCTCCATTTGTAAATATGCATATATGAATCCATCGATATCGCCGTTCATAACATTAACGACATCACTTTGTTCATAACTGGTTCTATTGTCTTTAACTAGGGTATAAGGACAGAAAACATAAGAACGTATTTGGCTGCCCCATTCAATATTCATTTTCTCACCTACAATTGAGTTAAGTTTGTTTTGTCTTTTCTCTAATTCAAGTAAGTATAATTTACTCTTTAACATACTCATAGCGGTCTCTTTATTTAAGAGCTGACTACGTTCAATTTGGCATGACACAACTATCCCTGTAGGCAAGTGAGTTATTCTTACAGCAGTCTCGACTTTGTTGACGTTTTGTCCGCCTGCACCACCTGATCTATAAGTATCAATCTTTAACTCATTATCAGGAATTTGTATATCAATTGAATCGTTTTTAAATTCAGGTAAAACGTTTACTGACGCGAAAGAAGTATGTCTTCTCTTATTTGCGTCGAATGGCGAAATTCTCACCAATCTATGAACGCCTTTTTCGCTCTTTAATAAACCATAAGCATTTTTACCTGATATTTTAATTGTGACTGTCTTTAATCCAGCTTCATCGCCCGGTTCGTAATAAACTATGGACATTTTAAACTTATGGTTCTGAGCGTACATTACATACATTCGATAAAGCATATCCGCCCAGTCTTGAGCTTCCGTGCCACCTGCACCTGGATGTATTTCAATAATCGCATTTAAATTATCAAATTCCCCAGTAAATAAAATATCCATTTCAAACTCTTTTGTGTCAGCTTCTAAAGACAATAATGATTCTTCAATTTGGTCGTAAATTGATTCATCTTCCAAGTCTAAAAGTTCCACCAAATCGTTGGAGTTTGATAGTAAATTTCGATATGTTGTAACAATTTCTTTGCAATAATTTAAACGAGAAATGATTTCTCTAGCTTCATTTGGTTTTTTCCAGAAATCTTCTTGCTCACTAAGGCTAGTTAGTTGTTCAATTTCTAAATCTAAAGAAGTGAGGTCAAAGAGAAGACCCGAGTTGACGGATTCTCTCGTCAACAGCACTAAGTCCTTGTTTTAAAGTAACTAAGTCTTTCATTTATTTGTTCTCGTCTTTTGCTTCTGGGTGTTGTTCATCAACAACTTCAGGAGCTGGTTCTTCTACTGGCTTCTTTTCAAACTTAACATTAAGTAAGTTTAAAACCGCATCAACTGATGCTAATTCAAGAGCTTCTCTAAACATTCTATAACCATCGTTAACGTAATCTTGTAATGGGTTTATGTTAGCGTAGCTTCTAAGACCGATGGCTTCTCTTAATCTTGCCATCGCATCAATATGCTTTGTCCAGTTTTGGTCAATACAGTGAAGAATGATTGATCTTTCAACCTTTTCTTTGATCTCTTCAGGCCATTCTTCTTTAACTTGTTTATATCTAATATGTAATACTTCGCCTAAGTCTGGTCCACAGTCTTCAGCAGGGAATTCTTCGTATGCTGATTTCTTAATGGAACCTGTTGGTAAAAATCTAGGTTCAACTTGTTTGACTAATAAGTCACCAGAGACTAAATCATCAGTTGCACCGACAGGAATAGATTTCTTAGTTAAGAAATTACCAGTAGTTAAGAATACTTCATCAACGATATCTTCAATGTTTCTACCATCGATGATTCTATCACGCTTATCATAAACAATTTGTCTTTGCTTGCTTAAAACATCATCGTAATCAAGCAAGTTCTTACGTGTATCAAAGTTCATACCTTCAATTTTCTTTTGAGCGGAAGTAATAAGGTTAGTAACCATCTTCATTTCAAGAGCTTCGTCACCAAAGTTCTTCTGAATCAAGTCTCTATATTTATCAGATGCAAAACGGAGTAATAATTCATCATCGAAAGAAACATAGAATCTTGAGAAGCCAGGGTCGCCTTGACGTCCAGAACGACCACGTAATTGGTTATCAATACGTCTAGATTCATGTCTTTCTGTGCCGAAAACACACAAACCTCCCAACGCTCTTACTTCATCGTTAATCTTAATATCAGTACCACGGCCTGCCATGTTAGTTGCAAGGGTTATGTGGCCTTTTTCACCAGCGTGAGCAATAATTTCAGCTTCACGTGCATGGTTTTTAGCATTCAACATTTCATGTGGTAATCCTGCTGCTGTTAATAATGCGGAAATTTCCTCAGAAGATTCAACTGAGACAGTACCAATTAAGATAGGTTGACCTTTCTCGTGTCTTTCTTTTACTTCCTTAACTAACGCTGCGAGTTTTGGTCCCTTATGAGCGTACACATAATCTAACGCATCAACACGTTGTATAGGTCTATTTGTAGGGACAGGCATGACACGCATGTTGTAAATCTTACGGAATTCTTCTTCTTCGGTTTTTGCAGTACCAGTCATACCGGATACTTTCTTATATAAACGGAAGAAGTTTTGATATGTAATAGTCGCCATTGTAACTGTTTCTTGTTTAATAGTGACATTTTCTTTTGCTTGAACAGCTTGATGTAAACCATCACTCCATTCACGACCTGGAAGGACACGGCCAGTGAATTGGTCAATGATTTGAACTTGGCCTTCACCATCGACTAAATAGTCAACATCTCTAGCCATAATGTAGTTCGCTCTAAGAGCGTTATTGATTCTATGAACTAAATCTGCAAATTCAGGATCGTATAAGTTCTTAATGCCAAACATTCTTTCAGCTTTCGTGTTGCCTTCTTCAGTTAAGTTAACTGTCTTTTCTTTAACATCAATAACATAATCTTTATCTTTCTTTAATGCTTTACAGAATCTATCTGCAACAGTGTATTGAGATGCTGATGTTTTTGCGCCACCAGAAATGATTAAAGGAGTACGAGATTCATCGATTAAAATGGAGTCAGCTTCGTCAACGATACAGAAGTTTAAACCACGTAAAACTCGGTGTTCCATATCTGTTGCCATATTATCTCTTAAATAGTCAAAACCTAATTCAGAGTTGGTTGTATATGTAATATCGCACAAATATGCTTCACGTTTTTCTTGAGTTGTTTTGCTTCTAGCGTTAACACCAACTGTTAAACCTAAGAATCTATAAACTTGACCCATCCAATCTGCGTCACGAGCGGATAAGTATTCGTTAACTGTAACAACGTGAACACCCTTCCCCTCTAAAGCGTTTAGATAAACCGCCATAGTAGCAGTTAAGGTTTTACCTTCACCAGTTCTAAGCTCAGCAACATCACCTTGATGTAATACTAATGAACCAATAACTTGAACCTTATAAGGGAATTCACCCAATGTTCTTTTTGCAGCTTCTCTACAAACCGCAAAGGCTTCGATCTTAATATCCTCAAGTGTTTTACCTTCTTTTAACAATTCTCTAAAGTAAGGGGTCTTGGCTCTCAAATCTTCATCGCTTAAAGCCGCCATTTGTTGCTCTAATTCAAATACCTTATTAGCTTCTTTTGTGTACTTTTTAAGAGCTCTCTTATCGAAAAATCCCATATCATTCACCAACACATAACGTGCCTTTCTTAATAATAAGAATGTCAAACATTCGCTTGAATATGATAGCAAACAAAGTCTTCTTAGTCTATAAGTAATTAATTACTATAGGCTAGAAGGCGCATTTAAAGGCAATGTTTTTGACATCACCAATACCTTTATGTCTTTGGGATGTAATGGGGTTATGAGTTTGATGATTGATTTAATCGTGCTTCCAGTTGTGAATACATCATCCACAATTAAAATTTTTTTGCCGTTAAAATTATCATTATTATTTAACCTCAAGACATCTTTTATATTCTCTCTATCTTTTCCAGTATGATCACTTTGTTTATATCTCTTAATTTTGATGACTAAATCTATGTACTCTAAGCCTAAACAGGAAAACATTTCTTTGACATGATTAAAGCCTCTAAGTTCATCATCTTCATAGTAACTAGGAGCAGGTAAAAGATAGTAATCATTGAACTTGGTTTTTAAAAATAATCTAAGCCTAGATATGAATACATTTTTAAGTTCGTAATCATAACATCCTTTAAATTGGAAAAGTAATGATTTAATCGTATCGTCATAATCATAAACACTTAATGCTTCCACTCCAAAAATTGAAAACCTTCTAAACTTGGTATTAAGCTTATTAAGACATTCATCACATAAACAACATTCCTTATCGAAAAAACTATATAAATTAGTCTTTATTAGGGTTTTGAAACAAATTTTGCAGGTTTTTGTTGGCAACTTCAATGTCTCTAATTGATTCTTCCATTTCTTTGGTAACCTTATTTGCAAGATATATCACCTCACCTTCTGGAGCGTCTTTTTTTCTTCCTGCTCTTCCTGAAATTTGAACTAAAGAATATTTATCATATAAAGCGTGATCACTATGAAAAACAATGACTTGCAAATCCTTAACAGTCACACCTCTTTCAAGCACCGCTGTGGTCACTAAATACATTGATTTTTTCTTTCTAAATCTTTCAATAGTTTCTGTTCTATCTATTCTTTTTGAATGGACATAATCTCCGTTTTTAATCAAAAGTTTTAAAAAGGAATATAAGCTTTCGCATTCATTAATTGTGGGCGTAAAAACAAAGACTTGTTTGCCTAATTTATTGAAGTGTTTAATTAACCTATATATCTTAAACTTCAATAAGTAATCATTTCCGGTAATAATACTAGGAACTGGTAATGGATATTTATGAAACCGAGAATATAGTTCCACTATTTTTCCACCGTTTTCTTTAAAATTTTTTAATAGACCCTCGTCTGGTGTTGCAGACATCATTACATAATTCCCTTTTACCGATTTCAAAAAGAAGGAATTTAAAACATCGTTACCTTTGAAAGGGAAAGCATCAACTTCATCTAGTATTAATAAATCAAAATAATTAGGATATCTATAAAGTTGATGTGTTGTGCAACAAATTAAATCTCCATATAGAGAAGATGTATGGCCTCCATACACTAACGCAATTGAATTATCTTTGAATATGGAATGAAAACGATCATAAAGTTCAATAATTACATCTCTTCTAGGTACACTAAAACCAACATGCATACCTTGTGTTATTGCATAGCTAATTATTTTTAATACAATTTCCGTTTTACCCGATCCACAAACAGCGTGAACTAGCGAGTTTTTGTGATGTTTAAAGTTATTTACTAATTGATTAGATAAACACGTTTGTTCTAATGACAAATCATAATTTAATATGTAAGGTGCATAACCACTACTTTTGTAATCAACATTAACTTTATTTTTAGTTTTAAAAGTGATGCACTTTCTACAATAAGGCACACCGTTTCTATATCCAATATATAAAGGGTCACTATTGCCACAATTTGGGCAAACAAAATTACTATCCATATTATATATAAAGGATAAAAAATTTTAAATTTTACAAAAAAACTAGGTTTCCCTAGTAATTTTTTACTTTTCGATATTAGAAATTAAATCAACTCTAGTCTGGTGTCTTCCACCTTCGAACTCAGTTGATAAGAATATATCTAATCTATTTTTAATATCTTCTAAGTCCATAAACTTAGCACCAAAGGCAATCATATTAGCGTTATTATGTTGTCTCATTAATCTAGCAACATCATCGTTATAAGCTAGCCCACATCTAATGCCTTTAACTTTATTAGCAGACATCATGATGCCTTCACCTGAAGTACAAATAACAACACCAAACTCACATTCTCCACTACTAACTTTTCTAGCAGCAGCTTCACCAAATAAAGGATAGTGACAAGAATCTAAGTTATATGTTCCCACATCAACGACTTCGTATCCTTTAGATGTTAAATAGGTTTTAACTTCTTCTTTAACTAAGAAACCACCATGGTCACAACCGATTGAAATTTTCATAATCATTCTCCTTTAATTATGTATAAATAACGCATTTTCCCATACATATCTTTTGCAAAGATATAATTGGCGTTTGGCATATACTTTTTAACAATTTTAGTTAAAGATTCTTCCATTTCTTCGCCAATTTCAAACGCTAATAAACCTCTAGTGTTCATAGCTTGGTCGGCTTTAGAAATAATCTCTTCATAGAATTTTGTATCAGGGCTGGCTAACAAGGCTTTATGAGGTTCATGTTTCCAAACTTGCTCGTCAATTGTCTTAGGACCATCAATATATGGAGGGTTACTAACAATAACATCAAGTTTAATACCTTTAGAAATAAATGGATCAAGCATATTGCCTTTTAAGATAAGCACAGACGCTCCTAGATTACCTGCATTATTAGCCGCAACATCAATAGCGTCTTCATCAATATCTGATAAATAAACTTCTGAGTTTGGGAAATACTTATTTAAAGTAATTCCAATAATACCTGAACCAGTGCCTATATCCGCAATAGCGATATAAGGGTTTTCACCATACGCCATCTCAATTGTGCGTTTAACATTGACCACCAATTCTTCGGTTTCTTGACGAGGAATTAATACTTTGTTATTAACCTCAAATATATTATCTAAAAAGTTTGCATAACCAAGCACATATTGAAAAGGTTCGCCATTACGAACACGTTCTATTTTTGATAGAACATCTTCATAGTTTTTGCACTCTTCATCAAAGTGTTTATAAAGATCTAATTCGTTGGTGTAACCATTGCAGTCATTGAGTAACGATTTAATAACCATTCGAGTTAGGTATTTATTGTTTTCCTTTTGCAAATTAAAGAATAATTCACGATTTGTGGGCATTATTGATCTCCTGCCATCTTCATTGATTGGTCATAGTGGACAAGTGCATCTATCACTTCTTCTAGATCGCCTTCCATAACTCTATCAAGCTTTTGAATTGTAAAGCCAATTCTATGGTCAGTAACACGGTTTTGTGGGTAATTATATGTTCTAATTTTTTCAGAACGTTCACCAGTGCCAACTTTTAACCTTCTTTCGTTACCAATCTCCTCTTGTTGTTTCTCTAATAATGTGGAGTACATTTTCGCTCTCAGCATCTGCATTGCAATCTCTCTATTTTGGATTTGAGATTTCTCTGTTTGACATGCAACTACAATACCTGTTGGGATGTGGGTAATACGAACTGCAGACTCAGTTTTATTGACGTTTTGGCCACCCGCACCTTGTGAGTGATAAGTGTCAACTTGTAAATCGTTAGGGTTGATTTCAACATCAATTTCTTCAGCTTCAGGCATAACTAATACTGTTGCTGTGGATGTATGAATACGTCCTGACGCTTCAGTCTTTGGAACACGTTGAACACGATGTGCGCCGGATTCAAATTTTAATTTGGAATAAACCATCTTACCGGAAATTTTAAAAGACACTAATGCAAAACCACCAGCTTCGGATTCGTTAGCGTCAAGCATTTGAATCTTCCAGCCTTGTGTTTCTGCAAATCTTGTATACATTCTAAATAAATCACCCGCGAAAATATTTGCTTCATCTCCCCCAACAGCGCCTCTAATTTCAACAATAATATTCTTATCATCATTAGGGTCTTTAGGTAACAATAACTCTTTGAGTTGTTCTTCTAATTTGAGTTGTTCTTCTTCGATTCTTTTAACTTCTTCTTTTCCCATTTCTGAGATTTCAGGATCAGAATCGTGAGACATCTCTAAAGCTTCTTTTAAGTCAGATTCGTTTTTCTTGAATTGGTTAAAAGCCTCGACCTGTGGTTCAAGGTTTGCTCTTTCTTTTGAAATCTCACGAAAATGTTGTCTATCCTTCATGATATTTTCATCTAATAATTCGTTGTCTATTTCCGCTAAACGCTTGATGGCAACCTCTAATCTTTGATACATGCTTTCTTCCATAAATCTAACCTCTTATTAAGCGATAAGTATTGTAGCATATTACTCACATAAGTTAAAAGAAACAAATATTTTTCCTTAATATTAATATTAATCTTATAAATGGACCTCTATTTGTGTATAATTTTAAACAGGTGATGAAAAATGGCTTATAAAGCACTATACAATACTTATAGACCAACAACTTTTGATGAAGTAGCAGGTCAACAACATATCGTAAGAACTATTAAAAACGCATTCTCAACTAATAAGATTGCCCATGCCTATCTTTTTGCTGGTCCTAGAGGAACAGGTAAAACCACAATGGCAAGACTTCTTGCTAAAGCGCTTAACTGTGAAGATGGTCAAGGATGCCAATGTAATGAATGCAAAAACTGTAAAGCAATCAATGAAGGCACACATCCTGATGTCATTGAAATAGACGCTGCTAGTAACAATGGCGTTAATGAAATTAGAGAGGTAATCGATAAGGTAAGATATGGAACAATGCTCGGTAGATATACTGTTTATATCATCGACGAAGTTCATATGTTATCTACAGGTGCGTTTAATGCTTTATTAAAAACATTAGAGGAACCACCAGAACACGTTATCTTCATTTTAGCGACAACCGAACCACATAAAGTTCTACCAACTATTATTTCTAGATGCCAAAGATTCGATTTTACTAAAGTCAGTGAGGAAGACATCAAAGAGAGATTGAGAACTGTTCTTCAACAAGAAAACATTCCATTTAACGAAGAGGCGATAGAGTTAATTATTTCCTTGTGTGATGGAGGTATGCGTGATGCTTTATCAATCTTGGATCAAGTTCTTGCGTATTCAGGTAATAGTTTAAACACTCAAGACATATTAGATATATTTGCCCTTGAATCAGTAGATGAAAAATTATCACTACTTTCAAGCATCCAAGAAGGCAATGTCAGCGACATACTTTCTAGATTAAATAAATATGTTTTAAAAGGCACAGATATCAAAAGATTAACTAATGATTTGCTTGTCATTTTAAAGGATATTCTAATTTATAAGACATCTAAAACAACTGAATTCTGTGAAATGTTAAAAGATGAAAACTTATCTTATTTTGCAGATAGATTAACAGAAGCAAAAGTCATGGAAATGATCGATGCTTTAATGTCTGCTTTAAAGGATTATAGGAACGTTTCTAGTATCAATCCTTTATTTGAAATCACACTTTTAAAACTTGCTTCCATCTCATCCACAAAAGAAGAAATTGTCCATAAAGAAACACCTATTTTTGAACAACCAAAACCAATTGAAAAAGTTGTGAAGAAGGAAGAGCCTACTATGATGGAACTAGTCAATCAAGTTAGTGAGCAACCAACTATCTTTGAAGCTAGCAAACCTGCTCCTGTTGTTCTAAATAAGGATGTATTAATTCTTAAAGAAGCAGAAAAAGATGATAACTTTGTCATAAGCGATGAACTATTAGTAAAGATAATGGTGGCCGCGAAAAAGGATATTAAAAATCAAATGTTAGATAACTGGAAAAAGATTAAACAATTACTAACACATCCTGAATTAGGAAAAGCTGCTGCAATGTTAGTTGATGCACACGTGTTAGTAGCGTCTAGTAAAATTCTTATCTTAGAACATCAGTCAGAAAAGCTTGTTGAAGATATAAACACAAAAGCAAATCAGCATGATATCCAAAACGTTATCACTTCCGCTTTTGGTGAAAAGATGTTTGTGTATGCTTTATCAAGAAATCAATCAGTAGCATCACAACAAAGATATATAAACTTAAAACAAATTGGCTCATTACCAAAGATAGACGATATCAATTTTGAATTTATAGGAGATTAATTTATATGAACATGCAACAAATGATGGCGCAAGCGCAAAAAATGCAACGTGAACTTAGAAAAGCACAAGCAGAATTAGACGCACAAGAATTCTCTGTCACTAAAGGCGGTGCAGTTACAGTCACTATGAAAGGAAGTCACGAAGTCGTATCAGTAGAAATCGATAACGATGCTTTCAATCCAGAAGACAAAGATATGGTTCAAGATATGATTGTTATGGCAATCAATGAACTCATTGGTCAAATCGATAAAGCTAGAGGCGACATCAACGAAAGAATCACTGGTCAAAGATCAGGAGTAGGATTTTAATGGAAAAATTAAAAGCACTAGAACGTTTAGAAGAATCATTAGCTAAACTCCCAAGCGTCGGCAAGAAATCAGCAGAACGTATGGCGTATGCGATGCTTGATATGGACCAAGAGGATTTAGAAGAATTTTCTAATGCAATCAAATGCTTAAAAGAAAAGATTCATACTTGTCCAATATGTGGAAATCTCACCGAAGATGACGTGTGTCCTATTTGTAAAGATAACTCAAGAGATAAGTCACTTTTAATGGTGGTTTCCTATCCAAAAGATTTACTCGCTTTTGAAAAAGCAGAGGGATTTAACGGTGTATATCACGTATTAGGTGGCACAGTATCAATATCCAAAGGTAAGGGTATAGAAGACTTAGCTATCCCTCAATTAGTGGAAAGAATTAAGCAAGGTGAAATCAAAGAAGTCATCATCGCTACTAACCCAACAATTGATGGAGAAGCCACTGCTTTATATCTTGCGAGAATATTACAACCATATGAAGTTAATGTTACCCGTATCGCATATGGTTTACCTATGGGAGGAAACTTAGATTATACAGATTCATTAACTTTATCTAAGGCTCTCGAAGGAAGAAGAAAAATATAGGAGAACATAACTATGTTTATCACATTAGAAGGACCTGAAGGTTCAGGAAAAACAACCGCAGTTGAAGCAGCTGTTAAAAAATTACAAGAACTTGGTTACGAAGTTATTAGAACAAGAGAACCGGGTGGCACACAAATCGCTGAACAAATAAGAAATGTTATCTTAGATAAAGGTAATACAGCGATGGACCCTAGAACAGAAGCTTTGCTTTACGCTGCTAGTAGACGTCAACATCTTGTTGAAAAGGTTTGGCCTGCTCTTAAAGAAGGCAAGATTGTCATTTGTGATAGATATTTAGATTCTTCTTTAGCCTATCAAGGTGGAGCGAGAGGATTAGGAATTGATGAAGTATTAAACATCAACTTATTCGCTACCGAAAATACATGGCCTAACTTAACATTATTATTCGATTTAGCGCCAGAAGTTGGTCTAGCTAGAATCTCCTCTAACTCAGACCGTGAAGTTAATAGATTAGATTTAGAGAAATTAGAATTCCATAACAAAGTTAGAAACACATTCTTAGATCTTGCTAAAAGATATCCAGATAGATATGTCATTATCGACGCTAGCAAGAGCAGGGAAGAAGTTGCTAAAGCCACTATGGAAGCAATTATGTCCCGTTTATGCAAATAGCAAAATACCTAGAGAAATACCAACCAATTATCTACAAAACCTTTGTGAATTCATTAGATTCACATCATCTTTCTCATGCGTATTTAGTGTCAGGTGCACCTGGTACACCTTTACTCGAAGTTGCTAAATGCTTAGCTAAATCCATTGTTTGTGATGATAGAGACCCACTCGCGTGTAATTCATGCATCACATGTTTACGAATAGATGATAATAACTATCCTGACTTCGTTATTTTAGATGGAGAAAGCACCACTATTAAAAAGGAAGATGTCGATAACTTAGAAAGTCAATTTGAGAAAACTGCGTTTGAATCAAAAGGTATTATGATTTATATTCTCCACTTAGTGGAAAACATGTCTTCTCAAGTTGTTAACGGCATCCTTAAATTCCTAGAAGAACCTGGACAAGAAATCTATGCTTTCTTAACAACAAACAATGAAAACAATATCTTGCCTACTATCATTTCTAGATGCCAAGGATTACATCTCAAACTTGTAAATAGACAAATTGTGATTAATGATGCAATCGAACAAGGAGTAGAAAGAAAAGACGCTGAACTGCTTTCTTACTTCTATAACGATGCGGACTTAATCTTAAATATCTTAAATGATGAGGAAGAAAAAGAATTCTATGATAATGTAAAAGAATCATTAGAAATCTTGTTAGATTCCTTAAAAAACGAGGGTTCTAATGCAATATATCAAATGGAAACCAATATAATTCCTAAAGTAAAAGACAAGGAATCAGCTAGATTTTTCATCGATATGTTAACTCAATCATTCGAAGATATTCTAAACATTCAAAATGGTAAAGAACCAGTATTAACAGAATATAAAGAAGTATTAAGTGAACTCGCAAATAAGTTAGTGAAAGTAAACGAGATACTTGTCGAAGTATTAAAAAATAGAAACACAATCAACACAAACGTAAATATAGCATTGCTACTTGATCACCTTATCATAAGCATTGTTAGTAAGGAGGAATAACTATGAACGATAACACAGTATTAGAACCGGTTATTGATAATTCAGTTTATAAAGAATTCGTTGGGATTAAATTCCAATCCACCCCAAGAGCGTATTTCTTCGGTGTTCCAAAAGACATGATTTTAAAGATGGATGATGTCGTTGTGGTTGAAACAATGAGAGGTCTAGAAATAGGTACAGTTGTCATTGAACCAATCGATATGGAAAACTATGAAAGCGAATTAGGATTAAAGCCAGTTTTACGAATCGCAACAGATGTCGATAAACGTCTACACGAAATCAACCAAAAGGACGCTAAATTCGCCTTAGAAATATGTAGAAGCGAAGCAGAAAGATTAAAGTTAGATATGAATTTAATCTCATGCGAGTACACATTAGATAAAGCTAAAGTATTATTCTCCTATTTAGCAGATGAAAGAGTGGACTTTAGAGAATTATTAAAAGTCTTAGCAAATAGACTTCACACACGTATCGAACTAAGACAAATCGGAAGTAGAGATAAGGCTAAAATGATTGGTGGCTTAGGTACGTGTGGTTTACCACTTTGCTGCTCTACATTTTTAAATGAATTTGATGGTATTTCCATTCAAAGAGCCAAAAACCAAATGTTAGCGATTAATATTCCTAAATTAAGTGGCCACTGTGGCAAACTTATTTGCTGCTTAAAATACGAGGATGAAACGTATTTACAAGAAAGAAAGAACTATCCTGAATTAGGAAGCAAGTTGAAACTTGATGATGTTGAATACACAGTTACTTCAGTAAATATTGTATCTGGCATCTTAAAGTTAGAGAATGCAGATGATGTTAAGTTCATCCCTTATGCGGATATTAAAAAACAACAAAAACCCGCTCAACAAACAAGACCTCAATTCAATAGACAAGAGCAAAACAAAGATTCTGAACAAAACAAGGATCAACAAAATAGACATAATAACAATAGAAGATTCCACAAAAACTTCCATAGACAAAATAACGGTAATAATAATGAAAAGAAATAAGAGTTTTTCTAACTCACAACCACTACTATATTTAGTTGCGACCCCTATTGGTAATCTCAAAGAGATTAGCGAAAGGGCTTTAAGCGTGCTTAACGATATGGATTACATTGCTTGTGAAGACACAAGAAATACTTATTCATTACTATCTAATTACGGTATTAAAAAAGAACTCTTCTCTTTAAGAGAGCACAACGAAAACGAAGCTAGCAATCATTTAATTAAATTATTAAAAGAAGGTAAAAAGATTGCCTATGTTAGCGATGCTGGTTATCCAGGCATCTCCGATCCAGGTTATCTATTAGTATGTAACGCTGTTAAGGAAGGAATAAGCGTATCCACGGTTTGTGGTTCTTCTGCTTTTATTAATGCCTTAGTAGCGTCGGGTCTTCCAACTAATCACTTCTATTTCCATGGTTTTCTTCCTGCAAAAGAAAGTGAAGCTAAAACAGAGCTAGAATCTTTAGTGAATAAAGAAGAAACATTAATCTTTTATGAAAGCCCACATCGTGTATTTAAAACATTAGAAACCCTACTATCAGTATTAGGAAATAGAGAGATGTGTTTAGCTAGAGAACTTACTAAAATTAATGAAGAATTTATTAGAGGCACAATAGAAGAATTATTAACTCTAAAAGACGAAGGCCTAAAAGGTGAAATGGTTTTAATCGTTAAAGGAAATGAAAATTCCAACCAAATTAGCGATGACACAATTCTTGCTCGTGTAGGTTATTTTTTAAGCAAAGGATTATCTAAAAAAGATGCCGCAGAAATCGTCTCAGATGAGTACAAAATCAATAAAAATTACGTTAAAAAGCTTATAAATTAAGTGTATTCAATAAATTAATAGATATTTAAGCATGGATAACTCCATGCTTTTTTAATTACAATTTTAGGTTATTCAAATTTATTATTTTGAAAAAACAAATTTTGTTTTTTTCTTGCAATTAGATAACTATGTATATAATATTGAAATCGCGTTTTTTAGGAGGTTTATTCTATGAATATCCGTAATATTGCAATTATCGCTCACGTTGACCATGGTAAAACAACATTAGTCAACCAATTATTAAAATCATCAGGAACTTTTAGAGATAACGAAGAAGTTGTTGATAGAGCTATGGACAGTAACGACATCGAAAGAGAAAGAGGTATTACTATCTTAGCTAAAACAACATCAATCTTCTTTAACGATACAAAAATCAACATCTTGGATACCCCAGGACACGCTGACTTTGGCGGTGAAGTTGAAAGAATTATGAATATGGTTGATGGCTGTCTTTTATTAGTAGATGCTTTTGAAGGCACAATGCCACAAACAAGATTCGTTTTAAAGAAAGCATTACAAGCTCATGTAAAACCAATTGTTGTTATCAATAAAATCGATAGACCTAATAGCGATGTTCAAAAAACTCTCGATGAAGTTTTAGAGTTATTTATCGAGCTCGGTGCACCAGATGATTTCTTAGATTTCGCTGTATGTTATACATCCGCATTAAAAGGTACATCATCTTTAGATGCTGACCCAGCAACTCAAGTCCCTGGTATGGATTGTGTTTTGCAAACCATTATCGATCAAATCCCAGCACCTTCCACCGATATAGAATCTCCATTACAATTACAAGTCGCATTATTAGACTATAACGACTTCGTTGGACGTATTGGTATCGGAACAATTAAAAGAGGTACAATTCATCCAAACGACACTGTTATTGCGTCACGTTTAGACGGCAGCAAAACAACTTTTAAAGTTATGAAATTGTTTGGCTATCAAGGCTTAAGAAGACTCGAAGTAAACGAAGCGCAAGCTGGTGATATTGTTGCGGTATCAGGATTGACCGACATCAATGTTGGCGAAACCATCTGTGCAACTAGCTGTGTTGAACCATTACCGTTAATTAGACTTGATGAACCAACACTTCAAATGACTTTTGGAACTAACTCATCACCATTCTCTGGTAAAGATGGTAAATTATTAACTGCTCGTAAGATTGAAGAAAGACTCTTTAGAGAAACTCAAAAGGATGTTGCCTTAAAAGTTCAAAGAATTGTGAACACCGAATCATGGGTTGTTTCTGGTAGAGGCGAATTACACTTATCTATCTTAATTGAAAATATGAGAAGAGAAGGCTTTGAACTTGAAGTATCAAAACCACAAGTCATCATTAAGGAAATTGAGGGTGTTAAATGCGAACCATACGAAGATTTAACAATCGATGTTCCTAACGAATACGTTGGTGATGTTATGACCACATTAGGTGAAAGAAGCGCTGAATTAGTGGATATGGACGCTAGAGAAACAGTTACTATTCTTCAATACATCATCCCATCTCGTGGTTTATTAGGCTATATGACTCATTTCATGACCTTAACCAAAGGTTATGGTATTTTATCCCATACATATAGAGAATATCGCCCAATGACCTCAAATTCCATTGGAGAAAGACCTATCGGTGTTTTAGTTGCCACAGAAAGCGGACAATCCACTCCATACGCAATTGAACACGTAGAAGAAAGAGGAACAATGTTTATTGAACCTGGCACAATGGTGTATGAAGGCATGATTGTTGGTGAAAACCGTTACCCAATAGACTTAGCTATTAACGTTGTTATTAAAAAGAACTTAACAAACGTTCGTAGTTCAAACAAAGACAACACAGTCGTATTAAAAACTCCTAGAAGAATGTCTCTAGAAGCTTGCTTAGATTATATTAACTCTGATGAATTAGTAGAAATTACTCCTACAACATTCAGAATGAGAAAGAAAATTCTTAACACAGTTGAGCGTAAGAAATACGACGCTCATGTTAGAAGGGGAGACCTAGAAGATTAATTAGGTGGAATTATATTTCCACCTTTTCTTTTGCAGCAATGTCTATTATTTGCTGTTTTAATGTAACAACATCTTCTTTAGCGGTCTTATAAACAGCGTCGTAGTCAATGGTTGAATATCCATGGACAATATGATTTCGGGTACTCTTCATGTTTTGCCATTCAATCTCTTTGTGTTTCTTTACAAAATCATCAGAAAATTTCCCAGCAAGTTCTCCTATTTGGAACGTATGAAAAGATACGACATCAAGTAAATCAGCGTTGGATAGAAAAGACTTTAAAGATACGTTTTTCATCTTATCAATAATTCTATTGCAATGCTTAACTAACTGTTTAAGAAGACCAATGTCTTTTATGCTCAACATAATTTGATTAAATCCTCCGCTAGTTGCATATGGAAAAATTCGTCCATTGAAGATGTTGTAAATACAACATCAACATCCTTCTGCAAAGCTGCTTTTAAGTCTTCTTCAAAGTTAACAACTGACATCTTACCAAAAAAACCCTGAACGTTTCCTTTTTCACAGTAGATATCAACGTCACTGTTCTTCGAGGCCTCCCCTCTAGCATAGCTCCCAAAAAGATAGACTTCTTTAATTCCATATTTAACTAACACAGGTTTAATCCTCTGTTTGATTTGCTTGATTGTTAAAATATCGTTATTAATGTCTCTATCAATAAGATTCTTTATATATTCATTTCTATTATTTAATCCATCTAAAAACTCAATTACTTTTGTATCGTCTTTTCTAATTCTAAATTGATACATTTTGTAATTTGCTTTGTTATATTTTGCGATGTAATTAAGTTTGTTATTTGGCATAATATTACTGTTTATATGATATCATATATTTGTTTTAATGTCGATCTTATTTGATGCGAATTAACAAAAAATATAAAAATAATTTGATACTAAATTATTTCTGCTGTGATAGAATTAACCACATGAAAATCAAAACAATATTATTTCTAAGTTCATTAACAATATGTGTCGGTGGTCTATTCTCATCGAACAAACCATCGCAAACAAAAGCGGATTATTTTGATACCGATTATTATTATTACTATAACGAACAAGGTGACTTGTTATCCATCAACAAAGATGACTGTAATAACTTAACCATCGATAATATCGATAACAAAACATTCTTACCTGGATGGAACTTCTTTTCCCGTGGTCAAATTAACACAACATTTTCATTTGACGCACAAGGTAAAAATAATCCTGAATTCAACATCATATTAGATAATAACTATTTTCCAACTACATCAATTAACGATGACATGGTTTATGAGATGTTTAATAACTCCTATCAAGTAAACATTTACTCTTTATATGATGATAGCCACACAAACAAAGCTACTTTTAAAACTAGCTATGATTTTGGATCAGGAATCATCAGCGATGAATGTAGAGCGAATATTAAGTTTGTTCGTTGTGATGTTTCATTGTCTTCTAGTGATTCAATTATTCCTGCTATCAAAGCTAATAATTTAAAACTTTATGACTGTGACTTTGAAGCTCATGGAACAGGTATAAGTTCAACCGAATCATCATTAGGATTGAGCTTATATTCTAATTTAGAAATTAATAACTCTACATTTAATATTTCAGGAGCTGGGTATGATTCTTCATTAGATCCAAACACACAACATAATCTATACACTCAAACAGTTACAGGCGCATGCGCTGTTAATTGTTTTAACGCAACATTTAATAATTCAACTGGTTCTATAAATGCGGGTAATTCTAACCACAATATAGGAAATACCTCAAGCCCAGCATTACACGCACAAGGTAGCGTTATAGTTAAAGGCGGTTCAAATGTCACATTTTATGGTCCAAATAATTACAATAGAACCGGCGTGGAAAACGAATCTGACATGTGTGTTGCTAATGCAATAGATGCAGATGGTTTAACTATATTAGATAATTCTATAGTTCATGCGTTCGCAGGTAACGTAGAAGGAAATATTATATGTGACGATAGTCATCATGGTTTAGCAATTTCTAAAGATTGTGATATCACATTAACTAATGGGACATTAGAAGCTAAAGGTGCGATAGGCTGGGCTATTGATTCTTTAACTGTTAATCATAACGCTGCTAAATATATCACTGAAGATAATATAGATAATCCAACATATAGTTATTTAGATAGTTCTAAGACAAGTCATGTAATTAATAACTTCCAGAGTAATAATTATGAATACTTTAAGATTCAAACATTAGATCTTAAAACTGTTACATACGATTACACCAATTTAGATATCACTGAAACTGAAGAATATTATGAAGGCGATAATGTCACATATCACATTCGTAGTGGCTATACATTAACAACGTCACCAGTTTCTTCAATAGGCACAGAAATAAGTGTTAATTCTAATACACTTGCTTATGTAATGCCTGAAACCGATATGACCATTACGTTATATACAGCGTCTTTAAGCGCTATTAGTTACTATAACGAAAACAACGAACTAGTTTATGTTGAAGACTACGGCACTTACAGTGTGCATAATGAAATCCTTAGACAAACCACATATATCGATAAAAATCCTACTGATGGCAAGTTACTTATCGATTCTTTCATCAAATCAACATGCACCGATTTCACTATCATTGTTAAAGCGGGACTCACTATAAACTTAAATATTGATTACGATACAGAAATCTTTAGAAGTGAATTAACCCTTAGATTCTACGCAGAAAGTGGAGAAACTCCAAAAATTAATATAATTAACTCAATAGATGATGGGGCTACTGATTGCTTCTTTATCGGAGTTAACTGTGAATTTAAAACAGAATCAGTTGATAAGCCAGGATATAGTGTCGGTAACGTTATCTTCGCTAATTGTCCTTCTATCATCATCAAAGGATATGAATTGTCCCCAAGAGATGATAACGAGGGAACTCACAAGTTAAAAGAAGGCCTTTGTGTTAATAGAAACGTAATATTTAGAAACTGTGAAAACATTGAAATCACAGGTGGTCAAGCAGTTTCTAATTTCTATAATGAAACATTTGAATACACTGCTAGAACAGGCTATTTAGCTAGACCAGAACACTTTCAAGTAGGAGGTGGCACTGCAATCAGTTGTTCTATGTTAGCAATAGAAGATTCCACTATTAAAGCTACGGGTGGTAGAGGCTATTATGGTAGCGAAGGTTTAGATAACACTATCTCTGGTGGAAGCGCTATTGAAGCAATGGGTATTGAATTAGTTAATAACTCAATTGCTAACTTTACCAGTGGAGCGTTTGAATGTGATTATAGTTTCTCTATAAACACCACTATTAAAGCTAAAACATTAACTCTTAGAGATAATTCAGTTGCAACTATCAAAGTATCAGAATCAACCTATGATTATCCTGAAACATATTGTTACTGTGGTAATTGTTTCCTTAACACTGCTATCGATATGGTGTCAGGTACATTAAACGTTGAAGGATTAAAACTCAATTCCTATAACAATCTTAATGACAATACAAAGAAAGCGTGTCTTACTAATCAAAAGAGTATTAGCTTCCAAGACTACGCAGATTTCACTTTTGATGGCCATGCTTTCATAGAAGATATCTCTATCACTAGAGAAGAAGTTGAACTCGATAGTGAAAATAACACTCTTAATGATGTTCAAGCAATCATTAAAACATGCAATGACTATTTAATCTCCGTTGATGATAGCGATTACACAAACATTGTTAATTGGGCTAATACATATCTTCATATGAAAGATTACACAGAAAGCCAAGGATATTGCTTGTCCTATTATAGTGTCGCTAAAAGCGAACTAGAAAAGTTAGGTAGTAAGTGTATTAAAAAATTAGCAACACTAGATGTTTTTAATAGTTATAAAGAACGTTATGAACAATGGGCGTTAGCAAATAAAGATACAGATCCATATTTTAATGAAATAACAAACTTAGGTTTAGCGTACGTTATTCCTCAATCAACTTTCTCTAATCACACTATTGCTGCTATATCTCTTATATTAATAACAACTACATTTGTATTGTTCATTATCAGATTAAAAAATGTACACTAAAAAAGATAGCAGATAATCTTAATCGATATTATTAGTCACTCATAATCGCACCGATTTTCTCTCATTTTTTGCATGTTTTTACGAGAAAAATCCGTGAATTCTTAAAGTAAATTCCGGTTTTAACCAAAAACAGCATTTTTTCAAACTAATTTCCGGTTTTCATGATTGATTCCGGTTTTTAGTTTAAGAAAATATATCTTTTGCTACATTTTTAGGCATGACAAAAACAAGGACTAAATTCCGTTTCTCAAACTAAATTCCGTTCTTGTGGGCTTTATAACGGAATCAATTAAAATAATTTATCAAACGTGTCTTGTCCAAATAATGTAATAAAAGCCTCTTTAGGTGTATGTCCATCTAATGAAAATAGAGATGATTCGATTAATATTTTGTTGATTTGAAAGATATCATCTTGATTGTAACCATCTATTGATTTTCCTTTAGGAAAGAATTTTCTTATTTGTTTATTAAGGTTTTCAACTGATGCTTTTTGATTTGACTTAAAGGCATCACAAAAGAACAAATAAGTCCTTTGGATGCCAGTTTCTTTTGAAAATTCAATTCCTACAATGTTAGAGAAACATGGATCTCTATCTGTGAGAATAGAAGGAAAAATTTCATTGAATTTCTCAAAACCTATCTTAGATTCGATATTGTTGAATATTTCTACAACTTTTTCAGAATCTTTGTCTTTAATAATCCAAAAGAAAGGAAAGTGAATTTCGGGTATAATGATTACAAGGATAGAACATCTATCCGTGACTATAGAACCAAGAAAATCCATTTGAGAGGTCATCTCATTGATGTGGCTCTTCTTATAGGCTAGATAGTCGATGTAAGTACGATTATTCCTGTCAATTTTCCTGTTTCCAGGATATTCGTACTTTTTAATTTGCTTTTTTCTCTTTTTATAAGTAACCGCATAAGGTAAATCCATCTTGGATATATCAACCTTCTTTTCTTTGATATATCGATAAACTGTAGGAACAGATGCATCAATCTTAGATGAATGGACAATTGAATAAATTGATTTCTTTTCCAACAATCCTTCTTTTAGAGCTTTATTTAAAGCGCCATGCTCTTCTGGCGTTAGATTAATCCCTTTTCTAATTTCGTGAAGTTTATACTCATATTTCTTTCGAGCAACTTCAGCGTTATATCTCAACTGTGTCAAAACGCAGTCCTTATATTTGTGAGAACAATCAACGCAAACATAAGGAAATCTTTCTAATTTTTTGCATAGGATTTTGCTCTTATATTTCGCTTCTTTAGAAATGATACGATTTTTCTTAATTTCCTTTGCGATAGTAGTTGGGTCGCATCCTATTGCTTTAGCAATATCAATGCATTTTTTGCCTTGAGTAATCATACTCGATATATGTTTCCTGTTTTCAAATGTCAAATGTGACATAAAACAAAACCTCCTTTGCCCACAGGAGATTTCATTATACATTATTAGACTAAAATCCTATTTTTGGTTAAAACCGGAATTTACTTTAAGAATTCACGGAACGTACAATAAAATGTATTATTGTACTTGATTATGTACATATTTCTCATATAAAATATAGACACAGGAGGCATTAATATGAACACAACTAATATATCTGTATTAAGAAAGAACTTATTTAGTACAGTGGATAACGTTATAGAATATAACGATCCCGTCATGGTTAGCACAAAAAAAGGTAACGCAGTAATAATATCCGAACAAGAATATAATGCGATTTTAGAAACTATATATTTATCGTCTATTCCTGGTCTCGTTAAGCAAATTAAGGAAGGCGAAAAAGAAAATATTGATTCGATGAAAACCTATAATCCTAACGAGGAATGGTAACATGTGGGTAATCAAATTCACTAAACAAGCAGAAAAAGACAAAGAATCTTTAAAAACTGCTGGTCTTGATTCGAAAGCCAAAAAAATACTAAACGCAATGGCAAAAGACCCTTTTATAAATCCACCATCTTATGAAAAACTTGTTGGGGATTTACAAGGATACTACTCTAGAAGAATTAATATTAAACATCGCATTGTATACAAAGTTTATAAGGAAATTAATACTATCGTTATTCACTCTATGTGGACCCACTACGAAAAATAGTTAAAATTTTAAAAAGACTTAATATTAAACAGTTCATCTTGATGCATCTGCATCTAACGGTGAACTTTTTTGATACACAAAAGCACAACACTTTGTTCTCAAACAAAAAGTGCGATTTTTCTCGCACTCTTTAAGCATAATCAAACTATTTGTTTTCTTCTGATGTCTTAGACATTCTTAAGCCAGTAACATCATCTACCGGAAGAGTAAAGGCAATACCATTACCATCAGTAGCAAATCCTGCTGCTTTGTAAATAGCGGAAAGAACTGCATCTTTAATATCTTCAGTCACTAAGATGAGAATCATTTCCTTATCAGGAGTAATGACAACACCATATTTTTTACCAATAGCTTCGTTACCAGTACCACGAGCGTGAACAATAGTTCCACCTCTAGCGCCTACTTCACGAGCAGCGTCCATAACAACATCTGAGAATCCAGAGTTAATAAGAGCGACGATTAATTCAAATTTCATTTGTGTTTACCTCCTATAAGGAATCTGTTAGGAATTGATAGACAGACACTCCAATAATGGATGTCATTGGAATAGAGAAACCAATTCCTTTATTTCTTTTACTAGCCGCAAAGAAGGCTTCTAAGTCCTTCTTAGCGTCAGGGATTGAACTTTGTTTAATAACTGAGAAGACAATATCTTTCTTATTATCTTCGACACCTAAGATGTCATACATTTGTTTAGTAGCGGTGCCTCTACCTCTTTGGACTACTTGAGCAGCACATCCATTTGATTCAAATAGTTTTAATACCGCTTCACCTTGTCCTTTATTTACGATAGTTATGAAGATAGAAAGTTTTTCTATGTCCTTTCTTTCTTCGAAAGGTTTAGGTGCAACTACTTCTTTTTTCTTTTTAAATAACGCCATAAAACCTCCTAACTAAAAGTGAATGATTTGTGCGTCACTAGCAGTGTAAACATGTTGACGCATAATAGATCTTGCTTTTGCTTTCTTGATGTTTTGGCTAACGCCTAATATTTGAATAGCAATAACCGGTGTAAGAGCGATTAACGCAATAACACCGAAGGATTGGTTATAGTAATTGATTTCTGTGTCTGCTAGGCCCTTATTTGCCCCTAATGTCGCAGTGATACCAACGATCATAGGTAAAACAAAGCTGGATGACATAGGACCACTAGCAGTACCACCAGAGTCAAACGCCATAGCAGTGTAGATATCAGGACATGCAAACATCAAAACAATAGAAATAACATATCCAGGAATCATATAGTACATAATTGAGAAATCAAATACTGTACGAATAGCGGCTAATCCAATAGCAGCGCCTACACCTAAAGATAATGTTAATAACACTGTGCCCTTTTTAATGTTACCATCGGAAATTTCTTCCATTTGTGATGTTAATACATGAACAGCAGGTTCACATAGAATAGTCACTAAGCCAATGATAAAAGCCACTAAGATGATTAACCAACTTGGTTGTACACCTAATGACTTACCAACTTCAAAACCAATTGGAGTCATAGCAGCGCCTGTACCAGTTAAGAATATAGATAAACCAACAAATGTTAATAAGAAACCAAATAACAGCTTTAGTATCTTTGTTTTAGGTAACTTAATAAAGATTATGTTATAGACTAAGAAAATCACTAATGTAGGTGTTAAAGCAATCAACACTTCAATCATTGTGCCTAATCCACCACCTATAGGCAATAATGTGTTCATAAATGTCATGAATATATTGCTAGTTGCGTCATCAATAACTGCATAACTAGGAATGAAATCACCACTAGAAGGCATAACAAATAATAAGATAGCGACAGTTAAGATAGGTCCAATAGACGCCATACCAACTAAACCAAAGCTATCGTTAGTAGCGTTTTTGCCACCTCTAACCATAGCGATACCAGCGCCTAACGCTAAGATGAATGGAACGGTAGCACTTCCAGTAGTGACACCACCACTATCAAAGATAAATGGTAAGAAACTAGCTTTACTAGGATCCATAGCAACTAATGTGAGAATGCAGAATGTAATGAAATAGAATAATAGATACCAGAGTTTAAGTGATTTGTGGAATACGATACGTAAAACACCGATAACCACAAATAAGCCAACTCCAACAGCGATACCACCTATCAGTAACACTGCGTTGATATTCACTTGTTTAGAAACAATCATGATGCTTGGTTCAGCACATGTAATCAGCGCGCCTAATACAAAGGCAAAGACAACCACTATCCAAAGTTTCTTTTGTTTGGATAATGAACTACCCATATATTCACCAACCTGTGATAAGGATGATGACGCACCAACTTGGAAGATAGCTAAACCAACAATTAAGATAACCATGCCGATTAAAAGTAAAGCATAGTCACCTCTAGCCCATTCTAATGGAACTAGTCTACTTCCATTAACAGGAATAACGGACATTAAAATAACCAATAATATGATTGGTGTAATACTTAATGCGGATGATTTTAAAGCGTTTAGATACCTGTTTTTCATAATTACTTAAGATAATAACAAATAATGAGTTATTTTTCATTCACTTTTGGGAAAATAATAGAAAACTCTTTTGGTATAGGAGCGGTGAACTTCATCTTCTTATTTGTTAAAGGATTGATGAGTTCTAGACAATATGCATGTAAGCCTAATCTTTTAATCGGGTTACTTGGTTCACCATATTTATCATCTCCAATAATATAGTGACCACTTTCTCCTAATTGAACACGGATTTGATTCTTTCTTCCTGTATCAATGTTTACATCAAGCAATGAATAGTTATCGTTTTCTTTGATAACTCTATAATGGGTAACCGCTAATTGGCCATCACCTGGTTTTTTAGAACTATACATCATATTTTGAGCGTTTTTCTTTAACCAAGACTTAAGTGTCCCACTAGGTTTTTCCATTTTGCCCTCTACTATCGCGTAATAGCCACGTTTAGAGACGATGTTGTTCCATGTATCACCACTAGTGAAAGCGTCTCTTATACGTTCGCTTTTCGCAAACATTAACACACCAGAAGTATCTTCATCTAATCTATGTACGATATATATACGATTGTGTTTATCTTTCTGTTGAACATAATCAAACACCATACGATAAGCGGTTGATCCTTTTTCATTATCACTAGGAACAGAAAGTAGTCCACTAGGTTTATTAATAACAATCAAATCATTATCTTCATATATGATTGGAAGATTACTTCTTGTTTTCTTATGTATTGCAGAGTTAGAGATGATAACTGTATCTCCTGGTGATAATTTAAAATCAAATTGGCTGGTAGGCGCACCATCGACAGACACTCTATGGCTTGATAATAAAGACTTAACTGAATTACGTGATTGAGATGGGAATGTTTCTAATAAGAACTCTAAAAGACCACAGTTTCTTTTAACTGGGTATTGTTTTAAGTTCTTATAATCTTTGCTTCTATTAGTTTTCTTAACTGCGTTTTTATTCATAATTAGTTTACTTTTCTTATTACCATATCGACAATCGCACTAGCGACGTCTAAACCTGTAACCTTTTCAAATTCTTCAAAGAAGGCGTTGCTATTAATCTCACATAATATTGGATTACCATCAACATCATCTAATAAATCTATACCTGCATATTCTATATCTAACTTATCAGCAACATCTTGAGCGAACTTAAAGTATTTATCAGGATTAGTTAATGTTTGTCCATCTGCAGTGTTACCAAAGTTACTTCTAAAATCACCGGTGTTACATCTAACAAATCCCCCAAGCACTTTACCATCTATAATTAACACTCTTACGGATTTGCCAGATGCACTTGGAATATATTTTTGGAACAACACAGGGTTTCTATATATTTCCAAATATAACTTAGCAAGTTCTTCATGGTTATTAACTTTATATACCCCCTCACCTAAAGAGCCATACACTCTTTTAACAATCATTGGGTATCCTAATTCTTTTTCTATATTGGATAAGAAAGATAGATTCTTATCTTGTATATCAAAATAGATAAGTGGTCCAGCATATGTATCAGGCATTCTAATACCTAAATTAGAACACCCAATAAATGTTAATACCTTGTCATCACATAACTTCATAAAATCAGGTTTATCAAATAAACGATATTCTGCTTTCTCTAATAACTTAGCTAGATATATGTCTTTATCGAAATATAAAACAAAATCAGCCTTAGGTAGATTGATTACCGCTTTACCATCTTTGATAACTGCGAGAGTGCCATCATTAGTGAATACATCAAGATGTATATCTCTTTTAGAACACTCTTCAAGTAATCTATCTATCTTATATTGATTATGTCCTCTTTCTTGATTAACAATAATTAGTCCATTCATAACATATCTATAATACATTCAAATCGAATGTTTTGCTTTAAATGTTTATTTGTTTAAAAAAATATTAGAGCATGAAAATTGTTAACCACAGCAAACAATATAAGGTTGGCGTAATTAAATTAAATATTATAAAAAAAATAGCTGTTTTTGATCTTTTGGTTTCTAGTGTTGTTTTGATTTTCATTTTTGCAAATCTATTTGCCATTACATCATCTTTGATAATTCTTTTCTTTGTTTTTAAATATATAACGGGCGCTTTGAATTGATATCCTATTGCCTTAAAAACCATAATAACGATATTTGCAAGAGCTGTATCACCCTTTTTTTGAACACAATAAGAACCGTCGGAATATTTTATAATTTCGCTTTCAACATTCCCCACCTTAATTTTACCAACGCACTTTTCAACTCCTCTGACAGAATAATTTGGGTTAACTGACAAATAATTCTTCGGGTATAAATAAAACATCGTTGAAAACACAGGAACAATTTCTATTAAAGGGAAAAGACAATAAGCCAAATAAGAGTATTCAGAATCTACTATTGCACAAGCAACAACAAACGATACGCCAGAGACATAAAAAAGCAAAAAAGAAAAAAGCAATATATTCCAAGGGCAAAGTATAACTATTTTTGCCTTCAATAATGCTTTCTTTTTGATACTATCTATTTTTTCTATATCTTTAATTAAGTCTTTGTTTGATTTATTTGAATAATACTTTGCATTGATTATTTCCTTCCATTCGAACTTATTGTTCTTATACCAATTCATTCATTAGTCCTCCGTTATAAATATTCTTATAAACTTTATCTGGGAATAAAGGTAAATATTCTTTGATTAGATTGAATTTTAGATTTTTCTTTTTCACATATTCTTTAAGTTTTGATTTGAATTCGTTCAAACTTAATTCACTGTACTTATCAATATCAATCATCATAGTCAAAAATTCAATTTCATTAACATTGTCATTTGTTATGTTAATTAATGGCTTATACATGATGATTTCATAACCATCAACTTCAATTTTCCTTTGTCTTGTTGTGGCAGTGTTGCTCACCACTTCTATAACCGACGGTATTTGAGTTGTAAAACCATATTTGTTATACATAGAAATTCCGGATACAAAACCAACGCTCTCACTACCTTCATACAAATATTTCTTTTCGACGAACTTGTTAATAGAAATTCTACCCTCCGTACCAAATATTGTTTTGTATGGTTTATAATACACACCATTATATAGACGTATAAGTTTGCCTTCGTCAGTAAGCCTTTTCATTTCTTGTCTTAATGCATCTTGTGATGTACATGGTAGTTCATACATGAATATTGGTTCAGCTATATCATAATTTTTGTTTATATAATCTATTAACATTTTGCCTCCTCACATTCTTGAAATATTTTTTTTCATTTTTATTATATAGGCGTTATCGCTCTATTGCAATTGATGATTTGATATTTGTTTCATGTAAAAACAACGAATAAAATGGGGCTGTTAAAAACCTATAGCAAAACAAGACTATAACTATACAAGAACTAGAAGAGGAGGAATAGAAAATGTTTCAACCGAAATAATGCTAAATGTTTTAGGAATAAATATTGCTAAATTATTTAGATTCTATACCACGAGTAAATTTTTTCATAATAAACTAGATAAATTTGGAAATATATAAAAACGACTAGTAGGTTTTTCAACAAGTGAACTTGTTGCTAAACTAATTTTTGCAAAATAAAATAATTACCATTTGCTGAATATGGTATATTTGTTCCATAAATCTCGAGTTTAATTATTATTTTATCTCCGATTAACTCTTCACTTATTATAGGAACAACAGTTGGCTTAATTTGTTCCGCTACAACGTGGCTAATATCTTTTAGAGTTTTGTTTCCAATATTAAGTCCAATAATAGAGCCAGCATCTTTGACACCAAAATAGATTATAGCTGATCCGCTTTTATTGATCATCGCGACTGCAGATTCAAGCCCTTTTGATAATTGACCTAAACTTTCTTTAAATTCAACGTATTCGGATTCCCTTTTAATTACCGTAATTGTCTCCAAAATTTATTCTACACTTATTCTACACTTTATTATCCACTTTTATTCTACACTTATGATTTCTTTTATAGATAAAAGACATTCTTTTTTTCAAGAATAGCATATACATGAAAACGGAGTGCTTGACTCCACTATCAAATAATAGTGATAGGACACAAATAAATGTTTCTATTAAAAGGAATTAGTTCATCACTCATACATAAAACGATCATCGGTGCGATATTCATTTTAAATTTGTTCAAAGCGCTTAAATTTTTTCCCACTTCACTAGGATTCTTATTCTTTTTTATTTCTATTGGATAAATTGTATTATCTTCAACAATTAAAAGGTCAATTTCCTTTTGATCAACATCTCTATAATAGAATACATTTAATGGTTTCCCTGCATTATAGTAACTTTTAACTATTTCACTAATTACAAATGTTTCAAAAAACGCTCCAGAGGCAGCACCATTTTGTAATGTAGATGGACTAGTCCAACCTGTTAAATATGCTGCAAGACCAGTATCTAGAAAATACATTTTCGGAGTCTTAACCAATCTATCGGTTGCTTTTGCGTAATATGGACGAAGGATAAATAATAATCCTGCTCTTTCTAATATAGTTACCCATTCTTTAATAGTAGGAGCAGATACACCAACTTCTTTAGAAATAGATTCATATTTAATCTCTTGAGCAGTATGCGCTGCAACATATACTAAAAATTGATAAAACTCATCAAGCTTTCCAACTTGTGATAAATCTTTAATATCTCTTTCTAAAAATGTGTTCACATAATCCATATAATATCTTTCTCGGTCTATATCGGTTGTATTAACTTTTGGCATTCCACCTTTAAAAATAGTTTCAAAGATTTGATTGATATCTTTCTTTTCAAATTCCCGTTTCTTCAATTCTTCTATCCTAGGAATAAATAAACCTTGGTCTTTGTTATTTAATTCAGACATAGAAAGAGATGACATATCTAAAACTGCTACCCTACCCGCTAATGATTCAGCGATATTTTTCATCATTTTAAATTTTTGAGAACCAGTTAACCAAAATAAGCCATTAACATCTTCACCATTTAATGCTTTTAAATCAACTATTCTTTTTATTTCTTCTAATATAGAAGGTTCTTTTTGGAACTCATCTATTAATATAGGAAATCCATATGTATCAAAAAATAATTCGGGATCGGTTTTGGCTAAGTTTTTGGCTTTTAAATCATCGAAAGTTATATACTTTCTATCACCTTTAATTTGATTAAGCATTGTTGATTTTCCAACTTGCCTTTGACCACAAACCATAATAACAGGATAGTTTTTAGATAAGCTTAACACTGTTTTTTCAATGTTTCGTTTAATATACATACTACAATTCCTTTCCGAGTTTTCTAAAGTCTAACTTTATTTTACTCTGATTTAATAAAAAAACAATCTATCAAGATTTCCAAATAATTCAAATTTAGAAATGTTCCCTTTTTTGAAGATACTTAAAATAATTATTTGACAATATAGGTTTTTTAATATCGTCGACTTGCTTTAAATGTTTTTTAAATCTTCTATATTTTTCATTCAATACTTTAATGTATATTTTACCACCACTTGATAATTGGTATGTAAATCCAAGAAATGAGATTTTTGTTTTTAATGGTTTGATAAAAGTTTTATCGGTGTTAAAGGACAAGTATTCGTTTGACGCTATATTTTTCAAGTAGTTCAAAAGCGAAACTAATTTATCTTTTGATTTATCGATAACCACTAAATCATCCATGTATCTAACATAATATTTAATAGAGAACTTCTCCTTAATAGCACGATCAAATTTATCTAGATACAGCAAAGCAAAACATTGGCTTGTTTGATTTCCTAATGGTAAACCCTTATTAATATCTTTATGAAAAGAATCTATTATTCTAAAGCACAAAAATAAAATATCATTATCCTTAACAAAACCAGTGAGTTTATTCTTTAACAACGGGTGTGATATTGATTCAAAATAATGTCTAAAATCTATTCTTAAATAATATCCATTATTATTTTTATTTTTTTGATAATGATTACTGAGAAAATATTTAAGTCTATTTCTCGCAAAATCAGTTCCTTTTTTCTTCCGACACGCTGCATTATCATAGATTAATTTTCTTTCTAATATCGGCATCAAATAGTAATCCACTAGACAATGCTGTACGATTCTATCCTTAAATGAAATAGAATCCACTTCTCTTGTTTTTGGCTCATGTATTACAAAGTGATTATACTTTCTTGGCACACATAGCTTTCCGCTTCAAGCCTATTCATTTTAAAAAGATTCATCTTGTCTTTAACCAGTTCGTTTATCGATTTCATACAACAACATCCTCAATGTTTTTTCTTATCACCTTGCCGTTTGCGAAGCTGTCGCAATACTTAAAAACTTTAAGAAAGTCTATTTTGTTTTCTATAGCGAGTTTTCTATAGTTTGCCACAACTTCTTTATATAGTTCATAAGAAAACTTATTTCGTTGTCTAAATAGTTCAACGAGCAATCTTTCTTTGTCATATATTTGAATATAACCGTACTTTGTTTTAACTTTAATTAATCCGATTTTCAAAAAAGGAAATAGCATATAACTTTGTTTAACATAATCAAAACTAATTTTATGAGAATTTAAAGGGGTTGCGATAGTATACATTTCAGGAATAGTATCTGTTAACTCATAAAACGCAAATGCGCTTTCGTTAGTTAAAACAGCGTTTTTATACACAAGAAATAAGCTTTCAAGATCTGCAGCGTTATCCATTTCATCTGAATAAACACCATGTGCTATCTTAAAAAGTTTCCCTGATTTTTTCATCCTGTTAATATTTGTGTTGTTTTTGTATTTCTCAAGAAGTTGTCTAGTTGTGTAAATCATGTCTATATTGTAAGTTTCGGAATGTGCAAAGTCAAGTTATACCTTCTCAAACTAACATACAATGTGAATTCTTAAAGTAAATTCCGGTTTCACTCGAAATCCTGCATTTAGTCTGAGAAATATATAATATATACATCCTGTTGGCAAAAAAAGAGGAGGTTTTTTATGTCACATCTGACAGAAGAAAACAGGAAAACAATAGCTTCAATACAACAAATAATATCATAAAGAAATAATGATATTCGTGAGATAGTTCTCTGCTGTTTTGAAACCTTCTTTTGTTCTTATATTCGAATAGGTAAAAAATATTTATTACCTTGTAATAATAAAAATTATTTTCAAAATTATTTAAAAAATCTCCTTTTAACATAGTAGGAGGTTCTAACCATGGATAGAACTTTCTGCTTAAAGGAGATTTCTCAAAACAAGTATTGTATTAGTTTAGGAAAGAATGAGAATGGAAGACATAACTCTTATTGTTATACTTCTATTAATCTTCTGGATTATTTGCAAAAGAAATGGCTAGCCATAAAGACCAGCCAAATCTTTGCGATAATATTATAAACTAGTTAACAATATTTGTGGAGAGGAATCTCCACCACTAGTTATAACTATTTTCCATCCCCTTCGTAACGCGTAACTTCTTTACCGTAACAGAAGGTTGCTATAATACCAGGACCACATGTTGTGCCGATGATAGGTCCAATCCACCATATCTCAACTTCAACTTTAAGTTCGTCTTCAAATCTCTTTTTAAGTCTTAAAGCACGTTCCATCGCCATACCTTGGCTAATGATGACTTTTTGTTTATAACTTTTATCAATTGCTTCTGCAACACCTTTATATAATTCGTTATCAGCGTTTTTAGTGCCTGTAACTGTCATAGTGGTTAAGTTATTACCGTTTCTATCAGAGATAAAGATAGGTTTCTTATGTAATAAGTTGCCCATGAATGCTTTAGCGCCTTTAATACGTCCAGCATTCTTTAAATATGTAAGCGTTTCCACAGTTGCGAATTGATTGAATTTTAATTTATTAGCTTCAACCCATGCGATAGTTTCATCTAAAGATGCACCTTCATCTCTTCTATCCGCTGCTGCTAACACTAGTAAACCTAATGTCGCAGAAGCAGTTAAACTATCCACCCCTATGATTCTGCGTCCTGGGAATTCATTTAATAAATCTTCTTTAACTAAAGAATTCAAAACGTTCATAGATCCTGTTAAAGCGCTTGAACAACCAATGTATAAAACATCGTATCCTTGTTCTAAAGCAGGACGGAACTTATTTACAAATTCATCCACTGTCACTTGAGTGGTTTTAATCTTTTTACCTTGTTCTAACCAACCGTAGAATTCTTCTGGAGAATAATCTTCAAAGTTGATATCCGCTCTTTTTTCTTCACCATCGACCACTAATCCCATGTAGACGAAATCAATATCTCTTTGAAGACGTATCTCTTTAGGAAGGTCACAACATGAATCAGAGAATATTTTAAAAGTTGCCATAATGCTACCTCTTCTTTTCTTATGTGGGTATTCTACACTATTTACTCTTGGTAACAATAGAGAATCTACCACTACCCTTATTGAATTTATCGATAATGATGTGGTCTGTTCTATTAACTAGAAGTTCACCCTTAAGTGGATTTTTAATAGAAGAGACCTCATCTAATAAGGTTACATCACCACTAACTTCACTATTTTCTAAAGCTAAATCACAGTTTTCAAATGTGCAGTTAATAAGTTTTAAATCTTTTGCGTAACACAAAGGTTGTGTGCCTTTAATCTTACAGTTAATTAGGGTGAGACCCTTAGAATACCATCCTAAGTATTCACCTATAACTTCTGAATCTCTAACTGTCACATTCTCGCTGTGCCAGAAAGCATCTTTTGTATCCAATACACAGCTATTGATTTCTAAGTTCTTAACATATTGGAAAGAGTACTTTCCTTTAAAGTTAACTTTATCTAGTTTTACATCTTTGGAAGATAAGAATGCATACATCGCGTCTATAGAGGAATTAAGTATTTGGATGTTTTTACATTTCCAACCAAACTCGATAGAGTTAAATGTGGAGTCTTTAATCATTACACCCTTACATTCTCTAACAGCCTTTACACCGTCACAATTTACGTTATTAATATAAATCTCCTTATCATACCAAAAACTCGCTCTAGCGGTCTCTAACATAGTCAAACGCTCAAATGCACCGCCACTAACGTGCCAGAAAGGATATCTTAAAGCTAGTTTAGAATCTAAGACCTCAATATTCTTACATTCTTTAAATGCTGATTCGCCATCAAGAGGTCCTTCTATAGTTATATTTCTAAAAGATGTGTCTACACTTCCGTAGTACGCTCTTTCTTCATCGTGTGTTTCGTTCGATATAATCTTCATTTTCATCACCTGCTATTATAATAGAACATCTTATGTTTCTTTTCTATGACCATTATTTTCGATAATACATTGCGTCTTTATAAGTTCCGATTTTTATAATTTTATCTTCAGAAATTAGTTTCGATAACATTGTTTCTACCAGGTTTTCACTAACATCTGGTAATTGCTCCATGATTTGTTGCTAATATTAATTTGTTTGAACTCGCAAAGCTTCCTTAGAATCTTTCCGATTTCAATTCTTTTGTTTCCGAAGAACTCTTGTCTTCGGTATTTGGGTGCAAATACAATGTGATACTTACAATTCCAACATGTATGCGCTAAACTTAAGTTGTCAGTCGACATGATAACTCCTTTCATTAATTGCGTTGGACCGCAAATTAATTCTAGGAGTTTTTCTTTTCTTGGCAAAACTATAAGTTCTACCTCCACCCCAGACTATCTGGGGGTTTTAACTCGCTCAGTTCTTTGCAGAAACTGGCTCAGACAA
>JAZRZI010000035.1:0-2919 GCA_045601325.1 Bacilli bacterium
CATAATTTCCTCCATTAAGGCGCCTTTCCGTCGCCTTCACAAATACGTAACCAAAATTGTTCTCTTTCCAAGTGCTGCAGTATTTCCTACAATTAAGTTGGAGGTGTGATACACTACAGAGCACGATGGGGAGAGTAGGCAATTTGGTTGTCTAACTAAATATCCTGAATAATTATAAGTAGCCGTCATCTTTACAAGCACAAATAAGTAGGACTTAGAGCCTGGACACTTAGCATTGATTTAATCAATATGACTAATAATAGCTAGATGGCAGTCAATGTCACACCTCCTTTTTCTTTGAAGGAGGTTTTTATTTGTGAAAGTAATTCGACCTGTATGTTGCGGTATGGATGTACACAAGGACATCATTGTCGCGACCATCGTTTCTACTAATCAGGATGGTATTGCCGAGTATAAACAAAGAGAATTTAATTCTCAAAATTATTCTCTATTACAGCTTAAATCTTGGCTTAAAGAGAATAACTGTTTTGATGTAGCGATGGAATCAACCGGCAAATATTGGATTCCAGTTTTTAATGTACTTGAAGATGAGATTAAAGTTTGTGTAGCTCATCCTAAATACACTAAAGCCATCAAAGGTAAGAAGACTGACAAAAAGGACTCTAAATGGATCGCAGATCTATTTAGACACGATCTTATTAAATCTTCATTTATTCCACCTAAAGAGATTCGTGCTTTAAGAGAACTCTCTAGGTATAGAATCAAACTAATAGGTATGCGCTCTTCTGAACGTCTCAGATATCAGAACTCAATGACTGTATCTAATATTGGTTTAGCTTCTATCCTTTCTGACCCTTTCGGTAAATCTGCCAGAGCCATTATGAATGAAGCTATGAACTCTACTGTAGTAGATGAAGAAACGATTAAATCTTTACTTAAGAAATCAGCTAAGAAGAAAACCGAAGCTGTTTTAAAATCGCTTGAAGGATCTCATATCGAGCCAGATCAGAAATTAAAGATGGTGGTCGCTTTAAAACACATGGATGAACTTGATAAGCATATTGAAGAAGTAGAAATTGAAATGGCTAAACGTTGTTTACCATATACAACTTTTATTGAATGTCTTATTAAGATTCCAGGCATCTCTTATTTAGCAGCCATGACTATCATCGCTGAAATTGGTGTAGATATGTCTGAGTTTGAAACTGACAAGCAATTATGTTGTTGGGCAGGTTTAGCTCCAGCTAATAACGAATCAGCCAACAAGAAGAAATCTGTTAGAGTTTCAAAAGCCGGATCTTATATCAAGCCTTTACTTGTCCAATGTGCTCTTTCAGCTATCAAGTCAAATGAAGAACCATACTACAAAATTAAATACACAAACATCAAGAAACGCAGAGGCCACAAGAAAGCTATAATCGCCATAGCTCGTATGATGTTGGTCGCTGCATATCACATCATCCTGACCGGGGAAGAATTTAATCCAACAGACTTAGAAGAAGTACACAAACCTAAAATTTCAAAGAACAAATTAACACCAGAGTCAGCTTTAGATTTCCTTAAAGCACAAGGCTATGATGTATCTTCTATCAATTTAGTTAAGTAACCTAATTGATAAAAACGCTATAGATAAGAAGTTGAGAATCTCAACTATTTTTTAGTGCGAAAATTTAGTTTTTATTTTTACACTTTTTCCTCATTTATGAATAAAGTATAAAATATATGTGGTATTATCAAAATAACCAGTTTTTATATTTTTAATAAGACCAGATTATGTTAACTTACAATATCCCAAATAAGAAAGACAAACCAATTTACTAATATTTATATGAATTTATTAAAGCTGATATTCTTTCTTCTGTTATAAAACCAAATGAAAAGCTACCTTCGAAAAGAACTTTAGCTAAACAACTTCAAATATCTTTAATAACAGTAGAAAATGCTTATGCACAGTTATTAATAGAGGGTTATATTTATTCAATTGAAAAGAAGGGGTATTTTGTTGAAGATATCGGCGAACAAAAAATAATCAGTACATCTTCAAAAAATGATGTTGAAGAAAAAGAGGAAATATTAAATAATAACTCATTATTTCCATATCCTACCTGGAACTCTTTATCGCGAAAAGTTTTATCTGAAAATGAGTCGATTAAACCTTCTTCTTTTAAAGGAGATTTATCTTTAAGGATTGCTATTGCGAATCACTTAAATGCTTTTCACAATATGAATGTTTCCCCTTCATCTATCTTTTTAGGTGCAGGGAGTGAATATTTATACTCTCTTTTGATTCAATTCTTCTCTCATAAAAAAATATACGCTTTAGAAGATCCAGGACATTTATCAATTTCTAAAATCTATCAATCAAATGAAACAGAATATAAATATATTCCTTTAGATAGTCAGGGGATATCCGTTAAAGAACTGATTAAATCTAAGGCTAATATTGTGCATATCTCTCCTGCTCATCATTTCCCAACAGGCATCACAATGCCACTAAAAAGAAGAATGGAACTTATTAAATGGGCGAATGAATTCGATGGCTACATCATTGAAGATGATTACGACTCAGAATTTAGATTCCTAGGTAGACCTATCCCGCCTTTATATCAGTTAGATAATACAAATAAAGTAATCTACATGAATACTTTCTCTAAAACACTTTCATCTACTTTTAGAATTGCTTATCTTGTTTTACCGGAAAACTTAATTGAAGAATTTGAAAAGAAATTAGGTTTTTATCATAGTACTGTCTCAACCCTTGAACAAAAAGTTCTAGCTAAATTTATAAGCGATGGTTATTATGAAAGACATATCAATAGAATGAGAAAACATTATCGTTTAATACACGATGAATTAATATCTAAAATAAATAATTTTAAAGATAGAAATAGTTTAGAAATCATTGAGTCAGAGTCAGGCTTACATTTTTTAGTAAAATTAAAAACTTTAGAAAAAGAT
>JAZRZI010000036.1:0-44064 GCA_045601325.1 Bacilli bacterium
GCAGCATGTGGTGGGCCTTATCCTCTTTGCAAAGATGGTTGTCCGTTGTTTGATAACGAATAGCTTATTAAATTAATAAAATAAAGAGGAGATAAAAAAACTATGAAAATGAGTAAAAAATTTTTAGCTTTAGCTGTTTTACCTATTTTGTTAACAGGTTGTAACAGTGGAAATGGCGAAGAAAACGGCAAAGAAGAAACTTATACAGAAAGTGTCACATATGCTGAATTTCATCAAAAAGCGATTGATGTATCAACATTAGAACGTCCTGAAACCAAGCAGATGACTATGAAAGGTTATTTTGATGATGTTAATGTTGATGAAACTTGTGGTCCAAGTAATGTATCAGTGAATGCTTTAGCTTTTACTTTAGTAGTTTCTTTTACGTTACCAACAATGCAAAATGTTCCAAATGATGCAAATTCAACTTATTATGTTGGTGATACAAGCAAAGTTGTAAACCCACAATATGAATTCCGCTATAACAAATACGGAGACATTGTCTACGGCAAAGGCTCATATAACGAATCAACCTTCGATTTCTCGATAGCTTATAAATTTTAAAGATTTAAACTAAAAATCCTTAACTTTTCTTTAAAAACGAGAAGATGCTGACGCTTCTTTATCAAGAAAAGGAGCTAATTGGAAAAACAAAAATGTGTTAGGATGAAATATTCCTTATACATTTTTTTGTTGTCTGAGCCAGTGTGCAAACGCTGAGCGAGTTAAAACCCCCAGATAGTCTGGGGTGGAGGTAAAACTTAAAGTTTTGCCAAGATAAAGAAAAACTCCTACAATTAATGTGCGGACCAACGCAAATTAATTGAAAGGAGTGCCATGTCGACTGACAACTTAAGTTTAGCACACACATGTTGGAATTGTAAGTATCACATCGTGTTTGCACCAAAATACCGAAGAAAAGAATTCTTCGGAACAAAAAGACTTGAAATCGGAAAGATTCTTAGAAGGCTTTGCGAATTCAAGTCAATCAACATCATCGAGGCAGAAGTTTGTCCCGATCACGTACATATGCTTGTGGAGATTCCTCCAAAAATGTCTGTTTCTGGTTTTGTGGGATATCTCAAAGGAAAAAGTAGCCTGATAATTTATCAAAAATGGGGCAACTTAAAATTTAAATACAGAAACAGAGAATTTTGGTGTAGAGGCTATTACGTGGACACGGTTGGCAAAAATAAAGCCAAAATAGCCGAATACATCAGGAATCAACTAAAGGAGGACGAAGCCGTTGTCCAATTGACAATCGACTTCCCCGACGACCCGTTTACGGGTAGCTAGTAAAACTAGCAAGCGGTGGTCCGCATTCGCCCCCTGTTGGGGCGGCTTGTATCAGAGGGTTAATACAACCCGATATATGAAAAACCACCGGATTGTCCGGTGGATATTTATTATGACGCTAAGATTAATATATAATACTAGTATGGATATATATAGACACTTATTAACTAACCCAATTAGAAAATTTGTTAGTGATGGTGGATTCACTTCTATTTTTAGAACCATTGGTTTTATAGGTGATTCACTATCTAGTGGTGAGCACGAAAGTTTTTCAGAAGAAGTAGGAACTGGATACCATGATTATTACGAATATTCATGGGGTCAATACATCGCAAGAAGATGTGGCTTAAAAGCTTATAATTTTTCTCGTGGTGGATTAACCGCAATAGAGTTTTTCTCGTTTGTTACAAGTGACCATCCAAGTGCAATTAACATATTTGATGAAGACAAAAAATGCCAAGCTTATGTTATTGCATTAGGCGTTAATGATTTGAACCACTTAGAAGAGAAATACGATGCTTTTGGTTCAATTAATGATGTTGATTTTTCTAACGAAGATAACAATAAAAAAACATTTGTTGGATGCTATGTAAAAATCATTCAAAAAATTAGAAAAATACAACCAAAATGCCGTGTTTTTGTGATGACAACACCTAAAGAAAGACCTATGAAAAAGGTGAAAAAATCCAGGTATAAAATGCTAGCAAAATTCCTTAGAACATTACCAAAATATTTTGATTTTTTATACGTTTTAGATTTGTGGAATTACGCTCCTGTTTATAATGCTAAATCATTTAAGACAAAGTATTTTTGTGGTGGCCATATGTCTGCAGCTGGATATAAATTTACAGCCGATATGGTAATGACTTATATTGATTATTATGTTAGAAAATATCCTAAGGATTTCACCCAAGCTGGATTTATTGGGAAGAATGTGCATAACTCAAAAGAAAAATGGTGATTAATTAGATTGTTCGGTGGCTCATATCGGGCAATCTTTTCATATATGGCTTTTTCTTTGTTAGCATAAATAAACAAGTTTATAGCACGTATGCGTATTGCATATAGCGTGCCCATTATATAATATATAGTTGTAATTTTCCTATATGGAGGTTTTTATATGAAAAAAAGTTTACTTTTAGCTCTCTTAGCAATGACATCTTCAGTTGCTATTGGTTGTTCTTCTGGAACAGGCGGAAAAGCAACAAGAATTGAAATTATTAACTACTGTGGTGGTGTTGGTAAAGAATGGCTTGAAAGAGCAATCGATAAATTCACAGAAATGAAAAAGGATTATTCTTATGAACCTGGAAAAACAGGTGTCGAGATTAAACCATCTAACACAAAATCAGTTGACACATCATCAATGAAAGGTGCAACAAAGCACATTTATGTTACAGAAGATAATGGCTTCCCATATGATTTAGCGGCTAATGGATCATTGTTAAACATTGATTCATGGGTTAAAGAGACTGGAACTGATGGCAAAACTATTGAAAGCAAATTAGATAGCTCTATCCAAAGTATTCTCAAATACAACGGTGAATATTACGCTCTTCCTCACTATGAGTTATACCCTGGTGTCACATATGACTATGAATTATTTGTTAAGAAAAACCTATTTTTAGCAGATCCAGCTGAATCTGATGATAAAGTCATCTCTGTTAATTTGATTGGCAAGCAATATAGATTCGCTAAACAAAATGGTAGAAAAGCTTGTGGTAATGATGGTATTTTTGGAACAGACGATGATGGTCTTCCAACATCATTAGAAGAATTCTTTGCGTTGACTCAAAGAATGCTTGGTATGAATATCGGACCAATCCTTTTCCCTGGTAACCACCAAGACTATTCATCCTTAATGATGGAAGGCATGCTTGCTTCTTTGGTTGGAAAATCTGGTATTAGATCATTCTATAATTTTGATGGCGTTATTAATCATGTTAAAGGTTATCAAAACGACGGCAACTACATCTTTGAAGGTAGTGGAATTAACACTCCAATCGTTGAGCAAATCACTTTAACAGAAAAAACAGGTTATTTAATCAGAGAAACAGAAGAAAGATACGCAATCTCTTGTTTAATTCAATTACTTGATAACTACAAAAATCAAACTGCATTCCCAAGTGATGTTACAACAATGCAAGGTAACACAAATGAGGTTGTCCAAAAATTATTCTTAGCAGGTAGTAGAGCAGGCAATAACGCTAGAGACTACGGTATGCTTTGTGAAGGTAACTACTGGTTAAACGAAGCCCAAGGTAGATTTGATGATTTCTACCTTGATTACCCAACATATAACAAAGAAACAAATCCTAGAGATGTTCGTTGGATGTCATTGCCAACAAAAATCTCTGGAACAGTTACCGAAGGTAATGGTTCTACACCTTGTTTAATGGATACAGGTAACTCTTATTATCTTATTAACAAATCATCCTATAACAGAGCAAGTTCAGGCTTACAACAAGCTATTAAAGAATTTACTCAATTCTTATACACTGACGAAATGCTCGAAGACTTCACAAGAACTACTGGCGTTTGTAAATCCGGTGTTAACTATGATTTCTCAAAGAGTGATATTTACTCAAATTTAACTGCATATCAAACAACTGTTTTGAACTTAAAGAAAACATTTGGTGTCGCTTATAGTGGTACTGAAAGTAAAACATACTTATCAAAACGTGATGACTTATTCTTCTCTATTAACGCTCCTATTTGGCATCCAGGAACATATAAGTCATATATCGAAGCAATTCGTGCTAAAGCTCTTGATGGAAAAGGATGCTTTGAAGCGACATTCATTAAAAAGGATGTTTGGGATAGTAACTATTACAAAGCATAACTTTTAGTCATGAAGACATTCAGTTGCAACGCAATAAAATTACACGAGAAGAAGTCCCTTCCACGTAGAACGAAGAGAATTCTTTTCTATATTGCTTTGTTGGTCTTACCACTATTACAATTCTGTGTATTTTATATTTACGTAAACTTTAACAGTATTGTAATGGCGTTTTCTACTTATACTGAAAGCGAAACTGGTGGTTACATTCAATCTTTCGGTTTCCAACAATTTGTGGGAAACATGACAAAGGTTTTCTCCACATTTAAAACCTCTCCATATTTAATTTCTAACTCTTTATTATTGTTTGTGTTTGACACAATCATCGGGTTGCCATTAGCCTTGATGTTCTCATTCTACTTATATAAGAAAAGACCAATGTCAAAGATTTTTAGAGTGACATTATTTATGCCACAAATTATCTCTGGCGTTGTTTTTGCTTCTATTTATACATACTTATGGGATTCTATCGGCGCATTAGTGGGCAATCCTAACGCCAACATGCTCTATGTAGGCGCTGGACTAGAAAAGAATAGGATTGCAATGATTTTATTCTCTGTCGCTATGAGTTTTGGTGTTAATGTTTTGCTATTTACTGGCAGCATGGGAAATATTAATCCTTCACTTGTTGAAGCTGCCGAACTTGATGGATGTAATTCTGCTCAAGAATTTTTCAATGTTACTATTCCATCTATTTTCCCAACAATTATTTCATTCGTTATTGTTGGCTTGGCTGGTATATTTACCAATCAAATGTTTTTGGCGCATATTAAAATATCGGATCACCAAATTGATACACTTGGTTATTTCCTATACTATCAAGCAGCGTCATCTGACTTTATCGTTAGATCTGACAAGAACTTAAATTATCCAGAATTAAGCTGTATTTCATTGCTTATTACAGTGATTCTTTTCCCATTAACAATTGGGGTTAAGAAACTATTAGAAAAATATGGCCCATCCACAAAATAGGAATTTAATATGACTAAGGAACTTAAGAAACTTCAAAAACAAAATAGAGTAAAACATAACTCTGACTGGACGAGTCATGTTTTCTTCACTTGTTTAGCTATTGTTTTAGTAGCGTTCTCTTTGCTTATTATTGGTATGCTTTTGTGGGCCTTTGTTACTGCGTTAAAGGATGAATACGATCTTATCTTTGATAAAAACTATTTAGGTTTACCTAACGTTTCTAAATACGGTTGGAAATCCTTATGGGCAAACTTCCAAAAAGTTTTTGCTAATTTTAGTTTTGAAATTGAAGAATCTTATTACATTGGTATCACCGGTCAATATTATCAACGTAATGTTACTGTGACGTTCTGGGATATGGTTCTTAATTCATTAATTTATTCAATTGGTGGTTCTATTTTCGCAGTATTTGTTCCTGCAACTATTGCGTTTTTGCTTGCAAAATACAAATTTAAATTTTCAAAATTCGTATATGGTATTGCTTTAATTACATATATTATTCCAATCGTTGGTAATTACCCATCGATGTTGGCGGTTTTACGTAATCTTGGTTTGCTTGATACATGGTGGGGTTTCTTCATTATGAAGTTCAACTTCCTAGGCATGTATTTCTTTGTTTTCTATTCGTTCTTTGACAACTTATCTGATTCATATATCGAAGCTGCCGAACTTGATGGAGCAAGCCAATTTCAAATTTTATTTAAGGTGGTATTTCCACTCGCTAGAAAATTGATTCTATCAGTTTTACTTATTGTTTTCGTACAAATGTGGAACGATTTCCAAACACCATATTTGTATTTACACGCCCATCCAACACTTGCTTATGGTGTATGGAAAATGTCTTATGAAAGTATTAACGGTGTTTCTTCTACTAACTTCCGTATGGCTTCCGTTATGACTATGGCGCTTCCAATTTTATTATTATTTATCTTCTTGAAAGATAGACTTATGGCAAATATGACATTAGGAGGTATCAAGGATTAATGAAAAACTCTAAACTTCTCATTCCGATTCTTACCGCATGCGCTTTGTTATGCGCTTGTAACAACACTGCCACACGTGGATTATCATTTGGAGACATCAACCATGTTAATTCAAGTTATACTGGTTTTGTTAAAAGTCCAGTACAACAAGAAACTTATTATATTGATGAAACCATATCTATTGGGCCAAAAGACATTGTCTATAATAACAAAGTTTATTCTTGTTCTGATTTTTATGTTATTTTCCCAGATGGTTCCCAAAAAACAGGAACTAAATTCAAACTTACTTTAGAAGGCGAATATAGAATTGTTTACATAGCTGAAAGTGGCGAGAAAACCATTGAGGCTGTTGAGACAATCTATGCCTATAAAAGAGCATACTCTGTCGGCAAAGATACTTCGACCAGTCAATATGTTGATAGTATCATTTGCGAACAAAAAGTTCCTACTGGAGGTATTCAAACGTATTTAGCGGAAGGCGATACATGGACATATAACCAACCAATTGATATTTCAAAAGCTAACTTAGATCAACCAATTATTAAATATTACACAAGACAAAGCTCTGAACTTGCTGATCATGTTAGTTTAGACGTCACTTCCACAATTATTCGTTTAACTGACTTCTATGATTCTTCTAATTACGTAGAAATTTATAACATTTATAACGAAACGAACCAATCAACTCATAGAATGCAACCATATGTGCTTGCAGGATGTAATGGCCAACCTCTTTCAGGTATTGATCCAAACAACAAATCATCTAAAACAATCTCATATGAAGGCAATAACTATTATTTACACAACTCAAATAAAAACTGGGGCGCATGTTTAGATACTGTTCCTGGCGCTATCGGCATAAATGGCACTAGATATAATCCAGATATTGCTAACTCAGATAATAGAGGTTTCTCAGTATATTTTGATGCAAATAAATTAACAATTTCAGTTAGACATAATTTAATGCATCTTGTTACAGATTTGGATGAGCCTGCCATTTACTCTAATAATTTATTTAAGGGCTTCACAACCGGAGAAGTTATTCTTTCTATGAGATGTGAAGGATATCAAGAATCACAAGGTTTCTTTGAAATTAGTGAAATTAATGGCAAAAAAGGTTCAGAATTGAACACTAATTATGCATATGACGAAGTTGCGCCTTTTATTCAATTGAACAATAAAGCAAATAACTTCTTCATCGCTTGTGATGAACCATTTGAACTATTTACTGCAACTGCAACAGATCCAAATTTAGTTGGTGATGTGTCTTGCCAAGTTTTCTATGATTATGGAACATCAAACCAAAGATTTATTCCTGTTTCTAATAATTGTTTTACTCCTACATCCGTAGGTTTATATTCCATTGTTTATACCGCAAAAGATAAATATGGCAATGTAACAAACAAGATAGTTACATGCAATTGTATTAGAGCAGCAAATAATCATATTGTTAATCTTGATTTTGATCCAGTTAAAGAAGCTGATGCTGGTACTTATGTAAGTTTGCCTACGCCTGTAGTTACAAGTTATAACGAGGGTGCTTATTATAAAATTAAAGCTATAAATGAAGCCAATAACGATGTTGTTGATTTAAATAACGACAACCTTCATTTATTCCTAAAATACGCTGGAGACTATAAGATACTTGTTGAATATGGCGATATTTCTTGTTCAAAAGTTAAAGAGTATGCTTTCAAATCTAATCCTTCTAATAGGGCATATTTAGAAAGCACAGTCTTACCGAGATATTTCATTAAGGATACTTATTCTTCTTTAGATAACAATAGAGTGGTTCTCTGCAACGATACAAAACCTTCTTATGCAGAACCTTCTATTTATGTCAAAAATGATAACGCTCTTGATTATGAAACTTCTCCAATCGATCCAAAAAATTTCATGACTACCGCCAATGAATCCGTTTCATTGAAATATGTCTATAATGGACAAACTATTTATGAAACCGAAGCTATCCCAGTTATTGATGTTGATTACTTTGGCTGCCCTGAATTCGCTAGATATTTCGATGGTGATTTAACAAGCGTTATTAATGATGATGGCGTCTCTTTTAACACAACCGAAGTCGGTGGTGATAGAGAAGTCACATTTATTAACCCATTATCATTTAGCTTATTTAGATTAGAACTTGTCTTTGATTCTAAATTGCGTTTTAAAACCATTGATTTAATAATGGAAGATTATTATGGAGTTGAAGATGATTTTGTTCTCAGCTTCTTCTTCAACGGCAATATTCTTTGTTTCCTAAATAACGGCATTAAGGGTGAAATTGGTGTTGTTGATTATGCTTCACTAGCGTTTGATTCCACAAGTGGTGTTTTATCACTTGGTCAAGGCGTATCTATTAATATTGGTAACTTATTCCCTAATGACAAAATGTATTTATCATTTAGAGTTACTGACGTTAAAGCCGGAACGACAAAAAACGATGAAAACAAGATATTTACAATCAAATCAATTAATAACCAAATTCTTTCTAGTATGGCCTATGGTGGTGATTATAACCCTCCACAAGTTTCATACACATCCTTAAAGGGACAAAGAAATATTGGTGAAGTCATTCACATTAAGAGATCTTATGTGTGTGATGTTTTATCTCCATTCTACGCAAAAACACGTATGGTCAAAGTTACTTATGCCACAAGCATTAGTGATAACGCACCAGCAGTTGTCACTTCTATCGATGGAGTTAAACTTGATGGCACTCAAGATTTAAATAGAGATTACGATGTTTTATTAGATAAACACGGTGTCTATAGAATCATTTACTATTATCAAGATCAAAGTTATCAAGATGTTAGTTTAACCGAAACAATCTATGTCGAAGATAATGAAGCACCAGTTATTATAATTGATGGTGCAGATTCCAAAACTGTTGATATTGTTAGTTTTGGCAGCGAAGTAACTATCCGTGGTTATAAAGTCGAAGATCAAAATAACTTTACCGTTTCTATTTTTGCTATCTCTCCTCAAAACACATTAATAAGATTAGAGGGCAAGAAATTTACCCCTGATATGAAGGGTGATTGGCGAATCGTCTACTTTGCAAGCGATGAAAACGGTAATGTTTCATCGGTTTCATATATCTTGAGAGTTAAATAGGAGGAATGAAAAAATGAAGAAATTATTTACTATATCTATTGAATTGCTTTCAGTTCTCTTATTAGCAAGTGGTTGCCAAAGCACACCAAAAGAAAAAGGTTTTCTATTTGAAGGAACACACATTTTCACTGCAACCGACTCTGGCAAATATTTAGTGGAAAATGGTCAAACTGACTATGTCATCGTTCTTCCTGATGGCGCAACCGCAAAAGAAAGAACAGCTCGTGAAGAATTCTCTTACTTCTTTAAAGCAGCGACAAACATTGAACTTGAATATGGTGAAGAGCACAACTATGAAAACCTTGATTCTTTAAATCATTATATTTCTATTGGTAACACTACATTATTAGAGAATAGTGGCATTACCCTTGATGAAGAAAAACTTGGCACTGACGGAGTTCGTATTGTCACCAAAGGAGAAAATATTTTCCTTTGTGGTGCTATGGATAGTGGAACCTTGTATTCAGTATATGATTTCATGGAAATAACATTTAATTATTCCCAATATGCACCTGATTATTATGAAATCGATCACGATTTAACTACTGTTCCATTGTTAAATTATGATGTTACTGATATTCCTGACATTCCTTTAAGAGCTAATGGTTTTAACTACCATAATCCTGGGTCTCTAAATTACGATTACTCACACTTTGGTTATCGTATGAGAATGGAAAAAGGTCGTGGATATCACTTTATGCCTGTGTTTAGATTATTTGATTATTCTTCACAAAGTGTTACTTCTACAAACACCAACACATATGTACCATATGATGTTCATATTGCAAATCATCCAAAATGGTTCTCTGATAAATGTTCTACAGGAAAGTATCAATTATGTTACACCGCTCATGGTGATGCTGATGAAAGAGAATTGCTAGTAGAAGAAGTTGCTAAGAAGATTGAATTCTCATTGCAACGTTATTTGCCTGAAGAATATCCAGAAATGTCTGTCATTACATTCACTATGGAAGATAACTTTAACACTTGTGATTGCCCAACATGTTCAAGCTTATCCGAACATTATGGCGCGCAATCTGGTGTTTTAAATGTCTTTGTTAATGACGTTGGTGAAAAAGTCGAAGAATGGATGAATGATCCAGAAAACGCTCCATACAAACGTGATGATTTTCATATTATTTACTTTGCATATAATGCATACGAACCAGCCCCTGCTATACAAGATGAAAATGGCAATTGGGTTCCAACATATCCTGAAGTCAAATTAAGAAGTAATGTTGGCGTTTATTTTGCTGAAATTAACATCATTGACTATCAAAAGAGTTTATTCCATGAAGATAATAAACAAGGCAAAGATGCCTTTGATGCATGGGAAGCAATTAGTGATTTTATGTATTATTGGACATACGAAACCAACTTTGCATATTTGATGTATTTCTATGACACATTTGATTTCTATACCCAAGAAATGTACAACTATGTTGCTAGCAAAAACATCGATATGTTCTTTGGTGAAGCACAAGAATTCTGTGGTTCTATGGGTGTTAACTGGAACGGTTTGAAGGGTTATTTGGATTCTAAACTTGGTTGGGATTCCACCCTTGATCAATCCAAATTAATCGATGACTACTTTAGAGCGTGTTTTGGTGATGCTCAATATGAAATGAGAGAATTATTTAACTTAATTCGTGCCCATAATGCAGACATGCTAAAACAATTCCCTGAATTTTCACAAAATAGATCATGTTATAACCTCGTTCGTGATGCTAAGTGTTATCCATTAACAACCGTCCAAAGCTTTATTAATAAAGCAGATCAAGCAAAACTATTAGTGGAAAAACTTAAATACACAAACGAAAGTTTATACAAAACAATCATTGGTCACATCGAAGCTGAGGCTTTCACATATTTATACATCATTCTTGATTTACATATGGGTAAGATTACATATGATAAAAAACAAGAAATTTTAAATCGTCTGTATGAGGATGTTGAAATGCTTTCGCTTCAAAATATGCAAGTTAGGGAAGCTGGCGCGACCGTCTTGTCTATCTTAGATGGTTTTAAAAACGCTATTTAATGGAGGAATTAGTTATGAGAAGAATTAAAAATTTATTAGTTACATTCCTCGCATTAGGTGCAGTCGGTAGTGCAACTTTATTAACTGCTTGTGGCACAAAAGTTGAAACCACTCGTTTAGATGAAACCGCAAGCGTAAAACTAACAATTAATAACTTATCATTGGTGGTTGGTGAAACCATTAAACTGGGTGCTAGTTTAAGCGGCGGTAAAGCTGAAGACAAACTCATTTATAAATGTTTAGATGATTCTATTGTTACCATTAACGAATACGGTTTTGTGGAAGCAAAGAAACCTGGTTCAACCGAGATTCGCGCTATTTATGGCAAGGCCATGGATAAGTGTTTTGTAGAGGTTGGTTTAAAAGATAATGTTCCAACTGTACAAATCAAAAACGTTAAAGAAAAATCTATTAAAATTGATTTGAGCACTAGAATTGCTCTAGAACCTGTAATTTATTTTAATAATGATTTATATGATTTTATTCCTACATATACAATATCTAACACCGATATCGCTGAAATGGATGGCAATACATTTGTGCCAAAAGCAAATGGAGTTACTTACTTGACTATTTCAGGCGCTTTCTTTGATATGCAGGCAGTATCTTCCACAATAGAAGTTACAATCGCTGATAACGTCGTAATTTATATGAAAGCCGCTGATGGAACAGAAAGAAACAATGTCTATTTATATTCTTATGCTAGTTATAATGAAGAATATTTCGACACTGAATTTACTCCTGCATCCTTTGGTGTTAGTTGTAATGGTGATGATATTTCCAACCCTTCAATCTCTATTGAGATTTCAAATGAAGATAATGCAGTTATTTTTGATCCAGTAACATATAAGGTGTCTTCTACATCTACCGTTGGTGTCGCTCAATATGTTGTGACATATACTGATGCAAGTTCAAATAGTTATGTGAAGACATTTGATATTTATAACAACAAGTCAGTCTTTAAATACAATGGTGGAATTATTGAAACCGATCAATTTGGTGTCGGCATTCCAAGCGCAGAAATATTTAAAGATTTCTCCAACAAAACAATCGTTAAAGCCACCTCGTTAGATGGTGAAAAAGAATACAAAGTCGAAGATGGTAAGGTTGTTGGCTTGCCAATCGTAAAAGACATTATCACGAACGATATCTTATCTTCTAAATACATTCTTTATAACGATACTGTTGGATTTGAGGTTGACTTAAAGACATACACAAAAGTGATTGCAACACCAGAAGATTTAAACTTCTTTAATATGGTGACACCACTCGATAAGTTTGATGGCTATTACATATTAGCTAATGACATTAATGGTTATGTTAATTCAAATTACTTCCAAGTCAAAGCACACGCTCGTACAATGGGTGCTTCTTATAACAACTATGGTGCATCCGGTTTAGTAGGAACCTTTGATGGTAGAGGTCATACTATTTCAGGCATCTCTATTGGAGAAGGCGGCCTATTTGGAAATATTGGTAATGGCGCTGTTTTAAAGAATCTTAAAATCACAAATGTCGATATTAGAACAGTTGCTGGCGCTGATGACACACCTGTATTAACTTGTTACATCAATGGTGGCACTTTAGAAAACGTATGTATTGAAAACGATTACATCAAAGCTGGTTATAATGCTGGTTTAGTTTGCACAAACTTTATGAACAACTGCACATTTAGAAGCTGTTACTTTGATTTACAAATATCCTCAACAAGCGTAATTAAAAGCGCAAATTATGGTGTTTTAGGTTCAATGTGTGGACAAAAATCACTTCTTAGAGATGGCTTTGTTGGTGTATTTTCTAACGTTGTTATTAACTCTAACATTCCATTAGTTTTAAGCTCAACAAACTCACTTGAAAAGATCGGAAACGAAAGTGTACCTGCACCTTTCCTTGTCGATTGCCCAAATCACCCATTCAACATCCCTGAAGGATTTACAGAATTCATCCTTAATAGTGATATCACTCGTTACTACACAGATAACGAAATGGCTAATTCGGGAAATAACTTTTCTAAATTTGATCGTGAATACTGGCATGTCACAAACGGCATGCTTGTCTGGGGCAACGAAGAATAAGGAGGAACATGATTATGAAAAAGATTATTCCAATTTTAGCGTTAACGCTTGCTGTTCCATTCCTCACAAATTGTAGTTCTGGAAAATTAAAAACATACTATGTCACATTCCACCAAGAAGGTGTTGAAGACGTTAGAGTTAGTTTTAATAGCGAGACATTACAAAGCGAAATAGAAATTCAAGAACCTGATATCCTTAAAAAAGATGGCTACAGTTCTTCTTGGGAAGAATATTCTATTATTGATAAAAAGGAATCTTTCACTGTTAATGCATTATACGTTCCTATCACATATTACGCTGCTTTTAAAGCTCAAGGCGTTTTGGTAGAAGAAGTACCTTTTACCATTGCTGATATTACTAGCGATCATTCTAAATTGCCTAGTGATAGAGAACCTGCTATTCCAAACGATTCATGGGCAAATCCATATTGGGAAGATTACTCATTGACCTTGAATAACATAGTGGTTAAAGCGAAGTATGATGTATTAAAAACTTTTGAAGTTTCATTTGTTGTTAATGGAGAAGAAATCTCCGAACCAATTACAATTTCTAGAGATGATTTAGATGCAGATGGAAATATCTTATCTAATTTAATTCCTGAAACTGTCAAGAATTACAAAATTGATAATTATGAAATTTCTTGGAATTTCCACGTTGATTCCGCGATAAATCAAACAATTGAAGGCAATGTTTATTTGCATCCTTATTACATTAAATTTGTTGATTTTGATGGAGAACAAATTGGCGAATTAATGCCATATACAATCGAAAACGAAACCTGGGAATCAGTTAATAAACCAGATGCACCAGAATTGATTGGTTATGATACATATTGGAATGACGCTACATTAACTTATAGCGACGACGATATTGTTGTAGCAACTCCTAATAAAACTGGTAAAACATATTACATTACTTACGAGGGCTATACTGATCCTCAAGCAGTGACATATGGTAGTGAATATGTTTTAGAACATCCTTCTACAGCTTTACAAGGCTGGGTTGATGAAGACGGACATTTAATTTCAAATAATGGCATTTGGAACATTCCTAATAATATCACAGTTAGTGTTGAAGCTAAAACCTTAGAAGATTTTTCATCGTTGACAGTTCCAAACTTTATTGACGTTGAAAATTCTCTCAACATTACTGACGTTATGGTAAGTGAAGAAACAGGTATGGATGGTTCTAACGCTCTTCAATTTACTGTTTCTCAAGAAAGTGATTGGGGATTAAAAGTTAAGAAATCGTATTTGGACGAAGTCTTTGCGGATTCAAACGTTTCCGCCCTTACTTTCGTAGCAAAAGGTTCTAAACACTGCGATAACTTTAGACATAGAACAGGTGGCACTAATATAACTTATGAAATCAATAATTTCCGCTATGGGTTAGATGTTACATATCAAAAATTCTCCTTCACACGTGCAATGTATCAAAACCATGTTGAGTCTGATTTTATGATTTATGGTGGTATGCCTTATCAAAGCAGTTGCAAGGGATTAACAGTATTTATTGATTCATTCTTATATTATGAAGATGATGTTATGAATGATTTACAAACAAAATTATCATTTGAAAACGGAACTGTTTATAAAGATGGTAATTCCATTCACTGGCGTACTCTTTATGGAACAGGTTCTTCTAGTTTAAATGATTTCTTCATCAACGATACAAATAACCTTGTTACAAGCTTCGGCTATAGCAACGACATGAGAACAGATGGAGTTGCATCGTTAACATTTGATAAGAAAAATGGATATGTTGCATTATATTTCGGAACATATTTTAGAAGTATTATGTTTAACTCTCCATCACAAACGATAGCATTTGACATCTATTCAACTGTTTATATTAATTCCAATAACAACGTTAAGAATTTAACTGATGGTATGAATAGACCATTTACTGACCAAGGCGGTAAATTAGTTAACAACAAGTGGACAACATTTATTTTAGATAAAGATAGTGTTACTTCCGATGCTAGATTCTTGATTATTCAAGGTAGCACTGAAGGAACGTTCTATATAGATAACTTTAGAGTTATTGATATCTAACTAATTAAAGATTGGAGGCTTTTATGGCGACACTCAATTTTAAAAATGTAAACAAAATTTACGATGGTACTTATCACGCAGTTACTGATTTTAATTTAGAGATTAAAGATAAAGAATTTATCGTATTTGTTGGACCTTCTGGATGTGGTAAATCCACAACTTTAAGAATGGTTGCAGGCTTTGAAGATATTTCTTCTGGCGAGATTTGGATCGATGATACTTGTGTTAATAGAATTGCGCCGAAAGATAGAAACATCGCAATGGTTTTCCAAAACTATGCTTTGTATCCTCATTTAACAGTATTTGACAACATTGCTTTTGCTTTAAAGCTTAGAAAAGTATATATGCCTGTCATGTCTTTGGATGAAAATAATCCTGAATTTAAAAGGGAAACCAAAGAAAAAACTGACGAATACGAATCAGAGACTAATTCAGTTATCGCAGAGATGAAGGCTCAAAAAAGAAGCAAAGCAGAAATTAAAGAATATGCGTTCAAAAGAAGGGCAGAATTGATTTCCGAACTTTTGAAAATCGAAGACAAATACGAAACACAAGTTATGACTTTTGACGAAGTTTTAACAAACGATTTAAGCAAACAAATCGATGAAGCAAAAGCCGCTGGTGATAAGGAATTGGTGGCACAACTAAAAGCCAAATTAGATGAATCGTTCAATGATTTGTGTAAACCCGCTTATACATATCGTCATTATTCTTCTCGTGAAATTTATGAAAAGGTTACAGACACCGCTAAGATTTTGGGGCTTGAGCCATATCTAAAAAGAAAACCAGCTGCGTTATCTGGTGGTCAAAGACAACGTGTTGCTTTAGGTAGAGCTATTGTTAGAAATCCAAAAGTGTTCTTAATGGATGAGCCTTTAAGTAATCTCGATGCTAAACTCAGAGTTCAAACTAGAAGTGAAATCATCAAAATTCATAAAAAAGTTGGCGCAACTACAATTTATGTTACTCACGATCAAACTGAAGCTATGACAATGGCAGATCGCATTGTTATTATGTGTGATGGCGTCGTCCAACAAATCGGTTCTCCTAAGGAAGTTTACGATAAACCGGCTAATATGTTTGTTGCGGGATTTATTGGTTCTCCATCTATGAACTTTATTCCTGGAAGTTTTGATGGTGAAAACTTTGTTTTTGAGAATAATGCTGGTTCTATCAAATTAGATAAGAAAGATATAGAACTACTTAATAGAAATAACGCTAAAGAAATTGTTTTGGGTATTAGGCCTGACCATCTTTTCTTAGCGGACGATAAGAGTGTTAATAATAAATCTGTCTCCTTTGATGTTACTATTGATTTATATGAACTTTTAGGTTCTGAAATCATTGTTTATGGACAATTGTTTGGTGAAAAGATTTTATTGAAGATATCTTCTAAAAACGAATTTAGGGCAGACGATGTTATATCTGTTGTGTTTGATGAAGAATCTGTTCATTTCTTTGATAAAGAAACTGGAGAGGCAATTAGATAATGTTGTTTGGGTTATTTGAAAACTATACATCAACATCTTCTCCATCTTCTAAGAAAAAGAAGTTTCCTGCCATCGTTATTAAAAGACAATCTTCAGTTGTCTATAGAACTATTCTTGAAGAGTTAAACAAAGATAATTTTTATGCGATAGAAGAAAACAAAGAATATGGTGATTTATTAGCGAAGAAAAATGGATTCGAATTATCATTCCAAGTTAGTCAAAATGGTTTGGAATCCATTGTTGAAATGAGTGTTTTTGGTGAAAATAAAAGAGGTAGAACTAGAAGATTTTTTAAGCAATACTATTACAAATTTGTTGCGCTTTTAAAATAATCTAGCAATTGATTATTATGAAGTTAAATAATATTTGGGGTTATGGCCAATTATTTGGATTTTCAGCGTTTGATGGTCCAAATAGATATTACGATGACAACATCTTAATGACCATGAAGGAGCCACTAAAGTTTAGATTTGAATATAAACCTTATTGGATTTCTTTTTGTTTTCCTAACATTAAAAACATAGAATTCAAATATGTTATGAGTGATTTTGTTGTCGCAACATGTGATAGTAAGGAATTCGTTCTCACATTTGTTGATAATGATACACTTGTAGGCATAAGTCCTGTTTTGCCTGTATTTGATGGCGAATCTAACTTTGAACAAGCATTTAGTCGTAACGTATTAATTTATTCTTCAGACAGGCACTTTTTAGGTTTTCTTTCTAAAAAAATAGATGAAGGATATTTATTTGTAATTCATCATTCTTTTTCTGCGAGTGAAGCCCGTAGTCTTGTTAATGCATATATTGATAATGTTGATGTACATTTGTTGCTTGAGAAGAAAATTTCTTATTATAAAAATCTTCCTGAATGTAAAAACAAAGAATACGAATCTTTATATTATAAATGTTTGAGCATAAATAAGGTCAACACTCACACTCCAGAAGGAAGAATTAATAGATTTTGGACTACACCTGATCGTGTTCCTCATCGTCATATGTGGCTTTGGGATTCGGTTTTTCACGCTTGGGCTATGTCCACGTATAACCATAAAGCTGGTGAAGATGCTTTTCTAGCGATGCTATCGCAAATGAGACCAGATGGATTTATGCCTCATATGGCAAATCCAACAGATTATAGTGACGTTACCCAACCATGTGTTATGGCGTATGGTGCGTTAGAAATATACAAAAGAACACAAAACATTAAGTTCTTGCAAGAAGCCGTCACTAATTTAGATAAATATTTAACTTATGATCTTAATAATCGCGATGTTAATCATAATCATTTATTAGAATGGAAAACTGAAGCCGAATACACAGAATGTAAATGTGGTGAAAGCGGTTTAGACAATTCGCCAAGATTTGATTTTGATGAAGAAATGGACTGCATAGATTTCTCAACATATTTTGCTTTAGATGCAAAATGTCTTTCAAAAATATATCAAATATTGGGGAACAAAAAGGAAGCTACAAAATGGCTTGATTTATCAAACGATGTTTCTTCAAATATTCAAACCTATCTTTGGGATGAGGAAACTGGTATGTTCTATGATCGCTTATTCAGTGGCAAACTTACTAAGGTTTTAACTCATTCAAGTTTCCTACCTTTGTTTGCAGGAATAGCGTCTAAGGAACAAGCAGAAAGAATGGTAAAAACATTAATAGACCCTTCATTATTGTGGACAGAATTTCCTCTCGCTTCGATTTCGAAAAAAGATCCAAGATTCGGAAACGATATGTGGCGTGGTGGAGTATGGCTAAATATTAACTATTTCATTATTATCGGGCTTAGAAAATATGGTTATTTTGAATTGGCAGATGAACTTAGAAAAATTACTCTAGAAAGAGTTAATGAATGGTATTTAAAAACAGGTGTTGTATTTGAATTTTATGATGCCGAAAATAAAGTCTCTCCTTTTATGTGCCATAGAAAAGGCGAGCCTCTCCAAGAACCAGATTATAGAAAGCACGTTCACTCCATTAGTGATTACAACTGGTCCGCCTGCTTTACATTGTTATTAATTCAAGAAATATATGAATAAAATTATTAACGTTTTAGAAAATGGTTTGGTTAGTAGTAAGACTGTTAATCAAACAAATGAATTACAAAAAATAATAAATTCTTTAGAAGAGAATAGTGTTCTTTTCTTTCCTAAAGGATATTATTTGTTATCTTCCATTATTTTAAGAAGTCATTTAACTATCGAAATCGATAGTGATGCGACAATCATTGGTGATAAATTTGATACTTTTTTACCTAGTGAACATAAAGACTTTACTTTGTACCAAGATCAGTCTCATAGTTACTTCCAACCTTCTTTGTTCTTTGGCAATCATGTCGAGGGTGTAAAGTTTATTGGAAAAGGCACTATTGATATGGATTCTCAATGGGATGAGAAGAACGTTAGAGATATCGTTCATAGAGGAGCCAAGTGCATAACTTTCTCTGAATCAAAAGATATCTTAGTAGATGGATTAAAAATATTGAACGCTACTGATTTAGCTCTGTATTTCATTAGTTCTGAAAATATACTTTGTCAAAACATTAAAATGAGAGTGTATATTGATGGTATTTCTCCTGATAACTGCAAGAATGTTGAAATTAGAAATTGCGATATAGAAGCAGGAGATGACTGTATTGTTCTAAAAAGCACATTTAATTTAAATCGTTTTGATTATTGTAAAAATATTTTTGCACATGATTGTGTTTTAAAGTCTAGATGTAATTGCGTTAAGATTGGAACAGAAACCAATGGTGGCTTTTATGATGTTTCTTTTAAAAATCTTAAGATGAGTGATACAAGAATAACAGGCATTTCTTTAGAAACTGTAGATGGAGCAAAAATAGAAAACTTTACCTTTGAAAATATTGATATGGTTAATGTAGCTACTCCAATATTTGTATTTGTTGGCAAAAGAATGCGCGCTCCTAAGGGAACTGATATTGGTTATATTAAAAATGTTAGATTTTGTAACATGTCCGCTAAAGGGCCTTATCAAACATGTGAAATTATTCCATGTTACTATGTTTTATATAAGGCAAATAGCCACAGACAATTTCCTGGTCATTACTCTGGAGAAGAATACCGAGAAAGTGGTACATGGCAAACTTGTTCAATCATCAGCGGTTTAAAAGAAAGCCCTATAGAAAATATCTCTTTTGAGAAAATGCATTTTATTCTTGATGGTGGTAGGAAAGAAGCGGTTGAACAATTCACAATGCGTGGAGATGAATATCCTGAAGTTTCAAATTTTGGCGATATTACCCCAGCGTTAGGATTTTACTTCAACTATGTTAATGGCTTAAGCATTAACGATATTGTTATTGAGACATATAACGATGATTGTAGAAAGCATATAATCTACGAAAACACCACGAATATTAACGTAAAATAATACGATATAAAATGAATAATGTTATGAAAATTTCTATATAATAGATGTGCTATGAATGAATTTACAAAAGCAAAAGAATATATAGATAAGATATTAATCCAAGGCAAGAAAATACCATATATTGGTGTTAAAGCATATAGGAATGGAGAATGTTTGCTTTCTTATATTTCCACAAACGGAAGTGAATATTATAGTTGCGACAAGGTTGCAATGTTTTCAATGTCTAAACCAGTCACTGTCGTGGGCTTTATGCGTTTAATTGAGCAAGGTAGAGCGAGCTTAGATGATAAATTAATCAAATACTTACCAAATTTCAAAAAGGCCTTCATTTTCTCTAAAAACGGGGAAAAACAATATGTTGGTGATAAAATCACCCTCAGACATTATGTTGGTGATAAAATCACCCTCAGACATTTGCTCACAATGTCCGCTGGATTCAATTATGATCGTTTTACAGCGGAAATCTTGGCTAATAAAGATAAAGACTTATCATTAGAAGAAAGCCTAGAAGCTTTATTATCCCATCCTTTAGATTTCTATCCTGGTGATAGATTCCAATATAGTCTTTGTCACGACATATTAGCCGCGGTAATTGAAAAAATTACTGGTATGAAATTCTCATCTTATATAAATGAATACATTTTCAAACCTCTTGGTATGCATAATTCTTCTTTCAAACATAGAGACGACTTAAAAGGAATTGCAACTTTATACAATGTTCAGCCTAATGGCGAGATTAAAGAAGCTGAACTTAATTGGTTCACGGATTTTAATATTTCAAAAACATATGAATCTGGTGGAGCGGGATTAATTTCTACGTTAGATGACTATGGCTTATTCGCAAACGCAGTAGTGACAAATAAACTTTTAAAACAAGAAACAATTAATCTAATAAAAACCCCACAATTTGAAAGAATTGATGTCAAAAACTCTTTCACTTGTGTTCAAGGTGATGATTATACCTATGGTTTAGGTGAACGAGTAAGAATTAGAAAAGATGATTCAAAAATTCCACTTGGAGAGTTTGGATGGGATGGTGCGGCAGGCAGTTATGTTTTATTCGATAGTGAGAATAAGTTAACAATTGTTATCACGATGTCATTATTAAATTGGCCTGATATATTTATTGGTGATCATCTAAAGATTGCCTCTCTTATTTACGATGATATTGATTTATAGAAAAGAATTAATAAAATTAAGGTATGAAAAAATTAGTATGTTTAGATATGGATGGCACAGTTTATTTAGGTAATAAACTATTTGATTGTGTCCCTGAGGTCTTCGAATATTTTAAAAAACACAACATTGAATTTGTTTTTATCACAAACAATTCATCTCATGATGTAAATCACTATGTGAAAAAGATGAATAGAATGGGCATATGTTGTGATCATCATAATTTCTATACATCTATCGAAGCTACAATTAGATATTTAAAGAATCACTGTTACAAAATCTTATATGTTTTAGGTGTTCAATCTTTTAAAGAAAAGTTAGAAAAAGAATTCACAGTCGTTAATGATTATGACCCTGATAACCCTGTTGATGTTGTTTTAGCATCTTTTGATACAGAGGTTGTTTACGATGAACTAAGAATCGCATCTTTGTATTTACAAAAAGGTTCTAAATTCATCGGCACAAATATGGATTATCGTTGCCCTATCGAAGACGGCATGTATATTCCCGATTGTGGTGGTATTTGTAAACTATTAGAAATGGCGAGCAATGTATCTCCAACATTTATCGGAAAGCCTGCTCCTGAAATGATTTATCAAGTTGAAGAAATTTTTAATGTAAAACCAGAAGATGTAATAGTAGTTGGAGATAGACATTATACAGATATTATGGCGGGTATTAACGCTGGAGTAGATACGTTAGCAGTTCTAACTGGTGAAACAACATTAGAAGAATTTATAACCGCTGAACATCAGCCAACATATATTAGAGAGTCTATTAAAGACTTAATTGATATACTGGAGAGATAGGAGTCTTGCAAATATGACAGATCTACAAAAAGAAGAATTGGAATTACTTAAATGTTTCATTAAAGTTTGCGAAGAGAACAATCTCCGTTATTTTCTTATTGGCGGCACTGCTTTAGGCGCTGTTAGACATAAAGGATTCATCCCATGGGATGATGATATCGATGTCGCGATGCCTAGAAAAGACTATAATAAGCTTTTAAAAATGCAAGATAAGTTTCCTAGTTATTATTTTGTCCAATGTGATAAAACTGATAGACATTACACATATAATTTTGCAAAAATTAGAGATTCTAGGACCACATTTATCGAAAGTTATTTTAAAAATCATAGAATCAACCATGGTGTATGGATTGATATCTTTCCTCTTGATGGTGTTTCTAAGAAAATGAAACCAGCAAAGAAATTTAGACACAGATTCTATTATGTTTGGTTTAATGTCTTTATGATGTATCTTCCTGGCTTATTTAGAAAACCTAAGAAAGGCACAATTTTGAAAGATATAGGCCTTAACATAGTGGCCTTTCTTACATGGTGGATGAACTTCTTACATTTAAGAAATAGATGGCTAGATTTTATTGTGACTAGACACGATTATGACAAGAGTATGATGGTCGCGAACTACATGGGCAACATCCCAAAGAGAGCTGCGATGCCAAGAGAGTTTTTTGGGGAAGGTGTAAAGCTTCCTTTTGAAGATATTGAAGCGGTTTGCCCGGCTAATTATGATGGATATCTCACATGGGTATTTCATGATTATATGGAGTTACCGCCTATTGAAAAGCAACAAGGCCATCATTATAACAAAGGATTTTCTTTAGAAGTTGATTATAAAGAATACATGAAAGCACATAAGATTTAATTATGAATAGAAACGGAATTGGAATTATTGGTGGTGGAAATATCGGCTTAGAATTAGCGGGGGAATTAGGCTTCCGTAAAGAAAGAGTCTATATGTATACATCCAAAGTTGAAGCATTTAAAAAGGTTATAACGGTTATTGATAGTGATACCTCATCTTCTTTCAAGGGCGAACTAACGTGTGTGACTGATGATTTAAATGTAGTTTGCCAAAATTGTTCAATCTTAGTTGTTACATTACCTAGTAATGTTTTTAAATCTTTTGTTAATAAATTAGTGGATGTGATTTTGCCAAACACAGATATAATTGTACTTCCTGGCACAGGTGGCGCTGAATTTGTTTTTAAACCTGTTATTGATAAAGGATGTAGATTAATCGGTTTACAAAGAGTACCTGCTGTTTATAGATTAAAAGAATATGGCAGTGTTGCCACTATTTCTGGAAGAAGAAAAGGTGGATTACATGTAAGCAGCATTCCTAGTATTGAAAACAGTGAGCTCAAATCCATTATTAAACGAGTATTCAATATGGAGTCCACTGTGCTGGATAACTATCTAAATGTCACATTAACTCCTTCCAATCCAATCTTGCATACGTCAAGACTCTATACATTATTCAACAAACATGAGATTGATTATGGATATGATGCTAATCCGCTTTTTTATGGATCTTGGTCAATTGAATCAAGTCAGAAATTAATTGGATGTGATAAAGAGCTTCAATCATTTAAAGACGTGTTAAAAGAACTTAATTTAGATAATGTTGTTTCTTTATTAATTCATTATGAAAGTGACGATGATATACATCTAACTAACAAAATTAGTTCAATTAACTCGCTTCACGATTTAACTTCACCGATGATAGAAAAAGATGGCAAATACTATGTTGATTTATCCAGCAGATATTTTCTAGCGGATTTCCCTAATGGGTTATGCATATTAAAAGCAATCGCGTTGATTTTAAGAATTGACACTCCAACGATGGATGAAGTTTTGTTTTGGTATCAAAAAATTTCCAACAAAGAATTCTATAAAAACAAAAATGAACTTGGGAAAGATATATTAGAATGCAATGTTCCTCAGAATTATGGAATTTATTCAAAGGAACAATTATTAAAATTTTATATAAATAAATAGGTTTAATTTGAATTTAAAACCCTGCAAAATGCAAGGTTCCACAACAGTTTATATTAAATAAGTATTAGAAATATATTTTTAGATTTCTGCACCAGACCAAACGGTGAAGTCATTATTGATTGTGCTATTTGTTTTTAGATTATTGAACTTGGTTCTTAAGTTTGCTAAGTAGTCCGCTCCAATGGCGTATGTCCAATCTAATGTGACATATTCATGTGGATAGAAGCCTAAGATAGTAGTGCAGTAGTTTGTGTTATCGGTTAAGGCACTTTCAAGAGTTAAGTCTTTCTTACCAATGCCCCATAATCCTTTAGAATAACTTGCTGTCTTTGTATTGTAGTTTTCATCCAAATAATAACGGTTTTTCTTATCACTTGCATTATGTGATTCGTATAAGTTACCACTGCTGAAAATATGTCTATAGTTGCCATCTCTGTTGAAAGAAGTGGCAGGCATATAGATACCAACACCAAACTTATCTTCATTGAAGTAACCCAGCCAATCCTCAGAGTGATTTCTTAAAGTATAGTGATAACTTCTAGAAGATAATCCAGATTTATATGTTTCCCAACCGTTATAGGTGCCAGCGCTTTGCATGTTAGCGTTGCTCAAATGTTCAATTGCAGTTGTGCCTTGATCCCATCCTTGGTTCTTGTCAAAGACAAGTTGTCCATCATACATCGCTGAGAAGTAATTTAATGGGTGAGCAATATAGACCGCTGGAAGTTCTGCTGTTTGAAAGCCCAAATATCCTTTAACTGTATTTCTATTGCCCCATCCATTAGCTTGAGCGGTTGCTGTGCTAATAAAGCTTGGTATGTAGCCATCATCAAATGGATAATTGCTAAATCCTGACCAATCAGTAAATCTATTGTTAACATAGATTAATCCATTATCAACTGTGTATGTGTTCTCCATATAAGATTTAGTTAATGCGTTGCTATCAGCCCAGTCACACGCCATTACTTTGACATAAATAGAGGTGATATTTTCACTAGCGCCACGTTTAACTTCGTAATCAACTATCTTGCTTTCGTTTCTATTTTGGTCACCAGCTTGAACAGGGTTATAGTCAACATATGCATTATTATATTTATGGCGTGTATAACCATTAGTTTCATCGACACCGATGTAATATGATTGTTGAATTTCTCTACCTAAATCATAGATATTCGCTAAGTTTGGATGTGTTTTGATGACATTATTGATATCATCTGGATTATTATCCGCACTTCTAATTTTAATTTCTCCATCAGTAGTAACATATTCTTGAATGTTATATCCGCTTGCGGTGGAAACGTTTTGAACACTGACAATTGATCCACCATAACGCATAGAGATGCCAAGTCTAACCATGTTATCACCAACGTAGTAAGTATCGTTACGATAATAGACTCTTGAACTTACACCAACATTAGTTAATGAGAATGTTGCGGTTGAATGTCCAACGTTCTTTAATGTGATAGAAGTGATAACCTTAGCAAAATTACCTTTTGCGGAGTTTCTAAATGCATCTAAGAATGTAGAGAATACTTTATCATTCTTTGATAAGAATATAGGTTCACTATATTGTGTGGTTGAACCTTTCTTAACATAGTTAATAGTGCCTTCTAAGTTCTCACTTGATTTGTAATTAAATCTCAAGTAATTATTATTTGCGATATCTCCTTTATCTCCAGCAGGAGTCAAAGTAATGGAACTTCCAACATTAATAGATGTTAAAGAAACAGATGATATGACAGTCTCGAACTCACTTGATTGTTCTTCATAGAATGTATAACTGTGGTAGTGGACACTGATAGAAACAATACTTACTTCGTTTTCATGTCCTGCTCCAGAAGTATTAATAATTTTAATATGGCTTGGATTGATTCCTTCTAAAGAAAGTTCAATTCCACTAGTTAGTTCAACAGTATCGAGATATTCGTTGCTGCTCATTCCATAGGAAAGATGCAATTTGCCTTTTTTAGTGTTGAAATTCACTGTAATGGAGTCAATTCCATCTAAACCATTATAGTTTTTTGATGTATTTAACCATGGATTATAGATAAATCCTCCATCACCAGCACCTGACAATGTTACTAAGCCATTAGAGTAAGAAGATGCTCTTTTATAACGGAAGGAAATCGGATCTTCATTGAAGTTATTCTTTTTGAATTCTTCTTCAAATGGTGAATATTCAAATGAATATCCATCTATTTTATTTATTGTCATTGTGTAGCCGTCAGATACCGCCATTGCAGGATGATATACTGGTCTTTCAGGAGTGGAAGTTAAAGAGGCGATTGTTAATCCAGTAGCGGTGGTGAGCAATACACCTAAAGATAAACCAAATATTAATTTCTTTTTCATGTTATCTTTCACCCTTTCTCTTTCTTAACATTAAATATGAACCGGTAGCGATTAATGATGCTGATAAGGCTGCAACAATAATCATATTTAAGCCACCTGATTTGCCAGGCAATGTGAATAGCGGATTAGTGGAAATGTCCACATTTAAGAAATTTGTTAAGCCGTATTTGCCCACAACAAATTCGTATCTTTCTAACATTTCTAAAATATCAGAGTCTTCACTATTTAATAAACCTTGCTTCTGCTCTTGTGTGAATTCATTTTGATAGATGTTTTGGAAAGCATAGAATTTCTTTTCTAATGCAGTTTTATTTGACGAAACACCATCGTAATTAGCGCATATCTCGCCCATTGCATCTGCAAAGTTGATCGCGTATTGTTCAATGGTTAATCCACTTCCTAAATAGAACGCACCATCTAAATCTGCATAGTATGTAGTGGTATTTTCTAATCTATAACGTAATGTTGATTCGCCAAGATAAGCACTGTAGCTTGGGAATTCAGCGCCTTTATAAATCCTAACGTATTTGACATTAGAAATATCATCTAATGGGTTTCTTAAAGAGAATAAAGGTGTGCTTCCGCTATCCCAAACATTAATGAATCTTTCTTTTGATGCTATTAAGTGTTCTTGATTGTTTTTATCTATGATAAGTATCCTATTATTTAAGTTATCGCATGGAACAGTGGTTCTAATATCGATATCGGAAATAGTTTCTGCATTAGGCCAATCGAAGTTATTGAGAACAAAGTCGATTGATTTGTTAGTAGTGCCCTTATCTCTCATGCCAATATATTTGATAGATGTATCCTCGTATTGAGGATAGTTTAAGTTTTCTGATAAGACAAATCTTCCATCAAAATAGACAAAGACATAGTCTCTATCAGCAACATAACATTGTAATGAACTTGTTTGACCCGTGATATAAGCATAGCTTGGGAATTGGCATCCCTTCATAACAATAATTTCATAAACAGACAAATCTTCTGTTTCATATCTCACAGAACTAGATTCATAATAACAACCAGTTTGGTTACCTGTTGTTCTAAAAGAATAAGTGCTATTTTCACCGAATAAATTGATGAATTTTTCACTATTTGGATAAACTGTATCAGATGATAGTGGCTTACCATTAATAAGGATAAAACCAGTTGTGTTCAAATCGTTTAACTTATTAGAGTATGTAGCAATATTTGTTGTTGCTGACACCCCTTGATAATCAGAGTTAGTTAATTTAAATCTAAAGAATGAATTGGTTTCCTTGCTATTTACTTCTTCAACCGCTGTTACTGAAGTGGTAGTTTCATGATATTTGCTACCTTCAACAAACACACCATTTTCATAGTAGAAATATTGATCTTTAGTTGTTTTATATACTGAACCATCGTTAGAGGATGAACCCTTATTTGTGGCTTCAAATCCAGCGTATGTAGGGAATTCACAGCCTTTTTCAATATAAACTTTCTTTAATTTAGAGAAATTGACATCGGCGTTTAATAAACGCAACGCGAATGTTCTGTCTCCACCCCAAACGTTGATAAATGATTCAGAAGTAAATGTTAATTCGTTATCGTTAGCGTCGTAAGCGTGAACTTTACTATGAGTGTTATATACAGTGTTAAATGTTGGTAACGACGCTGAACTGTTTAATACATAGTTTGATAAAGTGGCTTTTCCTGGCCAATCCCAACTTTCTAAAATGAAATCAATTGATTTATCTGCGCCTGAACCAGAAGAAGATAATCTTAAGATATCATTATCGATGTAATATTTTTCACCATCTTTTGTGAATTCGTCATTGTGGAAGTTTAATGTTATATCTTGTGTTGTCACTAATCTTTGGAAGATGTTTTCGCCACTGACCATTTTATATGTTGGGAAAGTGGTGCCTGCTGGAATAGTGATATTTTTTAAGCTTTGATATTGAGCAGTAGTTATTTTAAAACCAAATTTGTTTTGATTGCTGAATTTCACATAGTGATCTAAGGATGATTGATTAACTGTCGCGCCATTAATTTTGATATTAGTAGCAAAGTTAGTTCTGCTCAAACAATCTAAAGTTACAAAGTTATTAGAAGTAGAAGCTGCATAATCTGAATTTGCTAAAGATAATGCAACAAAATGAGTGCCATCAGGTTGGTTATACATCTCTGCTGAATCTATAACAGTATTAATTTCATCATATTGAGGAACAAATCCCGTTCCATTATTTACGTACTTAACGGTGGATTTTGTTCTAAATATTACTGCGTTTTCACCGAATGTATATCCATAAGATGGGAATAATGAACCTTTTGGAATGGTGATGTCATTGACTGATGTATTGCCAGATTTTCTCATCGCAAAATCGCTTGGATGATTGCTAAAATTTACCATTGGTTCCGCGGAATCATTGAATTTGCCAGCAGGGAAGCTCCATGCGGTTGATCCATTGTATGTTATGCCATTACCAATAGGCAAGATTTTTAATCTATTTGCAGCTGCATCAGTTGCCCATAAGTGTTTGTTTTCCGGTTGACCAGAATAATCGGTTTCGGATAACGCAAAAGAAACAATACTATTTGCTTCGCTTAGGTTGGTTTGTAAAACTCCAATCACATCAACATCGACTGTTTCTAAGAAATAATCACCAAAATTATTGCAAACTTTTTGAAATGTAACATCACGAGTTGTTACGTATGCTTTGTTTGTTCCTTGGATGGTTGAAAATGATGGAAATTCAGTTCCAGCAGGAACATAAAATTCGTTAGCAGTTAAATTTGTGCCGGCAGAGTTTAGTTCGAAACCCAAATATGGTCTTTGATATTTGTTGAATTTAACTTGTGCGACATAATTGGATAAACTTTGTCCGTTAACCTGGATTTTATCTAATGTGTTTAAAGTATGATCAGCTACATCTTGGGCTATAGTGTTATAATAGCCGCTAGTGGTAGGGTAGGCAGTATAATCATTATTAGAAATATACGCCCAAATAGTGGAGTTGCTCTTATCAAAATCTAGAGATACAACCTCACCATTTTCTATTTGGTAACCACTTAATGCGTTAGCTGATTTTAGAGTATTTTCTTTAACTACCAAAGTTAGTGGCATGGCCAAAGTAAAAGAAATAAATAATGTTTTAAAAATTGGTTTCATGCAAATAATTTTATCAAAAATGTTATTTTTAACAAATTAATTTAGTTAAATTATGATTTTTTGATTAAAATATTAACGAAAAGAGAAAAAAATATGGCAAAACTTAAAAGATATTGTGGACCTTATTTACTAGAAATTGATAATGGTTTAATTAAAGAATATTGTGGCAAATATTTGTACCAAATTGATGGCAATAACATTAGACAATATTGTGGTCAATATATTTATCAACTCGAAGGCAATAAAATTCGCCAATACTGTGGTAGATATCTTCTCCAAGTTGATGGTAATAATGTAAGAGAATATTGTGGTAGATATTTGTACACGATTGAAGGTAATAAAATCAAAGAATATTGTGGTAGATATCTTTATGAGATAGAAGGTTTCGTTTCCCAACACGATTTGTTAGCATTAATTGCTATCTTATTTGCTTATTAACAAGGATTTATATAAACTATCACTATGCTTAAAAAATTTTTCAAACATAACTGGATTAGAATTGTTGTGACCTTTGTGTTATCGGTGGGCATAATGCTTTTATATGCCGGTATCCAAAATGGTTGGGATTTTTTTGAATCTTATATAAATGGACTTACCATTGCGGGTTTCTTAATGATATTCTTTGGCGGATTAGTTTTAGTGTCTGGGTTTGGAACTTTTTACATTTTTTCTTATTACCCAAGAAGACATAAAAAAGAGAATGGTTATAAGGAAACATATTCCGAATATTCTGAAAGAAGAAAAAGTGGAGAAAAGATTACAAGAGAGAACTCTATTGCATATTTTATTGTTGGATTGGTGGACTTATTAGCCTCTTTAATAGCGCTTCTTTGTTGTTAATTTAACCTATTGTTTTATATTTATAATCGCGTGTGTTATTTATACAAAGTTTCCGCACGCGATTTATTTTTTATTGACATCACACAAAAAAAGCATAAAATATTTACCAAACTTCTAAAATCGTGCTGATTTAGTTGTTTTTCTAAGATATGCATTCGTTAATGCAATTAAAGGAGGCAAAACGATGAAAGGCAAAAAACTTATCTTTACAGTCGCAAGTGCATTCCTTATCTCCGGCGCATTAGTTGGTTGTAAAAAGAGCGGACCTACCGAACAACCAGCATGTACAGCTGTCACATTGAACCAAAATTCAATCAGCTTTGTCGGCGAAGGCGACACATTCGACTTGGATGCTATTTTGACTCTTGTTGGTGGTGCAAAAGAAGAAGATTACACACAAACATGGTCATCATCAGATCCAACAGTTGCTACAGTTGATCAAGACGGTCTTGTTACCGCTGTTGCATCAGAAGGTAGCGCAGTAATTACAGTTACTGTTGATGGTAAAACTGCAACATGTACTGTATCCTTCTATCCTAAGGCAAGTGGATTTTACGATTTCTCTAAGAAATCAAATGCTGAAAGAACTGAAATCATCGGCGTATTGGAAAAATGGGCTGTTGATAATAAGTTAACAGGTATCACAATTTACGAAGATGGTGGTTATCAAATGTATAACCCTCGTGTTAAGAGACCAGCACCAACTTACATTAAAGACTTTGGTTTTGGTACTTTATCAGAAGGTACATTAGAAGGCCCATTAGCTGGTGAACCTGATGCAAAATATAAGATGTATTATCACTCTTATACATCAAGTGACCCTGCAAACATGCTCTATATGGATGACCAAGGCTCTGTCGTTAGTAGCTTAGTCGGTTACAGCTCAGGTGCTTATTTCGATTCCATCATGGATGAAACACGTACAGGTTTCATTTGGCACGTTGCTGACTTAGCTCGTTCCGATCAACCTATCCCTGTCAATCCAGGAGAAGATGGCGCATCTTCAGAATACTTAATCCCTGTTAAAACTGGTAGTCAATTGAAATACAGCACACTTTCAAAAGATCCTACATTAAGTCAATTCAATAACAGAGAAGTACAACTTGAAGACTACTTAACACCTTATAAGGTGTATTACACAAAAGCATTCGGTGTTGCACGTAATGCTGAAGTTAAAGATTCTAACCCTGGCTCATTAGTCGGTGGTGAAGCTTACGTTAAAGCATCTGCTGGCGGTTTCAATGAACAAGCATTCGATAACGTTGGTGTCCATGTTGTTAACGACCCTACATATGGTGCATGTTTGAAATTCAACTTGACTTCTAGAGAAACTCCATTCTGGGCAGCATATTACTTAAATAGCAGCATGTTTGCTCCAGTTCCAGAAGACTTCCTCCTTGCTTTAGGTGGTAATGACTTAGCAAATGGTGTCAAATTATGGGGTAAATTCAACAACTCAGCAACATTAAGCCCAGTTGATACATTCTTAACAACTGGTCCATACGTCCTTGAAGATTGGGTTAAAGATAACCTCATCGTCTGGAAGAGAAACCCTAACTATGTCTATGGTGAAGACAAAAATACATCACGTCCTTCTCACTACTACATTGAAGGCGTTCATATGGATATTCTCCCAGCATTAACAACTGGTGATACTGAAGCTGCATTAAAGATGTTCTTAGCAGACGGTTACCAATTAGACGTTGTTACAATTCCATCTACAAGATTATCCGACTTCTTAAACGATCCAAGAACAGTCATGATTCCAGGTGCAACTACAACAAAGTTAAACCTCAACACATGTACACAAGATCAATGGATTGATTTATTCGGTGTTTATGGTTCAATTACACAAACTGCACCAGCTAACTACTGGGAATGTGAACCAGCTATGGCAAATAAACACTTCGTCGATGGCTTAAGCTTTGCAATCGATAGAAAGACATTTGCTGCAACATTAGGTTACACACCAAGTGCTGATTACTTTGGTTCTTCTTACTATTCAGATCCTGAAAATGGTATCCACTATAACGACACTGAAGCTCACGCAAAAGCTATGGAAGAATTCTTAGAAGGTACTGAATTTGGCTTCTCTCTTGAAAAAGCAAAAGCTGCATTCAAATTAGCATCTGATGAACTCATCGCTGATGGTCAATACAAACTTGGCGATACTATTTCAATCGAAATGGCATGGCAAAGTGCTTCTGACGAAGACCATTTCGCAAAACCTTTAGCAAAATTCATCACAGACGCATTCAATGACTGTGGTGGTGGCTTAAAACTTGAAGTTACACACTTCTACCCACAAGTTTGGTCTGACGTTTACTATAAAAAGATGATGGTCGGCCAATTCGATATTGGCTTTGGTGGTGTTGAAGGTAACTCCTTAAACCCATTAAACTTCTTTGAAGTATTAAAGAGCGACAACTCTTCTACATTCACTCTTAACTGGGGTATTCCAACAAACGAATACGCAGAACTCTTATATGATGGCCAATTATGGACATTTGATGGCTTATGGACAGCTGCTGATCACGGTGGTTACATCGTTGATGGCGCTAACTCACCAACATACGAAGCATGGCTTGAATCAAACCCTGTTAGAAATGCTGATGGTTCATTAACATTCGAAATCCACTCATTAGGCGTTGATTTAGAAGAAGTTAAAACAGATCTTGCTTACGTTTGCTTGTACGCAACAACTGATAGCAATTACTCTGATTACACAGAAATGTACTTCTTATTCAATGGTTCTGTATTCCTTGATGGAGTTCAAAACATCACTGATGAAGTCTACTTCTGCTTATGGCAATTAAGTAATGAATTAGGTGAATACGGCGAAGAAATTTACACACTTACTATTTCTGCTGGTTGTATCGATTTATGGTTAACATGGTTCCCTAATGCATCTCTCTATGATCAAGGTTTAGATGTTTACTTTGCACAACAATTAGCAGGTGAGACTGAAGCATCTGTTGGATTCTATGCAACAATTTGGGGTAACTATATTCCAGGTATTCCACAAAATTAATAAGTGTAAATCATATTTGATTTAATTCATCATTTATTAAATAATTATAAGTGTTGGGAGGCAATCGCTTCCCAACACTTTATTCGCATTAAAGGAGGTATAAAAATTATGGGAAAATATGTTATAAAAAGACTTATTTTGGCTTTCGTAACAACGTTTATTATCTTGAGTATTACTTTTATTCTCATGAAGTTGTTACCATTCCAAAAGCCACCAGGAGAAGCAGCCCGTGCAATTTACTTAAATAAGCAAGTCTTTTTAGGATATGTTTACACTAGTCCAGTAAAAATTTCGGGTGCCAGAGAAGTGGACTATTTTAATGGTTTATACTATTATCAAACACCAATTTTAAAACAATTATTTATGTGGTACAAAAACGTTTTCGTACATGGTGAGTGGGGTACATCTACATCCGTTTGGCCTAACGTTGACGCTATCGTTATCATCATGAAACGTTTACCTAACTCAATTAAGATCAACATTTGGTCTGTTTTCGTATCTGTTCCAATTGGTATTATTCTTGGTATCGTTGCTGCATTACATAAAAACAAATTTATTGATAATTTTATTTCTACTGTTATTATGTTGCTCGTTTCCATTCCAGGATTCGTTTTAATTATTCTCACTCAATATTATGTTGGTTACAAATGGCACATACTTCCTGCAACATTTACAACCAGTCATGATCCTGCTCTTATAGCTAAGAGTTACATCATGCCTGTGTTCTTACTTTCCGTCGGTTCAATCTGTGCTTATTGCAGAGCTGTTAGAGCTGAACTATGTGAAGTTATGGAAAGTGAATATTTGCTTTTAGCACGTACTAAAGGTTTAACAAAAAAACAAGCAATCATCCGTCACGCATTAAGAAACGCTATGGTCCCTATCGTACCTGGCATCTTAGCTGAATTCGTTGGCATTTTAGGTGGTTCTATGATTCTCGAAAATATCTATAGAATTCAAGGTATTGGTGGCTTGTTCCTTGATTCCATTTCAGGTAGTGACTACAACGTCTTAATGGCTGATATGGCGTTCTTCTCCATTATCTCATTATGCGCTGCTGTGGTTTGTGATATCTCTTATGGATTCATCGATCCTAGAATCAGAATGGGGGAAAGATAATATGGCAGAAGAAAATAAAAACTTACAACCAGTTATTAATGATGATTCCTTCGTTTTCGTTCGTGATCAAGGCTCTACTACAAAAATCAAAGATGAAAAAATGCAGACTAAATCTACAACTTATGCAAGAGATGCATTCAAGAGATTCTGCAAAAATAAATCATCTGTTGTCGGCGCAATTATCATTGCGATATTAATGCTTGGATCTATCTTTATTCCAATCATTTCGCCTTATAAAACAACCGGCACACAAAACTTGGAACTCAAATTATTAAATCCAAAATTATTCAAAGCTGGCACAGGATGGTGGGATGGCTGTGTTAGTAAAACAGGTGTCCTATCATTCAATGAAGAAACTGGTGAATATGGTGTTAACTCCGAAGGCAACGAGTTCACCAAGCAAACCGCTATTGTTAGTGATTTTAAGAAATTAGAAGTCGTTTATTATGACTATGCAAGCCATAACTTTACTGGTGGTACATTACGTATCTCTACTCGTGACGTTGGCGCATCTGATATCTATTATCGTCAATACAATGGTTTCGAAATCACTGCTGATGGTGAATATACAGCAGATATTGTTATGTCTACTGATGAATCCATCGTCAAAGAAACCGATTTCGAACTTGCTGAATATAGAATTATGTTAGAGGTTGCTGCTACTCAAAAAGGCACTCCAACAATGTATTCAGTCCAAGATTGGAGCACAGATTATCCAACTGATGAAGAAGAACCTTTACAATTGAATTTATCTAAAGTTCTTTCTGATAACGGTCTTGAAAAAGGCAATTTCTGCCGTTTGAGATTTGAAATTAAAAATAAAGCCGAAAAGCATCAATATCTTTTATTCAAAAATGTTTTATTCTCATGTGCTGATGAAGAAAAAGCAGAAGATATTAAAGATTTCAGCATTATCGATCCTAACTCTACATGTCTTTTAACTCCAGCAGATAGAGGTCTTTGGGTTTCTAATGGTGACTCCACAGTGTTACGTGCTGAATACGCATCTGTTAGATATAGATACGATATGTATGAACATGCACTTGGATTTACATCAGGTAAAGTCATTGGTTATCAAGAAATTAATTCTTATGTTGAAAAAGGTTGGATGACAATTGACTGGGCAAAAGTAAGATCAAATCCTTCTAAAGCTGATGAATATATTGAAATTCTCAGTTCGAGATGTCCATTAACAGAAGACTCAGAAGGCCATTACATCACTGGCTATTCCAAAACCACTTATGCTGGACAAACAATTGAACAATTAACATGTAATGTCCAACTTTACAAATATTTAGGTTACAAATCTATGCCGAAGTTTGTCTTTGGTAGTGATAACAATGGTAGAGACTTATTCACACACTGTTTCAGATGTTTGAAAAATTCATTATTATTATCCATTTGCTGTTTCTCTATTTGTTTCGTAATTGGTATCATTTGGGGTTCAGTTTCTGGTTACTATGGCGGAACTGTCGACTTAGTTATGGAAAGAATTACCGACTTATTAGCAGGTATTCCTTCTACTATCGTGTTAACGCTTATGTTGTTATTGCTCGGTAGAAAAACAGTAACATTCGCATTTGCTGTTTGCTTAACTGGTTGGATTGGTACATCATCATTAACTAGAACTCAATTCTATAGATTTAAGAATCGTGAGTCTGTTTTAGCGGCTAGAACATTAGGCGCAAGCGACAAGAGACTTATCTTTAAACACATTTTACCTAACTCTTTAGGCACAATTGTTACATCAAGTGTTCTTGCTATTCCTGGATTCATTTTCACTGAAGCAAGCTTATCATTCTTGCACTTAGGTCTTGATACTGGTGACTCATTCGGTGTCATCTTATCTGAAAACCAAACAAATTTATCCAAATTACCTTTATTGATTTTCGTTCCATCAATCATCCTTTGTTTATTGATGATTTGTTTCAACTTATTTGGTAATGGTTTAAGAGATGCTTTAAACCCAACCTTGAAAGGAGGAGAGCAATAATATGGAAAACAAAGAAAAAGTTGTTGAAGTACAAAACCTCGTAATCTCTTTCAAGACAGACCATGGTATTCTCCATGCGGTTCGTAATATTTCCTTCGATTTATATAGAGGTGAAACATTATGTATCGTTGGCGAATCTGGTTCTGGTAAATCCGTTACTAGTAAAGCTATCATGGGTATTTTAGCCGCTAACGCAATTATCGAAGGTGGAACCATCATGTATCGTGGTGAAAACTTACTCGAAGTTGCAGAAGAAGAATTCCACAAGATTCGTGGTCATAAGATTGGTATGATCTTCCAAGACCCATTATCATCTTTGAACCCAATCGTTAGAATTGGCAAACAAATTACTGAAGCTACTTTGATCAATTCAAACAAGCTTAAATTATTATATGATGATATTATTTCCGATGATTTGATCGCATATAAAAACACTTTGGCAAGATCCAAAATTCAATGTGATGCTGCTTGGAATGAATATAACAAAACAGTGCTTGATCATAAGCACAAATATTCTTCCGAAAAACCAACTAAGGAAGAAGTAGCGGCATACAAACAAGACCTTGCTAGCAAGAAGGCTGAGGCTAAGAAAAAAGTTAAGGAAATCCAAGCCGAAACTGCTGTCAAAGCCGCACCTTTAAAAGCAAAATTAAAGGCTACAAAAGCAGAAGCTAAGAAACAAGTTAAAGAATATAAAAACCAAGTTCTTTCCGATTATAGAAAAGAAATTGCGGACATTAAACAACGTTACGAAGATGATCGTAATGCTTTAAACGAAAAATTAGCATCTGCAAAACTTGAAAAAACTAATAAATTAAGAATTACAAAAGCAGAAGCAAAACGTAGAGCGTTAGCTATTATGCATGAAGTTGGTATTCCAGAACCAGAAAAGAGATTTAGACAATATCCATTCGAATTCTCTGGTGGTATGAGACAACGTATCGTTATTGCTATTGCTTTAACAGAAACTCCTGAAGTTCTTATTTGTGACGAGCCTACAACCGCTCTTGACGTTACAATTCAAGGACAAATTCTCGAACTTATTAAAAAGATTCAAAAAGAAAGAAATCTTTCAGTTATCTTTATTACTCACGACTTGGGCGTTGTTGCTAACATGGCGGACCGTGTTGCAGTTATGTACGCTGGTAAAATTGTTGAATATGGTAATAGTGAAGAAATCTTCTTTGAACCAAAGCACCCTTATACATGGGCGTTACTATCATCTATTCCCGATGTTGATAGCAAAGAAAGACTTGATGCTATTCCTGGCACTCCACCAAATATGATTTACCCACCTAAAGGTGACGCATTTGCTGCTCGTAGTAAATACGCTATGAAGATTGATTTCGAGGTTGAACCTCCATTCTTTAAAGTTAGTGAAACACACTATGCTGCTACTTGGTTATTAGATCCAAGAGCACCTAAAGCAGAAATGCCTAAGATTGTTTCTGAAAGAATCTCTAACTCTTTGAAAGCAAAGAAAGGAGGAAAGTAATATGAAAGACAATGGAACTATGCCAAAATCTGAAATTCAACAAAGCGCAAGATCTGCCATTGATGATAATCATGAAAATCTAGAGTCTTCAAAACACAATTCTTCCCACACTGAGCTTCAACCTGGCTATAAGAAAGAATCTAAGGCCTTGAAAAATCAATATGCTGCTGAATTTGCAAAAGCAGATGAATTATTCAAAGCTTATTGTGCAGAAAATCCTCTCCCTAGCGATAAATCTTTATTAGAAGACGCTAAAAAACAAAGAGACGAAAAGAAGAAAGAAATCGAATCTGAAGTTTTAAAAGAATACCTCCAAAAAGATGAGGAATTGCAGGCAAAATACCACGATGAAATTAAATATCGTATCAATCCAAAGCTTTATCGCAAACCAGATTTAATTAATAGTGATGTTATTCTTTCTGTTCGTCACTTAAAACAATTCTTCTTCTTCAAGAGTGGATTAAAGAAATCCAAGCTCAAAGCAGTTAGTAACGTATCATTTGATATTCATAAAGGTGAATGTTTTGGTATTGTTGGTGAATCAGGCTGTGGTAAAACTACAACCGGTAGAACTATTATCAAACTTTATAAACCAACATCTGGCTCTATCTATTACAAAGGTTACCGTATTGGCGCGGGTTCTAGATGGAACGAAAAAGAAATCAAATGGACAAAGATTAGAGCTAACTTAGCTATCAAAGATATTAAGGCAAACGCTCAAAAAGAAATCTCTCTTTTAGACGCAAATGATCCAGAATTATCTAGCAAAAAAGAAGCAATTTTAAACGATGCATTTGTTAAAATCGATGAGATAAAAGCTCACGTTAAAGATGTCGTTAACGTACAAAGAAAAAAGATTAAACAAATCAAGTTTGACCAAACACATACACCTAGAAAATTAATGAATGAAATTCAAATGATTTTCCAAGATCCAGTCGATTCTCTTGATCCTAGAATGACTGTTGAAGATATCATTCAAGAAGGCTTAATTATTCAAGGTGAAAGAAACAAAAAAGAGAACCACAAAAAAGTGGTGGAAATGCTTGAAAAAGTTGGTCTAGTTGAAGAACACGCATCAAGATATCCTCACGAATTCTCTGGTGGTCAAAGACAACGTATTGGTATTGCCCGTGCGTTAATTATGAAACCACAATTATTAATTTGTGATGAACCTATTTCCGCTCTCGACGTTTCCATTCGTGCTCAAGTTATTAACTTATTGAATGACTTGAAAGAAGAAATGGGATTGACATTAATCTTCATTGCTCACGACTTATCTGTTGTTAAATACTTCTGTGATAATATCGCAGTTATGTATTTCGGTAAATTAGTCGAGCAAGCAAGCAGTGATGAATTATTCCGTCACCCACTTCACCCTTACACAAAGAGCTTATTAAGCGCTATTCCAAAACCAAATCCTTTAACAGAAAAAGATAGAACTAGAATTATTTATAATCCTATGTTGGCTCATGATTATTCCCAAGACTTACCAACTTTACAAGAGGTTTGTCCAGGACATATCGTTTACTGTAATAATAAGGAATTAGAGGAATATAAAACTCAAATCCAAGCTATTGATAGCGAAAATAAGTAATTGATTAGCGAGTAACTTACTCGCTTTTCTTTTTATCATATGCAATATTTGTTGCGCGCATATAACATATGTGTATAATTAAAAATAACATATTTAGGCTAAATGCCAGAAAGGAGATATGTTTATGCTCAAATTTAAACTTTTAGCACTTGCTGCTATGACATGCGTAGTCGGTTCAGCAAACTTAAAACAAGTTAACGTGCAAAAAGAAGAATTGAACGCTCACATCATCGTCCAAGTTAAAGGTGACGCTACAAAGATGTCTGAAGCTCAAGTTCTTGCATCACAAAATAGAGTATTAAGCGAAATTCTCACAAACATTACAACTAGTTACAAAGTTGAAGAAAGATATACTTCTTCATTAAACGGTTTTGTTTTAAACGTTAATGCTAGTCATGTTGATGCTATTCGTCGTTTAAATTCCGTTTATGATGTCAACTACAACAGACAACATGCAGCAATGCCATTAAATAACGATGAATTAGTACACGCTCTTGAATTTGCCCATAGCGAAGCCTCCGATAATATTTCTTCTGACACAATGTACAAACCAGAAGAATCTAATGAAGGTGAAGGCGTATTAATCGCTATTATGGACACAGGTTCAATGGTTAACGCCTCTATCAATGGAACTACAGGCGTTACACATGACAGCTTCACGGCACTTGATCCATCTGTAACTGTCAAAGAAACAAAAGAGAGCATTCAAGAAAAGATTGCTCAAAATCCTGGATTCCATGGTAAGAATGATAAAACTCATTCAACTTACTGGAATAACAAAGTTCCATTCTACTATGACTATGGTGGTACTTCCCATGTTAGTGGAACAGCTGGTCCAGAAGACTTCGATGTCTTTGACGAAGGCCAACCACATGGTAACCACGTAGCAAGTATTGCTGCTGGTAACGATCCTTTATACAAAGGTATTGCTCCAAAAGCACAAATCGCTGTTATGAACGTATTTACAGCTTATGAACCAACCGATGCTGACATTATGGCTGGTGCAAGCGCAAGTTATGGTGCATATGACAGCGCGATGATTAAGGCATTTGAAGATGCTGAAGCATTAGGTGTTGATATTGTTAACTTATCCTTAGGTTCCACATTAAATGACTTCGACGAAGACAGTATTCTTTATAACTTAGTTACAAGATTACAAAAAGGTGGCATGTTAATTAACTATGCTGCTGGTAACGACGGTAAAAACCAATTCGCATCATCTATGTATGAATACTGGACAACTGATATGGTTGAAACTGGTATCTTAAGTGGTGAAGCAAATAACCCATTCGTTATGGATGTTGCAGCTGCTCAAGCTAACAAAGAGTACTTTGATACAGCATTCGTTGTTGGTGATAAGACAGTCGCATTCAAAGATCAAATCGAAGACTATAACACCGCTGATGGCGAGGTCCATTATGATGTTCAAAGACATTTAACTGACTTATTAGTCGATCACCCAGATGGAAAATTCCAATTTGTTAAAGTTGGTGGTTGGGGCGAAGAAGATGACTATGATGGTGTTGACGCTGAAGGCAAAATCGTTATCGTCGATCGTGGTGAAACAACATTCTTAGAAAAGATTAACGTTGCTATCAGCCATGGTGCTATCGCTGTTGGCATTATTAACAATGACCCAACAGAATTAGATTTCAACTTCCGTATGGATTTAAGCGGTAACACTCCAAGCGTTCCTGTCATTCTCATCTTAAATAAAGATAAAGCAGTATTTGACAACGCTACAGTTACTGAATGTCAATTATTAGTGGAAACTGAAGCTAATAACCCTACAGCAAAGACCATGGCGTCATTCTCAAGTGATGGTCCTGTCCATAACTTAACATTAAAACCTGAAATTTCTGCTCCAGGTCAATCAATTCTCGGTGCAGTTTACGCACAAGATTCACATGGTCAATACATTACAAATGGTTATGATTACTATGATGGCACATCTATGGCTACACCTAATATGGTTGGTGCAGCAGCTCTTATTCTCTCAGAACATTTAGATAATCCAAGTTGGAGAGAAAGCATCAATGCAAGAATCATGTCCACAGCAGATCCTATGAAAGATCAATTTGGCACTAACTTCGAATCAGTTCGTAGACAAGGTGCTGGTATGGTCAATATTGCTTCTGCAATTAACACAAACGCTTACTTAGATGGTTCTACTGACGCAAGCAAATTATCTAATAAAGCAAAGATTGAATTACAAAACAACTCCGATATTAAGAATGGCGACTTAAAATTATCATTCACAATCGTTAATGAATCTAGTTCCGCTATTACTTATAGTGCTTCAACACTTGTCTATCGTCCTGAATTAGTGACAATGACAAATGAAAACTTCGGTGAAAAATTTGTTGGTAAAACAGTTCAAGCTACTTATGATCATTTAATCGATACAGTTTCTAATACAGTTTCTGTTGGTGCAAATGAAACTAAAGTTATTAACTTACCAACTTACACACTCAGCGCTTCTGAAAAACAAACAATCAATGATAATTTCCCATACGGTTGTTACATTGAAGGTTATGTTATCTTAAAAGCTGATGGCCAAGAAGACTTAAGCATTCCTTTCTTAGGTTTCTATGGCGACGCTAGTGGTGCAATCCCAATTGAACCATTCGCATTTGAAAAAGAAGCTGGTAGATTATACGCTTCTGATTTATTAAGCGGTGTTGCAAGTTACTTCGGTGGTTTCACAAATGCTGACTTCTCATCTGACTGGGTTTATGGTAACTTTGATAGTTTTGAAGATGTTTCTATGGAAGGCTATTTATTAAGCGAAAAGAAACTTAGAGATATGGTTGATACAAACGCTAAATCATTAACAGGTGTCGGTTTCAACCCATATACAGGTGAATACGATCCACAAAACATTTATGTTGGTAATAATGGATTTGCTAACACAATGATCATCACTAACTATGTTATGAGAAGTGTGGCAACAAACACTATTACATTAACAAATAAAGCTTCTGGCAAAGTCGTATTAGTAGACCACATGTATGACTCATTATTCGGCGCAACAGAAGATGCATCTGGTAAAGAAGTAGCATGGCCATTATTCAAGTCATTTGCGGTTGCGGATTACTGGAGTTCTGGTATCTGTGCTCATGAAGCTTACACAATCATCCCACTTTACGAAAACATTGAACATGTTGCTAAAGATGGCACAGTTTCATACACCAAAGGTGAATTATATCCTGATGGTGAATATGAAATGGAATTTGATTACACATTAACAGATGGTTCTAAGTACACAAAATCTTACACAATCCACATTGATAGTGGCGCACCAACAATCAAATCTGTTGATGAAGTAGAAAATAACGGCGAAAAATACATTAGAGTTCGTTACACAGAAGATTACTTATCATACGTTAACGTTTCTGGTTCTGCAGTTCTTCCTGAAAAAGACGACAAAGGCTATTACGTCGACATTAAATTCTCAGACCTTACTGGTAAAAATTGCTTATTCTTAAAAGCATTCGATATGGCTGGCGCTAACTCTGTGGCTTACACAAGAGTGGAAGATGAAAACCACATCACTGTTATTAATAAGAATATGTCAGCTTCATTGGAAATGACTTCTACAATTACTGATATAGATACATTCACAAAAGATGTAGTCTTGAAATTCAAGAAATCTGGTAAGACATTCGAAGTCAAGAATGATATCACAATCAATATGAAGTTATTCAAGAACTTTGCTGATATCAAAGTCTTAGTCTATACAGGCGCAAACTCTCAAGAAGTTGAATTCAAACTTGAAGATGGATTCATCACATTCAACGTTACAAAAGATCTACACTTCAGAATTGTAAGTGGTGTCGATCCAACAGTTGATCCTGAGCCAATTGATGATCCTGATGACGATGATGACAAGAAGAAAGGTTGTGGCGGTTCTATTATCGTCTCAAGCAGCATTTTAGCAATCGTTTCTGCATTAGGACTAACATTACTTCTCAAGAGAAGAAAATACTCTGACTAATTCTGGTTCTCTTCATTCCTATGGGGATTTATGGGGATTTGAGTGAAAAATCACATTAAATATCTCTTCATTCCTATGGGGAGGAACAACATAACAAATAAGGACTAAGGACCTCAAAATCCGGCTCTGAGGATTCTAATGGGGATTTATGGGGATTTGATAATAAAACCTTATAAAATAACTGAGGATTCCTTTGGGGACAAAACACATAATCAAACAAGGCTAAGGACCTCAAAATCCTTAGTCTTTTTGGTTCCTGTTA
>JAZRZI010000037.1:0-18969 GCA_045601325.1 Bacilli bacterium
AGTTGTTCACGTGTGTTAATATATGCCATGAGAGAGCCTTTCTTTTAATTTTGTTTTTGTTTTAAAAGATTATAGTTTGGTTCTCTCAAGATTTTATTTAAAAATAGTGTGTACAAATTTCCTAAAAACTTTACACACACACACCACCCGACAACTCAAATCTTCCCCAACAATGTGATAAAATTGTCTATATGAATTTGAATGACGCAAAAAAACGTGCTGCAAGATTAGCTCTAATTATTTGAGGAATAATCTTTGCTCTGCTATTGGCATACTGGTTAATTCTTGTTTTGAACTCTAACCTCAAAGTTGGCGAACCATACAAAGAAATAGACGGTATGAATGTTACTGTTTCCGAAGTACAAACTTTTCAAAGAGAAAACTTTGGCGAAATATATACTTTTACAGCATTTAAAGTTAAGTACGAAAACAAAGGATTATTTGATTCTCTTACACTAGCGGATTTTAAGATAAAAGATGAAACAGGAAAAACTGTTGACTTTAAAGAATCTCTCTATGATCGCTGGGGCTTTCACGAAAAAGGTATTCCAACAGGAATATATTCTCCTGGTTCATCTGTTGAAGGATGAATGTTGTTCAAAGGCGACGCTCAGAGTATTACTCTAACATTAGGCCGTATGGTGGATCTTGCTACCTGAAAAGTTAAATAAGACTAACTGCGATTTCCTCTAGTTTTGTTATAACCTTTGTTAAATGCATTGTATATCGAAATCGTATCACGCTCAAGATCATTTAAATTATCGTATCCACTATTTTCAAGAGCAATAATACTTATACTAAATTTATCTCCGTATTTATAGTCTGCGTAAACATCACCATTTCCACTTCCTGTAAAATGACTGTTGACCCTATTTAAAACCTCTTTTGCTTGTCCAACGTAATACATGTCTTTAGATAAGTTATGAATTACGTATACACCCTCAAAATTTTTCGACAGCGCATACTTTCCCCTTCCAAATGTCTTTGTATTCCGCATCTTCATGAATTCATCAGGGGTCATACTAATCGCATTAGATTTAAGTGAGTTAATTTCTTTATTGATCTTTTTTTCTTTTCTATTGATAGAAACATAAGACCATAAAGCTAAGAAAAAACATAAAGCTGCAATTACTGTAAATATAGGCATAATTATAGCCATAAAAATTCCTCACTCTTTCATACATCAAATTGATTAATATATTTTACCATACTCAAAAGTCTAAGCGTTAAATCAAAGATATGATAAGATAAAGCTGTTGTGTATGAAGAATTAACAAAATATATAGAATTACTTGATGGAGATGACTACGGTCGTGTTGTCAAGCAAGAAAGTCCTAAAGACAAAATTATTATCGAACCAATAGTAGAATACTCAGAAACTGTTCAAGAATTTTTTAAGGACATCTACAAATTTATGGATGACCATGAAGAATTTCAAAGCATTGATTATCTAAAATTAACCAAAAAGAAACGCGACAAAAATGGCCAACCACAATATGACAAGCTCAACGCCCAAGAAACATACGCCTTTATGCTCTACCCACTAAGAGCCGCTCGCTTTGGAAGCGTTACCGCCCCATTAGGCTATCTCGAAAAAGGAATATACCAAAAGCTTCTTGAGCACTTAAAAGAGCTAGATACCAATAGCTTAAAAGACTAAACATCCAACAAAGGGTCAAACAACTAATAAACTTATGCCAAAAGGTAAAATCCAAATAGAAAAAGAATCTAAAGAACGCTTTATGCTGCATTTGATGAGCGTCAATTTCGACGGAAAAATTTACCAAATTCCAAAACTTACTAAAAGAAATATTGCATTAAATGAAGCTTATATAAATAACGATTCAGATTACATAACGCAAGACACAGATGTACCAGGCACCAGTGCTTATTATTTTTTAAAACTCAAAGAACAGCTTAAGTTAAAATCTGTAAACAGAAGCAAGTATAGAGAAATTATTTATGGTGCTGTAACTACGGTTGATAAGGAAAACAGTACACATTTAAATGCTGATAAGGTTGGATGAGATGTTATTACAGAACGTATTTGTTTGATAAAAAGACCTTTATTGATTAAGTACCTTAAGTATCCAAAAGAAACGGACTACAAGCTCTTTCGAATTATAGCTGAGAGAACACATGAAAGTAAAGGTGGACGAGTTAATCCATCTTTTGCAAGTAAATTTTGCCATTATGCTTGTATCTACATGTTCCCAAACACTAAGTTTGAAGACAACTATTCAATTTGAGATTCAATTGTCAGGAAAGGCATTCCTTATTATGCTAAATATTACAGAGTAGCATATCCTAAAAGATTAATTTACAAGACTGCTGAAGACTATATAATTTATCAAGAAGTAATTGACGAAATTATAAGGAAATCAAGATCAGGTATCAGCCGTTATGCATTTGATCATTTGCTTTGATATTACTTTAAAGCCAGAACCTTTCAGTTTGATTAGCAGCCTAACTCAATATATTATCTAAACATACATTGATAATAAAATTGCATTTAAATTTGCAAAATAAAACGTAAAAATCTTAAATATATCTCTTGAATGCATATTTCATGCGGAGCGTTATGTCCATACTGAGAAGAGGTTAAATTATTATCATAAATTTTACTAATATTATCGCAATTATATAGTCACTAATTTTTTGGCGGATAAGGGTCGTTGCCGTGACTATCACGTCGTTGAATTTTGCCATCTAACCCATACACAATAAATTCTGTGTGTTGATTACGGCTAATTTCACGTCCTTGGCTTTCAGCCTCAGCTTTTGTTTTAGCTCTTACGCTGGCACGCTGCGCGCCGTCTCTCTTGCATTCCCAATAACCATCTTTGGTATGCTTTAATCGATGCGAATCAGTACTCATAATCTCACCTCCTTAAGATGCTAGAATAAAAATACCTCTTCTAAGCTAACTTATTATTTAGCATATATTGTAATTTTTGTCAAATCAAATTTATTAATAATACTATATATAGTGTTATATAATCATTGAAGCAAAATGCACTGGATCGGCTTTTTCAATCTTTTTCATAAGATATACAGCACTACTGTGGATATCGCTAATATTTCTTATCGAATGATGTGAGTATATATTGCAAACATCCAACAATACTGGAAGTTTAATTTTGTCATTATTTGACAATCCGTTAACTGACCCATATAATGCAATTTTAACGTTATTAATATTTCTTACTGTAGGGGAAGATTTTACGGTTTTAAATTCCATAAAGTGTTCTAAAACTTTTCTAATAACGTTTGGATAGTGATAGCAGTAACAATCATCTAAATTATTAATTCTTTCCTTATCAAGTTTAGCAAATTCAAGAATCTCATTAAAATCATGTCTATATGGGCTAATTTTTGTATTTGCTTCCTCTAGGTAACTATTCATATCAACATCTTTTTTAATTTCATAGAAAGTAAAATACTTATTATCACTTCATCGATAGGCTATATTACAAAAATCATCTCAAGAATGAGTGAATATAAACTCTTGAACATCGTCAATCTCTAAACAGGCGTTAATAAGCTCCATAACAAAAAGCCTTTTATTGTTATCCATGCTTGATATCGGATCGTCGATAATAATGTATTGAATATCTTCTTTGAAGTTGGCTTGTTTGTTGTCGTTAAATAACTCATAATAAAAGAAAATCAAAGCCAGTAAATTGTTTTCGCCCTCACTGATATCTTCTAAAGACAGTCTTTTATTGCTAGAATTTGTTTTAATAACATAATCTTTCTCATCAACTTCTAACTTTAGATCAATATTTAAATCGAGCAATATACTATTTACCATTGTTGCAAAATCACCTGTAGTTGATTTTTGATTTTTTAATTCGAGTATTTGTTGTTCGATTTCAGGATTGGTCACGTTTGCCTTCTTGATATTTTCTTCATAAGTTTTAATTTTTTCTAGTTCATGCTGAATAAAAGAATTATTAATAATACATTTACCTACAAGTCCGTTTGCCAAATCATTAATTTTTGATATATTAGTTTCTAATTGTACTGTTCTATTCTTCTTTCTCTCATTAATTTCATTTAGCTTTATATAAATCTTTTGTAAATCCTCATACATATCATTATTTAAATTATAGGAAGAATCAAAATCTTGAATTTTATTATCTAGCTGATCCATATGCTTATTAAGATTTTTGATCATATTTAATACTTCCAAGAACGTTTTGTTTATATCATTGCCAATTAGCTTTTGATACATTACGCAATCTATTTCCAACTTATCTTTTAAATCATAAATAGATTTTATTTTATCTAGAAACAAAGTAATTGCTGTTAAATCCCTTTGTTTGTCATTAGACTTTTGAGCTTGCAAGTAATCTTTTATTTCTTTTAGTGACATACTATTGCCACAAAATTTACATTTATCAGAACTTTCATTTTCGTGGATATTTACACCTTTTTCTATCCAGTCTAATATGTCTTTTGAAAGAACCTCTTCATCAGAATATACGTTGTTCATAATTTGCTTAATCGTGTCAAAGTCCTCTTTATCAAGAGGGCTTAGTTCATAATTGGGAAATTTTTGAAGATTCTCTAAATCTTTTGTAAAATTTTCTGTAGATGAAACTTTCTCTAACTCGTCCTCATTGTCAACAAGATTTAGAGCTTTGTTATAAGAATCATTATATTTAGCAATAACATTTTTAATGTCAGTGTCTCTTTTCTGTTTGATTGAAGATGAGCCGCTTTTGTCACTAATTATTTTTTTGATTTCCTCATTGATTAAGTCTGAGGAGCCTCTAATTTGTTTTTCGATTTCCTCTATATTTATTATTTTATTTTTTAAGTCTTTGATTTGTCCTTCAATATTGGTATCTGATTCTCCAAAACTAGCAACAACCCCTTTAAGCTTCTCCCCTTCTTCCAGTAAAATATTGTCTTTGATATAAGCACGATTAAAGAATCTATAATTAGCCTTAGCTATTCCATTAATTTTAATTATTTCTGCATAAACGCCCTCTGCCAAAGCAGATTTCCCTTTACCGTTATACCCAAATATAATATTTTTTTGATTGAAACAAGGATTTTCAGGCCCTGAATATTTATTAAATGATTTATGTATTAAATTGTTGACTTTTTCTATCATAATTAATCACCAAATTTATATTTCAACTTCTCCGGACATGAGTTTTGGGAGAAGTGTGTCTCTTAACTCTGCTAATGCAATATTTTCTTTCGTGTTGTTTGATATCATATCAAATATTTTCTCCAATGGAGAATTCTGCAGAACATCTTCTTCGATAAACGGAATTTCTAAATCACCAACAATATCTTTGCTCAAATTTTGTTGTACAGAACCTCTAGTTAAAGAATCAATTTTTTTGTACATTGACTTTAATATCATAAACAAATAATAAGCATCAACTTTAGATTTACATTGCATAGCAGTACAAGCCTGATTTGTGGTTGCTTCTGTTTTTATTATTGAAACTCTACCTGCTGTACCACTACCATACAAAGCCATAATTACGGTATTAATAGGCAATAGACTAACTGAGGTTTCTTTAAGTGCCTCATATGTTATGTATTCTTCAGTATCAAAAATAAAGTTATTGTTTACTTCACCTGTTTTAATTCAAGGAATACTTCCATTAATTCAATATTTTTCAACATTCCTTCTTGGTGTCGAACCATTTCGCATACTAGTTACAAAGTCTTTTACAGGAATCTCCGAATCTGATAAATTAATCAGGTTGTTTATGATGCACTCACTAAGTTCATTTAGTTTTGTATTGATGCGGGTGTTGAGTTCGATTTTTTTATCAAAAGAAGATAATATATTGCTTACTTTCTTTTGTTGAGATAAATCTTCTGGTAATTGAACTATTTCATAATCACAAAATGTTTTGAATTGAAAATTAGATAATCCTGTAGAGCGGTTCTGATAACTTCATGTTCTTCCTTTATTGTACATGTCCTGCATTCATCAATATAAATATTCACTTGATACATTATCATTAAATCTTATTATCCTGCAAAAACTAGCAGGAATTGCTGGAACTCCAATAGCGTCTAATAACTTTTGAGTAATGATAACGCTTCGCCCAGTTGGTCTATTGTCAGTGCCTCCAGAAATTTCTAAAACAATATCACCTGATTTTAAAGAAATATTTTTAACAAGTTCATGTCTCTCATACCTTATCAGTAAGCTACTACAATTACCAACTTCAACGCTTGGGAAATCAGCACCCCTAATAATAGCAACTTTACTATCGTAATTTGCATCAGGAGATTCTTTACCCCAGCCACCACCATGAGCAAAATTTATCAAATTACCTATGTTGATACTCTTATAACCCATAATTATCATCATCTAAAATATTTAATATCTCATCTTGTAGTTTATTAGATTCGACAAACATGTCTTTGAGCTCGGAGGTGAGGCGGGACATTTTTTGGTCGAAGGGTTCGGAGTCTTCTTGCGTCTCGGGAATGCCGACGTAGCGGCCTGGTGTTAAAATGAAATCCTGTTTGGCGATTTCTTCGGTGGTGGCAACTGCGCAATAACCTGGAATATCTTCTAGTTTGCCTGCTCTGAAATCATCGAAAGTTTTTGAAACTTTTGAGATGTCTTCAGCAGTGAAATCTCGCAGGCGGCGATTAACCATTGTACCCATATTGCGGGCATCGATAAATAAAGTTTTGTCGGATTTTTGCTTGTTAATAATTCATAGGCAAACAGGAATACCTGTGCTGTAGAAAAGTCTATCTGGCATGGCAATAACGCCTTCGACAATTCCGTCTTCTACAATTGCCTGGCGGATTTTACCTTCTTGACCAGATGCACTCATAGAACCATTTGCCAGAACCATTCCCATGCGTCCATTTTGATTTAAGTGATGAATCATATGTTGCATTCATGCAAAGTTTGCGTTTCCTGTTGGAGGAATTCCAAAATCTCAACGAGGGTCTTCCTTTAGCTTATCTCCTCCCCAATCCTTCATATTGAATGGAGGGTTTGCAAGGACGAAATCGAAGCGCTCGTTTTTATGGAGATCATCGAAAAAAGTATCTGCGTTATATTTGCCAAGGTTTGCATCTAAGCCTCTAATTGCAAGATTCATAGTGGCCATTTTTCATGTTGTTGGATTGCTTTCTTGACCGTAAATTGAGATATCGTTAATTTTGCCTTGATGATTCTTAACAAAATTAGCACTTTGAACAAACATACCGCCACTGCCACAACAGGGGTCATAAACTCTGCCCTTATATGGTTCGATTATTTCAACAAGTGTTTTAACTATGCAAGCTGGGGTATAAAATTCTCCAGCGTTTTTGCCTTCTTGAGAAGCAAACATAGATAAGCAATATTCGTATGTGCGACCTAAGATGTCTTGAGTATCACCTTTTTCTGACATTTGAACATTTGTGAACAGGTCAACAACTTCACCAAGGCGACGCTTGTCTAATTCTTGTCGAGCAAAGTTTTTAGGCAAGATATTTTTTAGCTTGTCATTTTCGGATTCAATCAAGCGCATTGCTTCGTCAATAACTTTACCAATTTCTGGAGTACGAGCAGCTTTTGCTATTACACTTCAGCGTGCACTCTTTGGAACCCAAAATATGTTTTTAAATGAATATTCGTCTCTGTCTTCTTCAAAGCCTTCGCCTTCTTTAACAAGCTCTTGATATCTTTCTTCAAATTTATCGCTGATAAACTTTAGAAAAATTAAACCTAAAACAACATTCTTATATTCGGAGGCGTCCATGTTGCCACGTAGTTTATCTGCAGCTTTTCATATCTGCTCTTCAAAGCCAATTTCTATTGTGTTTTCTTTCTTCGACATATTACCTCGTTTGACCATTCTTAGAATTATATTTATTTTTATATTTTTCAGATTTAGAATATACGAAATTATAAATATTTACATTTTTATTGACAACAGTAAATAGAATGTAAAAATTCTCGCAAGCGCAAAACCTTAAAGGATAATTAGCAACTCTTAGATTATCTAATTGTGGATAAGATTCTGGAATAGTGCCTAAATTCATTATACACTTTTGCATGCTGTTTCTTAAATTGCTTGCTGCGTTTTTTGCTTTAAGCTTATACTTAATGTAATCATAAGTGTTATTAAAGTCTTCTTTAAATTCTGCGTCGATGAAAATCTTATATTTCATTATTAATTTAACCCCTCAAGATAATCAATAAATTCTTCACCTGTAATGTATTTGCCTTTCTGGATTCGATTGTGAGATTCGGTTGCCATATCTACAATCTCCTCTTTAGATAGTTCATCTAAATATTTTACATGTGGAATAGCAGTAATTTCAAAAGGAATCCTTTTTTCCTGGGCAACTTTATTTAAGTATATGTCAATACCTTTAGCTGTAGTTAGCCCCATTTTAGAAAATACTTCTTCTACTGAAGATTTAATATTAGGATCTACCCGAACATAAATACCTGATGATTTTGTAGCTGTTGCCATTACGTCCTCCTTTGTATATCATTTGATATACATTATAACATAAATAACAAATTAAATTCTATACTCTTTTAATCTTTATAATTATGAGTGTCGGCTCAGAGTTCGCACTGTTTCATTACTGTATCCATAGCGTCTTCTACGCCCTCGGGTGGATATTTGTATTTTTTAAGTAATCGTTTTATAGCGCGTCTCATGCCTGCCCTTGCAGAATCTTTTCTAGTTCAATCTATTGTCGCACTCTTTCTCATTGTTTCAGTTAGTTCTTGAGTCATTTGTTTAAGCTGTTCGTTTGTATAAAAATCTTTTACAGCATCTGGTTTAGTGAGGGCATCATAGAATGCTGTTTCTTCTTCTGTCAGGCCAAGCTCTATTTCATCTTTACGGTCATCCATAATTTCTTGAGCCATGCCCAATAGCTCCTCGATTATTTCAGCATTTGTAAGCATTCCATTAAGGTAAGAATTAACAAGCTTTTGTAATTTTTCACTGAACTTTTCAGACTTAACGACACTTTTCTTTTTATACTCTTTTACCTGTTCTTCAATCAAGCGTCTTAATGTTTCATAAGCAATGTTTTTCTCTTTCATATTTGCAATTTCTTTTAAAAAGTTTTCGTCAAATAATGAAACTGTAACATCTTGCTTTTCTATTAAGTTAATTACACCTTCTGTCTTAACCGATTGCTCAATTAGTGCAGCAACACGCTTGTTTAGCTCTTCATAAGTCATTCCGGTATTGCCACCAGTAGACTTTCCTGTAATTTTTAAAACTTGAATCTTAAGAACAGAGAAATATGCAGCTTCGTGCTGGTCTTCTTCGGAAACCATACTTTTGCATAAGCTTAATGCTTGATTCATAAATTGAACTTGCTTTAAAAATTCTTCACATTTTTCTTTGCGTGTGGGCTCTAGCAGTCAGTTTGTACCATCTGCAATTGCTTCTGCCATTTGAGCTTTGCTTTCAGTATCAATTATATCTTTATAATCAAAACCGTGTAAATAGTCTCGGCAAACGTCAAGTTTTTCAAGGAACTTTGGATAAGCAGTTTTTGCAATATCCATGTCGCCATAATTCTTTTGGTCACGCTTTGTGTAGTCTTTCATAGCTTGCTTTAATGCGCTTGCTATACCAATATAATCAACAACAAGCCCGCCTTCTTTTCCTTTATAAACTCTATTAACTCGAGCAATGGCCTGCATTAAGTTATGACCTTCCATTGGTTTAAACATATACATCGTGGACAAACTTGGAACATCAAATCCTGTTAGCCACATATCAACAACAATGGCAATTTTAAGGTCGCTACTGTCGTCTTTAAACTTACGCTCCATTTCTTTCTTATGCTTCTTACCACCACAAACTTCATATCAGTCTTCAGGGTCTTGATTTCCCATTGTCATAACAACGCCAACCTTATCTTTTCATTCAGGACGTTGTTTTAAAATTTCATAATATATTTTCATTGCAGCAGGTCTCGAATAAGCAACTATCATTGCTTTGCCAGTTAAGATTTCACTTCTGTTGTTTTCATAATGCTCAATAATATCTTTACATAAGGACTCAATAGTTTCTTGTGTAGATAAAACTGCATCAAGACCGCCAACGTTTTTCTTGCTTTTCTCTATGCTTCTCTCATCCGCATGTTCAGCATATTCCTTGTAAAGCTGGTCAATTTGAGCAACTTTTTCTTTGTCAATCTTAAGAGCAATAACCCTACTCTCATAGAAAACTGGACGCGTGGCATCGTCTTCGACAGACTGCGTCATGTCATAAACATCAATATAATCGCCAAAAATTTCGCGTGTGTTTTTATCCTTAGTCGCTATTGGAGTCCCTGTAAATCCAATATATGCAGCGTTAGGCAATGCATCACGTACGAGTTTTGCGGCGCCAACGCTAATGTTCCCTTCCTCGTCAATTTTTTCCGTTAGGCCATATTGGCCACGGTGCGCTTCGTCAACCATTACAACAACATTAGACCTATCACATAAAGGCTCTTTGCCTTCAGTAAACTTCTGCATTGTTGTAAAGATGATTCCGTTAACCTGTCTATCTGTTAATTTCTTTTTTAAATCCTTGCGGCTATCAGCCTGCTCTGGAATTTGCCTTAAAAACTTTTTGCACTTTTCAAATTGGCCACTAAGCTGATCGTCAAGATCATTTCTGTCTGTAATAACAACAACTGTTAAGTTTTCTATATACTCACGCAATAAATGAGCAAAGAAAACCATACTTAATGATTTGCCGCTACCCTGCGTGTGCCAAAATACACCAATCTTACCATTGCCATCAATAGCTTCTTGAGCTTTAACCACAGCTTTTTTAACGGCAAAATATTGATGATAACCTGCAAGTATTTTAATTGTCTTTTCTGACGTGTTACTAAAACAAACAAAGTTCTTAATAATATCGAGCAATCTTTCATGCGCTAGCATACCGTCAAGGACAAAGGTTCATTTGTCTCCCTCGTATTTACCATAATCACCATCGATACTTTTTCAGGCAACAAAACGGTCTTCATCGGCCGTGATGGTTCCGACTTTTGTTTCTGCCATATCGCTCATTACACAAAATACGTTAGGAATAAACATCCTTGGAATATGTTTCATATATTGACGCAGTTGTAAATAAGCATCAGATGCGTCAGTATCTTCCCTGCTTGGAGATTTGAGTTCAAATATAACAAGCGGCATGCCATTAACGAAAATAATTACATCGGGGCGCTTCTCTGAGTTTTCAACAAAAGTTCACTGATTTACCACATGAAACGTGTTATTCTCGACATTGTGAAAATCAAGAAGTTTAACTATGTCATCACGGTCTTCTTTGCCATCGAAAAAGTGAACTTCAACGCCGTCTTGTAGCCAAGTTGTAAACGTTTCGTTACGCTGCTCAAGACTTCCAATTTCAACATTGTTTAGCTTTAATATAGCCTCGGTAATTGCTTGTTCAGGTAATTTTGGATTAATCCTCGTTAAACTTTCTTCAAGAATACCAGGCAAAAAGACATCTTCATACGCATCCGTTGTCCTTGGAACATCCGGTCCATACAAATGCGTATAACCCTGATTATTGACCAAATGTTCAATAATCGCTTGCTCGTAAAAATCTTCAGTAACGCCCGCTATGTTATAGTTAAAATTTGTCATACTACTTTTCATATTTCGCGCTTATAAGCAGGGACATTATAGCATAAACAACTCTAAAATATTTAGCTTAGAGCTAATTGGGGTTTGTAATGTGATTGGTGATGACTTAAGTTGTCGCCTCATGTGGGAAGGTTTCCGAAGAGCTGCATGAGGGGCCTCGGCTTCGGATTTCTTGTTCAACACAAACATACACGCCTTAATCTCAGGGTTTAGAATTTTTTAAGAGTAAACTCGGCTTAAAACGGGATGATTTCACCTTGTTTGGTCTTTTTGTATGCTGGCTCTTTGTGCATGTAGTTAACATTTTTTTTGGTGTTTCAAGTTTTGAATTTGGCAATAACTTCGTCAATTATATTTTTTTGATCCCGCGTAAATACATTAGTTTTAACATTTTTGTTTGGTTGAAACTTATATGCAACACGATCGTCTACCCCATCTTCTATATCGACGCTAACATCTTTTAGAAACATTAGTTTTTCATGTTCAAGAGGTAGAGCTCCTAACTTTTCATGCTGATAAACCAAACCTGTCATGGATATTCCAAGTTCTAAGAATGATCTTACGTCAATATATCACATAGTTTTGTATCTTGAGACAGTAGCTTCACCTCAGCCTAATAGCTTCGACAACTCCACTTGCGATAATGAATAATCATTCCTCAATTCGACGATCTCATAAGTTGTCATCAATGAGTACTTTTCTCGATATGCATTTTGCGCACTGATTAGATTTTCGTCTACGAATTTGCCTGTGCAAAATTCACTTTCCTCTTTAGGGACGTTTTTACAAACACAAAACTTTTCATTGTAGTCAACTTCTTTACCTTTAATAGTTGCTTTAGATTTTACAACCTTGACTTCGACTTTGTGTTTTTCGCCGCGCATTGGGCAATCAATAATCATTCAATTATTTTGACTTTTAATATTCATAAAATCCTCATAAATATAATTGGTAAATAGAAACCTAAAATTTAAGAAGTATTTATCAATCATGACGATCTAACAATAGAAGAACGTCATCAATTTTAATATTATCTACTGGTTTCATTCAGTTGTAAATCAATCAATATCCTTTTTCTATTAGCCAAACAGAAAATTTTCTAATGTATTGAAAACTATCTATAATATAACTATTAGTATCTAGCACCTTTTTATTCAAAGTTAGGTATATTATATTTCCAACAATTACACAAACTAATCCTAAAGGCAACATTAAAGCAATCAATATCGTTTTTTCAACCATTTATCTCACCTCCTTCTAATCATGGTTAATTTAATTTATAAAAATTGTAGACCATACAAGATAAAAATGTCAACCGTTATTTATAAACTTATTTGCTCTTAGTTATACAGCAAGAGATTATAAAGTTCTTTTTAATATTTACATTATTTATAATATTATTGCATAAGAGATTTTTAAGATTGAATAATTATTTTGATTATCTTAAAATTTTTAAACCGGAAAGCTCGTTAAGCTTTTCAATAACCCTATAAACGTCTGTGTTAGGGCTAAAATCTTTTGTCCATTCTTTTCTTCCTGCACTTTCAGACATTCTTCTTAGGGTTTTTGCATTAGAAATTGCAATATTAAGATCATCAAATTTAATCTTCTCGCTTATTGGCATACTCTTTGTATAGTTAGGAATATGCTTTCGTAAATCTTTTATAACTTCATCACAATTATTATATTGCTTCGAAGAGGGCTTCATAAAAAATTGCAAAAATCAAATTTCAAAACAAGGATTACTTACAATTAATTCTGAACTGCATTTTTCAAGCAGCAATCTTGCTTCTTCAATTTTTTTCTCTTTTGAAACATCTAAATCCATATCACATAACATAAATGCCGCGTCACCAGCTTGCTGGCCTATACCAATTTCCTTACATTCCTTAATATGATGTTCAGCCATATTCACTGCATCAGTTTCGTTATTTCTCGTTATCTGAATATTTAACCCAAATTTTTTAAAACTATTAATATAGTTTTTTTCTGTTTTATTATTACCCTCTAGAGTAAATAAAATTACAGGCTCACGTTCAATTTTTCTTGTCTTTCTATTTATTTTAGAATCTTTATTTAATGACATAATCCCCCCAGTCGTGATATATTCCTGGGAAAGCGCCATAACGGCCATAATTGTAATTCTTAAATATATTTTCTCCGCTCCTAACAGAATAATCATCAAGAGAATAGAGTTCGCTAGAGCAGATATTATTTTTTGCAACAAAATATATTTGATCTCTCCTTAAGATAGATAAATCTAATAGCTCTAAAATATGAGTCGTAATAATCAATTGTGCGTGATTAGGGTTAATTACGTCATCATTAAACAAGCTAATTAAATACTTTGCAAGTTCAGGATGTAAACTAGTTCCAAATTCATCAATGCAAACGCATATTCCATGTTTAAATGCCATATAAAGCCAACCGGAGAATCAAAACAGTAATTGTGTCCCTTTGGATTCATGAACGAAGCTTAAATCATAATTCTTGGAACTTTTCCCTTGCTTAATTTTATGCGTTGTTTTTATTGTATACGATTTGTTTCGCGAATTAAAAGCTCATTCACTAACTCCGGTTTCCTTAAGGTCATTAGGATTTATATTTTGAATTTTAGTTTCTTCAAAAGTTAACGAATCAATATTTAGATCAGCAACCTTCAAAAGACGATTTGCAAACTTTCTAAAATTTTCTCCCTCATCTGACTCAAGTATGTCAATAGTAAAATCTATATTATCAGGATGACCTGGAATTCATACGTTAACATAATGCTGAAATCAATCATATGCATCTAAAACTTCAGAGCAGTTTCATTGTGCGGCTGTAGAAAGAAATAATTTATTTTCAAAATTGTAGCTTTTTATATTTTCCATTTGCTTTCTGCTTTCACGAATTGGAAAATCATAGGAATCCTTGTCCCTTCTAAAAATCGTAGTAGGTTTTTGTGATTTATATGCCAACAATTCTTCAAATAATACTTTCTTATGATTGCAAGAAAATTTATACACATATTTGTTTTTTGTTTTTGTGATGAAAGTATATTCAAAAATCGAAGGATTTTTCAAGCTCTCATCATCAAAAGCAAAACTGTCCATCGCAGAAATAGGGTCATCTTTATGAAAATATACCGAACTTCTAATATAATTTATAGAAGCGACTAAAGCTTTTAAAAGATTGCTTTTTCCAGCAGCATTCGGCCCAAATATACAAGCGCTATTCAAAATGGAAATATCATCAAAAAATACAACATTTTCAATATTCTCTTTTTTTGAACCCGCAATCATAGATAATGTGGCTTCATCTTTAAACGAGCGGAAATTTTGTATTTTAAATTCAATTAACAATTTTACCTCCCTACAAATTTATATGATGCTAAAATTATACATTATTTTTGTTAATTTTGTCCAAAATTTGCAAAATATTCAAAAATAATGCAAGATTCTTACATTATCATCACTTTTTAATGCAATTCAATAGCAAAAAATAATGAAACAACCTTTTTGTTAATATATTTTGATTTGTTTGGCGAAGATTTGAGTTGTCGGCTCAGGTGGGAAGGTTTCCGCGATCGGAAACCAAATGCCCATGACTTACAGGTTGAAGCCTCGGCTTCGGAGGTTTATAGAGTAGCGACAAAGGTGGAGATGTCTTCGGCGGTGTGGCCGCGTTTGAGGACTTGGGTTTTGACGATTTGGGTTGTGGCGTCGACACTTGGGGCAAGCTCTTCGGCGGTGTTGCCTCAATCACTGCTACCTGCTGTTGCAAACAGGCTGATCTTTTTGCCTGCGAAATCGTGCGCTTCTAAAAAGGTGTTGATAATTGTAGGTGCCACGTATCACCAAATTGGAAAGCCAAGATAGATTGTTTGGTATTGAGAGGTGTCGATGTTTGTTGCTTGCATTTCTGGGCGCTGAGCTTTGTTCTGCATTTCAACCGAGCTTCGAGATTGCATGTTTGTTCAATCCAGATCTTCTTTTTTATATGCGACTTCTGGTTTGATTTCGCAGATGTCGGCTTGCTTGGATTCAGCGATTGCTTCGGCAACTTTTGCAGTGACTCCTGTAGCACTAAAATATGCAACTAATGTATTAGACATAATTACTCCTTTAGCAATATGTACAGATAATTATTTTGTTTTGGAGACGATGTTAGATTCGTAGCATTCGGCGCAAAGAGTGATATCTGGAAGGTCTTGGCGGCCTTCGGCGAAACCTTCGCTGATGTCTTCGTAAAATTCGCCACTGATTACTCGATCATCTTTTACATCGAGCTCTTTTCCACAAAAATTACAATTTACTTTTTCTGCCATGATATCCTCCTTAATAACAATTTTCTTAATTATAACATTAAAATAAAAAGGGGCACGCAAAAGCATACCCCTTTTGTTTTTAATTTCAGTTGCTTTACTTATTAAAGCTTTTTTTACGTGAAAATACAACAGCAGCGCATGAAACAATAGCTAAAATTGCAAACGGAATTGCTGGTGAGCTATCCCCTGTTTGAGCAGTGGCGTTTACTTCTTCGCTAGGAGTTGGTGTTGGCTCTGGAGGTGTTGGACCAGGTTGTGGGCTATTTGTATAGAAAGCTTCAGCTCTTATCGTTTCGCCATCATCTACAGAAAAAGTGTCGTTTGGTTTAACGTCAAATTTATTTCCGTCTCCCTTGTCTATGGTTCAATGATCGATAGAGTATCCTTCATTAGATAACGGATTTAACTCTATTTTCGAGCTATATGATTCATAAATAGTTTTTGTATTGACTATTTTGCCGTCGGCTGCTACGATTCAGTTTCCACTAAGAGTAATAGGTTCAGCCATAATAGCAAGAGATGGTAATTTGTAATAAAATCCACTAAGTAAAGTAGGATCGTCGATCATTGAAAGTTCCCAAGTGGCTTCAAAATTCAAATGATTTTCATCATTGCTGCTCAACTTGATACTGGCAGAACTATCAGGTTTTGCCGTAAGATTAGCTTGTTGCGCATGAGTGCCCTTTTCATATTCAGGAGAGCTAATACTTTTGTCATCGGTAAGATAACCTTCTTGATTTAAAAATACAATACCTTCAGCTTCATCATTTGTCAGGTCGTTAAAGCTTATTCTACCGTCTGGTCCAGTAATACCATCTCTAATTAAATTTCAATTATTATCAAAATACTTTATAGCACAATCGGAAACAGCTTGATTGTTATTGTCTTCAACGAGAACATTAATGCTATACAAATCGGTATATTTAGTATACTCAACAATTAAATCTGTTTCTTCTGTGATTGTGCCAGGATAAGTGTATGTATTTCAATCATAACCAATTGGATCACATATAATAAAACTATAGGTATGACTACTGTCTTTAACCGTAAGATATACATATCCTTTGCTTGTTTCCGCAGTGTACTCTGCGCCAACTTCAATGTCAAGATACTGGCCTGGAGTATACTCTACAAACTCACTTGATCTTTCATCATACAAAGAATAATCTGGCATGACTCCTTCTTCAAGATCAATAAATTGTAGAGAAAATCTTGTGAGCTCATTTGATACAGATGAGACTTCTTGCGTTTGAGGAGTTGTAGCTTCTTGCGGCGTTGCTTCGTCGTCAGTTGCAAAAGCGTTGCTTATGATGGAAGTCCAGCCGACAACTGTACAAATAGCAATAATAAAAATTGAAAAAATAAACATAATAGATTTTTTGTAAGAGTTTGTACTTTTCATTTTGTTCCTTTCTATATTTCACTAGATTGGAGAATATCATCATAATTTTCATTACCCAATCTAGTCTTATTGTATTCTATTTTTTTTTTTTTTGTAAAATAGCCCTGCTACATGGCGAAAGATTGCATACCACTCTAAAAAGTTTGTCTAGTAATCTTTACTTATTTAAGCTTTTTTTACGTGAAAATACAACTGCAACGCATGAAACAATAGCTAAAATTGCTAGCGGAATTGCTGGTGAGCTATCCCCTGTTTGGGCTGTGGCATTGACGTCTTCGCCAGGTGTTGGAGTTGGCTCTGGAGGTGTTGGACCAGGTTGTGGAGCCTCTTCGTAAATAGGTACAACGTCTAGCTTATCTCCTTCATATAAAGTGAACGTTTGACCAGGCTCTATATATTCCTCTGCATTATTTCCTCTGTCTAGCTTTCATTTAGTCAAAGAATATCCTTCTTCGCCTATAGGCCTTAAGAACATGGTTTGTATCACTGGTTCTTGTGTTGCAGAATATTTTAAGGCACCATCAAGTTCAACAATTCAATCACCTTTAACAGAAATATCTGTTTGAAAATAAAAAGTTTCGTTTTGAAACTTAATATCTTGCATAACTACTTCTCCCATTGTTACCTTAACCTCAATCTCAAAGGTCTTATGATGTTCTCCAAGATTGAGAAGCATGTCCGCTTCTTCTATAAGTGGCAGGGCTAATCCCGCTGTACCAATATGCTCTGTATTATAGTTCTTTTCAGTAACTGGTGTTATTGAATTAGCATAACCCTCATGGCCAGCAATTAAAATACCAGTTGCTTGTGAGGCTTCTAAATCTTTAAATTCACAGTTTCCATCTGCCCGTGCAGTTTCTAAGATATAAGTTTCAGTATCGGGATAATATAACTTGACTCATGCGCCTGCTATTCCTCTAGAATCACATCGTACATTAACCTTAAGATTATATGGTTTTGTATCTTTCTTGTAGTTAAGTACAAAGTCGGTATCTTCCGTAATTGTAGTAGTGCTTGTTGAGCATTTATCAAATACATAACCTAACGGTGTTGTCATAGTAAATAAATAAGTGTGACTACTATCTTTAACGGTAATTAAGTAGTTATACCTTTGAAGAGAATAAGTCACACTAGCACCTTTATCGACATCAAGCTTATCTCCCAATTTGTAATCAACAGACTTCTTATTGTCTGTTAATGTATATTGTGGTGTTACGCCGCTTGCTAAACCACTAGCGCTAAACGAAATTTTTTGTGTCTCAGCGTTAGCTTGTTCGACTGTGCCTTCCTCGCTGTCTGTTGCAAAAGCGTTGTTCGCAAGTAGCGCTCATGCAGTTGCCACACAGAACAAAACAGCCAAAATTTCTAAAATGTTAGATAACTTAATTTTCTTGATTGATTTCATAGATTCCCCCTTACTCTTTGTTTAGTTCAACTTTAGAAATCATTATTAAAAATTTCAAAAATTATTATATTCATTTTTTTTTTTTTGTCAAATATGCGCCGTAAATCACAAAAAATGTCCGCGAAACTACTCGCGTACATCAAATGGTATGTCCGTAAAATAAAGGACACTATGGAATAGAACAAGGGTAATCTACCATTTGTAACGCCCAAATTAATTATTGGAAAGGAGGATTA
>JAZRZI010000038.1:0-63436 GCA_045601325.1 Bacilli bacterium
AATTAACTAAAACAAACTAGTACGCCTTCGTTCAAGACGGAATTTACGGAAGTGGAGACACAAAAAAGCCCATGTGGCTAGTGTCGTAGAAACTTCAAGCGAACATGAGCTTGTAGAGTTTTATAAGTTTTGCAGAACGGTTCTCTTTTTCTTGTTAGAAATAATATTGAATGGCTTTCACCAAGAATATAATTCCCACTACCAGGGTTCCAATTACTATTAATAAGTATGTTGGGAATTCAAAGTCTTGAGCGTCAACGTTGTAAAACATATATTTAAACGCCATCTTAACTGATATGGACATATCGCTAAAGAACGTTTTAATGTTTTCAACAAACGTTAAGAAGCATGATTTAAATAGACCACATATAATAGCAATTAGGTGAGATAGACTTCCTAACAAGAACCCCAATCCGTATGCAGTATATGTAATACCCGCCATGGTTTCTGTGTGCCTAAGACACATCGCTCCATAAATAACACCCATAAGAGTGAATGGAATAGCTATCATTACTACAGAAGTAATAATCAGTCTTATTAATGATTCATATTTGTTTACAACGACGCCCATAATTAACAACTATTAGATTATAGAAAATGAAGAAATGTAAAACAATTATTCGTTCAATATTATAATTAATATGATTATTAAAAGGATATAAAGCATGGAACTAAACACAAAAACAATTATTGATGTAGTAAAAACATTAACTAATGATAATCATTTAATAAACACTTTTAAAAACTGCTTTTATGACACGAAAGATAAAGCAGTTAAATACATAGATGATGAAACATTCTTAATTACAGGAGATATTCCTGCGATGTGGTTAAGAGATTCATCCGCTCAAGTGATGCATTATTTACCATTTGCTAAAGAGGAAGAAATATCTCGTTTGATTAAAGGTCTTATCAAAAGACAAATGAGAATGATTCTTGTAGATCCATACGCAAATGCATTTAAAGAAACGGAAGACAGTTATGGAGAATGGGATAATGTAGTTGTCACAAACAAACATTCAAAACTTGTATGGGAAAGAAAGTTTGAATTAGATTCACTTTGCTATCCACTATTCTTAACCTGCAAATATTATGATTATACAAACGATTTGTCCATCTTTAATGATTTGTTTTATAAAGCTTTTGATAAGATATTAGAAACTGTTCATATCGAACAAAACCACGAAGAACTTTCCGAATATTTCTTTGGCTATACATTCCCTAACAACCAAACAATTGAATGTCATCAAAACAAAGTTAATCCTAATAATTATGGACTTGTTTGGTGTGGGTTTAGACCAAGTGATGATTTGTGTGAATATCACTATCACATACCAGATAATATGTTCTTGGTTTCTTCATTAATAAAACTTAAAGATATCTTTGAAAACAAATTAAATAACAAGCATTATGCAACAATTTGTGGCGAATTGGCGGATTCTGTTCGTAAAGGAATTGAAAAATATGGTATCCAAGAAATAGAAGGATTTGGAAAGATCTATGTTTCTGAAACAGATTGTAATGGTAAGTTCACCACCAATGATGACGCTAATATTCCTAGCTTATTGAGCATTCCTTATCTTGAATATCCTTATATAGATAAAGAGATTTATGAAAACACTAGAAAATTCATTTTGTCTAAGCGTAATAATTTCTATTATGATGGCAAATATATTAAAGGCATTGGCTCTCCTCACACTCCAAAAGAAACAGTGTGGCCACTTGCGGTTATTATGCAAGGATTAACAACCTACAACGAAAACGAAATCAAAGAGTGTTTAAACATGTTATTATCAACAGACGCTGGCACAGAACTAATGCATGAAAGCATAAATATAAATGACCCCGCAATATTTACAAGGTCATGGTTTGGTTGGGCAAATTCCTTGTTTGCGGAATTTTGTTTAAGAAAAATATTTAAATTATTCTAAAACTAATGGTTTGATTAATTCGCATTCTATTTGTGTTTTAGAAACAAAAAAATGATCTTTAAATTTAGACAAAGATTCTAGATTGCCGTTTTGGTAAAAGGAAATTAGAAAACACGAGTCGCAGTAAAAATATTTCATCTATTCAATTCTCATGTTTTTCATCACATCATATAAAGGCACTTGTAAAAACTCTGCGGCTCTAGAAGCTGTAATAAGCTCTTCTCCTAACGCTAGATAAACTTGTTGGTCAAAAATAGTAGGTTTTTCACTATCGTTTTGAGAATTTAACAAAGTTTTCTCTAGTTTTTTGCCGCCACTCTTATTCAAGAATATAAAAAACTTTTTGTAATATATATCTGTTATTACTGCTTCTTCAAATAATCTAGTAATTAGACAAGAGGGAGCTATTTTATATTGTTTAGATATTTGATCTCTAAGATATATAGTTAAAGTTCTATTTGTTTTTCCAAAAATAGAATAGATATCATCACGAGGCATTAATACATTGCCTGCTACTTGGTTAATGTATTTTTCAACCTCTTTTTCGGTCATGTTTGTTGTTGCGTTATTAAAAAACAAATGACACACCTCGTGCATGATAGTGAATCTTTGTTTTTCTATTGTTCTATCTTTGGAATTAAAGAATACATAAGGGTTTCCATTTACAGTGCCATTAACACCATCAATTTCATCAACACAATCAAAAGACAAAACAATAATACCCAAACATTAGGAGATACTTTAACTGCGTCTTCATAAGGGAAGCGCATAAAGCCTCTTTCTTTATCATAGGTAACTCCATATAAGTTAACATCTTTGGAAGGGACTTTAATTATTTGGCCATTAATGTCTTCTTGAGCGGCAAAATTCTTATCAATTTTCTTAATTTTCACTGTATTAACCATCTAATTCATTTATTAATGCGTTGTGTAGTTCTAAACAAGCATCATCTCTATGAGGATAATCTTTATAACTGTTTATGCCTAGTTTGGTTAATAGATTCATAACATAATCTTTACCTTTGATATCTTCCACCATCTTCAATAATGCGTAGTCTTGTAAACCATCAAAATATGATTCCCATCTTAAAGAATCTAATGGTTGATAGTTTTCTCCTGGATATACATAGAAAGGATCGCCAGCAGGGAACCTTCCATCTGAATCAGGTGTTTCAAAAGGATTAATCTTCTTTAAAGATAATTGGGAGTTATAAAAGTTAAATCCCCAGTTTAATAATCCTTTCGCATTATCTTTATACATAGTCGCGCCTATCATTCTCTGTCTATTAAGAGGTATATTTAAAAATTTATTTGGAACATATTCTCTTGATTGAGTGCAACAGTAATAAACATAAGTATTAACGTTATGGTCTCTATATCCCTCTACATGGTTAAGGGATACGACTGGTTCATCAAGAACACCATCTTCATAGAATTTATAAGATGATAAGGCATCAAATATACGATATGGCTTAATAATAGTTTTATACATATTAGAGATAGCTTTATATGTATCTATAGAGTTCTCTCCTGGCTCATCTGATATATGGAAAAGGATTTCTTCTTTGTTAAATCCTCTTACTTTAAGTTCGTTAACAAATTCTTTTAAGAATTGTTTTATAAAAGGGAAATATTTATCTCCAAGAGAATCATCTTTCCAGCCAAAGTATCTAACTAATTTACCATTTACTCTCACCATTACTTTAGGAGCGTATTTAGCGCCCCATTGGGAGAATAAATGTGACATTTCAAAGATGGTGAATCCCATCTTTTTCGCATTATCAATAAACTCAAACACTCTATCAAAGTTAAAGATATATTTATTATCCACTAAGGATACATCAACAAGTTGAACCGTTCTTCTATATAAACCTTCTGCAGTATCTAGAGGTGGAGTAAACAAAGGCACGTAAATAACGTTCACACCGTGACATAGCTCAGAGGACATAAAATTATTCATAGCCTTGTAATATCGTTTGCTAAATGGCTTTAAATGATAGTAATTCGCGATTGCGTCATAATGAAACCATATCGTGTTTGGTAATATCTTAGATAAGTCTATTTCTTTATTAATAACAGTTAACTCAAAACGAGATAATCCTAATTCTATTTTGTTATTAGAAAAGACTATATCAATTGGATAGACACCAGAAATATCTACACCTTTAACTGTTATATATAAAGTGATCCATTCACCTTTAGTAAGCTTGATTTTATTTGATATTGGTTTTAATAAATCAGGGAAGTCTCTTTCATTAGTTTTATCAAACAAATAATAGTCATCATCTTCAGGAACAAAGTTAAGTTTCTTCGCGTGGATATCTAATACTTGTCTAACTGTAATCTTATCATTAAGTTTGGAGTTAACTTTAAAAGATAATGACATATCTTCATCACTTCTAACACAAACTTGATAAGAAAATGTTTCGTTTTTAAGAATAGAAAAAGATAAGAATTCTTCTAATACTTTTGTATCTTTAAATACTTTTATTAAGTTTGATGTGGTTTTAACTTCAATCATTAGGAATTACCCTCTAATTAATAATAGCAAAAATGTCTATTATTAGTTATTCATTTGTAATAGCGGTCAATATGTTATTAGAAAAAACAACAATATGGTTACTTTCTTTTCTTGAAGATAACAATGACAAGCATCACTAAAGCGATTACTCCTGTAATACCAGTGAGTATTTGTAAAAGTAATGATAAAGTCTCCCATGTTCATGTGTTATTCCCCCCAATCAGTTAAAAATTAATTTTTAAACAATTAAAAGATATTGTAGCCAAAAGGACACAACAAAACAGCATAATTGTGTTTTGTGTATCTAGATAATTATTAATTAATAAATAGAAGAATCGTCCGATTCAACGATCGACTTCCCGTTATAAACGAAGGTTTTAAACGCAAACTTAGTGAAGTTAATCTTTTTAGTAATGTTTAAGATTGTTAATTCGGTTGATGCTTTAGAGAACGAACCGTTATATAAACGAACAATATATTCTCCGTTGTTTCTTCTTTTTAAAGCTGTGATAACAATATTTGGATTCGATAGTTTTATCACATCGCTTGTAACACCTTTGCCTTCTCCGTGAGGGAATGATAAAAGTTGATATAAACGCTCGTTAAACTCATTAGCAAACCTTTCACATTCTTCAACTTTATTCACCATTAATCTAAAGGAATAATCGTGGGTTCCTTGTTCAGCATATGCATTGAATCTATGTTTATCCAAAAGTGGAGTTTCTTGATGTGTAGGATGCGCGCAATAGGCCGCGCCATTAAGTAAGGTTATATATAAATCTTTACCTTTCTTAGACGAACTATGAATTCCACCTTTGTTATAGATAGCTAGACAATCGTTATTAATCTTGTTACCAACGTATCTATTACATGGGTATTCCATGTTGTTGTTGTCGTATTCTTCAATACCAAATGCTGCTTGAGCGAAATATTTTTTATTTCCGTTAACAGGGAATTGAAGTTTTAAGCCCTTTGATGTTTCGTTCCAAATCGCGTGAACATTAACATCGATATATGGGACATCTTTGAAGATTTTATAATCGACAACAACATAGCTAGAATTTTGTTTAAATAAGCATTGAACTTCTGTAAGATATTCGCCTTTTTCAATCAAATTCACCCCTAAAAGTCCTTCAAACGGTCCTTTGCCACTATTATCGAGTTTCATACCCATCATCTTTGCGCCCTTGCCAATTGGCCAACCGTTTTTGTTATAGACATTGTCTCCTAAAGAATTTATTCTCCAACCCCATGGGTCTTCGTTGTCTTCAAATATAAAAGGTTGTCCTGCTGGTTTAGCCAAGGTTTCTACACCATAAACTTTAAACGATTCTAATAAGCCGGTTTGTTTAGAAATCTTAACTTCTTTCGTACTATCTTTGATGAGAATTTCATCATCTTGTTTTAATACTCTATATCTAGCGTACTTTTGGAAATCTACTTTAACGCTAAATTGAGTGATTGAGTAAGCTGACATATCAACTTGTAGTAAAAGTCTTACCCTATGTTGATCCATAATGTTACTTTCTTCTTTAATGATTTGATAAGGCACAACATTATCGTTAATGTCATAGATAGTTAAATCGTAGATAGTCTTACCATATTCTGCGCAACAAGCAGGATATACTTCCGCTTCAATATAACCTTTATAACGATAAGGGTATGGATTAAAGACAACAAAGTTATCGTAGTTAGGTTTGACCTTTGGCAAATCTTTGCTCATTGCAAAGAAAGAAGCGGTCACTTCTTCTTTTAATTCATCAATTGCATGATACGCTCTACGGATAGAGGCATTCAACTCTAGATTCTTTAGTGATGTATTGAGTTTCAAATTCAATAGAACTATTTTCATCAGTATCGCCTTTAGAAATCTTTAAGGTGTTATCAGTTTTATCAAGCTCGTACTTAACGTTTTGAGGGTGAATAAATGAATCAACATCTGATTCTTGAGTGAAATCATATTCTTCTTTTAATAATTCGTAATCAGCGTAATCAATATGGATTGAATGGATAAGCCATTTGTTGTTTTGCCATAATTCAGGATTCAAATCTATTTCAGATGTCTCTGGATTTTGTTTACGGCCAAAGTCAAACATGAAATACACGCCACAAGAGTCTTCTAAGACGTTCATCTTTAAATTCATGTGTCCGTTATTCCACTTTTCAAGTTCCCAAGCTTGTACGTTATTACCACCTTGTCCATAGTACCAGTTCTTAATCTCTTCTTTGGTGGACTTAACGCCTGGATCACCAAGCATACCACCAGAAATTGGAGAATCGTCACTAGTTAAACCATAGACATACATACCTGCTCTTACGCCTTCATCTGCAGGAGCGTTACCAACGAATTCTGCATCAATTTCAACGCAAGTTCCTGCTCTTAAGTTAGAGTGAAGAGCCATATATGCACGTGGGTCTTCGGAAGTGTTTTTAATTTCCAAATCGCCATTATTAATCTTTAATTCAAGAGCGTCATAGATGCTTACAAAGTCATCTAAATCACTTTCATCTAAGAAGTTATAATCAAGTTTTGTTTCTTTAAAAACAGCGTGAAGTGTGTGGTCACATGTCATTGTAACTTTAGAGGAGAAAGTAATTTCTTCTCCTGTTCCTTCTGGATTTAAATACCAACCAAGGAATGTGCTTAATTTCTTTGTTGGGTTTGCTGGAATGACCATCGCACCATAGAGGTTGTAACAAAGTTAACTGTTTCATTTAAATGTATATCTACACCTATGTTTTTGTTGGCTTTATATAATGCTTCCGCGATGTCTTTCGCGTTATAGCTTACAGGGAAAACCCTATTTCCTCTCTCGGTTTGTAAAGCCACATTATGAGATGAGAAAAACTCCATCGTGTCTTGGCTAGTAAAGTCATTGTAGGCACTATAAAGGAATTTAGAATTGTTCACTATGTTATTAAAGAACTCTTCCTTAGTGCAGTTGTTAGTGACATTACATCTACCTTTACCGGTGATATATATCTTCTTACCAACTTTTTCATTTTTGTCGATTAAAACAACATCGTGTCCACGACTTCTTAATCTATAAGCACACATTAGACCAGAAGGACCTGCTCCAATAACGACAATTTTCATATCTATTTTGATAGTAATTTATATTCACTAGAAATGATGGTTTCAATCTCTTTTAATTCTGTTTCGTTAAGGCCATTAGGCACATGTAATTTGTTAACTTTTTCTAATCCCAAAACCTTATGAACAAGGCCCAATCCAACCGCATATTCACCAAGGTCATTTAGATGGTATCCATCATCTTGATAATAGTTGTAATTTGTCTTTTCTTTGAGCAAAGCGATAACTTCACCACTTCTAATTATTTCGAAACTGTATTTTTCTTTTAAACGGCTATATACTTCTTTAATTTTACTAAGCATAAGACAAGCATCACTATTATAGTCTATGAAAGATGGATGCCATGTATCTTCCTTATACGCCCAAGTTTCATGAAAAACAAATTTAAAGTCAAAAATATACTTTCTAACATATTCAATAACACTATCTATATAAGGAAAATATGTATCATACTTTCCAGAATCACTACTTACTTGTTGTAATGTAACATAATCCCATTTTCTAAGCATTAAAATATCATAAATAGAGACGCCACTAGTCTTAAGCTCACCATTTTCATAATATTCATAAGCCTTAATGGAATTATCTAAGTTTTCAAAATGCATTTTAAAAGAACAACCAGGAATGTATAAAACACCGATATTAATTTCTGTATCGGTGTTAAGAGAAATCTGGTGGACATAGTGATTCATATTGACCCCAAAACTATTGGCAATCATCAATATATTAATTTGTTTCATATAAAAAGTCCTGTCTTTCTTTAAGTTTATCTTATCACGATTTTTATTACAAAATTTAATTTATTTTATAAATCTAGTGAATTTATGTATAAGAAAAGCCAACCTTAAGGTTGGCTAATATAATGTTGAATATTATTTTGCTTCAAAATTCTTTTTGTTTAGTTTTGGCATGCCTTTAGAAGAATTTTTGAAAACATATTCGGTTTGATCGATTGAGATAGATTCAGATTTGCCATCTTTGGATCTATAAATATAGGTTGTTTTTGTTATAGCTTCTTGAACGATTAAATCACGAGCGTCAAAACTAACATAATAATTATAATTTTGATCCAAAACTTCATCGCCGTTTGGGTCTGGTTTATATTCACTAGCTGTTTTGTAGTCTTCAATTGCTTGGAATGATTCTTCGTTATCACTTCCATAATAACAATCGAGAGATTCGCCTTCATCTGGTTCGTATGTTTCTCCATCCCAAACAAGCTCATCGCCGATAGTTGAATAAACACCAGCGTTACCTTCTTGGAAGAATTCTGTGACTGTATCTAAGAAGTTAGAATCAACCGTGCTTGCTTCACTTGCTGATTCGTTTCCTGCCTTTGATATAGCATAAACTATGGTTGCGTTATTTGTTTCGCCTGGTACAAGCCATTGTTCATAAGATTGAGAGAGCTCTCCGTCTCCGTCAATTACAAGTTCTTCTAGCTTCATGTACGCTATTTGGGATTTTTTAGAATACATGAGAATTGTTTTTGAAAGCTCCTTTTCATATACAGATGTATCTGGTGTGGTTTCTGTATATTCATACAAATAAGTAAGAGTAGCGCTGAATTCATCAGGCATAATGAATTGTGATAGTTCGACATTTTGTACAATGTTATTATAAATTGCCTGAGCTTCTTCTGCGCTTACGGCTTTTTGTTTTGGCAGACCTTTATCACCACATGCTAGTAACATAAAAGACGTTAATAACAAAATACTTTTGCTTAATTTTTTCATGGATAAGTTTCCTTTCTTTGCTATTGTTAACTCTCTAAATTAGAGAGATTGGTTAATGTTATTTTATACGATTTTAGTTACACAGTCCAGCGCTTTGGTTGTCGAATTCTTCAATGCAATCTTCACAAATTAGCTTTTCATACACATCACCTAGGAATCTCTCATCTTCAAATCAATTAATGATTAAGTGGGATAGTATGTCACATTCTATATATGTGTGACCGTCGATGAGTTTTTGTTTTTTAGCTTCAATATAAAAACGCGGCGTTGCTTATGCTGTGAAATTATATCAATCTAGATAATCTTCAAAACTTGCTATTTTAATACAAAGGCCAAGAACTTTAGAAGCTAGTTTTAACTCTTCAGTAGAAGGGAAACTAGGTGCAATTCTTAAATTAGAGTCATTAGGATCTTTATGATAAGGATACGCTGCTCCAATAGGCGTTAATATGACACCCAAGTCTTTACAAAGGTTATATACCCTGGTTGCACATCCTTTTAACGTGTATAAAGAAATGAAATATCCACCCCTAGGTTTAGTGAATTTTACTATATCCAAATCTTTCAATTCTTCATCTAAGATATTTTCAACAATTTCAAATTTAGGCCTTAATATCTCCGCATGTTTTTTCATTTGAGCTTTAATACCATCAAGATCTTTAAAGAACCTTACATGACGTAGTTGGTTAACTTTATCATAGCCAATAGTTTGAATTGTCATATTATCTAAGATATCTTTTTTATTGCTTTCGCTTGTTGCTAAAGCAGCGATACCACTACCAGGGAATGATATCTTACTAGTGGATGTAAATTTATATACTATATCAGGATTACCTGCTAGATTACATTCGTGTAAGATTTCAAGAATTGTGTCTATATTATCTTCATAAAGGTGGTGAACGCTATAAGCATTATCCCAATAAATTCTGAAATCTTTAGCTTTTGGCTGGAGTTTTGCGAATCTTTTAACAACCTCATCGCTATAAGATATTCCGTCAGGGTTAGAGTATTTAGGTACACACCATATACCTTTAATAGATTCATCTTTGCTAACAAATTCTTCAATTAAGTCCATATCTGGGCCGCTAGAAGTTAGTGGTATGTTAATCATTTCGATTCCGAAATATTCACAGATAGCAAAATGTCTATCATATCCTGGAACAGGACATAACCATTTAATCTTATCCAATTTACACCAAGGGGTATTTCCACACACACCTTTGATATATGCATGAGCGAAACAGTCATACATTACTCTTAAAGAAGAATTACCAAAGACAATTATGTTTTTTGCATCAACCTCAATAAGGGAACCTAATAGTCTTTTGCACTCCTCAATACCATCAAGCACTCCATAGTTACGACAATCTATACCGTCCTCACATTTAAGTTCAGAAGATGAAGAAAGAACATCCATCATTCCCATAGATAAATCTAGTTGTTCTTTACAAGGTTTACCTCTAGTCATGTTAATAGAAAGATTTAAAGTTTTGTAATCTTGGTATTCTTTGTATAAAGAATTAAGAATGCTTCTAATCTCTTCTCTGGAATATTGTTTGATAGATTTACCCATATTAATTAGCACACTCCTTGAGCTAGCATGGCTTCAAATATTTTCAAAAATCCAGCAACATTTGCACCTAATGCTAAATTAGTAGGTTCACCACACTCTTTAGCGGTTTCATAACACTTTTTAAATATGTTAAGCATAATGTCTTTAAGTTTATTATCAACTTCCTTAAATGTCCAAGATATGTGCATTGCGTTTTGACTCATTTCAAGTCCAGATACCGCCACTCCACCTGCGTTACTAGCTTTACCCGGAGCGAATAAGATATCATTATCTTTAAAGAATCTAATTGATTCTAAATTTGTTGGCATGTTCGCTCCTTCTACTACCATAAAGCAACCGTTATCTTTAAGCGCTTTTGCGCTTTGAATATCAATTTCTCCTTGCGTCGCACATGGAAGCGCGATATCACAAGGTGTATTCCATAAATCACTAGAGTTAGAAGAATGTGTAACTTCTGGGTGGTTATTAACATATTGATTAATAACTCCTCTTCCTTTCTTAGCTATAGAAACGATTTCATCAGCATCTAAACCACTAGAATCTTTAATACATCCAGTGCTATCGCTAACGCCAACAACAACCGCACCTAGTTCGTGAGCTTTTTTAATAGCAAAGCTGCCAACTTTACCGCAGCCAGAAATTAATACTCTTTTGCCTTTAATATCTTCGTTTTTAAACGTTTTTAACATTTCACATGTGAAATATAATAAACCATAACCCGTGGCTTCTGGTCTTCCTAACGAACCTCCAAAAGAAGGATGTTTACCAGTAAAAACACCATTCCATGAGTTAGTTATTTTTTTATATTCGCCAAACATATAACCAATTTCTCTGGCGCCAAAACCCAAGTCTCCAGCAGGAACATCGGTATCTGGTCCTATGTATTTATATAGTTCATTCATCATTGATTGGCAGAATCTCATAACTTCGCCATCGCTTTTACCGTGTGGATCAAAGTCACTACCACCTTTAGCGCCGCCCATAGGCAAGCCAGTTAATGAATTTTTAAACGCCTGTTCAAATCCTAAAAACTTAAGAATAGATAAGTTAACGGATTTATCGAATCTCATCCCACCTTTATAAGGACCAATCGCACTATTGAATTGAACTCTATAACCGGTATTGACTCTTATTTTGCCTTGATCATCAACCCAAGGCACTCTAAATGCAATGACTCTTTCAGGTTCAACAAGCCTTTCTAAAATCGCGTTAGCTTCAATACGAGGATCTTTATCAACTATGTAATCCATTGAATCAAAAAATTCTTCAACGGCTTGAATAAATTCTTTTTCGTTGAAATGCTTGATTTTAACTTCTTCTAACACTCTATTTAGGTATTCGCTTTTATACATAACGACAGGCCTCCTTATTTATCTTGTACAACACTTTCGCAATAAATGCACTTATATGTTTTGGTTTTTTTATCCACTAAAGTAAATTTATGAACATGCCCTTGTTCATATTGAGATATACATCGAGGATTATTACATTTTAAATCTTTTCTTATGGTTTTTTCATCCCATAACGGCTCTTTTTTTGGGTTTTCTTTTGCTAATTCTAATAATTTTAGTATAAGCGCCATACGAATGTATTTACCGTTTTCCACTTGTTTGAAATAACACGCTCTAGGATCATCATCTACTTGAACACTAATTTCATTCACTCTTGGTAAAGGGTGAAGCACAATCATATCCTTCTTTGCTTTGGACATCTTTATGACATCCAAAACATAACTATCTTTTAGTCTTTCGTATTCTTCTTTGTCAAAGAATCTTTCTCTTTGAATACGAGTCATATATAGAACATCCAACTCATCAATATTGTCTTCTAAAGAAGTCACTTCCTTAAACTCCATGTGATTAGGGGCAATCAAACCCTGTTTGATGTATTCTGGAATCATGAGTTCTTTAGGAGATATAAGTATTAGTTTAATGTTTTTATATCTTGATAAGGCGCTTATTAATGAATGAACGGTACGACCATATTTTAAATCTCCACATAGTCCAATTGTTAGGTTATCAAAAGTACCTTTTTCTCTATAAATTGTGAATAGGTCAGTTAATGTTTGAGTAGGATGACAGTGCATACCATCTCCAGCATTGATAACTGGGATATCCGAAGAAGAAGCACCCACTAATGCCGCTCCATCATTAGGATGACGCATAGCGACAATATCAGCAAATTTAGATACGACTTTAAGTGTGTCTCCTACGCTTTCACCTTTGCTAACTGACGAGCTACTGGCTTCGGAAAACCCTAATACATTGCCGCCTAATTCCATCATTGCAGCAGTAAAAGATAGCCTAGTTCTTGTAGAAGGTTCAAAGAATAAGGTAGCAAGCTTTTTGCCTTTACAAACTTCACTATATTTGACTGGATTAGAGATTATATCTAAAGCAATTTGGATTAATTCATCTAATTCTTCTAATGATAAATCTTTGATATCAATGAGGTTTTTCATTATTTAATCCAACTTTCATCACTTGGGTTATTTCTAAATGCGATGAGTTTCTCAACATCGCTTGGTTTAATGTAACTTTCTTCTGCTGCTACACGAGCAATAACATCGAAGTTAGTTAAAGAGATGTTTTTAACATTAGCTTTTTCAAGTCTATCTAAACCTTTTTGCATTCCATATGTGAAGATAGATACAATACCTAATACTTCCGCACCAGCTTCTCTTAATGCTTCAACAACTTCAATACAAGAACCGCCGGTGGAAATTAAATCTTCAACCACGACAACCTTTTGACCTTTTTCTAATTTGCCTTCAATTTGGTTGCCTCTACCATGATCCTTTGCACCGCTTCTCACATAACCCATAGGCAATCCTAAGATGTGTCCTGCAATAGCAGCGTGAGCAATGCCTGCTGTAGAAGTGCCCATGAGTACTTCAACTTCTGGATAATAGGTTTTAATAACTTCTGCAATTGAGTTTTCAATATCATTTCTCACTTCGGGGGCAGTTAAAGTTAATCTATTATCGCAATAGACAGGACTTTTAATACCGCTTGCCCATGTGAATGGTTCGTTAGGACGAAAGAATACCGCCTTAATAAAAAGTAAGTCTTTTGCTATTTTTTCTTCAATTAATTTCTTATCCATATTATCAATCTCCATTAATCTAAAAATTCTTTTAAACATCTACTATATGCTTCTAATGGGTCACTAGCTTGTGTAATTGGTCTACCCACAACTATATAGTCACTTCCAATTTCCTTTGCTTGAGCAGGTGTCATAACTCTTTTTTGATCACCAACTTCTCCATCCGCAAATCTAACTCCAGGAGTGACTGTAAGAAAATGCTTTCCACATAGTTCGTGAACTTTATTAGCCTCAAGAGGCGAACAAACAACACCATCTAAACCACATTCGCTTGCGTTTTTTGCATAATGCATAACAACTTTATCAATTGGTTCTTTAATCAATAAATCATTTTCCATACTTTCTTGGTCAGTTGAAGTGAGCTGTGTAACTGCGATAAGTAAAGGTCTTGAACCATCCTCTCTGGTCAAACCTTCTAACGCCGCTAGCATCATTCTTTTTGTGCCTGATGCATGTAAATTAGTCATATCAACATCAAGATTTCTAAGCACCGCCATTGATTTTTTAACCGTATTAGGAATGTCGTGTAACTTTAAATCTAAAAAGATTTTGTGCCCTCTAGCTTTAATCTCTCTTACTATATCTGGTCCAGCAGAATAAAAGAGTTCCATACCAATTTTGACAAACGGTTTTCTTTCTTTAAATTGATCTAAAAACGCTAAAGTTTTCTCTTTAGAGTCAAAATCACATGCAATAATCACGTCTTTTCCCATTATTTACATCCTCCTACGATATCTTTTAAGGAATTAATTTTATATTTATCCATTACGCTTGGTAATGAATCAATAATCTTTTTACACGCGAATGGATCTACTAAATTAGCCGCTCCAACTTCAACTGCGGTTGCACCAGCAAGCATCATCTCGATGACATCTTCTGCTTTAGAAACTCCACCCATACCTATGACAGGAATATTTACTGCATGGCTAACTTGATACACCATTCTTAAAGCAATTGGGAAAATCCCTTCTCCGGAATATCCACCCATAGTGTTAGCTAGAACTGGCTTTTTAGTTTTAAGATCTATTCTCATGCCCAACACTGTATTGATAAGCGAGATTGCATCTGCGCCTGCTTCTTCCACTGCTTTAGCTATACTAACTATATCAGTAACATTAGGTGACAATTTAATAATAATTGGTTTTTTACAAACAGCCTTAACTGCTTTTGTCACTTTAGCGGCGTTCTCACTAGAGGTTCCAAAAGCCATTCCACCACCATGAACATTTGGGCAAGAAATATTAACTTCAATCCAGCCAATTTGTTCAATTTTATCTAGTTTAGAACAAGTGTATACAAAGTCATCAACACTAAAACCAGAGACATTTGCCATTACTTTTTTATTAAATACTTTAAATAATTTAGGGAGTTCTTCTTCTATTACTTTATCTACGCCAGGATTTTGTAAACCAACAGAATTAAGCATGCCGGCTTTGCACTCTGCAATTCTTGGAGTTGGATTACCGTATCTAGGTTCTTTTGTTGTTCCTTTAAAAGAGAGTGATCCTAAACAATTAATATCGTAGATATCTGCGAACTCATAACCAAAACCAAAGGTTCCAGAAGCAGGAATAATAGGGTTATCTAATTCGATACCACATAAGCTAACTTTTGTATCTACCATAATATTTCCTCCTTCTCAAACACTGGACCATCTTTACAAATACGCTTATTTCCAAAGTTTGTTTTGCAAGTGCAACCCATGCAAGCTCCAAAGCCACAACCCATTCTTTCTTCAAATGAATATTGACCACTTGTAGTGCTGTTTTTATAAACAGCTTTTAACATTGGTAATGGGCCACATGCATATGTATATGTGTAGTTAAATTTACCAAAAGCATCAGTGACAAAACCTTTGATACCATAGCTACCATCAACGGTTGTGACAACAACATCACAACCCAAGGCTTTAAATTCTTCTTCAAAGAAGATTTCCTCTTTGTTATTAAAACCCAAGATAACGTTAACGTGTTTGCCTTCTTTGATTAGTTTTTTAGCTAATAGATATAGAGGCGGAACACCTACTCCTCCACCAATTAATAGAGGACTGTTTTGTGATTTAGATAGGTCATATCCGTTTCCTAAATCAACAAGGATATCTAATTCCCCATCTTTTAACGTAGAAAGAAGTTCGGTTCCTTCTCCTACCACTTTGTAGATAATGGTGAGACTATTTTCATTAACATCATTAACTGATATTGGCCTTCTTAAATATAAGTTAGGCAGTTTAATGTTAACAAAACTACCTGGTCTATCTAACCCAAATACATTACCCAAAAGCACCATCTTGTAAACATTAGATGTTAGGGGTTTGTTTTCAATAATCTTAAATAATTCTTGTCTCATGCTATTCATCAATCGTGGAAATCTTAAGTGTTGTCTCTTCCAAGACATCCAATAGCACTCTTACAGTGTCTAAAGATGTGAACATGGTTGTGTTGTTTTCAATCGCTGCTTTTCTAATTAAATAACCATCTTTTTGTTCACCAACACTAGATGGATCTTGGGTGTTAATAACATAGGCAATATAGCCTTGACGGATGTTATTAATAATTTCATTAGAACCGCTGTTAATTTTTTCAACAACATGAGTTCTAATACCATTTTCTTTTAAGAACAAAGCAGTACCTTCGGTAGCTTGGATATTAAATCCCAAATCATAGAACCTTCTAATTAATGGAAGAGCGACTTCTTTGTCTGCATCCGCGATAGTAGCAAATATCGTTCCATAGTTTTGCATTTTAATGCCAGAAGCTTGTAATGCTTTGTATAAAGCACGATTGAGCTTATCATCATAGCCAATAGCTTCACCTGTTGATTTCATTTCAGGAGACAAATAAGCATCTAATCCCATAATCTTATTAAATGAGAATACAGGAACCTTACAATACCAACGTTTCTTTTCTTCTGGATATAAATCAAAGATACCTAATTCTTTTAATGATTTGCCTAAGATGACTTCTGTTGCAATATCAGCGAGAGAATATCCGGTAGATTTAGATAAAAATGGAACAGTTCTACTACTTCTAGGGTTAACTTCGATGATGTAAACTTTTTCATTAGGATCAACAATAAATTGAATGTTGAATAAACCAACGATTCCGATGCCTAAACCTAACTTTTTCGCATATTGAAGAATGATTCCCTTAACTTTGTTAGAAATAGAGAAAGTTGGATAAACAGATATGGAATCGCCAGAATGAATACCTGTCTTTTCGACAAGTTCCATAATACCCGGCACAAAGACATTTCTTCCATCACATATCGCATCAACTTCAACTTCTTTACCAGAGATATATTTATCTACAAGTACTGGTTTGTCTTCATCTATTTCCACAGCAGTCTTTAAATACTGTTTTAATTGCTTTTCATTAGAGACAATTTGCATTGCTCTACCACCCAAAACAAAGCTTGGTCTCACTAAAACCGGATAACCAATTTCTTTAGCGGCTTTTACACCGTCTTCGATTTTAGTAACCGCACATCCTTGTGGTTCAGGAATATCTAATTCTTTCAATAATTTTTCAAATAAGTTACGGTCTTCTGCCTTGTCTATAGCCTCACAATCAGTACCAATAATCTTTACTCCTCTTTTCATAAGTGGAGTGGCTAAATTAATAGCGGTTTGTCCACCCAAAGATGCAATTACACCTATTGGTTTTTCTAAATCAACAATTGCCATAACATCTTCAGGTGTTAAAGGTTCGAAATATAACTTATCTGCCGTTGTATAGTCGGTAGAAACCGTTTCTGGATTGTTGTTAATAATGATAGCTTCATATCCTGCACGCTTAATCGTTTGCACAGCGTGAACGGTTGAGTAATCAAATTCCACGCCTTGACCAATTCTAATTGGGCCAGCACCCAAAACAATGATTTTCTTCTTGTTAGTGATTCTGGATTCGTTAACAAATTTATCGTTAACTAGGTTTTGATAAGTGGAATATAAATAGGCAATGTATTTGCCTGTGTGAAGGGTGTCCACCATTTTATAAACCGGTTTAACACCATTTTCTTTTCTAAAGTTATAAATATCAATTTCGTGAGAATTCCATAATTTTGCAATAAATTTATCTGAAAAACCCATGGTTTTTGCTTTTTTAAGTTCTTCTAAATCAAATGGCTTTCCTTTTAAACAGTTTTCTTCATCTACAATGTTTTTAATAGCTTTTAAGAATATGTCTGTAATCATTGTGATTTCATGAAGCTCATCTAGTGAAACGCCTCTTCTAATAAGTTCGGTGACAGCAAAAATACCATCATCTTTAAACTTAAGGATGTATTCTTTTAACTCTTCAGTTGTATATGTATCAAATAACTTTTTGTGCAGGTGACATACACCAACTTCTAACGAGCGAGTAGACTTAAGCATACATTCTTCTAATGTAGCACCAATACCCATGACTTCACCGGTAGCTTTCATTTGTGTGCTTAAAGTATTATTAGCGGTTGAAAATTTATCAAATGGGAATCTTGGGAACTTCGCAATGACATAGTCTAATGTTGGTTCAATCGCTGCTGTTCCACCCGCAACCGGTATTTCTTCTAACGACATACCCACAGCAATTTTGGCGGTAACTCTAGCAATTGGATAACCACTAGCTTTGCTAGCGAGCGCACTAGAACGAGATACACGAGGATTTACTTCGATTAAATAGTATTCACTTGTATTTGGATTTAACGCGAATTGAACATTACATCCACCACAAATTTTTAATTCTTTAATTAACTTGATAGCAGAATCGTTAAGCATTCTTAAATCGTGGTCGTTTAAAGACATGATTGGTGCAACAACAATACTATCGCCAGTATGAACACCTACTGGGTCAACATTCTCCATACCACATATCGTGATAGCGTGGTCGTTAGCGTCACGCATAACTTCAAATTCAATTTCTTTATAACCCTTAACACTCTTTTCAACCAACACTTGATGAACAGGTGATAAGTTAAATGCTTGTAAACCAATTTCAATTAATTCTTCTTCGTTATTTGCGAAACCACCACCAGTACCACCTAATGTAAATGCTGGTCTTAATACCACTGGATAACCTATCTCAAGAGCAGCTTTTTTAGCTTCTTCTAATGAATATGTAATTTTACTAGGAATAACCGGTTCGCCAATTGATTCGCACATTTTTTTGAATAATTCTCGATCTTCTGCCCTTTCGATAGAATTGCTTGATGTACCAAGAAGCTCAACTTCACATTCTTTAAGAACGCCTTTCTTTTCTAATTGAATGGCGAGATTAAGACCCGTTTGACCACCAATACCAGGAAGAATAGCATCTGGTCTTTCTTTTCTTAATATTTTTGCGACATACTCTAGTGTTAATGGTTCCATATAAACCTTATTAGCGATGGTTGTGTCAGTCATAATTGTTGCAGGGTTAGAATTAACTAATATAACTTCATACCCTTCTTCTCTTAACGCTAAACAAGCTTGTGTTCCTGCGTAATCAAATTCTGCTGCTTGGCCAATAACGATAGGTCCAGAACCTATGATAAGTATCTTTTTAATGTCTTTTCTTTTCGCCATATTAGTTACCTTCTTTCAAATAAACAACTTTGTTATCAATAACAGTTACTAGGTTTAAACCTAGTACTTCAACCCCTTTAAACGGGGTGGATTTCCCTTTAGATATAAATGTATTTGGATCAATAATTGATTTGTTTTTTAAATCCCATATAGAAAAAGAATTATTGAATGGGATAGAAAATCTCTTGCGAGGATTTATTACTATCAAATCCAATAATTTTGAAAAAGTTATAATATTCTTTTTTACTAAATATGTATATAGGAGAGGAAAAGCAGTTTCTATTCCTACGATGCCGAAGGGAGAGTCTTTAAGCCCTTTGCTTTTTTCTAGCTCGCTATGGGGCGCGTGGTCTGTCGCAATCATATCGATGGTGCCATCTTTAATACCTTCAATAAGAGCAAGTTGATCGTTTTTCTTTCTTAGAGGTGGGTTCATTTTGAAGTCCCCGGATTCCTTTAAGTCTTCTTCACACAATAGCAAGTAATGGGGAGCGGTTTCACAAGTGATATCCACCCCTTCTTTTTTGGCTTGCCTAATTAATTCGACACTCTCTTTAGTGGATATGTGACAAACATGATATTTACATCCTGTTTCTTTGGCCAATTTAATATCTCTTTCAATTTGAAGATATTCACTTTCGTTACAAATGCCTAAATGATTGTGGGCTTTAGAATATTCACCTTCATTTATATATCCACCTTTTAACAAAGAATTAACTTCACAATGAGCGACGATAATCTTGTTAAGAGATTTGGCTTTATTCATCGCTTCTTTCATCAATTCTTCACTTTGTAGGCCTCTTCCGTCATCAGAAAAAGCGATAACCATATCCTTGGTCAGCTCTAATGGTGATAGTTCTTCTCCTTTTTCGTTAATAGAGATAGAACCATAAGGATAAATATCAATAACCGAATCTTTATTGATAATGTCTAGTTGAGATTGAATATGTTCGATGGTATCGGAAACAGGATTTAAGTTAGGCATCGTGCAAACGGAAGTATATCCCCCATGCGCAGCCGCTAAAGAACCGCTAGCGATAGTCTCTTTATAAGAAAAACCTGGCTCTCTGTAATGAACATGAACGTCACAGAAGCCAGGAATTGCGATATATCTTGAGCTATTAAAATTTGAATGAGTTTTTATGAAGGAATAGACAGCATTCCCAATGAGTCGTTTTTTGAGGATTTTAATGCCGCTATTTTTCTTCATAGAAATGATTTTCTTTATAAGAATATACATTTATAACGATGTCGAGTCAAGATAATATATTACTTTTAAAAAAGTTCATATGTAGTGCACAATTATTTTTCCTATTTTGTTTAACTGTTGATGTTTACTATATATAATATAGGCAATAGTGAATAACGGCGAATATCATGGATAGCGAATTTAAATTAGGATTTTGGAACTATTTGCAAGTAGGAGTGCTTCCTACCAATATAGTAGATAAATGGGTAGATATTGGCTGCAATCTATTCATGTCTTTCCGTTTTCAAGAAGGAATTTCTAAAAAAGAAGACATGATTGCGTTATTAGATAAAGCTCATTCTGTTGGTAAAAAAGTCATCATTAACGATTCTAGAAACGAGTATCTTCGCTTAAAGACTATGTCTAGAGAAGAATTTAGAAAGGGTGTTCAAGAATCTATAAAAGATTTTGGTAGTCATCCCGCTACTTATGGTTTTTATGGAGGGGACGAACCTTTTAAAGATCAGGAGGAGAACTTCTCATACACAATGTCTTTACTGAAAGAATTAAGTCCTAATCTCCACCACTATGGAAACCTTTTGCCTTATTGGTCGGGTCTTCTTTGGGAAGAAGGAGAAAAAGATAGAGAAGATTCTTATTATCTAAATAAAATAGAAAAGATCGTTAAAGATGGCAATTTAGACATTCTCGCATTTGATCAATACACCCAATGTTATGATGAAACCGCCGATCAAAAAGATGGCATTAAAAAATATTTCCTAGGAATGGCAAACTTTTTAAAAGTCTCTCGTAAATATAACATTCCTTTATATGTCTCTTTACTAGCAATTGAACACTTCAATTATAGAGAACCTAGTGAACACGACATTAGATGGCAAATACACACATGTGCCACTATGGGGGCCAAAGGTGTAATTTGGTTTTATTTCCATACCGACAATAACGATGTTGATTTCTTTAATCCTCCATTTTTAGGCGAAAAAGCCTTAATCACGCCTATGTACGGAAAGATTCAAAGACAACAATATTTATTTAACGAAAGGTACAAGAAAACTTTTGATAATATCGAGGTCGAAAGATTCTATTTTTTAAATGATGATATTGGGAAAGAATATCGTTTTGACGCAAGCAAAGAAGAACTAATAGAAAGATTAGATGTTAAATATAAAGATCGCCTCGCTTTAGTGTCAATCGCTCACTATTTAGATAATCCTAATAAAAAAATCGCAATCGTTATGAACTGCGATCAAAAATTCACAAATGCGTTCTCCTTGTATCCCGTCAACAAAGAAGCTAAACACTTCGACTTATCTGCAGGAAATCTAAAAATATTTGAATTAAGTTAATTATAGTTTGATTCATCAAATAACATTGGTCTATTGGACAATGTTTTTGTTTTGAGTAAGCGAATAGTAGAAATCCACCATTCTATCAACCCAACCATCTGCAAGTGTGTCTTTAGCTATGCCCCATCCGTGAACATCGCTAGAAAATTGTTCGAAAGAGAATTCTATATTATTCTTCTTTAATGCTTCAATAAGCCTTATAGAGTTTTCAAATGGCACAACATTATCGTTTTCACATTGCCATATAAACATATTAGGAGTGTTTGTGTAAATGTGATGATTGATTGATCTTTCTATTATTTCTTCGTTGGTTTGTTTTTCACCCAATAAGTTATTTCTGGTTCCGTCGCAAAGAGATAAATCTACGACTGGATAGCCTAAAACAAGCAGTCCTGGTTTTAAGATGTTGCTGTGTTCGTATCCATAATTGTCTGTAGCTAATTCTCCCACTAGATGAGCACCGGCGGAGAAACCTACTACAATATAACTAGACATATTAATGTTAAATCTACCTTGGTGGGTTGTTAATTGTTTAATCAAATCCACCAACTCATTTATCGATTCCCTGGCGTTTTCATTAACGGAATAAGAGAAAGAAACTACTGTAAAACCCTTCTTATATAATTCAGTACTTACTGGTAAATCTTCAGGAAGTGTGCAAACAGAAGAGTAGCCCCCTCCTGCCATAACGATTGCAACTTTTGATAAGTTTTCTTGTTTTAATAGCAAAGCGCTGTAGCCTTTTCTTTTAATGGTTAGGGTTAAACGCTTCATCTTTAATTCTTTTAAGAGATTCAAAGAAGATATCACTGGTTCTTTAGGCCAAGCACCAACACCAAAAGGAATGATTTTATCGTTCAGTAGCTTTTTATAATCGTCTATATAGCTAAGAAGATGATAACTATATATAGATAGTTCTTTGTCTTCGATTAAGTCCTTGTATGTTGAATTAATATTGAATGTGTGTGCGGTGGTGTTAGTAACCTCAGGAATATATATGCCTTTCTTATATAGTTCTGGATAGTATTTATAATTAATATCTCTATCTAGAACATAATTCATATATACCCTTAGCATCAAAGCAAAAAATGGATAGATGATAATGATTAAAAGCGACAAGATAATGTATTTAATAAATATATTAGTAATTCCTAAAACCAATAAAGGTGTAGAAAACACCAATGAGAAAAGAACCAAGAAAATAAAATTCTTAATAAATATAAGCGCTGAGTTATAAAAAGAATCTCTTATTTTCCAATCATAAATAGATGTTGTTTCTATTTGAATTAATAGCAAAGGGAAAAAGAGAGTCTGCAATATACCTAGAGGTATGTATGAAGCAAAACTTGCTCTAAAGTTAGCAATAATAAAATAGCAACCAAATAGCAAAGCGGAATATATCAAAAAGAAAACAAAGTTTGTCTTAATATTATTCTTAACCCCTTTAGCGAAATCATGAAAGAAGAATACCGGTTCTTCTCTTGATAGCAAAAGCATCACTCTAGATAGGCCACTGACACCAATCATTGTGATTAATAACACCACACTAGAGCCTAAAGCAAAATATATCTCGCTAGTAACTTTTAATGCCTCTTTTTCTTCGTCGCTCATAGAGGAAGCGGCAAGTCCAAGTGTGTAATAATCTTTAAAGAAAAGCACCGCCAACAAAGGAAGAGCAAACACAAGAAAAAGCAAACCATATCCAACTAGTTTTCGCCAGTTTTGTTTACAAGAATCAAAGTATAATTCCCTATAATTGCCTGGTAATTTACTTGTTTGTGATGAATAACTGCTTTTTTGTTTTTTCATAAATTAAATAAGATTTTACTAACACTTAAAGCATGGTCGGTTTTACCTTCGTTTAAGTTTCCAAGATTTGGACTTTTATAATTATAGAATAAATAATAGTCGTCTTCACTTAGTTGGTTAGAGTATGTTACATAGTCTTTAAAGTATCCATCTTTAAGGATGTGGTCATAAACTTTAATACCTTTAATACTGTTTTCGAAACTTAAATAAGATAATTCAGACTCAAAATATTCATTTAAATATGATTCGTCTAAAGTTTGAAAATGAAGATACATTGCTTCGATATCACCCACAAAAGATGATGGCAATATATAAAAATCCATTTCTTGTTTAGTTGTCTCAAAAACATAAGAGAAACTAGATGAACCATAGAAAGAGAATGTAATGTTAATTTGTTTAATGTCTTTAGATGATTTTTCTTCTAATTCTTTATCTAAATTGGTCACTAAAGCATCATAGGTACCTAAAAAGAAATTGATCTTTTCTAGTTTGCTAGGACTGGTCTTAATAGTAATAGAAAGACAAAACGCCACTACTGACACACTAATAGCAACCAAATATAAATACCATTTACTTAAGAGTTTCTTCATCATGCGCCTCGTAATAGACAATAAATGAACTTGCAGTTCTAAGTTTGACTTGTTGTCCGACAACAAAAGGACATTCATTAAACTCGTTATCGAGATAACCAACAAATTTAGTGTTATCGTCGTTGATTGTGATTTCATTAACCTTTCTATTCTTAATTGTGATTGTCTTTTGACTAATTGATGTGATTTTACCCTCTACATCAAACAAATAGCTATTTAGAATATCAATTATAATAGACGAGTCTTTTTTGTTCTTAATCATTCCAAAAACAAGTAAAACAATTAATATAACAGCAACTATAGATAACAAAAAAGAAAAGATTATCATAATAACCTTCTTATTTTCATAAGTAGATAAAATGATTCCACCTATAAAAAGCAAAACATAGACGGCTAAAGAAACATAAAAAGCGATTGATGCTTTCTTGTGATTTTTCTTTTTACTATCAAGAATTATTTGGTAATCAAAATGTTTCATCTTTTAATGTTTCAAAGAAATCTTTAACTTCTTTAGAATCGGATTCTAATATTTCTTCTGTTGTTCCACTAGCGATAATTTTACCATTTTCAAGCAAGTAAATATAATCACCTAACGCTGTGGCTTCTTTTAAATCATGGGTAACAAATATGGTCGTGCAACCAAATTGCCTTAAAGCATCTCTTAAATAGAACCTGATTTCCGATTTGGTTTCTTCGTCAATATTAGAAAAAGGTTCATCAAATAAACAAACTTGAGGTCTTTTTACAATTGCTCTTGCGATAGATGCTCTTTGAGCTTGACCAATAGACACTTGTTTGGGTTTTCTAGATAAGTACATATCTATTTTTAAGATCTTTGCAATCTCAAAAACTCTAGTTTTAATCTCTTCAAAATTAACACCAGTAGATTTCAAAGGATAAGCAATAGATGTAAATAAATCAAAATGAGGATATAAGGCAATGTTTTGATTAACATAGCCAATGTTTCTTTCTTTGATTGAAAGATTATCGATCGGTATATCATCGAAATAGATATGCCCATCATAATTATTTAATCCGCATATAGAGCGAAGTAAGGTGGATTTACCACCGCCCGACTTTCCTAATATTACATGAATTTTGTTAGTCTCAAAACTGACACTCAAACCATTTAGTGCCGGTTCGCTGTTTTTGCTATATGAAAACGTTAAATTCTCAATTTTTATATAAGGCATATTATATAGTTCTTGGGATACCTATTAACGAGGAAACTAACCAGTCACCTACAAGTGTGTTTCCGCCTTCATTCAATGCGTTTAAGAAGATGGCGATTCTTCCATCTGGAGAAGCATCACTTGATAATACGGTAGGGTTAATTTCTAACTTAGTCCATGCTTTTGGTTGAAGCACTGCGCGGGTATAGAAAGGATCATAAATTTCCCAATTCCATTCAGTGTTTCTAATTATCACATTAGCAGGGTTGTTTGTTGGGTTATAAATGCTAACGACGTAACCATTAGATGAAGGAGCAACATTTGGTTCGGTTGAATATGTTACAGCTTGTTCAATAATTGTTCCATCAACATTAGTTGGGTCGTTGTTAATCCTAAATCCAGAGACAAAACCAAATCTTTCGTTTTTAACTCCTTTAATAGGTTCAACTTCAGAACCATAGAAGTATTTAGTGAAACCACTATCGTATCCGTTTTGTAATGAAACATATCCAGCGCTTCTATAGTGAGATTCTAAAGTTTCTAAAAGTTCGATTTGAGTGGATGTAACAACATCATCTAAGTATTGACCTAGTTCGTTATATAAAGTTCTAGCGGTGGTCATAAAACACATATTATCGACGTGCTTATCTTCATCATCGCCGAGTTCATCTATTGTAGGCAAATTATCAAACGCATACTGCATAAGTGCAATTTTTTCTTCAATAGAACCACCGGTTAAATATGTTGTGCCAAAAAATAAAGTACCTGATGCGGGAACGATTGTGCCATCGTTAGGAGATTTAAGTTGATCAATGACAAAGAATTCTTGACCAGCAATTTCTCTAGCGCCCACTTTAAAGGTAATTGTTTCTCCATCATGAACATCAACGTAAATGTTGTTGAAATAAGAGAACCATATACGAACATAATGTCCTGTTTCATTATGAATGGTTGAAAACATAAAATCGTATCCTTGCAAGTTTACTAACGGATCAAACTTGAAGTAACTATGAACAGAACCAGAGAATTCAATTTTTGTAGAACCCACAACAGCTTCCTCATCCTTCCAAGCATCAGAGAAAAAGATAGATGCTTTTGTGTTGAGGTGTGTATAGATGGATGATGTTCCATAGAATTCTGTGGTAGGAATAAAAGTATCATGCTTACCTGTAGGGGTGTTTGTGGCTTTCTTTAAAGCATAAAAAGCAGCGGTTTTGGCGTTGAAATCATTGATATTAGGCACAATTCTTTTATATAAGCCGGGTATTTTATCAATAGCTAACGCCACTTCGTTCAATCTATCATAATCGCTTAATTGAATATTGCTTGTTTCTGGCAAAGCATCAATATCCGCTTTAACTTTATCAACAATTTCTTTATAGGTTATGTCTTCCTCTGTCATTTCACTTCCTATTTCGGCATGCCAGTTGTCGATATAGAAAGTATAACCAACTTTGTTGTCGTAATCAGTTTCAGGGGTGTATAACAATAGCGAAGAAGAAATTAATGTATCTTTATTGTTATCTAAAGCGATTTTAGATAATTCGAAAGAAAGGTGATTAAATTCATCTTTTATAATATCGAATTCCTTTTCTAATAAGATATCTAATGATTCGTTATTATAAATAATGATTTTCGCAGTAGTGTCAAACAGGGAATCGTTATAAACATCAATATTAATAGATTTAATGTTTGCACCATCCATCTTTCCACTAGATGTATTGGTAAAGAAATGATGCATCTCAAAAGATGTACCAAAATAGTTAGTTAGTTTCATGGATTTATTACCATGAGTAACACATTGGTCAGACAGTTCAATTTTCGCTCTATCTGCGTGTGATTTAGAAGGGAATTTCATCAACGAAAGTTCTTGATAAGATTCAAAGTCGTTGATCATTCCGTTAGATGGATTACTATTAGACGAACAGCCAGCAAGTGTCGTTAATAGAAGCAAAGGAAGTAAATATATCTTTTTCATTTATTCTTACCTCCTAGTATTCAACGAAAATATCGAAGATTGTGATTGTACGATCTGGATATAAAGTCTTATTATCATCCATGAAGTTATTTAACGAGATTGTGATTGTGTTTAAGTTCGTTAAATCAACATTTAAATACTTAACTTCGATAGAAACATTCTTTGAAGTTAAACTAGAAGCAAAGTGTGTACCAATTTGTTTATTAGCACCATTATTTTTAGAAGCTTTAATCTTAAATGTTAAATCGATATCTTCGTTTGTATTTGTATATTTGAAAAATATTCTCTTTGCGTTAGCTAATGATTCGCCCTTAATTGTGATAGAAGGGTTGAACATTTCGGTTTCAATCTCGGTATCTTTTCTAATACTCTTTAGTTTTGCATTAACATAGCCATCATATATTTCAAAACTAGATTGTTCAGTAACTGATACATTGGTGCCACCAGCCAATAAGTTGGTGATATTTTCAAAACCATTGCTTTGGTGGTGGTATTTATTTCCGGTTTCAGTAATTAATTCAATGTTCTTAGGTTGATCTGATAGAGCAATAGAATATTTATAACCATTAGAAACTGTTGTTGAAACAACAAATTCGCCATCAACTTTTAAAGTGGATGAGGTTGTGTAGATTTCGAGTTCATTGTCTTTAACAATCTTTAAAAGATTGTCATCGTTTTCAAAATTAAGAATTCTATTAGCTAATTCTTCTCTAGCTTCAAACACTAAATGATGATCTGTGTTTGTAATCGCATTATTAAATAAATTGTTGTATAAATCAGACACCACATTTGTGAAGTTAAAATCGTTAACACCATATTTGTCGCACAGTGATAAGTATTTTTCTTCTAATACTTCAAGCATTTCATAATCTTCTAAACCATCTCTGTATGTGAGTAAACGCATGCTAGGAAATGGGGTAGACGATTCGTAATATCTTCCTGGATACATAATAAATCCATCCCCAATCGCACCACCATTTTGTCCGTGATCATTTCTCCATGGGTTATCATATGGAGTTTCATAGAAGGAGTTGCAATCTTCTTCTCCATACATGTTGGCCATAAAGAACAAATAACCATTAACACCATAGGCCTTCTCCATCCAACCTAAAGAACGCATAGACAAACAATCGTCATCAATGTGGTTGCTTGGATAAGGATAGTTAGGAATACAACATGTATAATCCCATAAGTTACCATAGGCATTACGGTTTGCCATATCCTTATATATTTCTTGATATTCCATATTCTTCAATAAGTTGACTTGAGGACAGAAAGTAGCAGGATAATTCTTAACCCAATCGTTAACATACGTTGTGTTAGTAAAGATAGCAGGAATTTGAAGAATCGTGTTTTTAACTTTGGTATTCCAATCTTGGCTATGCTTATGGAAATATCCTTCACTTTCAAGCATATTAATGGCTTTTTGAAGTGTTTTTTGATATTCACCACCTTTTTCAAAGAAGTGAGGTGTCGCTACTCTTTTGGATTCAATTACATCAGCTTCGTCATATGTAGAAGGATAGAAAATTGCGCTTCCTAAATAGAAGTTTTCTTCAGTTGATGCTTTTGCGAGTTCAACGATATATGATGCCGCAACATCACCATCAGCGGTGTCTGCATAATATGATAGAGGGAAGTCAAAAGGAATTGTAATCGTGTTATAGTTTCTAATCTTCCATAAGTTTTTAACGTCTTTAACAAAGTCTTTAGGGTTATTCATAGGTCTTTCTTGAATAACGTAAGGGTTTGCTTTGTATTTTGATAAGAACTCACTATAGGTATCCATCATTTCCTTACTTGCATCATATTCACCCGTAAGCATATACAAGGAATAGATTAACCAACATGATTGGAATTTGCTCTTGTGATCAAGCTTAAAATCCCAAATAGTTACTTCAATTGGGACATTAACAACATTATCACCGTATGTGAGGGTAAAGTTTCCTTTATAAACACCAGCATCTAATCCGTTAGAATCGACTTCAATAGAAAAACCTTGGTTTGAGTTGGCTTCAATAACGTTTTCTTTAAATTCATAAGCTTTTTCAATTGGAAGAAGCATATCTGGAATAGATTCACCAGCATAAAAGAAGAATACAGATTCACCTGCTCCATGAACGTTTGCGGGTATCTTTAAGTATTTTTGAACGTAAATTTGCATATTTTCTACAGGAATCGTTTTGCCGGTTGAAGAATCTTTTAATTCGGCTTTTGTAAACTCATAGGAGCATCTTTTTCCTGAAGTTAAAATAACTTGAGTAGATTCATATTCATCCCTCATCATTTGAATCTTTGCGGTTGAACCGTTATCAATAAATTCTTCATTACGTCGAACTTCTTTGATTACTTTCATAGTTGGATAAGTAGTCCAAACTTTATCATCCACTATTGGTTTAGGTTCGGGGTTTGAACACGCCAATAAAGAGCTTGCCAACAGCGAAGTTAAAATAAAACGTGATATTTTATTAAATTTCATGATGTTACCTTTTATAAGTTAGAGGAGATTGTGTCCCAGTTGTGTTTGATAAAATCGCTGTTTTCTTTTCTAACAGCTTCACCGCTTGAAACTTTTCCTTGAGCTAACCACGAAGCACATGTTCCGGTTAAACCAATGGAGTTAGAGAAGTTTGGTAAGACCCCAGCAACAGAGAACATTCTTGCCTTGACTGTGTTAATTAAATAAGGACAATATGCTCCAGCATCAAAAATCTTATTAGAGGCGATTCTAAATGAAGAGAGTGTTATGCCTTCATTACTATATTCACCTTGAGATAATGTAGCAGGTAAGTGATGACCATTCATGGTTGTATAGAAGAGTTGTAATGCTTCATCAGAATACATCCATTTTAAGAAAGCTTTTGCCATTTCTTTTTTATGATTCCAAGTTGGAACAACAAACAAGTGGTCATAGTCGGTTCTCATAACAGAACCATTGTTTCTAGCGTCTCTAACGATATCGACATCATCGGTTGTTACACCACTAGGCATATCAGTGTAATTACCATCTAAAGGATTGTTATCAACATAAGTAACTAAATTTCTTAGTGTTTCTTCGTTATCAAAAGACAATTTATTAATGATGCTTGAAACCAGTGGAATTTTAATCCAATCAATGTTGGATTTTCTTGCTGTTGGTGATTCAACTTCAAGCCATGTACCATTGACCATAAATGCAGAAGCACCAAATAAGAAATAGTTTTGAACTTGTGTAAAGTCTCTGCTTGAGTCTGAGTGATGATATACATAAGAACCGTTTTGTTTCTTTAATAATTTTGCTAAAACGTTCGCGGATTCTGTTATACCTTGATATGCGTAGAAGTTATCAGATTGCTCGCCATTAGGATCTAAACCTTCATAGAAGTTTTCCATTCTATCCGAACCTTCATATTGCGCAAACCAAGCGCCCGTGATTGTTGTGTAGTATTCATTAGCTTCGGAATAGATTAATGGAGCGGTATTGTTAAATTTTGTCTTATCCGTTGCAATTTTAGAATTCATATCATCCAATACTTCAAAGAACTCATCTGTTGTTCTTGGATAGTAATCGTTGGAATAACCAAATTTGTTCCAAACATCCAAGTTTCTGCAGAAAGAAACAAAACCGTTTGCCCATGGAACTGCATAGGTGTTATCGCCAACTGTTGCATAATCTTTAAATGTTTTATCAATCTTTTTTGACATTGTGTTTTTACCGCTTTCGCCTTCGTATTCACCATCATAAACATCGTTTAAGTTTTCAAAAACGCCTTGATATACATTTCCATCAGCGGCAGTTATTTGTCCACGATAAATGTATTTATGGAAGCCAGAAGGACGAGTACCATAAATATCAGAAGTGCCAGCATAGGATTTAATTTGTGTATCAATAGAACCAATGCCGTTTTCTCCGATTTCTTCTATGATTTTGAATTTAACGCCTGTTTTTGAGGTGTATTCTTTGGTCAAAGCTTTTAGCCAGTCTAATCCATATCCGAGTTTTGTACAGGAAATGACCAAAGTGTCTTCGGAGACACTCCTGTTACAACCTGCTAGCGCAGTAAGAACCAAAGCCACGGAAACTAAAGGCAATAATCTTGTTTTTTTCATGTTAAAATCCTCCTAATTATCCTTTTAAACCACCTAAGTGAACCTTTTCCATAATAGAGTTTTGGAATATTAAATATAAAATTAAAATTGGAACCAAAGAGATCATAACGCCCGCTAAATATGCAGGACAATTAGCAATATATTTAGAAGAGCAATCCAGAGCATAAACCGCATACGCTAAGTTTGGATATTCAGACATATATAAAATTGTGGATTCGTAGTCGTTCCACGACGTGATAAAGCTCATAACAAATAACGCAGAAGCAGATGGCACCACCATAGGTAACATAATTTGGAAGAACACTTTATAGTGGTTTGCACCATCGACAAATGCCGCTTCAGCATAATCCCAAGATAAACTCTTATAAAATGAATACATATAGAAGAAATATCCACCATATAATCCAATAGAGGTAATTAACGCAATCGGGTTGTTAATAAAATTGATTTTTTGATAGAACCTAAATGTTGCAGCAGCGCTGCCATAAAGCGGAAGAATTGCGACAAAAATACCCAAGTTATATAGAAACTTAGTAAATTTAGATTTATAGAACACCAAAACATAACAAACCATGGAACTAGTTAAGATAGACAAGAAAACATATGTAGTAGTTCTCCACAAAGAGTTCCAAGTGATGGTTAAGAAGGAATCTCTACCACCATTGATTGATGCTAGTGTGCTAAATGAATTGATAAACGAGCTGAGTGATGCGTTTTTAGGCCAAGAAAATAAGTTCATATGGTTGAATTTTTCATAGTCAAACGCTGTACCATCTGGTCTAAGAGCGATTAAAAATGCAAAAACAAAGAAGAAAAGAATAAATGAAACGTAAAGAACAAATATACCAAATGCGATGCCAAATACGACCTTTTCGCCTTTTGATTTTTTACGTCCACCAGAGGACTTTCTAATGCGTGGTCTTTTATTTGTCTTTTCCATAAACAACTCTCTTAACAATTAATGCAAATGGGAATGAAACTGCAGTCATACATAAACCAATCGCACTTGCTAAATATAAATCTTGGGACGCACCTGTTCCGGATACTAATGCAAAAGTATAGAAAGATAGTGTCATTGTGCCTTTGTCGCCTTGAGTGAACGCAAGAATAGGACCGCTTGCACCCAAAAAGCCAGCAGCTGATAAAATTAAGATAGTAGAAATAGTTGGCCAAATGGTAGGAAGCATAATATGGAAAAATTCTTGAATCCAGTTAGCTCCGTCGATTTGTCCTGCTTCAAGCATTTGTGGGTCAATGGAGTTAAAAGCACCACCAATAACGATGATGTTGCCACCTAATCCAAATAAGAAGTTATAAGTTAAAATTGTAATGATTGCGTTAGGCGCTTTATCAAGCGGATAAGTGTATCCCATACTCCTAAATAAAACATCCAATGGACCACCATTATCTAAAGAGATTTTAAATAAAACAACCAAAGCTGAGCTAGTAATAATACATGGAACGTACATAACCGCTCTGAAGAATTTATATCCACGTATTCTTCTAACAAGGAAATAACACATCAATGTTGTTATAGGTAGAACCAATACGATATTCACAAAGTTAAATAATAAGGTGTTAATTAATGCCTCAGATAACACAGCCCCCGCTGATGAGAATCTATCCGCAATCATTTGAAAGTTTTGGAGCGTCCAATATTCACCTAATTGACCATTCGATAAAATGCCTTCTCTTTTAAAGGCCATAAAGAAAGAATTAATGTTTACGTAAACATAAAAGATAACAAATAAAACAACGGGAACAACCAAAAAAGAAAATACAAAAAGGTTCTTATCAAACGATTTCTTCTTTTTGCGATAAAGTTGGTTGATTGGAAGGACACTACCACCAGCGCGTTCTCTTGTTTCTGTCATTTTTTAACCTTATTAATATATTAATACGTTTTGTATTTTTATCATAATTTTAAATTAATTATGTTAATAATTAACAAAATTGAATAATATATAAAATATATTATTAAAAATTTATATCGCTTTCATTAATATTTATATCGGTTAGGTTTTTGTCTTTAATTTTATTAAGTATGGATAATCTGGCCGCACCAAAAGAAGCGGATAAATCGTCGACATATTCCACCATACATAAATAGCTTCTAATAGGTTCGTATTCATTATAAGAGGCAATGATTTTATCTATCATTTTTTGATCGTTATTAATAACGTTACCGGTTATTATAATCTTCTTAATAGGTAGGATTCTTGAAATGTTTACAAAACCAATTCCTAGATAACCAGCTGCATTATCAAGGTCGCTACGATATTTATCTCTATTGGAATTAATTTCATCAAAATTTTCCACGTTTGCAAGTTTTGTAATACCTATTGTAGAGGCGCAATCCTCTAATGTTTTTTCTTTGTTTCCAAACGCAATAATCATATTGCCAAAATCGATAGTTAAATTGTTATCTTTCTTATCGTTAATATATAAAGAAAATCCAATGCCGGACACCGCTCTGCAAAGCAAGAAACTATCAGGGTGATCTTTATAGTTATATAAGTATGTTTCCATCAAACAAGAAACGTCGTGTTCGATATAAGTATATATTCCAAACTTGTCTTCTAGTATTTTCTTTAAGTTGATGTTTTTCCATCCTTTGGCAAACTTAAATTCTTCATAGATGCCACCTTTTAATGTGATACCTTGGCAAGACACACCTATGGATACTATTTTGTATTTATCACCGATGAAATCAATACATTTTTGAATACATGTAAAAAGCAAATTCATTGCATAATCATAGGTATTTCCTTTGTATTCTTCAAAATAAGTTTTAATTATTTTAGAATCCATACCCACTACACTTGAGGAAAATCCGATAGAGTTAATATCCACACCAATCGCAACATAATTGTTTCCGTTTGGAATTAAATATGATGTGCTCCTTCCTACTCCGTTAGTGACTTTTTCAGTTTCTAAAACAATGCCTTGATCTAACAAAATAGAAACCACACTAGAAACTGTGCCCCAAGAATAACCCGTAATTTTTTGAATTTCTCTCCTAGTAATTTTAGATTTCTCAATGATTAAGTCTGATATTTCATTAAAACTCTTTTGGTTTTCGGAATGTGAACTTAAATAAGTAACTCTTTCTTGCTTTGCGTTTGTTTTAACCATATAAACGGTCAAAGGAGGAATAATAATAGAGCTATCGCGGACACAAGAGTTACATTTAGAATCTAAATATATTTTTACAAATGAATCAAAATTAACTCTGTGGGGTTCCAAATCATAGTTTACAAGGAACGACGCAATCTCCTTTCCGTTTGTGAATGATGAAGTCAACACTGCATCAAAACGGAATTCATGATTATCTTCGTGTTTAATCGCTAACTTATCTACTTTGATAGAAAGGGGTTTATCTGCCTTTCCTTCACAAAGGAATTCTTTTTGATCCACCCTCCATCTATTTAGAGTCTTGATAAAAGATAGGGCCTTGTCTTTATCAACAACATCGCTTTTGCACCATGCGTCAGAAACTTCCCCGTCCCCATTAAGAACAATAGTAAACATATCTCCACAAATAAACGAATATGCAAGCCTATAGGTATACGAATATGGTTTATTTTCTAGCGTCATACAAATTTGATTGCCTTGGAAGTTATTAACAAATTCATGATACAGATATGAATATATTGGGAATGGTTCGCCGATATAGTAATTCAATATGAATCTATTATCAGAGAATAGTAGATATGGAATAAAAGGTTCTCCTGCTGCTGATTCACAACCAAACAAAGATTTTGACTTATTTATACCCTCTAAAGTTGAAATTGTTTCTTCTACTTCCCAGCTTCCAGGAGCGGGACAATGTTTGTGTTTTGTTGAATAACACAAATACGCACAACCGCCATGGTTTTGATCGAGAATTTGGAAATAATCAATATTGGATGAAAGCATTTTTTCGGTTTCGGCTTTGATTATATCTTTGGTCCTTTGTTCGCTAGGACACATATCTAATCCATACCTAATGTCAGAAACAATAGTAGATTTAAGCTCTCCGTTTGTGTTTGCGCACATGATGTCGCTTAAATGTTTGTCATAATATTCCTTCTCGTTATTACAATTGCCTCTAAAGCTTTTAAGGGTATAGCCAAAACCAGAAGCATATAAACCGATGAGCATGCCGTTATCATGGATAGCGGATACATATTCGTTAAATTCGTTAAGTCCTCCGAAAGGATTGAAATAGTACGGAGGCGCCCAAGGCGCGGTGCCTTCATAATGCATCAACAAATTAAGTATTTTGGAATCTGTTTTCTCTTTAATTTCTTTTAAATGTTTTAAACCATCCATATACGGATACATACCATTGGGTTTCATTTCCTTGTCAGAGTCATTTTTTCCTCTAATAGGATAAGTTACCACTACCGGAGATTCTTTATACCATGAAGGTAGTGTTTTGTTCTCTTTGATAGAAACAAGGTTAGCGGGTTTGTTTTTATAAAACCAGTTTCTATAGATATCAAAAGCTTCATAACATGAGCCACTATAAAGTTCAATGACACAGTCAAAATCCATCGTATAATCTTGACCAAAATCGGTGTTAGTAAAAGTTCGCATTTGTAGTTTTAAAGCATCATCAACTTTATTAAAATCAATATGCTTTATGTTTCTGCGTTTATCATGCATTCCAAGATATAAACCGCATTTACCTCTATGATAGGAAATAAATTGACTTGATATCATGTTTGGAAAAACAAAGAATTTGCCCAAAGAAGGATAATCAACATCATAATATGTGAAAGGTGATTTTAATCTTCTTTCTAAATTTGTAACCTTCACACCTTCGTTATAAGGAATATAAATTTCTCCTATTCCGTTGTTTTCATCTTTTAATCTTGGACACAAACCAAATGATAATAATTCAACTTGCTCAATCAATAAGTCGGTTTTATTGGTAACACTAATGCGTGAGATTAATTTGTTCTTGGAAGCATCTAAAAATAAACACACAGATAGGTCATGGTTATCAAAATAATGGTTTTTTCCATTAGATTTAACATAATTAAACTTGCTAGCATCAACAAAATAGCTAGAAGCATCTCTTCTTCTTAATTTAATAGAGAAAAACGGAAGCGGTTTTTCGATCAATTCAACCTTGTTATTAAAGCAAATGCTAGTAATAGCGGCTTTAGAGAATTCAAAAACTATATTTCCAAGTCCAAGTTTAAAAGTTTTGTTCATAACAACATCTTGTGTTAAATAATTATATCATTTACTTATATAATCAATAACTTAAACTTTTGAATATGTAACAATTGTGACTAATTTGTCACTTCAAGAAGCACACATTCTCCTGCCTTTAATGTTAAAGATAATTTGTTTCCTTTAAATGGTTTGGTTGTGTTATCAAAGCTTAAAATATTGCCAATAATACCTCTAGAGAAGTTAACATTTAAGGTGGATGATTTTTCAAAATTATTATTTGTTAACAAATAAACTGTCTTTTTTCCATAAGAGAACGTGGATAATATTCCACCATTTTTACATTTGAATGATTTAATATCACGATTGTTATTAGATTCGTTAGGGAATGGTGAAAACACTGTTAGTTTTGTGTTTCCATCGCTCATAAAACCAATCAATGTAGAGTTAATCAAAATATCATCAAAGTAACTAATTGCTTTATTTACGTTTTGAATAAATGGATATATTGTGCTTCTTTCACCGCGTTCATTAACGATAGAACCAGGCATACCCAAATAATCATCACCATTTGGAGTCATAAAGCAGAAATATTGAAACCCTTTACAACCATATGCTAGAGAAGTGGACACCTGCCAGTATATTTCGCCTTCGGTTGGCAGTCGATATTGGCCTGTGCCAGCTTTATGAGAAGACGCTAACACAAAGTTCCAAAAAGGTACATTGAATCTACGGCTCACTCTACTTGCGTAAACAAGATTTAAGAAATAATCAGAACGCATGTTTGGAGTATCACCATACTCAGGATAAAAATCGTAAGAAAAATATGGTGAGTTAGTGATGCTAACAAAATCTTCTAAATATTGTTGATAATCTCTGCCTGCTAAATAATACTCTGGAAGATAACAAGGATTTAAATTCACATAAAAAAGATAACTGCTGTCGTAATATGAATAGAAATTTTCCCTTAAGGTTTTGATGGTTTTATAATCAGCATATCTAGGTTCGTCCCACTCTAAAATGCCCGCAAAAGACTCATAATCTTCATAATGAGCCTCTTTTAAATATGCGATAGTATCTTCTTTATTTAAATTATGTGCTCCTTGGTCAATTGGTAAAAACAACAAGTCATTTTGTTCTGCGTATTCAAAAGATTTATATATGCCTTTTCTTTTTCTAGAAAGTTCACTATCGTTTTCCCATATCCAGTCACCCATACCACCATAGATCATGTTTAGGCCGGCATCTTTAACGTTTTTAAATTGCTCTAATGTATTTAATCCTAATGAGGAATCTGGTCCACACCAAGCAGATATAGGCATTGTGTCAGAATCTAGTTTTGAGAAAGTATACTTCGCTACTGATGATTCTTCATATTCAAAAGAAGTGTAATCAACGTGATTATTACACGAAGTGAGTAATATAAATGGGATTAAAAATAACAATCTTCTATTCATTATCTAATTAACGCCTTTAATAGCGCTAATCTTTAAAGTACCTAAAGCGTTGTTATAAACAACACCCAAGCCATTATGAGGATAGCCAGAGCCTTGACCAACCAAACTAACAGGAACAATTATATCGTTCCACCCTTGATTTAAGTTTTTGCTCACTCCAGCCCAAGATGTACCATGTATCTCTAAATGAGCACCTTCTTGAGGAGAATAAATCTTGAACGATAAGTTTGTGTAGTTGTTCATTTTGCTATTAACAGGAATCAAGAAGCTATGTTCACCAGAATCGGGATTTTCAATAACTTGAACAACACCTTCATCTTCATCGATTGCGGTTATAGAACTAAGTGGTCCATAATCCCATCCAGCAAAGTTGGTTTTTCCATCATAAATAATGTCTGGGTCGGTGACTTCTAGTCCAAAGACAGCGCCAAATTTCCACTCACCTGCAGAGTTGTTGATAATAATGCCAACTGCGTCAATTGGATATGTTCCATTAAATAAGCTTACTGGCACAACAATTTCGTTCCATCCTTGTTTCAAATCTTTACTTACTCCATTCCAAATTGTGCCATGGACACCAATGTGTCCTGAATTGGTTGGGCAATACACTGTTAAAACAATATTTTCATATGCGGTGATGCCATCATATTTAGGAATAGTTAAGCTTTGTTCTCCAGTATCAGACGCGTTTAATACTCTGAGATTACCATACACATCATCGTTAACGTTTTGTAATGCTTCGCCTGCAGTAGATAATGGGTATTCCCATTTACGTAATGTTAATGAACCATCATCGATAATATTGAACATTTCTAACGATTCGGTAGCAGCGTTATAAATTGAATAATCTAAAATAGGATCGTTTTTAATGGATTCTGGTTCATTATCCAAATCAGAAACGGATTTTGCTAACGCCATAGCGTCGATGTATGAACTTAATAAAGTAAGCGGGGCTAAGGCATTTAGTTTTTCTTGATAAATAGCCACACTAGCGTCGTGATTATATTCCGCTACTGCAATTTCTAATTCTTCTAACTTGCTATAGTTAGTAACAGCGAGTTTTTCGTTGTCACTTAATCCGTTATAAAGGTTTCTCGCTTGAATGATAGCTTCTTCCTCTTCTTTCGAATGGTCTACATAAGTTAAAGCATCAATAGCGTCGCAAACAATATTTACATGGTAGTTAAAAACATTGGTTTCATATTCAATAAGTTTACTGATGTTAGTAACTAACCTCTTGCCACCTCTGCTAAGAGCGTTATATGCCGCTCTAGCAGCAACGATTGCGTTTTGTTCTTCACTAGAATATGTATTTAGTGTTAAATCTTCGATTTGTTTAATAACTTTTTCCACATTTGTTGAATCGACATATCCATAAACATTAGATATTTTCCAAGGACTTGTAACCCTGTTTAATTCAAGAACGATATTAAAATCAGTTAAATGGTTGGCTTTTAATTGATTTAAATCAACATTAACTGTAAACCATCCCTGTCTCACATTAGCGATAGAAAAATAGTGAACCCAGTCTAGATTCCATAGATTAATATTATCGGTTAAGCTATTAGGATTATAGAACATAAAAAACAAGTTATCATATTCACTAATATCGGTGTTATTTGCAAAGCCGAAGCAGGCATTGTGAGAAGTGTTATCGATTGTGTAAACATCACCAAAGTCATTGTCTTTTTCTGGTGCAAAAGTAGAAGTTACTTCAAATCCAAGGAATTCTTTATGATCGCTTAATGATTCCTTACTATAGTCAGTAACTTTTTTATATTGGGACAAAGAGGCTTCTAATTGTTCAACCTTCTCTTTAGCGGTATTAGAAACATCGCCATACCATTTATCGGCTTTTATGGTTTCTATTTTTACATTGAGTTTAAGACAATCTTCAAAAGAAGATGAAACTAGACTTAACTCATCAATAACGGTTTCTAAAGCAGAAACACGTTCTTCACGATATTTATTTAACAAATTATTAAAATTATCTATTAAATCTTTTTCAATATAAGACTTATATTCATCGCTTAATGCATCTAAAGACTCTTTCACCGCTAGCAAGTCTTCTTCGCTGGATGCATCATCTAATTCATTAAGCATACCAACCACTTCTGATATAGCTTCTAATATCATTATACGATGTGCTTGTTGTTCAAGTTTGCTCAAATTAGTCACGTATGCTTTTTGCTCTTCACTTAGTTCATCATAAGCTTCATAGACTTCGTCGATTTGATATTGTGTTGAGTCATCATTTAATTTGTCGATTAACGCAACAACTTTAGAGGCAGCAATTTTGTTTTCGTGAGTTACCAAAACATCATAGTTGGTAACTAATCTTTTTTGGACATTGATTAAGTTATCATACATCTCTCTTACTCTAGCAACTTCCTCTTCGCTAGGGTTTTCTCCAAGATTATTAATGGCTTCAATAACCTCATTAGCGCGGTTTTGGTTTATAACTTCTTGACTTTCGGTCCCTCCGTTACCACCACCACCATCTGATTTATTGCATCCGGTGATTAAAGATACAGCAAGAAAAGAAAGCATTAATTTTTTAATTAACTTATGGTTTTTGTTCATATTTTTCTCCTTTGGCTTGGTTAGATTCAAATATGTTGTTACTTATTTTATATTTTACCACTTAATTTAATCGTAAAAAATTATTCTAATAGTTTTTTAAAAGAAAAAGGCATCTATCCAATTGTTGATATAATTAAGTTAAATATTAACTTTTGTGTTTATAGCACGCAAAAAATATTTTGGATTTTTTATGTATAGCGTTTAAAAACAAACAAAACAAATTTATAAACCTAAACATTCAGTGTAGGAATAAATTAAGCAAGTGCAGTCGATTGAAAATTCAACTTCCTGTTCAATAATAATCTTCATATCAAGTAAAATTATTGTTCAAATGTTTTGATTGGTTGGCCGATTATACTTTAGTTGTCTTACGTTTTCTATGGATAACGTAGAAAACTAATCCAACATTAATTGTTAAAAAAATTAATACAATCACAATTGTGTTATTAGACTTGAGTATTGATGGGACTAAAGGTGAGTTGTTCGCAAAGACAATCAAGCTTGATCTTTGAGCAAAGTCTCCACCATGTTCATCTAACAAAGATTGATATTTTCCATAAATATAGTCGTATTTTTCTGAGAAGGTTTTTAGTTTTGTGTTTAGACTGGATGAGTTGTCTTGTTTGAAGAATTCCATCAAACATTCGCTAGGCGTACCATTAAGACGTCTATCAAAACTATCGTATTGATCTTCCCAAAGTTTAATTAATGATGCTTGACTTGTGCTGCCATCCGCTAAGCAATAAAATGCACAATCCTTAATAAATCCCTCGCAAAGTCCTTCTAAAACCCCCTTACCATATTCGCTGATAATCAACGTTGATTGGTTGGCTTTTGGTGTTGCGGTATAAGTATTGAACGATGTGTCATAATAATTAAAACCGCCTGGTAATAAAGGGAAATAGAAATCAAGGTTGCATGTGGATTTTTTAGGCATGCACTTTGGTGTTTTTAAATAGAAGAATGTCGCATTATTAAAGCAATCAACTGAATTAGTAACATTAGTTAAATCAAAGTTAGAGAGATCTAATAAAGTTAGGCTACTACATCCCGCAAACATTTCTGAAATAGACACTAGTGACTTTAATGAAAAATCAAGAGAGTCAATTAACTTTAAGTTTGAACAGTTTTTAAACATGCGGTCCGCATAAATAACCATAGGAGTGTCGAAGTTTGCAAAATTCAAAGTCTCTAATGAGGAACAACCTTCAAACATAGAAGCACAGCTCATATTTGATTCAGTATTTAAGTTTCCAAGTCCTTCAATAGACTCAACATTAGTTAAATCTTTAAATAAGTTGTTGCAACTTAAGATAGTAACCTCATCTTGAATAATAACTTTTGTAATGTCTTTGTATTCATCTGAGCCTAGTAAAGAGAAGATGGAGTCCACTCCTTCAAAAGGAAATTCAAATGATGTATTAAGATCAGATTTTAAAATTTCATATGTATCTTTAGAAGCAATATATCCGATGTTACTTGTGGTATTAATAGCGATATGGACTAAGCCATCTGGAGATAACGCACCAGGGCATCTTTCTAAGAAATCACCACCATAATTTACAAATACATGACAATATGTTGAATAAAGATCTTCATAGAGAGCTAACCACTCAGAAACAACATCGTTTATCGTGCTTGTTGAACAAGTTTTTAGAATTGTAAATATTGCCTCATAATCTCTTTCGCAAAAATATTGAGAATAATCATAAGAAGAGAGCTCGTTCCAGAGACCCCTTATTCTATCTATATCAGGAGAATCTACAAATTCTTTAAACATTCTAAGGCCAAGTTCTGAATAGCTAACAACATTTTCTTTTATGTCTTTTTCATAGTAATAAGTAATAGAGCTATTTGAAGGAACCATATATGTATAGTTATTAAGATTATAATCATAATAAAAATATGGGTCTGTGGTCTCGTAACGCAAATCAAATTTAATCGCGTTTTCATCATGTGAATATGGCTCTGGAACGTATTTCGGACCATTGATTATTTTTGGTTGTGTGCCACGGAAGAAGTCTTCTGTGAAAGGGCTTTTTGTTAACTCAAAACTTGAAATATCAAGATAATCTAAAGATGCACACCCATGAAACATGGATCTCATGTCGCTCGCATTTCTAGTATTAAATGATGATAAATCTACAGATGTGAGATTGCCACAATTTAAAAACATTCCTTTGAAATTACCGCCATTTGAAGTATCAAAGTCTGTTAAATCTAATGTTTCAACACCACTACCATAGAACATGTAGGAAAAGTCACCACACTTAGAAACATCAAAATCAGTAAAGTCTATGGTTTTAAGACTATTGCAACCATAAAACATTTGTTCAAAGCTGCGACATTCTGGGACTTTTAAGTTTTCAATATCCACGATTTCTTCAAGATTTTCTAAACCCTTAAATAAGTATCTACAATCGTGTAACTCGACCTCATCAACAAAAAGAACCGTTTTAATATCACTTAGATAAGAATCTGCACCAGGAAATTGACCTGCTAAGAAAATTGTTTGTTCTCTTTCTTCGAGAAGTTCGATTTCAGAAAAATACGCAGTCTTCATCATGAAATCATAATATCCAGTAGATATATAACCGATTCCTTTAGAAACATCGATTGCGATATGACCCCTAGATGTATAAGCTTTTGCTTCTTTTATTGGTCCACCTTTATTAACAAGAGGAAGCGACACCATAAATAGCGAGGAAAATAATGTTAAAATTTTTAAGTTCTTAATGAATTTCATATAATGAATTTTACATTATTGTTAACAAAAGTCAATTTTTGTAATGTTTCAACGAAGTTAAGAAAAAACATATTTGATTATTTTTCACAAAATGATAGTATATTAAGCCCGAGAGTTAACACATGAGAAAAAACATTATTTCAAGTCTTACATTAGGATTAACAGTGGCTAGTCTAGCCACAATTTTAGTTACAAACGGAAATCAAAAGAAAATAGCGTTAAGTAACGATTGTGACCACACAGGTAACCACTATACAGAGTTAGCAAATAGCATTTTCTTTGCGGGCACAAAGGAATATTGGGTTTGTTGCAAATGCCACAACCACTTTTTTGAAAAGCCAGAAGGAAGCTGGACCGAAAACGGTCAAGCTCCTAAGGTAACCAATAGTGATGATAGATATATAGATTCGATATTTAAAACTCACGGGGTTTCCAAAGGCGAAGTTATAGAAAACGGATATACATTTGATGGAATGCTAGATCCTACAAAACAATATGTTTGTTACAACAAGCCATTATCTTTGACTAACTTATCATTTACATTTAAATGCGATAATTTAACCACTAATTATGAAGAGTGTGTTGGTTTCTATTTGCACACTCACGGTTCTGTAGTGCCAATAAGCAAAGCGTTTCAGCCTATAGTCTTTTCTTTATGGAGTGGAGTTGGCTACGGGAACGAAATATTTGGTTATTTATCAAATAATGAATCATATGAAACCGAATCAATTGCATTAGGGGATTTAGAAGCAACAAAAAATGGCTTCAACACAAGTGGAGGCCCTGTTGATTATTATCGTATTAACGATTTGATTGATATTACTTTCAATTTTTCAGTTATGGATAATGGCTTTTTGAAAATAGAAATGAAGTCGAATAACATCAACTGTTTTTCCGGACATAACGCATATAACGTTAACGGCGCAGGAGACACCGTATTTACTTATGTTTCACCATCAAGTTTGGGCAAAAAAGACCTAGCAAATACAGAATTTTATCTAAGCTTATTTGGCAAAAGATTTACGCACATAGAAAACTCTTCCACTATTACCATAACAAACATTTCTCAATAGAGATTTAATCTGGATTGAATTCAACATATCCGGTAGCGTCTGTATATGAACCACGAATATAAAAAATAAATTGAATCTATCAATAAGATAAAACATTGGTTGCAATAAATGTGCTATTACCCGTTATGAATTAATTCATATTTTCTAATTCTTTTTTTAATAATAATAGGTTTTACAAACCCATTTTGAGCGAGTTCTGAGCACCAAAAAATTATTGTTCTATTTGAAACGCTAAAAACTATTGACATATCAATGGGAGTAAACGTCTTAACGTTGTTGTTTATCAAAAAATCAAGAAACGTTTTTGCTTTCTTAGATAAGTGACTTAATCTTTCTGCTTCAGCATTGTTTGTCTCTTTTTTAGCAATTGACAACGTTTTTGAAGAATATATTGAAAAAACTCTCAAGAAATATTTAACCCATATTTCTATATGCGGTGGATTGTTTCTTCCATCATAAAACAAAACAGGCAACCCCATTTGTAAAGAGTTGTAATACTCCTCTATATCATAAGACATGTATTCTTCCAACGAACCAATGCTTTTAAAGCCATATCCAGTAAAAGCTAAATAATAACTTGATATAATCCTAGCGGTTCTTCCATTTCCATCCTCGAATGGATGAATGGTAGCAAGTTGATAATGCAAAATTGCAGCTTTAATCAAAGGGTGATCATCAGATTCATTTATATACACCATTAAGTCTTCAAGAAGTGGCAAAATATCAGAGTGTTCTGGAGGGATGTAAGCAGGTGTTCCATCATCGTTCCAAACCGCAAATAAAACACCAACAGGCATCTGACCTCTAAAGCCAATTCTTTCCTTTGGTTCGCCATCACAAATCATTTTTTGTACATCCAATATCATCTCAATTGATATAGGTTCGTGACCACTTAGTTTAGATTCTAAAAACTCTAACGCTAAATAATAATTTCTTATTTCCTGTTCGGACTTTAAAAGATGTCTATTTCTTGATTCAATAACTTCACTTGCTTGTTCAAAAGACAAAGGGTTTCCCTCAATTTTGTTAGAGGCATATGATGATCTTTTGCGGGTGTTCTTTCTAAATTTGTTTGACAAGGTTAAAGGGATGTCAATTCTATTCAAAGAATCTTTGTTTTTTTCAATCTCCAAAATATAGTTCAAAATTTCACTATCTATTAAGGCTTTTACCATAACTTTTTTTCCTATAATAAGTATAGCAAAATTCACTATTTTTTCACTATTTTGTTTAGCAAAATCACTAATTATTTAACAATTAATGTCATCGTGGACATGTATTTTAAAGGTAAATTAATGGTTATTTCTCCACTGTTTTTGGTGAATTTCACTTTTGATATCACGCTATCTCTATTAATAACTTCAATTGAATTGATATCAAATCCATTAACGTAGAAAACTGTTTTATCATAGTTATCCACTGTCGCATTTACTAAGACGATAATCTTTCTATCATCTTGTTGGTATAAATAAGGATAAATACCTTGATGGTTTGATTTAATAAACTCACCTTTATAGCGTTTAGAAGCTTCTAATAGTTGATGGATGCGAAGGACACTATATTGTTCAAATGGTAATCCCTTACAAACTATAGGAAGCACAAAGAAATTACTTCCTTCTACAACCCCCGCTCCAACACGTGTTGTGTCATATCTACAAACATAAGACTTAATGTCAACAAGATTCTCGTCATAATGAATAGAAACATAGTCACCAGATGCTTTTTCCATGCATGTGTGATAATTGTGCATACCTTTATAAGGTTCAACTTGAGTCTCAACAGACACCACTCCAGTGTTAGCAAGAATGTATTCATAACTATGCGCGGAAATAAGAGAACCTAAGCCTCTATCAATTAACTCTTTCGCGGCCCATCCATCTAAAACAATGAAATTATCTGATTTAAATAATTCTTTAATTTCGTCATTGCTAAAATTATTGATGCTTTGTCCCGCTAACATAACTGTTTTATTGGAAAAGCTTTTATCTTTACTCAAAGAGTAAGAATATCCATGGTCACTAAAATAACTAATCGCGTCAAAATCATCAGGTAATAATGACATAAACTCGTCTTTATTAGTCTTTCTATTTTTCATAGTCATTTCATCTATTGGGAAAACTAAGCCTCTTAATTGACTTGGTTTTAAACCTAATGATTTAACTGTATTTAAGTAAGGGGTAATTTCTTTTAAAGCTGGCCCATAGCCTATTTCTTCTTGGCAGCCATTACCGCAGAATTCAAACATACTATATGTCATACCCGCTAAGCCAAGAGGGATTGCGGATTCGACTTCAAAGGCCACCATTCGAGGTGACTTTACGAATTCGGAAAAACATCCGTTTTCCATTTCCGGATAAACAAGGGTATCATCCCCTATAAATGCCCTTACAACCATTGGGTTACGATTGAAGTTATGGTAATAGGTTTTACTACCACATTCGTCATACATAGGGAGGTGAATTCTATCGATTGTAATTCCATCACTTGATAAATCATTTAATAATTTATTCCAGTGTCTACCTTCCATCGCGTGCATTTCGGGTGTAGAACTCATTAAACCAACACTTGTTTCAACGTTTAATGACTTAATGGTTTTTGATATTTCTTTAGCGAGGTTGTCCATTGTTTCAAAAGACACTTCCATCCAAGCATCTCTTTCTTTAGATGGACCTTGTGTTAACGCTTTGACAAAATCTTCTCTAGATATATCTCTTCCAAGTTTCTTAGAGTATTCCTTCATGTGAAGGTCACAGAAACAACCGCCCCACTCTAATGGTTCGTGATTGTGTAATCTAAAATCATCTTCAATCCATAAAACCACAGGTTCTATTTCTTTTACATAGTAAGACATTAAATCAATATAGTATTTTCGCCACTCAGAATCTAGTGGACAAGCAACTAATTCACACGCTTTGCCATTTTTATCCACCATGTTGGTGAAGTTTTGTCCAGCTTGTAACTTTCTTCCTCTATCTAAGTGTCCTATTTCAATCCATGGATTTAATGATACTGTGATACCAACTTCATTAAGTTGCTTTTTAGCGTCCTTCATCACATCAATCCAAGGTTTTAATTGGGTTTTAGTAATGTGACCAACATTAAAAGCTTCTGCGTTGAACATTAAGATTACGTTCTTAAAGCCACACTCCAAGCAGAATTTAATAATGCTATCGATTCTTTCCTGATAGAATTCATCAGGATAGATTTGGGTTCTCAAACAATGTGAGAAATCATTATCTGTAATCAATTTTTTATTCATAGTTAATACCTAGCCTTTAACACCATCGGACATATTAATGCCTTTAAGGATTTGTTTTTGGAATATTGCATACAAGATTAATATCACTAAAGTGGAAGCAAAGAAACCAGAGAAGATTGTTCCGTAATGGTTATTAGTTAACGCACCTATCTTCATATCCTCTAAACCGATTGATAAGGTGTAACAACCTTTATCATCAGTTAAGAAGGTTTTCGCAACTGTATATTCGTTCCAGTTATTCATAAATGATGTTAATCCAATAAAGAATAAGATTGGTTTAATGCTTGGCATAATAACTCTGAAGAACACTTTAAATTCGTTCGCACCATCAAGTCTTGCAGCCTCTAATAAACCGTCATCAATCTTATTAATAAAGTTAGTTAATAAGAATACCTGTACAGGTAATCCTTGAACAGCGTAAATAACGCCTAACACAATTAAATTGTTCTTAAACCAAGGGCTAATAGATGTAAGCTGAGTGTACAAAGGAACAATCATCAATATGGATGGGATAACCATTGCCATCATAAAGAACACTCTTAAGAACCCTTTGCCAATGAATGAATATTTACAAAGAATAAACGCCATAGAAGATGATAGAACCACAAGTAATAATGAACCTAATAAAGATGTGAACAAAGTGTTAGCAAATAAATTAACAATTGTTACTGTCTTACCATCTCTATCCACCATTTCAGTTTTGGTTAAAGCTTCGATATAGTTTTCAAAATGAAGATGTGAAAAGTCCATGAATTGCCAAGGATTTTTCATAAATTCACTAGAACTTCTTAAGGATGTAGATAAGTACCAAATAATTGGATACACTACTGTAACACAACATAAAATAATCAATAATCTAATGACCCAACGAAGGGCTACTTGACCCCAATTGGTCTTCTTTTTATCAAGGAGCAAAGTTCTATCTATGTGTCTTTTCATAAATTACTTATCTCCTTTCGTCATACGTTTATTGAGTGAATAGCACACCACAAAAGACACAATCATAAGTAAGACAGCGGCAGCGTTACTATAACCGAGCATTTCTTTTCCTTGCGCGTAGTAATACACATAAGTACCCATAACTAAGACTTTAGAAGATGTCGCACCATATAATGGAAGGACTAAGTTCATATTGCCTGCTAAGGAAGAGGATATAACAGAAACCACCAAGAATAAGATTTGGCTCTTAACTTGTGGAATTGTCACTCTAAATAATTGAGTAAATTGATTCGCACCATCTAAATCAGCGGCTTCATATAGTGAAGGTGAAATGTTATTAATCGCTGATGTCATCAATATCATAAATGTACCAATACCACACCAAGAGGCGATAAAGGTAATAATTTGCACAGGATAATCGTTTAAGAATGTCTTATCTTCAATACCCGTAATCATCGCAAACAAACCCGTTCTAGCGGTGAAGAAGTTTTCCCAGAAATAAACGATAAAGACAGATGATAAAATCGAAGGAACATATAGTAAGAAACGATAGATATTAGATTCTCTTTTTTTGAGTCCTAATCTAGTCATAGAAATAGCGAAGAATAAAGTAAAGAATAAGATAATCACTATCTTTCCTAATGTAATTAAGCCATCATATCCTAATGCTTTCCAGAACTCAGGATCTTTAAAAATAACTTTGTAGTTTGCATATCCTACAAACTCTTTAGCCGCCATATTGCCACTATCAGCGTCAAAGAAACCATAGAAAATAGATACAAACACAGGAGCGATACAAATAAACAAATATAGTCCTACAGAGATTAATCCAAAGGTCAATATGAAAGACCACTTCCCACCGAAGAAGCGACTACGTTGCTTGCCTTCTAAAGCATAGATGCGCTTATTACTGCTTTCTTGCTTCATCTTGGATTCTCCTAATTCCTTGTTCGACAGTGTTAGAGCCATCAACTAAACAGTTAATAACATCATTAAAGATGTCACCCACTGTGCCCCAATCACAACTCTTATAGACAGTGAGCTCGGCGTTATTGATTGTCTCATAAGTTTGTCTTGTGACATCGGTCAATGTATATTCATCGTATTCTGGATCTTTAATAACAGGCAGATAGCTATAAGCTTCCGCTAATGCTTGTTGGACCTCTTCTTTATATAAATAAGATAGAAATAATTTAGCGTTATCTGGGTGTTTAGCGTATGTTGCAATAGCAGCATTAGTAGGCACTAGTAAGGCGGTGGATTTTTGAGTGGATTTACTAAGTGGAGATAGAGTGAAATGCATCTTAAAATCAGGATTATCATCAAGAGAATCTTTGATTTCACTTTCTAACCACATACCATTACCGATAGCAAGTGCATCATTATTTAACCAGTTTCTTTGTGCTTGCGTGTGGTCGAATGTTTCACTACCTATTAAGACACTTCTCTTTTTACTATCTTCTTTATCAAAATGGACAAAGTCATAGAATCTAGTTAAGACATCTTTTAATCTCGCATCATCATATATGCTAGGATCTTTTGCGGAACACACCGCATTAAAGAATTCTGTGTCGTTATAAGACGCAACAGCAGGCATAATAAATGACCACAATAAATAAGAAGCATACTTACCAGGATAAATAAGCATTGAATCTCCATTGGAGAATGATGTTCTTGTTAAATCCATTAACTCATCGTAATTAGAAGGGAAACCATAGTTCTTAGATTCCATATACGCTCTATCGTAATAAAGACCATTACATTGAGCTAATATAGGCATTTCATATTTCTTTCCATTACCAAAATCAGGCACAAATCTATTCTCAATTGCTTGTTTAATTGGAATGTTTTCTCCATAAACTTTAGCTTCTTCAAACCAATCTGTGAGGTCTAGGAATTTACCATTTTTAACTAAGTTAGTGTCACCGATACCATTACCATTAATCCACACGAAATCAGGTGGATTATCAGTGTTCCAATCATTCTTCATATCAGTGTTGATGGTCTTACCGATGTGTGGATTGACTTCAATATCGGTTTCATCTTCAAAATCAAAACAAATATCTCTCCATGTTTGAGCAACCTTCTCGTTACCGTTATAGAAGATTTGTAATGATAATGAATTGGCTTTCTCATCTTCTTTGGAGTAACCACTCTTACCGATGATTTTTGCGTTGAAAGCAATAATAGGAATAATAACCGCAGATAAGGAGGCCACAATGATAATAGTTTTCTTCTTTAACATATTAAGCCGCCCTCCTATTTTTGATTTTCTTAATGATAAACTTACCACCAATTAATAAGGCTAAGATACCAAGAATAGCGAATGTTGTGCCTATAAACTCACCCATATCAACACCTTTTTCTTTTGGATCAATTGGTTGTGGATCACTTCTACCACCAACAGGGTCTAATCTAAATAATTTAGTGTCGTTAGCCTCGTGTTGGTAAATGATTACATTGGTATTTAAAGATAAATAACGTTGTTCAAATTCATCCCAAACAGCGTAGTATCCATCTAATTGAATGAATTTAGCTTCACCAATTGCGGAATGCAAACCAACATAGTTGTTGTTGCTATAAATAATGTCGTTAGTGTTTTGGCTATAAATATGAACACCCGCTTCCGCAAGAATATTTCTTAATAGTTTGGTTGGCAAACAAGGACCAGCACTATAAATAGACTTATATGAGCCCATTTCTTTAATGCCTAAGCCAATCCTTCCTCCATCAGTCAAACGTCCTAGAGAAACGCAATTATCGCTTTCTTTAATGGATATTTGTGGTGACACTAGTGCGTTAGTAGTGCCGTATCTCTTACCACCTATGCCATCAAGCAATGAGTTGTTAGTGTTTTCAAATAATTGTATTTGTAAGGACGATCTTGCTCTATCAATATTTAAGTCAAATCCAGTTAATGCTTTCATGTTAGCGGCGGAATCCACTTTTGCGGTGCCGTTAGAGATACCGCAAGCATAAATCCAAATCGCATATCCACCACATCTAGATAAATATTCTTGTGTGGCTCTTAATGTTTCTGCATTAATTTCAAAAGTAGAGATAAAAATATTAACTTTGTGTTCAGGCACTAATCCTGCCGCTAAAGATGACATCGTATATGTATCATAACTAGTGCCCATTCTATTTAAGTTTTCCCTTTGTTCCGCTAATAAAGATGAGGTGAGAATATAAGTGGAGTTATATTCATCATCAACAGATAAATATGAGTAGTAGTTATCACTCATAAAGATTGCGACATCTTTAGTGAAACTTCTATGTTCTAATGTTAAAGAGAAGTCATAAATGCCCTTTGATTGTGACATAAATTCATAAATTTGTGGGTCATCCAACCAACCACCATACATATCGTAGTTCCAATAACCAGATCCATCAGCGAAGTTGTGAACAAAGTCTCTCTTGAATTGACACATAGTTTCATAAGCGGTGTGATATCCACCAACTTGATAGTCCCAAGAAGCATCCCAAGTTGAACCTGAATAGCTAGTAGACATAAACGATCTATTGTCTTGCTCTAACAAATACAATTTTCCATATAGTTGAACAGTATCAAGCATGGACATGAATGTCGTAGACATACCTAAAATTCTTTCATTGTAGTTAATTGGAGAGGCGATAAAGTCAATATATTCACTAGATAATACTTTTGCTAAAGCGACATGGCTAGTAGAAGCGCCATCATAGGAACCAAAGGCCCACATATATCCATAATAAGCACCGACAATCTTGGTGTTATTAGTTAAATCTTTACAAGTTTTAGCCCAAGTTAATAAACAATCTGCAGATTTACTTGCTAAATATGTATTGTAATCAAGGATTCTCATATCTGTAGTTGGATCCACGATTGTTCCATAACCAGTAACGCCTCTTTCGTTAAATGTAGGAATAGTTACAGATTTTAAAGAAACGCTGTTATTGTTCCAAGAAGCACGCAAATTAGCGTCGTTTTCATATTTTTCAGTCAACCATTTTCTAAAGCCAGTTAATGCGACATCACTATAATCAGGCAAGGCTTTACCAGAAGCACCGTAGTTCATAAATTCATATGTTTGGCCAGCGGTAATTCTTAAACCAAAAACACGATCATAATATTTTTGTGTTTTCATGTGTTCGATTAATTGAGCCAATAATTCATTAGATGTTTTCAACCAAAGTTCAGAGGAGAAACTAACACCTTCACCCTTAATCTTTCTACCATTTTTATCCATTGCGTAGCTGACTTCGCTAGGATGTTCGTTCATCCACCAAGAAGGAGCGAACATACCAAAGTTCACCATTACATAGCCATCAACACTAGCGTTTAATAAAGACTTAATTGCATCATCAAAAGCATCAAAATCTAACGTTCCGTCTTTTTGCATCAATTCATCTTGTCCAGATTTGCCCAAACAACCTTGATATGTAATATAAAGTTCATATGTGGAATTAGAGATTCTATCTTCTGCGTCTGTTTGACGATAGACATCTAAGTCAGGTCTTAAATATAAGGATGGGGAATATGGTTTGCCATTTAATAATAGTGTTGGTCCACCATTATAGTTTTCAACTGTAGAAATTAATTCATTATCTTCCTTGGAAGACTCTAAGACTTTGACACGTGCAAATCTATTATCGATAATGCGTTCACCATCTAAATAATCGTTAGCGATGTTACACACTGTGCTTTCTAGTCTTAAATCATACCTACCAGGATTTAATAGGGAAGAGATGCGCATAGATAAAGTAATCGTGAATTCTTCATTCACAGGCCACTCTTTCATGTCGCTATTTTCGCCTTTTAAGTTACAAGTTACTTTTTGTTCGCTAGGTGTGTCGCCATCTGTGCCAGTAGGCACTAAACCAACAACAATACCAAACGGACTATCAATCTTTGTATCGATAGAAATGGTTAAAGAATATTCTAATGTTTCACCAGCTTCAATCTTTCTTTGGCAACTAACGCTAGAAAGATTCAAGGAATAAGAACAATATAAACTAGAGTCATAATAAACAGGTCCCCATGGGGATGTTGGAGGAATACCTAATTCCTTAACAAAATCCCAGCTTGAATCGTCAAAATCTGGTAATGCCCAAACAGGCACTGTTATCTCACCAATATCAACATCACCAAGACTTGGACTTGGTAAATGGGATTTAATGTATTGAGAAGAAGCGCAAGAGAATTGCGAGCCATTTTCCAAAGTAAATATACCATCAAATAGCACCGCTGCTTCACTAACTAAGTTATAAGCTTTGATAGCGATAACGTTCTTTCCCGACAATAGATAGTCTTGCAAATAATAGGTATGCACATTTGCCCAGCTATCTGCGCCTTCGTCCCAGTTGAAGTCCACAAATACACCATTGACATAGATAACGAATTTATCATCAACAGTTACTTGCAAAGGAGCGTAAGTAGCCTTTGCTTCCAAATCAAAAGTATAACGGAAATAACGATACACCTCGACATTCTTAGTGGCGTCTTCGTTATACCATACCCATTGGCCTTTCCATTCACCTTTTGATGTTGGCATTCTCGATTGATAAATATATAAATAATTGAGATTTAAAACACCCACGCCATTTAAACCAATGGACACAACTGCGTAGCTGCTACTAGGCGCATCAAAATAGAAGTTAATAGGGTCGCTATCAGAGGTGAATGTTCTCTCTTGAGAGCATCCTTCTATAAGAACACCATTAACATTAAAGAAATCAAATCTTATGTAACCACAACCGTTTGAGTTGTAATTAAATAAAACGTGATATTGGTAATCAGTTATAAAGTTATAGAGCTTTTTAGTAATTCTAGTGTCAGCACCACTATTAACGAATAATTCTGCACACCCTTCACCTTTAGTGAACGAAGCAACACCATCGCTATGTAAAGTAAATCCATCGATTAAACCATCGCTATCGATACGGTTGAAATCGGTGTGGAATTCTAACTTCTCTTCTTGAGATTCGCATTCAACTTCTAAAAGAGTGATGTCATCAATCCAGATTTCAGAATGACCGTTTTTAATTTCAAAATAATATGAAACATACTTAGCAACGCTTGGCACTGCACTTCTAGTGTATAGTTGTCTCCATTCAGATTGGGTGTCCGCACAAGAGGCAACTAGTGTTTCACCATAGAAATACAATCTATCGCCAAATTCGTTAAATAATGGATCGCCAAACTCATCAAAGTAATATAAGTTTAAAGAAATCTTAACTTGAGGGTCGCAGTTTCTCGAAGAGAAATAAGCGCCGAATTCATAAATGCTGCCGGAATTAACTGGAATCTTCGCGCCGTTTTCAAGGAGAGTTTTTTCAATCGTACCAGTGGATTCTAAATATAAAGATCTATGCCCATCATGATAATGGGTTGTGTCACTAGTTAATAACGATTTATAGCTTCTAGAGGATGATAAATACCAGTTGGTTGGTTTATTATCCGCATCCACTCTTTCGAAGTCAGAATTATCGTCATATTTATATCTAGCAGAAGATGAACTATCGGTTGCGAGTTCTTTAATAGATACATCGTCGATGTATACGGAAGCATTTCTACCTAAAAGAACAATTCTACTAGTGATATAAGAAGCTTCTGTAGACACAGTGAAAGAAAATGCCACTCTTCTCCATTCGCTTTCACCATAGATATGGTATTGCCATGCAGGGGAAATGAATTCATCGCTTCCAGACTTTCCTTTGCTTCGATAATAATCGTTTGGTTTAGTAGCATCGAAGGTTGTAGAGTAAGCTGGTCCACCTTGGTTATTATATTGAATGAATTGCATATATGAGTCTGCAGTCCAATCACCTTCAACCTTGCACATATATGATGCTTCATAAGTTCTACCACCTATAACTGGGATGCTTTGAGAACCAATATATGATGCTTGTCCGTAAGTAATATTTGTAAATTTAGCGGTGTTACTGCCTTTGGTTTTTTCTGGTTTTATCTCATTTTGAGTTTCAAAACTACCATCGCCAGAATATGTCCAGTTAGCAGGAATGCCATTATAAGAGGATTCAAAATCAAAGTTGCCTCCAATTCCTTCTGCGTCCATAACCGCTACAAGAGTAATGTCGTCTAAATAAACAGTTCCGCTTCCGGAATAAAATTTGAAGCCAAAATAAACCGCAGACTGTTCTGATTTATCACCATTAACAGTTAATAATGATGTAACTTTTTGCCAACCATCAGTAACTGAAGTTTGTATCTTACTAGAAAAATCAATCCATCCAATATCTGTACCAGTAGAGAAGGTGGAGAATTGTATTCCATATGCAGATTGCACATAGATGTAATATTCAAGTGCGTAAACATAGCCTTTTGGTAATGAAATTGCATTCCTTTGCACATAATTACCGCTATGACCATCTAACTTTAAAGCTGTGCCGCTATGAGACACAGCACTTTGAAGTTCATAATGGTTAACATTATTAAGATCCCATTGGGTATTTTGCTCAAAATCGCCTTCAGCAAAATAATTTGTGCCAAATACTTCACCTTCAGCTTTCGCAACGCTCACATTTTGTTCGCACACTAAAGCGCGTCCTCCGGCTAAGCCGAGAATGCACGCTAAAGTAGTAACTGCAAAACGTGTAATTTTACTCATATTTCTTTTTAACACCTAAAATCGTTAATAGGGAAATAACGCCTACACAAATAAGTGCGGAGCCAGTAACGATAGAACCACCACATCCCCTTGATGCAGGTTTGTAGTTAGGATCATCTTCATATAGAACAATAGCTTGGCTATCGCATGAGACATTCCAAACTGTATCTAAAGTAATTTCGTTATCACCGATAACCCATTTGCCAATCTTTCCTTCAACTTCAGGAATGTTAGGTAAAGCTTCTAAAGCATTACCAATCTTTTCACCAAAGGTGACTCTAACTAAATAGATAGGTTCGCTATCAGCAGAGACTCTAAAATAAAGGAGATATTGTTTGCCTGTATAAACAGCGTTAACAGTGATGTTTTCACCAGTTAATTCATAATCTTCCCAAACACCTACGTATCCTTCTTTATTAGGAACAACAGGTTCTTCGATTTGTTCGTCGCCAGGAATATATCCAACCTTAGCAACTTCCACTCCATCCACCATAAAGGTTACATAATGAGTAACAGGAGTGTATACCGAATTAATAATGATGTTTTCAGTACCTAATGTATATTCTTCCCAAGCACCAGTATATCCTTCTTTAAAAGGAACTAATGGTTCTTCAATGGAGGTGCTTTCAACTGTAAAGCCCACTTTACTAACTTCCACACCATCAGCAATAAATGTTGCGTAATATGTGGTTGCTGTTTTAACTAAAGTAATAGTTTGTTTGGTTTCGTAATTTAAAACAGAGTATTCATTTACTGCGATTTGTTCATCACCGATAACCCATCTATATTCGTAGCCAGAAATAGGTGTGTATTCAGGGAATTCACCAACAACATCGCCAGTATAGTATGCTTTTGTTTCCACCACTTCGCCATTTATGACAAACTCGACATCAAATGAAACAGCGGAAACAAGAATAGCAATTTTATTTTCTTCATAAGCAAATGTTCCGTCTTCAAAAATGGTGTTTCCATCAATTGCCCAAGAATAATGTGTGATGGTTTCATCGCTAGGAATAGGAAGAACACCATAAGTATCACCATTAAGTATGGTCATGCCATTATTCAAATCCGCAATGTAAAATGATTCAACATCCGCGGATGCTGAAGAAGCACCTTCAGTCCACCAAGTGAATTGGAAATAGAAATGGAAATATGACTTCTGCGCGGTAATTTCATAAACAATAGTTTGATATTCGGTTGAAGTACACGCGACAAGTGTTTCATCGATGTTATCTTCTCTAAACAATACAGAAGTATCGTTATGATCTTTTTTGAATGTTAAAGAAACGATGTAATCATGTCCTTGAATGACATCAATAGGATTAATCCATAAAGCTGGTCCTTCTCTTTTTGTGGACACCATATGGAGGACACCATTTTCTAAAGAATATTGAAGGTCATCGCAGTTGGTTTGTTGAGGTTGATCGCCATAATCGACTTCAGCAAATCCAATTTTATAACCAGATTCCACAAAACTTGGATAGGCATATGCATCTTGTCCAAAATTATAGATTGAAGATTCATTAACTGCTTGACCGTTAATAGTCCACCCTTCACAAGTGAACCCAGTCTTACTAGGTAAAGTTGGTAAATCGCCCATCTCAGCGTTTTTGGTGTATGTTCTAACTTCACCACAAAGAAAGTTTCTCATATATTGGCTAACATCTCTTTGTCCTGCTATTGATCCTTCACCGGACCAAGCACATTGCACACCAAATCTAGATACACCGGTTGTTGGAACAGAGAATTCAAAATAGAAATCTGTGTAACCACTCCAAGAATCTCTACCAACAAAAATATCAGTCCAAGGTGCTTCTAAATATAACGAGAATGATGAAAATTCGTCGTTTTTATACGCACCGCTGACGTAGTAAGTCTTACCAGCTTCAAATGTATAAGCTTTGGAAAAATAATAGGCTCCAGTTTGACCAGTTAATACTAATTGGTTGTTTTCGAGCTTTCTTGCCATACAATCAACAGAGTCTAAAGGACGTGGAGAATAATCTTCTACTAAGTCGTGTTCCACAAAACAAACCTTATAAGAAGAAGCTGTTGATTCGTATTTAGCCAAGACAATCTTATCTTCGGAATAATTTAAAATTGTGTCAGCGTTAATTTCTTGTCCATCAATAGTCCAAGTAGAACTATATCCTTCTATTTGAGGGATGCTTGGAAGTGTTCCTATGGTTTCACCTGTAGAATAGCTTCTAAGTTCGCCAAAATAAACGTTTTTAATAAGCAAATCACCGGTTAATCCATCTGGCGCTTGGAATGCGTAATTAAATGAAGAAGATAATCCTGCAGTGATGTCGTAAGTTACTGTAGTCCAGTCTTGAGAAAATGCATAATCATCAATTAGGGTCCATCCGTTGCACCACAAGTGAACCTGTAAAGCGTCGGTGGTTTTATAAGTTAAAGAATATCTATATGTCTTACCAGCGGTCATCGCCATATAAGATGTGCCTACAAAACTTTCATAATAAATGGAATAGGTTTGAGATTTAGTAAAAGAAAGCGTGGTTATTCCATTTTGATAATTAGGGCTTTTTAATGAAGATTCACCGTTGTTATAACCCGCCATATCGGCATTGCTAGAAAAGTCGTGAGCGGCAAATAGTAACTTATGGCCACCATCTGCGTTAGCTACACTATTTTTGTTATTAGCAAGACTAGTTCCCGCAAGCGCACTCGCGCATAAAAACAAAGCAGTTACAAAAAACTTCTTCATAATTAAATCCTCTTTTCTGTTTCTAAATCAAAGAAATATAGGTCTTGGGTGTTAAAGAACAATTTAATATCTTCGTTTCTCTCAGGCATACCTTCGGTTTGGTATTTTGCCATTATCTTTTGGCCATTGATAAAACCATAGGCAACAGTTTCATAGCCTAATGATTCTGCGTAATCGTATTTAATGACAAAAGATTGTTCTAAAATGGTGTCTTCGCGTTTGTTCTTAATGGATATTTTTTCTGGTCTAATACCTACTAAGATAGGTTTTCCATTATATGCGCTTAATCTATCAGTTTGTTCTTTGTTTAATTTAACAAATACTGGTTGTTCGCCATCGATAACTAACTTATTTCCATCAACAGTTACGTTGATAAAGTTCATCGCAGGGTTACCCATAAAAGACGCTACAAATTTATTCTCAGGATTATCATAGATTTCTTGAGGTGTACCTAATTGTTGGATGTGTCCATCTTTCATAACCACAATGCGATCTGCCATCGTCATAGCTTCGGTTTGGTCGTGAGTAACATAGATTGTGGTCGCGCCAACCTTCTCGTGAATCTTAATGATTTCACCACGTGTTTGCACCCTCAACTTAGCGTCTAAGTTACTCAAAGGTTCGTCCATTAAGAATACTTTTGGTTCTCTAACAATAGCCCTACCTAACGCTACCCTTTGTCTTTGACCACCGGATAATGCTCCTGGGAGTCTAAATAAATACTTAGTTAAATCAATTGTGAAAGCGGTTTCGTTGATTTTGATATCCATCTCATCTTTAGTTAATTTTCTTTTAACTGAAAGAGGTACTTTATTGTGTTGAAGATATTCAATGCGGTGTTTATTTTCCTCAATCAAAGTCTCTTTTTGCTTAATGGAATTATTCGCTGCTTCAACAAAAGCTTCATCATCGTGATATTTATCAATTTTCTTATTAATCTTAGCGATAGCGTTTTGGTTGATTTCGTTTTCTTTGGTTAATTCTTTTATTGTCTCTTCATCAATGCCAATTTCTCTTTCCATAGAAGCGAGTCGCTTATTATGAACAGCGATTAATTTGACATATAAATCAGAATAAGTATTTAAAAGTTCAGAAGAGTTTTGGTTTTTAATGAATTTTTTCTTAGCTAGTTTTATTTCTTTTCGAATTTCTTTTTCTTGTTCTAATAGTTCTAAACTATCTGGTGTTTCTTTTAATTTAGGACACGAAATCTTTCTTAATTCCAAAGCAAATTGCAAATTCTCATATACGGTCATGTGTGGATATAAAGCATAGTTTTGGAACACCATTGCGATATTCCTATCTTTAGGTTCAACATTATTCACGAATAAATCATCGATATATAAACGACCGGTGGAAATGGATTCAAATCCCGCGATCATTCTAAGTGTTGTGGATTTACCACACCCAGAAGGACCAACAAAGACAACAAACTCTTTGTCTTTAATGTCTAAGTTAAAATCAAAAACGGCTTGCACGCCATTAGGATAAATCTTGTTTATCGAACGTAAGGATAAAGTGGACATAAAAATAATCTCTCAATGTTATTGAACGAAAGTTTCAATGTAATAATTGTAAATGTTTTTTATTGTTGTTTCAACCACACGCGCACATTACACGTTATAATATGTACAAAAATTAGCATGCACGAATTACGTCGCACGCACCTTAGCTTTTTTCATCGTTATAACGAATACACAAAATATCTAGATCCACACAAGATATTATGATAATCAAGCGATTATGAGATGGAATGCATCGGTTTTGTTTGGTAAACTTAGCGCATGGAAAACTTTGTAAAACCACACAAAATTGAAAAAAGCAAACTTCTAGATTTAGCCTTAGCTTTAATTATTGAAGTGCTTTCGTTTGGTGTGTGCGTTCCGCTTCATTCACTGATTGTTCATAATGGAAGGCTTCTTCAAGAACCCATTAACGTGGGTGGAGAGATGAGTGAGCCCACTACCGCACGATTAATTTTTGGTATTGTGGCTTTTATAATCGGGGTTGGGCTTATAATATTCGCTCATTACATTATTAAGAAAAACAAAGAATTAATAGGGTTTGGATTGGCTTATTGCGGTGGAGTGTTTTTGTGGCAATCAATCGGAGAATGCTTATGGCATTTTCAAATCGGAGGAATCCAAATTGATAGAATCGAAACCATATCCTCTTTCCCTCTCGTAATTATATTTGTAATTGTTTTAATTGCTCTTGGTTTTAAAAAAAATAAAAACTTTGCTCTTTGGGTTGTCGCTCTTTCTTTTGCGTCTAATTGGTTAGGGCATTACATCACAATTGGTTTGTATCCAATTGTTCAATCAAATGTTGATTGGAAAACTTGGGCGTATGTGATGTCAGGAACGGTTGGAGGCACCGCAACCATTATCGGAACTCTGCTATCATTGTTTTGTTGCAAAACTAAAAGGGGCGTTTATTTAGCCTCGATGTTAATTTTTATTGGAATTGGAATCATATACTTTGGTTTTACCGAAGCATAAGTATAGAAGTTAGTAAGCTCGAAAAATCTATTTCAAATATAGTCCTATGATTTTTCAACATGCCCTGTGGTTACCGCTAGAATGTCTCTTCCTGATACATGTCAGGGTCGTAATAACATATGTTATTGTAGCGGAATTTGCCATGTAATTCTATTATATTTTTGTTACTGTTTTATTACTGTCGGTTATTGTTTGTTATATCAAAATGTTGTGGCACCAAACATACCAGCATTGACCTTATGTGTACAATAGGCACCGTGCCTTATGTACACTATGTCTAAGTAACAAAATGAAAAAATTAATCTTTTAAACATCCTATTGGTATTACTAAAACTCCATCTTCGCGTTTGTAACCATATTCAGTTCCAGTAATTACTATTTTTAAGTCAGGTAGTCTTAACTGAATTCCTTTTTTGCTTTTGTTATGCTCAATTAAAAGTCTTTCAATTTCGCACAAATGTCTTGCTCCATAATCAATTTCATGCTGTCCAAGTTTAACTTCAATTAATGCATATTTTCCATTCTCAAGATGCAAAACAGCATCAGCTTCCAAACCATACCTATCTCTATAATAAGAAACTGAACCACCGAGTTCTGATGAATAAATACGCAAATCCCTAATAACCAACGATTCAAACAAAAAGCCCATCGTTTTATAGTCAACATCAAAATATTCAGGAGAAATGCCAAGTGCGGCCACAGCAATCGATGGATCAATTAAATTTTTCTTTTTAGATGATCTTATAACTGTTTTTGATCTGATGGATGGACACCAAGCATCAATATCGTCAATAATGTATAAATCTTCTAAGGCCGAAAGATATGAATAGAATGTTGGCTTAGACATCTCACATGTAGAAATAACATCTCGATAAATGGTGTTAGTGTCAGCCTCAGTACATATATTTCTAGCATACGATTTTAAAATTGTTTTAGCCCAAATTGGGTTTTTCTTAATATCATCAATACGCGAGATATCAGTATCACACGTTTGATCATACACATCTTTAGCAATTCTCAATTGTGCCTTTTTATCTAATATATCAATGCTTCTAGGCCAACCACCTCTGCATATTACTCTCTTTATCTCATCCATAGTCAAGGTTGAATGACATCTTTCAAAGGATGAAGGGTCATCAAACAAATTTAATAAACTAATTTCACCATTTGAATCACCGCTTTCAAATAAACTCATTGGATACATTTTTAAAGTAGAAATTCTTCCTGTTCCTGTGTGAGGAGTCTTAACTTTTTGAGAGGAAGAGCCAGTCAATATATATGCGCCAAGAAGTTGATTATCATCAATATCCTTCCTTATTGTTCCCCAAATTTTTGGCGCATCTTGCCATTCATCAAAAAGAACAGGCTTTTCATGCTTTAATAAATCAGAAGGATGATTATTTGCTAACAACAACAAATTTTCTCTAATATCTTCATTTTGAAATTCAATTATCGTTTTTGCTTTTTGCTTTGCTGTGGTTGTTTTTCCACAACCTTTGGGTCCAACAATCAAAACTCCTCCTAAAGCTTTCATTCTTTCGTCAAATTGCTTATCAATAATTCTGTGTTTATATGTCATATCAATACTCCTATAATAATTTTAGCAAAAACAATTTAAGACGTCTATTGAATTTAACACATTTGAGGTATTTTGGTTAACACATTTGAGGTATTTTGGTTAACAC
>JAZRZI010000039.1:0-5331 GCA_045601325.1 Bacilli bacterium
CCATATTTAAGGTAGGGGGCGTTCTTTTTTTAGGCAATAATCTGGATCTAAATTCAAAATCTCTATTACTTTAACTGTGGATTGCGCTCATGATAGAACCTCATATTTTTGCTTCGCTTTTACTTTGAGTGTGGATTTGGACTGCGTAGTTGATTTATACTATACAAACGCTTATGCAAAGTTATACTAAAGCTAAGGAGACGATAACAATGATTCCATTAGATAGCTTTAGAGAAGCTTGCGACAATTTGATATATTCGGAAAACGAACTGCTGATTTTAAGAGGCAATATTAAGCCTGAGATGGATGAGTTAAACCGTCTATTAGATAAAACGATTCGATTAGGAGATTTGAGCAATACTATAGCGCTATTAGATTCAAGTATATTAGCATAACAAAAGAGAGGCAAAAAGCCTCTCTTCTTAAATTAGAGAAATAATTCTGTGATTTTTGTCGCAACTAATGAAGCCGTGATAGTCGCACCAACTGAGAATAGAAAGTCTTTGAGCCCAATAAACAATGATTTAATCAGAGTTTTACTGTAAATTCATGGTTAGGGTAATGGAAATTCAAAAACTAATTAGTGCTCATAATAATCATATGAAGATTACATAATCCAGCTCTTTAAAGGCTGGATTATGTTAATACATTTTAATATATTTTGGCTACTTTGAATTTTCAACTCTTAACAATAAGTTGTATTAAAAAATGATGGTAATTCATTGAAGCATTTTTAGGAATTACTAATTGTTCTTCTATATTTATTGTTTATATATCAATTTTAACAAACCTAATGTAATCACTAAAAGTATTAACCCGGACTGCGTAATCACATATGCTTTAACAGGATCTTTTTTATAATAACAAATATGGATTAGCTCTATAGTTACGAGTGCTACAATTATAGTGAGATTAATATCTATGGTCTTAGGCCCAAATAGCAATCCTATTATGCCTAAATGTTGAATAATGAAATCTGAATAATTATAACCAATTATTGTTAGCGCTGTTATTGTCACAATGAGTGTAATCCTGGCTATATCAAATCTCTTAAAATTCAACTCGCTGAATTCAGTATATATTCTTTTCGTTAATTTAATGTATTGTCTAATCATTTAATCTACTAACGTTGTTTGTTTCCTTTGAATAGTTGAGCTATTCTTAATATTGATAATTGACTCTAAACTTATATAGTTTCCAAGCCTTATTGATTCTTCTTTATAAGTATCGCTACTGTTAAATCCTCCAAATGAAGTGTAATTATGCTTAGAGTAGTCAGAAGGCTTATAAACCGGCTTTCTGACCACTGTTTTTGCAGTTTTCTTGGAATATCCAAAGAGAAGTCTGGCTTTTAGGTTCTCAAAGCTATATCCAGCGCCTTGCTTTTCAATCTTTGCAGCTGCTCTTGACGCTAACTGCATGCCGGAGCTGGAATATTTACTACCAATAAAGCTCAATATTTCTTCTTGATAATCAAGCAGTTTTTCATAAAGCTTTGCCGTCTCAGGATAATCTTTACCAATTAAGCTCCTTACGCTATCAAACTGACGTTTTGCTTCATTTCGGTTATCAAAATCGTAAAGTCCAATTAGTTTTTCCTTGATATCGTACAGCTTTTGTATTTTGCTGCTATTTGCAAGATTGCTATTTAGTAGCGTTTGCTCTTCCTCGGTTAATTTGGATGAATTTTTAATGAACAAAGCGTTTATATCGTGATGTCCAAGCTTTGTGAGATCCTTACTAACAGCGCCAACAACATCTCTAATTACATAAAACTTATCAACAAGAATCACAGCATCAGGCTTTGCCATTGTAATCGCATTCCTAAAGTTCTCATTAAAATCAATTAAGAATACATCAATTTTATTAAGATCCAAGCTCTTTAGGTACTTCTCAACAAACATCTTGTCTGATTTTTCTATCAGGTCTATAACGCCTTTGTTCTCAACATCTATGCAAAGTGTTCTTTTTGCCTTTCCAATCATTATTTCTGAAAGTCCCAAAGCCTTCGGAGTGTAGAACTCCCAAGCAGCTTCTTGTTCAGCAATATATTCCTTGATAATTCTTGAAATAGTAGCAACAGAAAGCCCTGTTTCCGCTGATAAAGCCGATACAGTAGTCTTTAAGCAGTAATTCTTAATATTATCCTTAAAACGGTTAGTTATTTTAGATCTGTCATCTACCATCTCAAAAGATGCTGAGAATGTGTGATTGCAAGCCTTACATTTATATCTGTGGGACATAATAATGAGGGCGACCTGCTTGTCATGACTTGGGATATCTCTTACCAAGCGCTCAATACTGCCATTTTGGACAACATCTTTTGAATGACAAAATGTGCATTCTTCAGGTTCTTTGATTGGAATTACATTATAAAAAATTACTCCTGATTCTTCTTTTTTACTTAGAATTTTGAATTCAGGGAGCAGTAAATCATTAAATGTCTCTAACATTTATTCTCCTTATCAACAATTAAAGTAAACCCTTCGCTTATAATATACCTTAATCCACAGTTAAAGTAAAGTATTTTTGTTGTTATTTCGTGCTTTTTCAGGTAATTTTATATAAGTTTTATCCACAGTTATAGTAAAAGCACTATTCTCATTAAAGTTTCTTTCTATCCACACATAAATTAGAAATTAAGGTTTTCACAAAATATTTCATAAGATAAATCGTTGATAATGTTTATAGAGTTTAGTTTGGGTACTTTTTTGTGCATTTGCCGTAAGTACATTTTGAAAGGATGAAGACTTAATAATTATTATAGGTTAAGCAATTATATCTATGCAAAACGCAGAAGTTAGTAAAAAACTTAAGAAAACGCTTAATGGCATTCTCGACAATCTTCAAGTTGAAAAAGAGAAGTATGTTAGAGACCCTGAGAGGAACTTTACAAGGCGTAGATCACCTTTAACTTTTAAAGGCACTATGGAAGTAATCTTAAACCTACAGGGGAAACCTCTGGCTGACGAACTTCGTGATGCATTATCATCTGCTCCTAAGACTCCTTATGCATCTGCTTTCGTAAGAGCACGAGATAAAATTAAACCAACAGCATTTATTGATGCTTTTGACACATTTAATGCCAAAACAAAATATTACGATGATAAAACGTACAAGGGTTATCATCTTTTTGCTGTTGATGGAACTGATATTAACCTGGCTTATGATCCAAATGCAGATACTTGTGTTAAGCCGAAGAATTCTAAACCTTATAATCAAATTCATTTAACGGCTTTTTATGACATATTAAATCAGACTTATAAAGACTTAGTTATTCAGCCTAAGCCTTCTTATAATGAGCAAAAGGCATGTAAAGAGCTTGTGAACAAGCATGTTCTTCCACCGAGATCTATTATCATTGGTGATAGAAACTTTGGCGGACATTCTTTATTTGAGCATTGTAATCGCAATAATGTGTATTATCTTATCCGTGTAAAAGAAGGATTTTCTGCACTGACTAAATCAATCCCAATGATGACAGTGGATACGATTAAAAAAGTTGAGATAAGAACAGGCCAAACAAAGGAAGATAGAATAGCATACCAAGAAGGCAAAGCTGTACACGCTTTAGCTAACTCTAAATATGGCAAGCAAAAGAAAAAAGTAACTTGGGAATTTGAAAGCCCATACTCAATCACTTTAAGAATTGTGCGTTTTCCTATTTCTGAGGATTCTTACGAAACTATCATTACTAATATCCCAAAATCAGTATTTGATATGGAAGATATAAAAGAGTTATACCGCATGCGTTGGAAAATTGAGACATCCTTTATGGAACTCAAATATGCAACCAGCCTTATCAACCTTCATACCGTAAAATACGATTCTGTAATCCAGGAAATCTATGCGAAGCTCCTCATTTACAACTTTTCAATGAGGGTTGCTACAAGAATCAATATTGAGAAAAAAGATAACAATAAGCATTCGTATCAGATAAATTGGACGCAGGCAATTCATATAATTTTTGAATTTCTAAAAGATAGATACAACGGATCTGTAGAAGACGCTATAGCGAAAAATATTTCGGCGGTACGGCCGGGCAGACGAGACCGGCGCAAAGCTGTTATACGAAAAGGGTTTGTTCCTTTTGTATACAGAGTGGCATAAAACAAGTTGCTGCTCTGTTTGCTGTACTCCGAAAACTAATAAAGTGTCTTTTTTTACAAAATAAAACACTCCTTATCAGTTAAAACTGATTTGGAGTGTTTATTTTTTCTACCCAGTTCTTAAGTCAATGGGTAATCGTCTCGATCATAGCAATGTCTATAACCAAAAGTGTTAATATTTTTGCTTAAATCAATGACATTGCGCATAGCGGGTGGTTTTTCTTTTTCGGGCATAGCCCTAATACTATTGGCGGCGCACAAGTGCGCTTTCTTATTGGCCTGCCAGCCATGCACCTTTTACCTGCTACCCGTAAACGGGTCTTGCGGGTCGTATATGCTTAACTGGTCTGCCTCTCTGTCACTCTTCAGTTGATTTGCTATGTACTCCTTTATTGCCTTCGTATTCTTTCCTGCGGTGTCGACATAGTATCCCTTACACCAAAATTCGCGATTTCGGTATGCGAACTTCATATTCCCATATCTCTGAAACAGCATCAAACTACTTTTCCCTTTCAAGTACCCCATAAACCCCGAAACGCTCATTTTGGGCGGTATGGTTACCAGCAAGTGTATGTGATCTGGGCATACCTCTCCTTCTATTATGTCGACACCTTTCCATTGGCACAGTGTTCGTATTATTTCCCGCACGCCGTCTCTCTTCTCTTCATAGAATACTTTTCTCCTGTACTTTGGCGCAAACACTATATGATACTTACAATTCCATTTTGTATGTGCTAAACTATGTACGTCATTGATTTGTTCTTTCTTCTCGAACATCTTGATGTCCTCCTAACGTCCTAAGTTTTGCTTGACTGGCAGGTCTCGCTTATCTTATCACGTTAGGAGTATTTTTTCCTCATCGCTTAAGCTATTTTGAACCACGCGACTATCGCGTGGTTTTCTATATACAATAATACCCAGAGCAAAAGCTCTGGGTAGAAACAAGAAATTAAAATATTCTAATTTATCATGTCAAATGCAATTGGATATCTTGATTTCTTCTCGCAGCAAATTAGCATTTCACTTCCAACAGAAACATCTCTGCCTTTCTTGTTAAATACAAATTCTCTTATAACGTCGTCATCTGTATCCATTTGTCTGCATTTAGCAATATAACTTTTCCCTAATCGTTTTATCTGAAAACATACATATTGATTTTCCGTGATATCTCCTTTTTTCCATTTAAGAACGATTAAAACGACTCTGATAAGAAATACTAACG
>JAZRZI010000040.1:0-3138 GCA_045601325.1 Bacilli bacterium
CATCATTTCCGTTAATATATCTTGGTTAGCTTTATAGGTTGGGATTTCGCCAATATATTCGCCTTTTCTTAAAATAACAACTTTATCAGAAATAGCCATAACTTCATTAAGTTTATGAGTAATTATGATAACGGTGTTACCGTGTGCTTTCATGTTTCTAATCGCTTGGAACAAGTGATCGGTTTCTTGAGGAGTTAAAACTGCGGTTGGCTCATCAAGAATTAAAGTATCAACACCACGAGAAAGAACTTTTACAATTTCTAATGTTTGTTTTTCGCTAACTGACATGTCATAAACATGTTTATGAGGATCAAGAATAAAACCATAACGTTCAGTTAATGTTTTCATTCTCTTTTCAACGTTTTGTAATTTATTTCTCTTAGCTTTAAAATAAGCTTTTTCTAACGCCAAGATGGTTTGTTTGTCTTCTTGAAGTTGCATTAATTGTTTTTTTAACAATTCAACATCAATCAACTTAGCTTTCTTAATGCGCTTTTTAAACTTTCTTATTTTTAGATTAATTTGAAGAAGAGAGCCTAATTCTTTCTTCTCAGCTTTGAGTGCTTTGTATTCTGGTAAATCTTCTTTTTTAAGACCAGAAGCAACATTTTGAACAGCGGTGAATACATCAACCAGTTTAAAGTGTTGATGCACCATTCCTATTCGATAATTAAAGGCGTCTAAAGGGGAAGAAATATTAGCTTCCTTCCCGTTTATATATACGACGCCTGAATCTTGCTTATATAATCCAGCGACAACGTTCATTAATGTGGTTTTACCACTACCGTTTTCGCCTAATATAGCATATATTTTGCCTTTTTCGACCGAAAAAGAAACATCACGATTAGCAACTACTTTGCCAAACGTTTTTGTAACTTTTTCAAATCGAATGGCTTCTTTCATTTTTGATTATAGGATTGTAATTCCATCAATAATAAGATCAAAGGCTGGCGCACTACGATAAACTGATTCTTGAACAACGCCATCTTTAACTATTTCGGTGTCACGTACATAATCACCTTCATCTTTGATATCAGCCATAAGTGAAGTTAAATGGCCATTTTCATCATGATTAAAGTCTGTACCTTTTGTAGGTGGGTACTCTCCTTTTTCATCAGAATCAAAAACAGTGAATGTGCTTGTATCAAAAACTTTTAAAGAACCATTCTTTAATTTTTTCTCAACTTCTTTGATTTTATTTTGTCCATCTGAATTAATTAATGTCGAACTAACTTCATATTCTACTGAACCATTGGCTAAAGTTCCAGTCCAGTTTTGATCTTTTTCTCCATCAATTTTTTTGCCAGTTGCTACTGCTTTAATAATATTTTCGTAGTATGGTTCCCAATTAATTTTTGAATGGGCAACATAAGTATTAGCATAAGAAGGTCCGCCTTGTGTAACCGTATTCATATTGTAACTAACATTAGGAATATTTCTGTCTTTGCATGCATCTGGTGCGCCCATCGAATCAGCATGTTGAGAAATCAACACACACCCACTATCAATCAAAGATTCAGCTGTGGTTCTTTCTACTTCTTGATCGTACCAGGAATTAGTGTATTTAACTTCCATAGTAGCGTTTTTCATTATGCTTCTAACACCTAAAAACCAAGATGTATAACCAGAAATAACTTCTGCATATGGGAAGGCTCCAACATAGCCAACTTTAACAGAATCTTCTGCCGTATGATTATGTTCAAGCAAATATTCACCTGCTGCAACACCAGCTAAATAACGTCCTTCATAAATCGAAGCAAAAGCATTGTGGTAATTAGAAGCTCCTGCTATTAATGCTTGAGTTCCAGTAGCACAACTAAAAGTTACGTCTTTATAATTATTAACAATACCCTTAATTTGCGCATCGTGTCCGAAACTGTCAGTTAAAATTAATTTGTATTCATCATCTGCAAATTCTTCAGCGGCAGTTTGGCACCTTTGATCTTCTTCAATATTTCTTTTAATAGCGCCAATTTCAACATATCCTTGGCTTTTCGTTTTCTTGATTGCTGCGTTAAATGCATCAATAAAGTTTTTGTCATAAGTAGATGTTTCACCGTGTAAACAAATTAAACCGACTTTAATGGCTTCACCTGTAAATCCTTTATTACAGCTAGTTAACGCGGTACCAACAAGAGCTAATGCGCTCAATAAGAATAATTGCTTTTTCATCTTTTGTACATCCTCCTTAAAAAACTAAAAAGCTTCCGTATTGGAAGCCTCTAACGTCGAACATAATCTAGTTATATTCTTCGTAGTGTTAGGTTAAGGCCTAACGTAGAGACTACCCACCATATTAGGGTTATATACGAGTTAATCTTTCGATTAACAAAAACATATTATTATGATTTTTTTCTATTTTCAATAATAATCTACGATTATTACTATGAAAGCGCTTTTATAGGTATAAATTCACAAATTTGTAAATTTATAAATAATAAGTACGCATATACGCGTATATATAAAGTAATTACTTGGCTTTACCTTGATTTGCGACTGCAGCCATCTTAGCTTTAAGCGCTTCTTGATCACCAAGATAATATTTCTTGATGACATTGAAGTTATCATCAAATTCATATATGAGTGGAACACCAGTCGGAATATTAACTTCGGTAATAGCTTCATCAGACATATGATCAAAATATTTCACTAATGCTCTAAGGGAGTTACCATGCGCGGCAATTAATACTTTCTTACCAGCTTTAACTTGTGGGCGAATTACATTCTCCCAATAAGGTACTGCACGCGCCACCCTAATCTTAAGTGATTCAGTTAATGGTAATTTAGCTTTATCTACATCTTTATAATCGGGGTCATTATGTGGTGCTCTTTTATCGGTTACTTCTAACGCTGGAGGTGGTACATCATAGCTTCTTCTCCATACTTTAACTTGCGCCTCACCATACTTTTCAGCGGTTTCTGATTTATTTAAACCTTGAAGCGCACCATAATGACGTTCATTAAGTTCCCAAGCTTTAACTATAGGTAGATTAGTTAATTTCATTTCTTCTAGAATTAACGCTAAAGTTCTTTGGGCTCTTTTTAAATATGAAGTGTAACAAAGATCAAATTGGTAGCCACCATCTTTAAGTAACTTACCACCGCTTCTTGCTTCTTCTATTCCTTTCTCACTTAAAT
>JAZRZI010000041.1:0-19141 GCA_045601325.1 Bacilli bacterium
TACGTAAAAAAGATATAAACGAATCATTGAGAATCGAACATCAAAAGAAGAAAAAGGTTTCTTAACAGTTTATCTGTTACTTACCAATTTTAAGTAAACAAAAAGGGACTAAGTCACCTTATAGGTTTCTTAACAGCCCCTTATTTGCTTATAACCCAATAATTAGTCTGCAACATATGGGAGAAGAGCCATGAAACGAGCGTTTTTAATTGCTCTAGCGACTTCTCTTTGATGTTTTGCACATGTACCTGTTGCTCTACGTGGAGAAATTTTTCCATTTGGAGTAATTAGGGTCTTTAATGTTTCAAGATCTTTATAGTCAATCTTTTTGCCTTTGTTTTTGCAGAATACACAAACTTTCTTGTGTGGTCTTGCTCTTTTGAATGCCATAAATATTATTTCCTTTCTAATTAGAATGGAAGATCATCATCAGGCAAATCTAATGTAGATAAGTTCTTACCTTCTGGTTCTGCAGGTGTGTCATTGAATGCAATGGAATCACCAGCATTATCGCCTTTTGGTTCTAAGAATTGAACTGAGTCACATACAACTTCAAGAACATTAGCCTTAGTGCCATCTGTGCGTTGGTAAGAGCGTTGATTTAGACGTCCTTCGATGCCTACCAATGAACCTTTTCTAGTAAATTTGCCAACATTATCAGCTTGTTGTTGGAAAACTACACATGGAATGAAGCTTGTGGATTTTGTTCCATCAGGATTCTTTGTGCGGTTATCAACTGCGACTGTAAATGTTGCGACAGCGTTACCGGATGTGGTCTTTTTGAGTTCTGGGTCACGAGTTAAGCGACCAACTAAAACTACACGATTAATCATCTTAAATATCCTCCTTAGTCTTCAACGACAACTAAATGACGTAAGACATTAGCATCATGACGGATCTTACGGTTGAATTGATACAACGCTTGATCGTCTGCGGACACTTTAAGGATAACATAGTAGCCTTTTGTCTCATCCTTGATAGGATAAGCTAATTCGCGTAAGCCGAATGATGTTTCATCAGTATTATTGACTGTAGCACCATTGTTAGTGAAAAGTTTTGCAATCTTTTCGTTTTCAGCTGCGCGGCCAGCTTCGTCTAAGTCAGCCTTCAAAATGTACATAATTTCGTAATTGCGCATTTTCTGTACCTCCCTTTGGTCATCTGGCTGTTATCATAGTAACAGCAGAGAGAATTGCTTATTTTTAAGCATATGTATTATACATATTACCAAATTATTTGACAAGCATTCTGTTTTTGACATTCAATTGTCGTACATTATATATAAATCTGAAAATGTCCAAATTTTTTAAAAGAATTTAAAAAGGAACCAAATGGTTCCTTATTTTTTATTTGTCCCTCATTGTAGGGAAGAGAATGACCTCTCTAATTTGTGGTTGGTCAGTGAGTAACATGATAAGTCTATCAATACCCATACCTACACCACCGGTTGGAGGCATGCCATATTCAAGAGCCTCAACAAAGTCATTATCCATTTCACTAGCTTCTTCATCACCGAGTTCCTTGGCTTTAAGTTGTTCAATGAATCTTTGCTTTTGATCGATTGGGTCATTTAACTCAGTATATGCGTTAGCGAGTTCTCTACCATTGACGAATAATTCAAATCTTTGAGTGAATCGAGGATCTTTTTCTTTCTTTGTTAATGGAGACACTTCGATAGGATAACTATAAACAAATGTTGGTTGAATCAAATCATCTTGGCACATTTCGAAGAATTCATTCATAACGTAACCAACTGTATTTTTGAACTTATCAAGATGAATACCAAATTTATCAGCAAGCACTTTAGCTTCTTCAAATGTTTTTACATTTCTAAAATCAACACCTGTCTTTTCTAAGATGACATCATTCATTGAAATCCATCTAAATTTAGATTTGAAGTCAATTTCTTTGCCTTGATATGTAACAATTGGAGAGCCAGTCACATCTTTAGCGGCTTGTCTAATCATCTTTTCAGTTAAATCACCAATGCCTTTTAAATCTGTATAAGCTTGATAAATTTCAATAGAAGTAAATTCTGGGTTATGGCTAGCATCCATACCTTCATTACGGAACATTCTACCAATTTCATACACTCTTTCCATACCACCAACGATTAAGCGTTTGAGGTTAAGTTCAGTAGCAATTCTTAAGTAGAAATCCTTATCCAAAGTATTGTGGTGTGTAACAAATGGCCGAGCAGAAGCGCCACCTAAAATAGGGTTTAAAATAGAAGTTTCAACTTCCACGAAACCTTGATTATCTAAGAAGTTTTGAATAGATCTAACAAGTTTTGGACGGGCAAAAGCAACTTTTCTTGCTTCATCGTTCATAATTAAGTCTAAGTATCTCTTACGGCTTCTTTCTTCAACATCAGTTAAACCATGGAACTTTTCTGGAAGTGGATGTAAGCACTTTGTTAGGTGTTTATATTTTTCCGCTCTGATGGTTAATTCTCCAGTGCGGGTCATCATCACTCTACCATAGATGCCAACGATATCGCCGATATCTGCTAAACGGAAAACATCATACGATTTTTTACCAACAACATCGATGCCAATATATGATTGGATATTTCCTGATTTATCTTGGATGTTGATGAATGAAGCTTTGCCCATTCTTCTAATAGCTTTGATTCTTCCTGCAACGGAAACCATCAATTGCATTTTATCTAATTTTTCAGAAGTTTTACCTTCACATAATTTTCTAATATCACAGACATGATGTGTAACTTTATATTTTTGTCCAAATGGATCAATACCGAGTTCTTGATATTTGGCAAGTTTATCACGACGAGCTTGTTCTTGGTCGTTTAATTCTCTAACTTCCATGGTTTTATCCTCCTAGTAGCCGTTAATTATTGTATGTTAAATTAAAGACAATTAAAAGTCTTAATTTACTACTCTAAGCCTTGTTCTATCTTAATATCATTAAGAATTTTCACTAAAGAATCTCTATTTGTAATCTCTTGAGATAGTCTAGCTTTAAATATTTTAGCATTAGGAAATCCCGAGAAGAACTTGCTTGCTATGCCTCTATAAATTCTTAACGCTCTATCTTCACCCATATCTTTAATCAAATAGTCTCCAAGGGATAAGCACCATTCAATTTGTTCTTTTAAAGAAGGGTTTTCTAATTTTTCACCAGTTTTATAGTAATGACTTATTTGTTTGCACAAGAATGGATTTCCCACTCCTCCTCTAGCCACCATCACTGCATCTGCACCAGTAATATCAATTGCTTTAATAGCATCATCAAGAGTGTAAATATTACCGGAAACTATTAGAGGAACACTCATTTTCTTTCGTAAATCCTTTATTAATTCATAATGTGGTAATCCACTATAAAGTTCTTTTTTAGTTCTAGCGTGAATAGCAATCGCATCCACACCAGCGTCTTCTAATTCTTTAATGATTTCTAAAAAGTTAATGGACTTATCATCCCAACCAAGTCTAATTTTTATGGTGACTGGTAATCCACTAGCTTCTTTAATGGCTTTAACAATCTCACCACAAAGTTTAGGATTTCGCATCAAACAAGAACCTGCACCAGTCTTAGTGACCTTTGGAACAGGACAACCCATATTCACATCAAAGAAGCTAATATTAGGATTGAGTGATAACGCAATTTTAGCAGCCTTAGATAAACAAACTGGATCGTGACCAAATAATTGCACACCTGTAGGTATATTTCCCTTAGGGAAGTCTACATATGTGTTTGTTTCTTCATTACCATATATTAGCCCCATATCAGAAACCATTTCGGTATATAAAACATCCACATCAAAATTAGACATAAACTTTCTATATCCTAAAGATGTAATCCCCGCCATTGGAGCGAGAACAACTTTGCCATTAATTTCTAAATTTCCAATTTTCCACATATAAGAAAAGAGGAGGAATCTTTCCCCCTCTACAATTTATTTTTCTTCCTTAACTTCAGGTTGAGCTTCTTCAACTTTTGTTTTAGGTTCGCTAGAAGGAGTTTCTACTTTCTCATCTTCATCACGTTTTAAATGACGATTCGCTAATAAGTAATCAATTTCTTCAGCGGTGATTTGCTCATGTTTTAATAATGTTTGAGCGATTAAAGTAACATCTTCTTTGTTCTCTTTAATGTATTTGATAGAGATTTGATGCGCTTCATCAATAATCTTTCTAACTTCGTTATCAATCTTTTCTGCAGTAGCTAAAGAGAAATTAGATTGATTTTGTGTGTAATCACGTCCAAGGAATACAGAGCCTGTATTTCTTTCATATTGAATAGGGCCTAATTCGGACATGCCTAATTCACACACCATCAAACGAGCAATATGTGTTGCTTTTTCAATATCGTTTTGAGCGCCACTAGTGATGTCATCAAAGAATACTTCTTCACTAGAACGACCACCTAATAAACCAACGATTTCAGCGATAAGTTCATTTCTAGTGTATGTGAACTTATCATTTTCAGGTGTTGATAATACATATCCACCTGCATTACCACGAGGAATGATAGTAATCTTTTGAACCTTATCTGCATTTGGACATTTAATACCAATAATCGCATGGCCAGCTTCATGATAAGCAGTAATCTCTTTTTCATGATCTGAAAGACCTCTATTGGTTTTTGCTGGTCCTAAAATTCTTCTATCAATTGCTTCATCAATTTCATCGATTGTAATTTGCTCTTTATTTCTACGAACCGCTAAAATTGCAGCTTCGTTCATAATATTTTCAATATCAGCACCAGAGAAGCCAACTGTTCTCTTTGCTAATGCTTCAAAGTCAATTTCAGGTGATAATTTTTTATTTCTTGAATGCACATGGAAGATTGCTTCTCTGCCTTTTTTATCAGGCAAAGTAACTGTGATTTTGCGGTCAAAACGACCTGCTCTTAATAGTGCTGGGTCAAGGACATCATCTCTGTTGGTTGCTGCAATAACAATGATTCCAGAGTTATCAGAGAAGCCATCCATTTCTACTAATAATTGGTTAAGTGTTTGTTCACGTTCATCGTTACCACCACCTAAACCAGCACCTCTTTGTCTACCAACAGCATCGATTTCATCAATAAAGATTAAACAAGGAGCATTTTCTTTAGCGGTTTTGAACATATCTCTAACTCTACCAGCACCGACACCAACGAACATTTCGACAAAGTCACTACCAGAAATAGAATAGAACGGAACACCAGCTTCACCTGCAACTGCTTTTGCGAGTAATGTTTTACCACAACCAGGATTGCCAACTAATAAGACACCTTTAGGTAATTTTGCGCCACAAGCTGTGTATTTTTTAGGATTCTTTAAGTATTCAACGAGTTCTTGCATTTCTGCTTTTTCCTCATCAGCGCCAGCAACATCATCAAATCTTACATTGCTCTTTGTGACTTTTCTTGCTCTAGATTTGTTGAATTGCATAGCGGAGTTATTCGCACCACCAACACTACCAAGCAATTTAGAGAATAGGAAAACAGCAATAAGGATAGTTACACCAGTTGTGATAATGGTTGGTCCCCACTCACTCCACCAGTCGCTTTCATAACTTTCAGAAGATGCAACAAACACGAATGAAGGATGTTCTTCACCAACGCATTTATCTTCCTCTGCTCTAATTAAGTTATAAAGAGAATCAGTAACAGTTTGCTCACTATCACCATTTGCAATGTATGTATAAGTTGTGTTCACATCAGTATATGCTTCGTAGTTAATAACAAACTTATAAGAATACTTTTTACCACTTCTACCTTCTCTAGTAGATTTTGCATAATATGTACCGGTTAAGATAGTAACTGTACCTTCGATAGAATCTTCTCTAACAGATGTAATAGTGTTGCTCTTCTTTTCTTTATCATTCATCAAAGCGGTAACAAAAGCGCTTGTTGAATCGAATGTATAAGAGCCTACGTTATTACCAACAATTGATATAAGTAAGACTGCTATGCCGACAATTAAAATACCAAATATAACGAAATGAAGTGGAGAACGTCTACGAATAGGGTTTTGATTTTCATCCATGATTGTTTCCTCCTTTTTGCTAAGCAAAGAATTATTAAGATTATAAAGGTTTTATACAATAAAATCAAAAATATTATTTTACATAGAAATTTAGACTATTATTGACCTTAAATGTTGACCTATATCTAGGGATATAAATCACCACTTCATTTTGATCGACAATAACAGGCCATCTCTTTCTCAATGATAGAGGCATTTTCCAGTCTATCATGAGTCTTCTTGCTTTTACTATGTAGCCTTTAATAACGTAGTCATCATCAGGTTTTATGTTCCTGATAGTAATAGGATAAGAATCCTGACAAATATTTAAATTTGATGTATCGCTATTAAGGTTGATATAGAAATATTTACCATCAATTTCACAAGGTCCCTTAATTATTACGTTATAAGAAACATCGTCATTTTTTCCAAAATTTAATGAATTATATTCTTTTTTAAACGAATAACCGTATCTGAAAGGAATGATTACATTAGGTTTTTCTGAAGATAACGCTCTTTTGATTTCTAAGCACATTCTTAAGGATACAGATATGTTAGGTAACTTTTCTTTCACCAATCGATTAATCGCAAAAGCAAGTTCTTTATTTGATAGAGAATTCAAAGTGTTGATGTCGTTTAAATTAAGTTTATCAAGTTTAGTGTTCATCACATCCAAGTGATAGTTTTCTTTTTCAATTTCAATAAGCATTTTTCTTCTTTCATCATCATCCATTTTACTAACGATATTGTGTCTAATTTTATTTCTTTCATATTGATCGGTTAAGTTACTTGAATCAATGCAATAAGGAACATTATTTAAATTACAATACACTTGAAGTAATTGCTTAGTTAACGTAAGGATTGGACGAACAATAGTCATGCCATTCCAACTAGAAACTTTGCTCAAACCAAAGTGTTTTACAAGGTTTTTACGCTTTTTTTGCAATAAATATGTCTCTAACAAATCATCTTCATTATGTGCGACAAGCACTGCATCAAAGTTATATGTATCTGATAAAGATTTAAAGAAATCGTATCTTATTTTGCGGCAAGCATCTTCGACATTTCCTTTATTTTCCCAATCAGTCCAATTCAAGTAATAAAGTTGAATGCCTCTGCACATACAATACTCTTGAAGACATTCAGTTTCACTTCTAGACTCAAGACGTAAATTATAGTTAACGTGGGCTACTGAAAAGTTATATCCTTCTTTTTCAAGCATATCGAAAAGCGCCATAGAATCTGGCCCATATGAACACGCTAATAAATATGTTTTGTTTTTATCTAAATTAAGCATCTTTAACTTTCTCGCTACTAATTTGAGTGAATGTAGGGAATTCTTTTTTGTATTTGGTTTCAAAAGTTATCTCCACTTCGATTTTCTTTTGGCCCAATATTAAAGTCAGGTGATCGCCATTTTTAACTTCACTAGATGGTTTTGATGATTTTTTATTTATGAAAATTTTCCCATTATCCGCTAGTGCTTTAGCGACTGTTCTTCTTTTAATTAAACCTGATTGTTTTAAAACTAAATCTAATCTCATTTAATTTCCTCTGCTTTAAATCTGTCTTGAATATTAATCAAAGCTTTTAATAAACTCTCTAAATCAGTTAACCATGATTTTGATTTAGTCATCACTACTTTAAATTGTTTATTAATGTAACTTATTTTAACAAATGATAGGAAAGGTATAAGGGCCTCAAATAATAAGTTACCTATACCTCTTATATTAATATAATGTTCGCCAAGTTGTAACTCAACAGTAGATTTCCCATCCACTAGATTATCAATATGGCCACTCTTCACCATTATGTCTATATTTCTTTTGATAAATAATAGGTCCACTTCTTTAGGCAACTTACCAAATATATCTCTTGTTCTAACTTTAATCTTTGCTAGTGTTTCAACATCGATTGCAGATAGTATTTCTTGATATAGTTCAATCTTATCGCTACTTGAAGCAAAAGAATCAGGAATGAAGGCATCGATCTCTAAAGAATGGTTAGCTTCAATAGGTTCTTCTTTACGACCTGTAAGCTTTTCATGAACAGCTTCGTTTAAAAGTTTTATATACATGTCTAAGCCAATACTATCGATAAAACCCGCCTGTTCTGGTCCAAGAATATCTCCCGCGCCACGAATCATTAAGTCACGTTTTGCAATCTTATAGCCGCTACCAAGCTCAGTAAATTCTTGCAAAGCTTGCAATCTTTTTTGTGCTTTATCGTTTAGTTTTTTGTGCTCGTTATACATTAAATATGCATATGCAATCCTATTAGATCTACCAACACGTCCTTTGATTTGATAAAGCTGAGATAAACCATATCTAGTAGAGTCCTCAACAATAATCATATTTGCGTTAGGTACATCAATACCATTTTCAACAATAGATGTACAAACTAATACTTTAATATCACCACTATAGAATTTAAGCATTACATCCTCGATGTCATCTCTATCCATTTGGCCATGAGCAACACCTATTTCCACACCTGGAAGCATCTTTTGTAAAGTTGCAGCTCTATTGTATAGAGTGGCTACTTCGTTATGTAAAAAGAATACTTGACCATTTCTTCCTAATTCTCTTTCAATCAATTCTTTAACTATGCTTAAGTTAAAAGGCGTAACATAAGTTTGAATAGGCATTCTATCTTGTGGAGGTGTATCAATTTTTGATAACGCTCTTACACCTAATAATGAAATTTGTAATGTTCTTGGAATTGGGGTAGCGGATAAAGTTAAAACATCAACATTAGATTTTAATTCTTTAATTCTTTCCTTTTGTTCAACGCCAAAGCGTTGTTCTTCATCCACAATTAAAAGTCCTAAGTCATTGAATTGAATTTCTTTTGATAATAATCTATGTGTGCCAATAACAAGATGTATTTTTCCTTCTTGGATTTCTTTTATGTATTCTTTTTGTTTACTCAAAGGAACAAGTCTTGAGAATATAGCAATCTTTATTTCAAACTTGCTAAAACGTTCTAAAGCAAGTTCATAATGTTGTCTTGCAAGAAGCGTGGTTGGGCATAAAATCGCGACCTGCTTTCCGGAATCAATTGCCTTGAATGCGGCTTCGAAAGCTACCTCTGTTTTTCCAAACCCAACATCACCACATAATAAGCGATCCATAGGGGTGTCTTTTTCCATATCTTCTTTAATTTCTTTTATGGCTTTTGCTTGATCTTTTGTAAGTTCATATGGGAAAGAATCTTCAAACTCTTTTTGGAATTCATCATCTTTTTGGAAAGCAAAACCTTTGACTTTGTTTCTTTCCAAATATAAATGCATCAAACGTTCTGCTAAATCGTTTACTCTTTCTTTGATTCTTTTTTTGGTGTTTTCCCAATCTTTACTATGTAAATGTGATAATCTAGGCGACGCTCCTTCTCTACCTTGGAACTTTCTTACAAGTTGAAATTGGCTTAAAGGAACATAAAGCATCTCGCCGGCTGCAAAAGCAATTTTTAAGTAATCGCGATGAACACCATCAACTTCCATAGTTTGCAATTCAACAAACTGACCAATACCTTGATATTCATGGACAACATAATCGCCTGGTTCAAGGTCTTCAAAAGACTTCAAAATGGTTGCTTCTTTGAATCTATTATCGAATCGTGCTACTCTAACTTTTTCATTAAATAATTCCTGGCTTGTTAAATACACAATTTTTTCATTTGGAAGAACAAATCCAGTCGGAATTTTTGAAATAGTAAATCCGATATTAGATTTCTTAGGCAAATTAAAGTCATTTACCATTTCATATAGAATATTAGAAGCAATTAAAGCTTCTTGAATTGTATTGATGTGATTATTGTTGTTCATCGATAATACAATTTTGTAATTATCATTTATATAATTATGAATAATTGAAATTGCATCGTTATCTTTAGAAGCTTGGAAAGGAACGGCCTTTATATCGAAGCAAATATCAGATTCATTTGTGATTAAAGATTTTGTGACAATTGTGTTAGATAGATTAAAAGAAGTAAGCCTAAATAGGTCTTGATACATCTGTAAATGAGAAATAATTCTATTAGATTCTTGTAGCTCAATTAAATAGGAATTAGACTCTTCTAACATCATGCTATTTGAACTCTTAATACCAATTTCATCGACAAAGATTTTTGTATAACTTTTCGTATAGTCAAATATAGAAAAATGATTGTCGGTCAACAAAGAATAGTATTTATAAATTCGTTGATCGATTTGACCTTCCATTATATGAGTGATATCTTCATCAGTTGCGTTTCTTAACTCTTGGAAATCACCTAAGTTCAATAATTCCTTATCTTTATCTAATATCTTGAAAATCCTTTCTGGTGCATCTAATAGTTCCTTATCATTAAGTAAAACATCAGTTGCAGGAAGAATAGTTATGCGTTCAGTTTTCGAAGTAGAAGTTTGAGTAGCAATATCAAAGAATCTAATAGACTCAATTTCATCATCAAAAAATTCAATACGAACAGGTTTATCATTGTTTACAGAACAAATATCAAGAATTTCTCCCCTTACTGCAAACTGTAAAGATTGATCGATTTTTCCAACCAAAGAATAGCCTGATTTAACAAGCTTGTCTTTTATATCTTTAATGTTATAATGGCCACCTACTTCAAACTCCATTGTTTTGTCAGAGAAAGTAATAGGATTAGGTAGGTATCTTGTTGCCGCTGCAACATTAGCGATAATTATTTTTCCTCTACCTCTTAAAATTTCATTTAGAACATATAATCTATGCGCAACCATTTCTTTTGATTGAGCAATAGCTTCCGCTCTTATCAATTCATCACTTGGGAATAGTAAAATATCTTCTTTATCTAAAAAACTAGATAGTAATGAATAGATTTTTTGAGCTTTATATAAATTGGAGGTAATTATTAAGTATTGACCTTGATTTTGTTTATATGCAGTAGCTAATAAAGTTGCAATTCCAATGGAATCATCCACGACAAAATTCCCCTTTTTTCTCAAGAAAGGGGGTAATGCAGGATTGTTTTTTAATAAATCAAATAGGTTCAACTTAATCCTCCTTATATAAGAAAAATCAGTTGCCTGATGCTCCATTAGGAGCGGTATATATTATATATTTATTTAAAGAAAAGAAAAAGCGATGTATTAATTGAACTTGGACATCGCTCTTTCAAAATTAGTTTTTAATGTTTCTTTAATTGCTTCAACCGCTCTAACGATTGCCTCATCAATAAGTGGTTTTTCATCTTTTGTTGGTTTTCCTAGAACATAATCAACCGTGTCATAAGTAGGTTCACCAATACCAACTCTTATTCGTTTAAATTCTTGAGTTCCAAGATTATCGATTATGTTTTGTAAACCCTTCTGACCACCAGAAGAACCGCTAAATCTCAAGCGAATTGTTCCTGGAGCTAATGCCATATCATCGGAAATAACAATTAAATCACTAATATCTATTTTAAAGAAATTAACGACTTCTCTTACAGCGGTGCCACTTAAATTCATAAATGTTGTTGGTTTAAATAACATAACATCTTGATCAAATATTTTGCCTCTACCAAGCATTCCATGGAAAACTTCCTTATCGACATCGATTTGAGCGAGTTCACTTAAAAGATCTATAGTCATAAAGCCCATATTATGGCGGGTGCCTTCATATTTTTTACCAGGATTTCCTAAACCAACGATTAATTTCATAACAAAAAGTATTATACACTTTTTTAAAATGTTGTTATACTCATTGCATGAAATTCAAAGAATTCATGAGAAAGTTTTTAGCTGGAATCGCCATCGGCGTAGGTGCTGCTATACCTGGAGTTAGCGGAGCAGCTATCGCTGTTGTTTTTAAAGTGTACGAAGCTATTATTTGGTCAATTAATAACATCTTTAAGAAATTCTTGAGAGCTATTGCTATATTAATTCCTGTTCTAATTGGAATTTGTGTTGCGGTTATTCCTTGCGTATATCTATTTGATAAAGCATTAGAGTCATTTGTATTTGGTGTTATTTGTATTTTTGCTGGATTTTTAATTGGCTCTTTTCCTGGAATCACTGATGAAGTTAAAGGTGTTAAGCCAAACGGAAAACACAAATTTGCAATTGCGGTCGGTATGATATTTGTCATTGCACTAGGTGTATTAAGCGTTATCTTTGGTGATGCGATTGATTTAAATAGCCATTTTGATGAAATGCCTGTTTGGATGTATTTTGCGTTAATACCTGTTGGCCTATTAGCAGCGGTAGCCTTAACAGTCCCGGGTTTATCAGGTTCTCTTATTATGTTGGTAATAGGTTTCTATAAACCATTATTAAGTCATACAGTTGATTGGGTCAAAGAATGTTTAGTTAATGGAAACTGGAACAATTTCCCAAAACTAATAGGTATGTTAGGCACTTTTGCAATAGGAGCTATATTGGGCGTTGCTTTAGTTAGTAAGTTAATGAAAATTCTATTAACTAAGCACCATAATGGAACATATTTTACAATCATTGGCTTTATCATTGGTTCTGTACTTGTATTATTCTTTAACTACAACATTTATGCATACTATCAAGTTTGGTCCGGTGCAGAAATCGATGGCATTAAGCCATGGTTAAAACCATATATAGAGATACCAATTGGAATGGGTTTATTAATCCTATCTATAATAGGATCCTATTTATTAGTCACCAAAACAAGAAAACAAAAACAATTAAGTGAGGAAGAAGCGCTTCATTAGAAGTGCTTTTTTAAACAAAAAATATAAAAATTATATAAATAATGTTTGACAGTTCGTATGCGAACTATTACTATATTTACTAATTGAAAAAGGGAGGTATTTATTTTATGAATAAAACAAATGTTGAAGAAGATATACTCCTTTTGATCAAGACTTTAAACAAGTTATTAATGAATGACTTTGATAAAAGACTTAATGAGTATGAATTAACTTGCCAACAAGGAAGAATTATATTCTTCATTTATAGAAAAGCTAATTTAGGAAAAGAAGTAGTTCATCAAAATGACATCGAGAAAAAACTAGCGTTATCAAAATCCACAGTCAGTGGTTTAATGAAAAGGTTAGAAAAGAAAGGCCTAATTGAAAAGGAAGTCAACCCACCTTACTATTCCTGGAAGGCCACAGAAAAAGCCATGTCAATGGTCAATCATTTTCATCAAAATAGAATGAAAACTATTGAGAAACTAACTACAGGATTCAACGAAGAAGAAAAAGAATCATTAGTCAAAAACATTAATAAACTTATCGATAATATGAAAAAGGAGGAATAATATGTGGAAGAAAATTAAACTTATCTTAAAAAGCGTAAGACAATATAAAAAGTACGCGATATTTACACCTTTATTAATGATTGGTGAAGCACTTATTGAATGCGCTCTTCCATTCATTATGTCTATTTTTGTGGATAGCATTAAGGATGCTGTTACTATTACTGTTGCACACCCAGTTGCAGATATTACTAAATTTGGTGACATATTTAAATCAATTGTCTACACAAATAACACATTAGGCTTAAAAATGAATGTCTCAGTGTTTGGCTTAATGATCACAATGGTCATTATGACAGCCTTATCATTAACATGTGGCATTTTAGGTGGTAGAACTGCTGCTAAAGCATCTGTTGGTTTAGCCACTAACTTAAGAAGCGACCTATATAAGAAAATTCAAACATTTAGTTTTGCTAATATTGATAAATTCTCCGCTTCATCTTTAGTCACCCGTATGACTACAGATATTTCTAACGTACAAATGGCATTCCAAATGTGCATTCGTATTGTTATTAGAGCACCATTAATGATGGTTTTCTCTGCCATCATGGCGTTCGTTTCTGGTGGCTGGATGGCAGTCATCTTCTTAATTATGGTTCCACTTGTTGGAATTGGTTTATTCTTCATCGCAAAGAAAGCTATGAAGATATTCACTAGAGTCTTTAAACGTTACGACGTTATGAACGAATCTGTTGAAGAAAACGTTTCAGGCATTCGTGTTGTCAAAGCATATGTTAGAGAAGACTTTGAAAAAGAAAAATTCAATAACGCAAGCAACAATATTACTAACGACTTTGTTAAAGCTGAAAAGATTGTCGCTTTAAATAACCCATTATTAAATACAATTGTTCACTTCACTAATATTTTAATTATCGGTATTGGTGCGTTTGCTATTTGGAAATCATCAGAAGATTCATCATTCTGGTTAAAACTTACAGTTGGTCAAATGTCATCATTATTAACTTATGGCATTCAAATCCTCATGTCCGTCATGATGATTTCTATGATCATGGTTATGTTAGTGTTATCACTTGAATGTGTTAAGCGTATCGGTGAAGTTCTCGAAGAAGAACCATCAATTAAAGATCCTGAAAATCCATTATTTGAAGTGCCAAATGGTTCTGTTGATTTCAACAAAGTTGATTTCAAATACAGCTTAACCGCAGAAAAGAACACTCTTGAAGATATTGATATTCATATTAAGTCAGGTCAATTTATTGGCATTTTAGGTTCTACTGGTTCTGGTAAAACATCTGTCGTTAATATGATTTCAAGACTTTATGATGCAACTGATGGTGAAGTCTTAGTTGGTGGACACGATGTCAAAGAATATGACTTAAAAGCGTTAAGGCAACAAGTTGCTGTCGTATTACAAAAGAATGTCTTGTTCTCTGGAACTATATTTGAAAACTTACGTTGGGGTGATATTTACGCGACTGACGAAGAAGTTTACCAAGCTTGCAAAATCGCTCAAGCAGATGACTTTGTAAGATCATTCCCTGATGGCTACAACACCCATATCGAACAAGGTGGCACAAACGTATCAGGTGGTCAAAAACAAAGACTATGTATCGCTAGAGCTATTCTCAGCAAACCAAAAATTTTAATTCTTGATGACTCAACCTCCGCAGTTGACACCAAAACAGATAGATTAATTAGAAAGGGATTAAGAGAAGATATTCCAGATACCACTAAGATCGTTATCGCTCAACGTATATCTTCTATTGAGGATGCTGATCAAATCATTATTATGAACGATGGTAAGATTGATCAAATCGGCACTCATGAAGAACTCTTAAAAACTAATAAGATTTATCAAGAAGTGTATTACACACAAAACAGAGTGGGAGGTGATCAATAATGCCTGCAATACGTGTTCAAAAACGTCAAAAAGCCGCAAAAGGTACTTTAAAACGCTTATTAAAGCAATTATTCAAACTTTATCCAGGTAAGTTAGTATTATGTGCATTATGCATCATCTTCTCAGTATTCTCTAACTTATCCGCCTCCGTATTTGCTAACTTCATTACTGTTGGCATTACTGAAGCAGTTAACCCAACATTAGAGTTAAACCCTGATCGACTTGGGCAACATCTAAACCCATTTGTGGATACATACAACATCAAAGCAATGGGTATCACTATTACATCTAATGTCACAACACTATTAATCATCTTAGGCGTGATATATATCATCGCTATCTTTGTGTCTTGGTATTGGAATAGAGCAATGGCCATCTTAACTCAAGACTTCTTAAATAAATTTAGAATTAAGATGTTTGATCACATGCAAGATTTACCAATCATCTATTTCGACACACACGCTCATGGTGACATCATGTCCTTATACACAAACGATATTGATACGATTAGACAATTTGTCGCTCAATCATTACCATCAATCTTCCAAACAAGCTTAACTGTGATATTCTGCTTTGTCAGTATGATTATGAATAGTATTTGGATGACATTAGTGGTTGTGTTCTGCACGATCTTCATGATCTTAAATACAAAGATTATCGGTGGTAAATCCGCTAAATACTTCATTAAACAACAAATGCAAGTTGGCGTGGTTGAAGGTAATATCGAAGAATCTATTAAAGGTCTTAAAGTTATTAAAGTATTCTCTCACGAAGAGAAATCACAAGAAAAATTTGATGAAATTAATAACAAGTTAGGTGAATATTCCACTACCGCAAATATGCATGGCAATATTACAGGTCCTATCAATGGTAACATCGGTAATATCATGTACGTCTTAACTGCTATTATGGCAATTATGATTCTCACTATTGATGGCTTTGATAACTTAACAGTTACTGGGTTCCAACCTGACTTATCATTATCCACTTTCTGGGGTTTAGTTGTTTCATTCTTAAGTATGTCAAGAATGTTCTCTAATAACGTTAATAACTTCTCTCAAAACGTCATCTTCATCGTTATGGGTATGGCGGGTGCTTCTAGATGTTTCGACTTAATTGATGAAGAACCAGAAAAGGATGAAGGCTATGTCACATTAGTTCATGTCAAACGTAATGAAAACGGTGAACTAGAAGAAACAGAAGAAAGAACTCATGATTATGCTTGGAAACATCCACATCATGATGGCACTCTTACATATACTGAATTAAAAGGTGATATTAGATTAGAAAATGTTACCTTTGGTTATAACTACATTAAAAACATATTGTTTAATATTGATGTATATGCGAAACCAGGTCAAAAGATTGCTTTCGTCGGTGCAACTGGTGCAGGTAAAACCACCATCACAAACTTAATCAATAGATTCTATGACATCAATGATGGCAAGATTCGTTATGATGGCATCAACATCACAAAGATTAAGAAAGCTGATTTAAGAAAATCTTTAGGCATTGTCTTACAAGACACATCCCTATTCACTGGTACAGTTATGGATAACATCCGTTATGGTAGATTGGACGCTACTGATGAAGAAATTTATGAAGCAGCAAAGATTGCTAATGCTTATGACTTTATCACTAGATTACCAGAAGGATTTAATACAATGCTCACTGGTGATGGCGCAAACTTATCACAAGGTCAAAGACAATTAATTTCCATCGCTAGAGCAGCGGTAGCAGATGCTCCTGTTATGATCTTAGATGAAGCCACTTCTTCTATTGATACAAGAACAGAAAAATTAGTACAACAAGGCACTGATAAACTAATGGAAGGCAGAACAGTCTTTGTTATCGCCCATAGATTGTCAACAGTTCAAAACGCTAAAGCAATTATCGTATTAGATCATGGTCACATTATCGAGCGTGGTAATCACGAAACATTAATTGCTCAAAAGGGAACATACTATCAGTTATATACCGGTGCGTTCGAACTCGAATAACAGCCATACAAAGTAAACGCAAGTTAAACTCTTGCGTTTTTTTGTGAAAAATATTCAAAACTATGTTATAAATAAACTATGTTTAAAAAAATAAGAGCTTTTTACCAAAGAGAAGACATCAACACAGGAAGACAAAAAAATATCGATTATGCGAAAGTTATCGCAATCATCGGAATGATTTTAATCCATGTCATGCTTTATCCATATTATACAAAAATGGATACTGGATTTGGTTATTTTGCTAATGACATTGCAGGTGGTATTCTTGCTGCACCTGTTTTTATGACTGCAATGGGTGTTGGTCTAGCTTATACCAAATTTAATTCTACAAAGCAGATGGTGTTAAGAGGCTTAAAGCTTATAGCGATACACTATATCTTAAACATTGTTAGGTCATCATTTGTTTACTTCACATTGCCACACGACGATATGCTAATTCAAAGAGTTTTATATTACACAATTGGTGGAGACATATTGGTGTTTGCCGGTTTGGCGATGATTTTATTCGCGCTTTTAAAAAGAATTAAAAAGCATAGTAATTTGATTATCTTAATCATTGGAGTAGTATTTTCTGTTCTATCCACTGTGTTTAGAATTATTGAATGCGATAGCCCACTTCTAGGATACACATTGGGTTTACTTATTCCGGTTAACGCTCAATGCGATGGAGAAATATTAGTATGCTTCCAACTATGCTCGTGGTTTATTTACGTTGCAGTCGGCAACATGTTAGGTGTCACGCTTAAGAAAGTTAAAAATCTTAATAGATTCTATCTAATCCTTGGCCTAATTGGTGCGGCTTTAGCAACTGTAACACTTCTTCTTGACTATAATCTAGGATGGCAACAATATTACATCACAACCTATGACGTAGATAGAGAATACATTACCGGCATAGTGTACGCTACAGCCGCATTAGGAGTAATCATGTTTGAGTTTATGGTGTTCCATTTCTTAACTAAAATAACACCTAATTTCCTAAACAAATGGGTCTTTACTTTAAGCAGTTTGATTAATGAGATATACATTGTTTCTTGGGTTCTTATTCTTAACGTTTCCTACCAAATTTTAAAAGCAATATTTGGAAAAACAACCGATTTATTATGGCCTCTTATAGTTGCGTTTGTGCTTGTATTAGCTTTATCAATTGTAATCGCGTATTACTGGCGAAAATTAAAAAGATATATTGTCAACAAGAGACAACAAAAATTAGAAAATAATGCACAAAAAACGGATCGATTCTAATGCGCGTTTTAGGGAAATAATCATTTAACATGCGCATTTGCAAATATTTAAGCGTATTATACTGCGTAATTGCAATTTTTGATATATAATTAAACTGCGTAATTGCAATACAATATTGGAGGATAATTATTTATGCTTTTTAAAAGGAAAATATATGACAAGTTATTAGAATGGAAAAATAAATCAAATGGTTCTAAAGCTATACTGATAGAAGGAGCAAGACGTATAGGTAAATCTACTATTGCCGAAGAATTTGGCAAGCAAAATTATAAAAGTTATGTTGTTATTGATTTTTCCAAAGCTTCACCATCTATAAAAGATGGATTCAATAATTTTTTAAATGATTTGGATTCATTATTTATGATGATTTCCTTAGAATACGATGTTACTCTTTATCCTAGAAATTCATTACTCATTTTTGATGAAGTACAAAGTTTCCCAAGAGCTAGAGAAGCAATTAAACATTTAGTAAAAGACGGGAGATATGATTTCATTGAAACCGGATCGTTAATATCAATAAAAGAAAATACCAAAGATATTTTAATTCCATCTGAAGAAAGGTCATTATTAATGTATCCAATGGATTTTGAAGAATTTGCGTGGGCTCTTGGTGAAGATAGGTTAATTGAATATATTAAAGAATGTTTCGTCGAAAAAAAGCCTCTTCTAGAACCGATTCATAAAAAAGCAATGTTTTTATTTAAACAATATCTCCTTGTTGGGGGAATGCCTAAGGTTGTAAAAGCATTCTTGGATGATAATAAGCAATTTGAAAATTGTGATGAAGAAAAAAGAGAAATATTAAAAACCTATAGAAATGATA
>JAZRZI010000042.1:0-21568 GCA_045601325.1 Bacilli bacterium
CCCTATCGTAGAAAGAATCGTTCTTTCATCAATGCGTATTAAAATCAATCGCTTGTGATCGATTTTTGTGTAAATGTCTTTATCACGAATTTCTAATGTTTTTTGAACTGCTTCTTTATGAATTTGTTGTGATTTTAATAGGAAACTATCAAAAGTTTCTGTTTTTAATGTTAGAATATCCACGGAAAGTCCTCCTTGAAGTGTGGTAACTAACATTGTAGAACTTTCCTTTTTAATTGTTACCTATAAAAAACTAACGGTATCCTATTTCATTAGAAATTTGCAAAATTTCTAATTTAGTTTGATAATATAAGTAATATGAATAATATTACTATACACTCACAAACACATGATTACGAAGTTATTATAAACGATAGTTTAGAAAACTTAATAAAGATTTATCTAGATTTTAAAACTAGATATTTTGTCATTATTGATAAAAACGTAAGCGACAAAGTTAAACCTTTAATTGAAAGATACGCTCCTCAATCTATTTTCTATGAAATAGTAGGTGGAGAAAGAGCCAAGACTATCGATGAATATCAAACTATAGTAACTTTGTTATTAGAAAATAAAATTACTAAAAAAGATAAACTAATAGGAATAGGTGGAGGTAGCATCGGTGACCTTACTGGGTACTTAGCTAGTACTTATAAACGTGGATTAGAATTTATAAATATTCCTACCACTACTTTAGCAATGGTGGATTCTTCTATAGGCGGAAAAAATGCTTTGAATGTCTTTGATATTAAAAATGCAATTGGAACAATATATCCACCGGAAAAAGTCCTTATCGGTTTAGATGTTTTATCTACTTTGAACGAAAGAAACATAAATAATGGTTTATGCGAGGCATTAAAAACAGGAATCATTTTGGACAAAGAACTCTTTAACATCTTTTTACTAGGCCAAGAAAAAGAACGATTAGAAGAAGTTATTTATAGATCATTAGTTGCTAAAGCAAAGGTTGTTAGCGAAGACGAAAACGAAAGCGGTTTAAGAAAAATACTAAACTTTGGTCACACGATTGGTCATGCAATTGAAATTGAGACTGGTTTAATGCACGGAGAAGCTATTGCAAACGGAATGCTAGTCATGTCTTATGGAAAACCATACTTCAACAATTTGAAATCCATAGTTTGGAGATATAACTTCCCAATCTATAAACCAACAAACATAGATAACCTAATCGAATTAATAAAAAACGATAAAAAATCGTCCTCGGAAACAGTTGATATTATCGTTTGTGAAGATATTGAAAAACCTGTCATTAAAACAGTGTCGTTTAATTTACTAAAAGGAGTGATTAAGAATTATGTCCTCTAACATTGGAAACATTTTAAAAGTTAGCATTTTTGGTGAAAGCCACGCAAAAGCAATTGGTATGACAATCGATGGCTTACCAGCAGGAATCAAGATAGATAACAAATACATCAAAGAAGAACTCGCAAAAAGAAAACCTAGAGGTGATATATCCACATCACGAGTAGAAGACGACGAAGTAATATTCCTTTCGGGTGTCTTTAATGGGTTTACAACTGGAAGTCCACTAGCATTCATAATTGAAAATAAAGATGTAAATTCCTCAGATTATATTGAAGGTCAAATTAGACCAAGCCACGCAGACTTAACTAACTACCTCAAATATAGTGGTTATAACGACTATAGAGGTGGAGGTTTTACAAGTGGAAGAATAACAGCTTCTATAGTTGTGCTAGGTGCTATATGCAAATCAATTTTAAAAGATCACGACATAAAGATTGGAACTCACATATCTAACATACACGGCATAAATGACAAGGGTTTTGATATGGGAAATCTTGAAAATGACATAGATTTATTAAATTCTAAGTACTTTGCAGTGCTCGATGAACAATCTGAAATGGAGATGTTAGAAGAGATATCAAATACAGGTGATAACGGAGATTCAGTAGGCGGAGAATTAGAGTCTGTCATATTAGGCGTTCCTATTGGTTTAGGTGAACCTTATTTTGATTCATTAGAATCCACCATTTCACATTTGTTGTTCTCAATTGGTGGAGTCAAAGGCGTCCTATTTGGAGATGGTTATGACTTCGTTAATAAGTTTGGAAGCGAAGTAAAAGATGAACTCGAATATGTTGATAACAAGATTGTTTATCTCGCTAATCATAACGGAGGTATTAACGGTGGTATCTCTAATGGTGAACCAATTATTATTAAAACAATTGTGAAACCAACTCCTTCTATTGCGTTAAATCAAAGCTCAATTAATGTTGAAGCAAAAGAAAATATCAATCTTGAATTAAGTGGAAGATTTGATCCATGCATAGTGCATCGTGTAAGAGCGGTTGTAGATTCCCTTTTAGCGTTTTCAATTGTTGATATGTTGATGTTGAAAGAAAGTAAAAATATATGATTCCGTATGGTTTATTAGGCAAAGACATATCCAAATCTTATTCTAAGATTATCCATGAATTTATTACAGGTGAAGAATATCACCTCTTTTCTACTGACAATCCTCTTGAATACCTCAAAGATGACTTTGTAGGATTTAATGTCACAATACCATATAAGACTATGTTCGCTAATGAATGCGATTATCTTTCTGATATCGCTAAAGCCACAAATACAGTAAATGTAGTGCTTAAAAAAGAAAACAAACTATATGGTTATAACACTGATGCATATGGCTTTGAAAAACTATTAGAAAAAGAGAATGTAAAAGTAAAAGATAAAATTGTTTTTATAATGGGAACGGGTGCAACGTCTAGAACGGTAAAATATGTTTTAGAAAAATTACACGCAAAGGGAATTTATTTGCTATCTAGAAATCCTAATAATGAAAATACATTTGGTTATGACTCAAAAGAAATTGAAAAAGCCGAAATCATAGTTAATACAACTCCTGTTAAAGATGCAATTTTGTTTGATTCTTCTTTAGCGAAACATTGTGAAGTTTATGTAGATGTAATTTATAACCCTAGAAAAACAAAACAAGCAGAGGCTTTACACGATAAGGGAATTAAAACTATCTCTGGAATGTATATGCTTATCGCACAAGCTTACAAAGCAGATGAATTATTTTTCAATAAAAAATACGATGAAACCCTTATAAATAACGCATATCTGCAATTATTAAAGACCCTAAATAATATTGTAATTATTGGCCATCCATGTTCAGGTAAATCCACTATTGGAGCCGCCTTAGCGAAATCATTAAACTTTAAATTTGTCGATACAGATGAACTAATAGAGACATTAGAAGGTTGTTCAATAACTGAAATATTTAGCAAACACGACGAACAATATTTTAGAAGCTTAGAATCCTCTATAGCGGACAGTTTAGTTTCACTAAATGGATATGTAATCTCTTTAGGAGGTGGCTATCCAAATAACAAGGAAGCTTTTAAAAAATTATCTAAAAACAATATTGTCATCAACCTAGTTAGACCAGTAAGCAAAATTACTGATTTAGATAATAGGCCACTAACAAAAAATATTAAGCAATTACAAGAACTTATAAATAAAAGAAAAATTATGTACTTACTAGCTAGCGACTATGTCATTAGAAACGATAAATCGATATCAGAAGCAGTAATGTCCATAAAGGAGGTTCTATGAAAATATTTGTTATTAACGGACCAAACTTAAATATGTTAGGAATTAGAGAAGTTGATGTATATGGAACAGAAACATATGAATCACTAACTAAAAACATTAATAAGTGGGCAAAGGAATTGAATATTGAAGTCGAGACGTATCAATCAAATGTTGAAGGCGAATTAGTTAACGAAATTCAAAAGGCATTCTTTGAAAAAGCAGATGGAATAGTTATTAATCCCGCCGCCTATACACATACTTCAGTAGCGATTTTAGATGCTTTAAGAGCAACTAAACTACCAACTATAGAAGTTCACATTTCTAACGTTAACGAAAGGGAGGTTTTTAGAAAATTCTCTTATATAAAGGAATGCTGCATTAAATCAATTATTGGAGAAGGCTTAGAAGGATATCATCACGCTTTAAAAGATTTAAAAGCATATTTGGAGGCTAAATTATGAAAAACGAATTAAGACAACAAGCCAATACAGTTGTGGAAGTAAAAGGCATAAAAATCGGTGGCAATAATCCATTAGTTTTTATGGCAGGTCCATGCACCATTGAATCTAAAAAACAAGTCAAAGCACTCTTAAAAGATGTTAAAGAAGCAGGTGGACAAATATTTAGAGGAGGCTCTTTTAAACCAAGAACATCTCCATATTCATTCCAAGGCCTAGGATATGATGCACTAGATATTTTAAAAGACATAGATATTCCTACAGTCTCTGAAATCACTGCGATAGAACAAATTCCAAGCTTTATGGAATCGGTTGACATCATTCAAGTAGGTGCAAGAAATATGCATAACTATGAACTATTAAAAGCGTTAGGCAAAATTGATAAGCCAATTCTATTAAAAAGAGGTTTTGATGCCACTATAGAAGAGTGGTTATGCGCTGCTGAATATCTTTTAGTGGGCGGAAATAAAAACGTCATTCTTTGTGAAAGAGGAATTCGTACATTTGATAACGAAACACGCTTCACATTAGATTTAAGCGCAGTCACATATGTCAAGCGCATGACCAATATGCCAGTGATAGTTGACCCTAGTCATGCAACAGGCAAGTCAGCGCTTGTAAAAAATCTTGCGCTAGCAGCGATTGCAGCAGGTGCGGATGGTCTATTAATCGAAATCAGTGAAAAGGGTTGCAGATCAATTTCCGATGCTGAACAAGCTATTGCACCAGAAGATTTAAAAGAAATAATCGGCAAAGCAAACAAGATAAAAGAAATAATCTAATGGATAAAATAATCACAACTTATAAACCAATAGGAAGCGTGAAAGTAAACGCTAGCAAAAGTTACGGTCATAGATATTTAATCGCCTCTTTGTTGTGTGATGAAAATATAAATATTAATAATCTTCCTAACTCAGAAGATATCTTTGCAACTAAAGAAGCTATAAATATAATTAAGTCAAAACAAGAAAGTATCACTATCAATGTAAACCAATCTGGTTCAACTTTGAGAATGCTATTACCTATCGCATGTTATACCCATAAACACGTTAAATTTGCTGGTGATAAATCTATATTTGTTAGACCATTAAATGTCTATGAGAATTTGCTAAACAAACAAGGCATCAAATTCATTAAAAATGACGATAGCTTTGAGGTATTTGATTCTTTAAAAATCGTAGACTATGAAATAGATGGAGATGTCTCATCTCAATTCATATCAGGACTACTATTTTTACTCGCATTCGCTAAATCAAAAAACAGTATAAAGATTAATAAATCAATCGTCTCTAATAATTACATAGATATGACTTTAAAAGTTTTGAATGATGTTGGTTATACATTTAAAAAAGACCATAATTCCTATAAATTAGTCGATATTTCCCCAATAAAACAAAAATCTTTTGATATTGAACTAGATTATTCTAACGCTTCAAATTTCATTGTTTTAAATGCATTAAAAGAGAATGTTAAAGTTAATGATTTGCCTAGCGATTCCTTACAAGGAGATAAGGTAATTTTAGATATTGTAAAAAGCAAAAAACCATTTAATGTAGACATTGTAAATTCAATAGATTTAGGACCTATTTTATTTGTCTATGCATCTTGTCTAAATGGTGTGTCACACATATCTGGAATTTCAAGATTGCAAGACAAAGAATCAAATAGATTATTAGCGATGACAAATGAACTTTCAAAAGCAGGTGTAGATATAAAAGTTCAAGGTGATGGAGTAACAATTAATGGTAAATCATCTTATGAAGGTGATTACGTTTTTGAAACATATAATGACCATCGTGTTGCAATGGCGTTAACGATATTCTCCACGATGATAAAAGGTAGATCTACTATTAAAAATATAGAGTGTGTTAATAAGTCATACCCCAACTTCTTCAAAGATTTTGATAACTTAAATTCAAATAAAATGACTTTATCCATATATAAGCAATCTACATTAGAAGAATGCTCATCTTTAATTGATGTCGCATATTTAAATGTTCCTAAGTATTCATATGTTTACGAAAACGATTTAGATATAGATAAGGCAATTAAATATTGTCTTAACCACAATATCGAGCCTATTTTAACTATCACACGTGTATATCTAGAAAACGAAGTAGAAGACATTAAATCCTTTATAAATAAATATAAAGATTATAAGTTTGCAATTAGCGATCTTGGATTATTAGAAATATTCAAGGAGTCAGGTTTAATAAATAATGTAATTTACGATTCCCCAATTATGATGTGCAATTCTTCTGATTTGGGACTATATGCATCGCTTGGTGTTAACGCTGTTAGCATGTCTAACGAAATCCCGATAAGCGATATCATAAATGCCTATAGAATTACATCCAGTAATATCTTCTATCAAGTATTTGGAAGAAAATTGATGTTTTATTCAAGAAGAAAACTTCTATCTTTGTATAAAGAACATTCTTCATCTTCTTTTAGTTTAGATAATCTATCTTTAAGAGAAGAAAAACGAAACTACGAAATACCAATTTACGAAAATGAATATGGCCTTTATTGTTTTAGGCACTATCATATTTCTTTATTAAAAGAGATTCATAATTTGAGATTCATTAAATACATATTCTTTGAATCTTTAACATTAACTGATGAGATAATAAAGGAAGTTTTAACTATTTATAGAAATGCTATAGATAAACAAATAAGTATAGAACAAGGATTAGAATCTATATCTAAATTAGATTTAGAAATCGATGACGGTTTCGCTTATAGCGACACAATTCATCAAAAGGAGAAAATAGTTCAATGAAAAGAATAGAATTATTATCCCCTGCTGGTGATTTAGAAAGATTGAAGTACGCGATTAGATATGGGGCGGACGCTGTATATATCGGTGGCAAGCATCTCTCCCTACGTTCAATGGCGTCTAACTTTACAATTTCAGACATTAAAGAAGGCTGTGATTTCGCTCATAAACACAACGCAAAAGTTTATGTAACTTGTAACATAGTTATGCACGAAGAAGATCTAAATAACCTAGTAGATTATCTTAAAGATTTAGAAGATGCGGGTGTAGATGCAGTCATCGCTAGTAGTCCTACTATTATTAAATTAGTTAAAGAAGTTACTAAGATGGAAGCTCATGTTTCCACTCAACAAAGTGTAACAAATTCTTTAGGTGTTAAATTCTTTGCATCTTTAGGTGCAGATAGAGTGGTTCTTGCTAGAGAATGTTCGATTGATAATATTAAAGAAATCGCTAGTAAAACAAACACAGAACTAGAAGTCTTCGTAGAAGGCGCCATGTGTGCGGGTGTATCGGGAAGATGTATGTTATCCAATATTATGACCAATAGAGACGCCAATAGAGGTGGATGCGCTCAATCCTGTAGATGGAATTATGACATCCTTCAAAACGGTCAAAAGATATCAAACAACTCATTTGATTTCTCTTTAGCGAGCGCAGATTTAAACGCTATTGAATTTATACCTCAATTAATCGATGCCGGAGTAGCGTCTTTAAAAGTGGAAGGACGTATGAAATCACTTCACTACATCGCCACTATTATTAATACGTATAGAAGATGCATCGATGAATATTATCAAAACAAATCTATACATGATTTTAATGTTTATAAAAATAATTTATCAAAAGGCGAAAATAGAGAGGTATCTCATGGTTTCTTTAAAGGTGCATTAACCCCTAACGAAGAAATTTATAACCACGGAATCAGTCAACCAAACCATGACTTTGTAGGTATTGTTTTAGATTACGATAACAACACTAATATAGTAACGATAGAACAAAGAAACGTTTTTTCAGGAAATAGAGAAATAGAAGTCTTATCTCCGTATATGTCACCTTATAAAGTAAAAATAAAAGCCATCTATGATAAAGATGGCAATGTCATCGAGTCTGCAAGAAACGCTCAGATGATTGTTAGGTTTTATAGCGAAACTCCATTAAAAGAGTTTGATTTAATTAGATGATTTCTTATTAATGATGCCTAACAAATCTTTAGGCAAAATCGCTTTCGTTTTGCTTTTTTTGAAATCATTTATATTTCTCGTAACTATATAATCAGCACCTAATCTGTATGCTACTTCAGATAATAAAGAATCTTCATAATCGCTCATACCTGATAAGCAAGCATTAATAACATCACAAGATAATAAATCAGCAACGTGCAAAATAGATAGTAACTTTTTGATATTGGTTAAGCACATTTCGTTGTTGTGATAATAACTATGCATTAAATAATAAAAATCGCTGATTGAATTTGATGTAACGTAAGCATCAATATAATCAATTGATGAAAGTTGCAATAATTTTTCAGCATCCTCTGCAAATGGTTCACGATTTTGGAAAAAGTCTAAAACAATACAGGTATCAAATAAAATTTTCATATTTTAGTAAGCCTCTCATTGCGAATCTTCTTTAAATCGACATCACCGTCATTAGGAATGATACCTTTTAAAGACTCAACAATATTTAGCTTATCCGTATAAGGATTTGATAATTTTGCCACAACTTTACCATTCTTCGTAATTAAAACATCCTCGCTAGCAGCGAGAAGCAAATATTTGCTAAGATTTTGTTTTAGTTCAGTTGCAGTGATAGACATAGTTTTAACCTCATATTTATAATATTCGTTTTCGTACGATTTTGCAATATTTTCGTACATCTATTTTTTTGTTTCGTACGATTATAAAAATTAAAAAGAAAGGACCTTATTGGCCCTTTCCTTTTGAAGTATTATTGAATTTCTCTAACCTTAATCTTATAAGCAGCAGCTTTGAGTTCTTCTTTTAATTGATCAGCTTTTTCTTTAGCTTGTAATTCTGTACCGACAAATTCGGTTTTGTGAAAAGGATTCTTGTTAACAAAATCCTCGTTTGTAGCATAAAACTTTAGAATATAAATCTTTCCTGGCATATATATGTACCTCTTTGTACATTTATTATTGCACACTTATTTATTAAATGCACTAATATCTATCAACAATTCTTCTTTAGTTCCGCCTGCATGGTGTCCAGGATAGAATTCCGCATCTTTAAATTGTTTATGCGCAATTAAAGCATATTTGTCTAAACTTATTGCGATAAAGTCACCCATCATAGAATCAAAGTGAGGATGAGGGGTACCTGTTCCATATAAGTTGGTGTCATATATCTCTTGTTTGGATAAGAGTTTAAACTTGTCACCAAATAGTGAATTAAATTTATTTTTGAATTCTTCTTGTTTTCCTTCTTTTGTAAAGAAGAACGAACTTCTTTTCTCTCCCGCAATAGGTTGTGAAGTCAATTCTAATAGTTCTGGATACTCATCTAATTTGATGTATTCAACATTAACATGACCGTGATCTGCAAAGGTTAAAAACAATGTGTCAGGATTATCTTTTACCAGTTTTTTTACAAATCTATCCAATTTTTTGCAAATTTTTTTAATTAGGTATTTGTCTATGCCATTTTGATGCATTTCCCAGTCTGGTTCATCCCAATAATAGTACACAAAACATTTGTCATTTTTCTTTAAAAATTCGTCTATTTTTTTATGACTTTCTCTTAATGTTTTTGGTCCATGTTCATTGATTGGGTATCTTTGCATAGTTATCGCATTGACACCATTATTTTTCTCATTGATAATCTCGCATATATTTTTATAAGGAATAATATTAAAAACATTGAAAGGCATTTCTTCTTTTGAGTTGTAATCACGAGAAGCGAATAAAACAATATTCCTATTATATTCTTTGAAGTACGCATCCCATCCAATCCAACATGTTTCAATTGGATATCTAGCGGATAGGAATCCTGTTGTGGCCGCTGCAGTTGTAGGTGGGAAAGTTGAATTAATGGTCTCCAAATAATGACTTCTAATATTTGATTTTTCTTTTAAATGTTTACGGATGATGTTTTGACCCATTCCATCAAATAGAAGCACCACTACTTTGTCGTGGCCTTTTAATACTTCATCAATGTTAATATCAGTATCATGGAATGTCTCACATTCAAAATGTTTAAGAATAGAGTTTGAAAAATTAATTAAATCGCTCATAGAAATCACCTGCTCTTATTTAAAAGAGCCATACATAATAACAAGTTTTAATTGTGAAATGAAATGTTTTTTTAAATTTCTCACTCGATAACACTAAAGTGACATGCTACCACCACTTAAACAATAATGTTTTGAAGTGGGGGCTTCTTGCTCAAGGGCTATAACTAACCCAGTATCGACAAAGTCATTAATGTTTCAAAAGAATTTAATATCCAGGTTTGCCTATCTAGAAAACCACCTCAAATTTCTAGAGGGCAGCAACAAAGAGCGGAAATCGCAAAAGCATTAGTGAAAAACCCAAATCTATGTTTAATGGAACTCCATTTGCCATATTTATGTCTTTGACGAATGCATCAATAAGAAAACATTTCCTGAAATATATAAAAAGGGGGTGTTCAATTTAGAAAAATACAACGCTGAAAACAAAAAAATTTAAACATTAAAAATTCTCAAGAGTGTCCGTTTTTCTGGACACTTTTGCTTTATAATAGAAAGCATGAATAACAAAGTTATCGCAGTAATAGACTTAAAAGCATTCTATTCGTATGTCGAATGTGTGGACCGTGGACTAGATCCTTGGACCACTCCTTTAATCGTCGCTGATAAAGAAAGAGGGACAAACACAATCGTACTATCAGTTACTCCATATCTTAAAAAGAAAGGTATTCCTTCTAGATTAAGAGTGAAAGAATTACCTAAAGATATAGATTACATTTACGCTACTCCAAGAATGGAAAGATATATGGAGAAAAGTGGAGAGGTAGTCGGTATTCTATTAGACTTTGTTGCGCCTGATGATATACATGTGTATTCCATTGATGAAGCATTCTTAGATTTAACAAGTTATCTCGATTACTATAAGAAAACACCTTTTGAAATGGTGCAGATGATTATTAACGAAATCACTAATAGAACAGGTTTACAAGCTACAGGCGGCATAGGTGATAACTTCTTTTTAGCAAAAATTGCGTTAGATATATACGCTAAACACGAGAAAAGTGGCATCGCTATTATGCACAAAGAAGATGTCAAAGAAAAGTTATGGCCTATCACACCACTGAGCAAAGTTTGGGGTATTGGTCATAGAACAGAAGCTAAGCTTAATAACTTAGGTTTATTCTGCGTGAGGGATGTCGCTAACATGCCAAAGGAATACCTAGTGCATTTAATGGGGGTTATGGGTGAACAACTTTGGAATCACTGCAACGGCATCGATGATTCCGATATTCATGAAGTATACGTTCCAGAAGAAACTAGTTTATCAATAGGTCAAACCCTATTTAGAGACTTCAATAAAGATGAAATAGTCACCATTATTAGAGAAATGTGCGATGATCTCGCAGTGAGATTAAGAGAAAAGCACAAACAAACATGTTTAGTGTCTTTATATATTGGTTACAGCAAAGCTGATGGAGGCTTTGCTAGACAAATGTCACTATTATGTAAAACCGATGACACGAAAACATTATTTGAAGCGGTTATGGAAATCTTTAAAAAACATATCGAAGATAAACCAATAAGAAATGTCGGTATCAACTTTGGAAAACTAAATGATATAGACCATCAACAGTTAAATATATTTGAAGATATAGAAACGCAAACAAGCAACCACGATTTAGAATTAACGATAGATGAGATACACGCTAAATACGGTAAGAACATATTATTACGTGCATCAGCATTAACCGATAGTAGCACTGCAAAAGAAAGACACAACCAAATTGGAGGGCATAGAAAATGAGCGAAAGAGGAATGAAAAAATGGGCGCCATACAAATCTCTTGTCGAGCAAGAAGCAGTCCTCAACAAGGCTAAAAATAATGTAGAACGCGTAGAGAAACCTCAAATATCAAACGAACAAGCCGAATCCATAAATGAAATCTTAATAAACTATCGTGGAGAAAGGCTAAAAGTTAAATATTATAGGAACTATAAAATACATGAAGAAGAGATAACAATTTCTCGAATAGATAACATAAATAAAAAGCTTGTGCTAACAGATAACACAAGCATTAAATTTAATGAATTAATCAATTTAGAAAGAATATAGTTATTTTCTACTTAGCAACCACACATGAGATTTTCGCTAACTCCTCATTAAGTGCTGTTTTTTCGTTTCTAAGATCAATATCAATTTGTAAATTAACGAAAAATGTGTCAGACACACCAAAATATTTAGCTAACCTAAGTGAAGTATCAATAGTAATTTTTCTTCTATCGTGCAAAATATCTTGCACACGAGAAACAGGAACGTTAATTCCTTTAGCGAGCTTGTACGCTGAAATGTTTAAAGGAATTAAAAATTCCTTTAAAAGTATTTCACTTATTTTTGGGGTTTCAAGTTTCATCTCATCTCATCTCCTTTTAATGATAATCAACAATTTCAACATCATAGAAATTGCCATCCTTAAACGTAAAGCAAATCCTGTATTGATCATTGATTCTAATGCTAAATTGCCCAAGTCTATCACCAGTTAAAGGCTCAAGTCTATTTCCTGGTGGAATTTTTAAATCATTTAAACAGAAGCTGCATTAATAATCATAAGCTTTCTAAGAGCTGATTTTTGAACTTCAAAAGGCATTTTTTAGAACGTTGCTGATTGAATATTAACTGTGTTTCTGTGTCTTTAAATGTTTTAATCATAATCAAAATATACCCTTTTGGCGTGTATATGTCAAGCAGGTATAATTAATATTTTAGATGGCCCAGTTTCCGTCTTTAAAGATTTGGGTTTGTTTTCCGTCTTCGGAAATTCCAACGATGGATAATGTTTTCGTGCCAATCATAAAGTCGACATGAATCATAGAATCGTTAATGCCGTGTGCTTTAACTTCTTCTGGAGTCATATTTTCACTATTTGGTAAGACATCTCTAAATCCTGCGCCTAATGCAACGTGACACGCTGCGTTTTCATCAAACAATGTTTCATAGAATAAGATTCCGCTTTCTCTAATTGGAGAATCATAAGGCACTAAAGCGACTTCACCCAACATAGATGCGCCTTCATCCATAGAAACCATATGTTCTAATAATTTTTGATTTTTCTTAGCAGAGACAGAAATTACTTTTCCGTCCTTGAAAGTTAATGAGAAATCTTCAATCAATTCTCCCATATAAGATAATGGCTTAGACGCCACTAATGTACCTTCGCATTTACCTGCAATTGGGGAAGTAAACACTTCTTCAGAAGGGATATTAGGATTGAATTCACCTTTGTTAGGGCAAATCTCACTACCACCACCCCAAAGCATATTTGGATCAATAGATACTTCAAAATCAGTTCCATTAGTGTCTTTATAGATTAATTTTATAAGTCTTAAAGCTTCTAATTTCTTTCTTTGACCGAATAGGAATGCATTGTGCTTATTCCAGTTCTCTACTGGATCACCATCATCCACTCTTGAGGTGGAAAAGATTGCGTCCCAAAGTTTCTCGACAGCCTCATCTTCATCAAGTTTAGGGAAGACTTTCTTTGCCCAAGCTTTTCCAGGTACTGCAGCAATAACCCATTTATATTTGCCATCCATACCATCTCTATACTTTTTAATTTTTGGATATGATTTCGCTCTTGCTTTAGCAACTTTTGCTTGGTTAATACCTTTCATCGCATCAGGATCATCACTGACAATGTGAATCATTGCAGGTAATTTCTTGAGCATGTATTTATATCTAGCAATTGTGATAGGACTAACGGAAGATAATGTTGATAATGTTTCATACTTATATTGAAGTTTTCCTACTGGATTATGATTCCATCTTACTTCAACGGATTTAGCACCTGCTTTATAGCATTCTTCCACCACCATAGTGACAAAGTCAGGTTGGTCTAAGTTAGCATTAACGATGACTAAATCACCTTTAACAATGTTAACTCCTTTTCTTGCAATCAAATTTGCGTATTTTCTAAGTTTAATGTTGTCCATAGATATTCTCCTATTTTTATGATTGAAACTTGTAAAAAGTATATAATATATACGGAGGAAAAAATATGAAAAGTTTATTAAACAAATTTAAATGGCTTCGCATTATCATCGGTGGCGTATTTGTCGCTCTTGGTATTGTTATGCTCGTATTAGCGTTATCCGATAAAAGCGCAGACCTTACAAAAACACTTTGTGTCATCCTTGGTATATATTGTTTATTAATTGGCTTATTCTCCACTATCGTTTCCTTAGTGGTCGAAGCTAAAACAAAATTACCAGTTGATTTGATTACAGGTGCGTTATTCATTGGTATTGGTATCTCAATCTTTATCGACTTAGATGCAACAGCAGGTATACTTACTGCAGTAGTTACAACATGCGTTCCATGGGTGTTAATCGCTCTTGGTTCAGTCTTAATTGTCAAAGCAATTATCTTGCTTATCGTTAAGGGGGAAGTTGCTAGCTGGGTACTTGCCGCTATTGCGGGTGCAGTTGCATTAACATTAGGCATTGTTCTTTGGGTTAATAGAGAACACTTAGATGACATTATTTATAGCATCTTAGCAATTGTAATCATCGCTGTTGGTGCGCTTGAATTAATCGCTGGTATCATCGACACAATCAAAAACAAAAAATCCAAAACAAACGATGTTGTTGTAACAGCGGAAGAACCAAAACAAATTAAATAATCTAAATCAATTTAAAAACAAGTCTCCTATCACTCGATAAGAGACTTTTTGTTTATAAAGAGTATATTTTGTTATCTATGATTGATAATAAACATGTATGAATCTTACTATCATCAGTGACGTTAAATATCTTTTTGATGTTTCGTTTGTAAGTATTCAATTGATTGACGTAGTCATCATCATCTGTGTGCTTACTCTTATAATCAACAATGTAATATTCATCACCTTTAATGTATAACAAGTCAATGAATCCTGTCGTAGATAATAAGTCATCATAGTAGCCATATTCTTTAAACACTTTTGCACTACCTAAATCGTTAAAGATGTCATTGGATAATACGTTATCAATTAACTTTCTGTCCCATCTATTTTGAATGAAGGAAGTGTCTTTGCTCACTAAATCGGTAAGTTCAAGAAGTCTATGCAAATATGTACCTCTTTCAAGAATCTCTTTAGTTGGTAAATCTTCGTCGGTGATATTAGCTTTAGACGCACGCATATGTGTTCTTATTTCAAAACTAATATCACTATCATCAACATATAAAGAGTGAGGCTTATCTTCTTTTGTGTCTTGGTTTGCAATACTGAAAGAACGTTCATCAAAGACTTCTACGATATCTTCATACTCATCACTTTCATATGTCACATTGTAGATGTTATAAACATCACCAAATGATTTTAACAAACTGACAAACCATATATCTTTGAGTTCTTTGATTTTATCAAATGATTTTTTACTAGTGTCAAAACGGTAACCAAAGTATTCAAAATTATCATTAACATAGTTGTCTTTGAATGTATTGAGCTCGGTTAATAAATTGTCTTTGGTTAATTCCACTTCTTCATCACCGAAACTACAATATGGTCCATGCATAGGAATCAATTCCTTTGCATCTTCGTCATATTCATAATAATCAGTGCCTTCATTAATAAGTTTTTCTAACTCATCATAGGTCTTAACATTTTCACCTAAAACAATAGCTGCATAGAATTTCGCTAGAATATCTTTATCGCCAGATTCAAATTGATTCAAATAGTCCACAAAGATAGAAGTTTCTAAAGAAGCTAAGCATTTAGAGACAATTTCATTCATCTTTTTAGTTAATAAAGAATCGTATAATTGACGATAAATCTTATAATTAGATTTTCCAAGTTCATCTTGGGTGAATCTTAATAAACCATTCTTAACGCAATCAACGATAGAAAGATAGTCATTATATTGGTCTTGAGAGATCACACCTTTTTTGATTTTTCCTTCTATAAATTCTTTGTTAACTTTTGGATAATGAGGCAAATAAGAAAGCATGCCGTAGAGATTTTCATCTTTCTTACAAGCATCATCGTTTTCGTCAGGATCTCCAACGATATACAAAGTATTTTCTGCACGTGTAAGAGCGACATAGAACAATCTAACGTGTTCATTTATTTCTTCATCCCCAACATTGGAGTTAAGTTCGAACGCTAATTGAGGAATGGTCTTAAATGTCACTGGAACTACATTACCATTTTCATCAACTTTGTTAGGGTCGTAGTTATAGTAAGGAAGCAAGATGCCATATTGCTCAGAAAACTTATAATCCGCTGCTGCCATAGGGTTTCCACCTGTTTTCTTATTAAAACTATAAGGCATATAAACAATCTTTCTTTCCAAACCCTTTGAACCATGAATAGTCATGAGGTCCACTGCGTTATTAACTGAAAGAACAGTTTCTGAACTTAAATCAAGATTATATCTATCGATGTTTTTAAATAGAATCATCAGGTCTTTTAAGTCATCGCCACTAGCCTCTTGAGCGAGAATCATACTGTGCAAGGATTCAACTTTAGAAATGACATCATCAACACTATCGAGTCTATAAAGTTTAGTAATAATTTCAAAAGATGTGATTAAGTTTTGATAAGTTTCAGATAATGATGATTCTTCGTTGTCTAAGATAAATTGATCAATCTTTTTAATTAGTTCGCTTTCTAAAATCATATCTAAAGATTCACTAGTTAAATATGCAAATAAGTCGTTATCGCTGTAGCAATATAAGTAGCTTCTCATAACCGACGCAAATAAATGCTTAACGTCAACTTCAATTCCATATTTACGATAGCAAACCAAATCGATTAAAGATTGAATGACAATAATTGGATCGACCTCATAAAGATTTGTTTTAATTTTATTATTTAAAGGAATGCCTGCTTCTTTAAATGCATCTATATAGTGTTGGTATCCTTTTGTGACCCTCATCAAGATAGCAAAATCGCTATATGTGCATGGTCTAATGTGAGGTTCACTACCTCTATCATAAACTTGATATCCACTTTCAATTTTTGTTTTAATATCGTGAATAATCGCGTAAATTTCCCACTTAATTGGCTCTCTATCGTCATCTTTGCTATCTTCAGCGACGATTCTTTTCACATGGAAATTGTCATAAGGTTCCTTATACAAATTAACTTTATAATCATAGTCAAGCTGTTCACTTGAAACGTTAAAATCAATGCCTCCGTGATTAAGAGTCATGTAGTATTTGAAGATATAGTTAATGTCTTTTAACAATCCTGGACCAGAACGATAGTTCTTGTTCATATCAATGACATATTGATTTTCTTTACCCTTGCTATATTGACCTTGTCTCGCTCTAAAGAGTTCAACTTTAGAATTTCTAAATCCATAGATAGCTTGTTTAGCGTCACCGACGCAGAACAAATGACTACAAGTTCCATCATCTTTAGGTTCTAATAAACTATTGATGAATGCTTCTTGAAAATCGTTAGTGTCTTGGTATTCATCCACCATGATGTATTTGAATTGATTTCTCACCTCTTCAGCGACATCTTTGTATTTAGGATGTGTCATAAGATTAAGAGCCATGATTGAAATATCAGAGAAAGTAAATGAGTTACTAATCTTTTTGTAATCATCAAGCTTTGCCTCTAGTTTAGAGATAATTTCAAATAAGAGTTTGATGTCATCTTTAAAGGACATATATTTTTCAAATTCAAAGTCCAAATCATCGGATAAAGAAGACACTAAAGCAAAAGGAGATTGTTTAGAACTAAATAATGTTCTTATTGTTTTATAAGCCGCTAAGCTTGGAGTGTCGATCTTTCTTTTTATTGAGAAAGTGTTATTTAGATACAAGTTTTTGCATTCTTTGATGAATTCATAACCATCTTTTTTATAGCATTTTAAAACAGCTTGATAGATGTCATACGCTGATTCATCAAATGGTAATAATCCAATATCGCAAGAGAATATACGAATATCATCAAATGCATCTTTAATTGCGACATCTCCACGAGTTTGTATCTCATCGAAATATTTATAGTTGATAAACGCTTCTCTTAAAACCAATTCGATTTGTTTTTTATAATAACTAGCGTATTCAAATACACATTTGTCAAAGAACTCTCTATTATTAAAGGTTTCGTCATAATGGTTGATGAAATTTTCTTTGTTAACAGGTAACATACCTTCTAAGCGTTTCTTCAAATCTAGAACAACTTTCTTGGTGTTTCTTTCATCCACACTGTTGAACTTTTTAATGCTGTTAAATAGCTTTTCCTTTAAAATTGGGCTCTTATAATATTCATCTAAAACTTCATCTAAGAGTTCTTGAGTTTTACTAGCAATAACGTTTTCATCCGCGAGAGAAATCTTGTCAGAGATTCCTAATTTACCTGCGTATTTGCTGACTAAATATGCTGAAAATGAGTCAAATGTTTGAATATGACTTGATAGCATTTCAGCTCCAATTGGATTGTCTTTGTTAAAGGTTGCGATAATTCTTTCCTTCATCTCATGAGCAGCGTTATTGGTGAAAGTTAACACTAAAATTTCTGAAGGTTTAAGTTGTCCTTCTTCCATCAATTTATTAACTCTAACTGATAATGTTTTGGTCTTACCACTACCAGCGCCGGCAGCGATAAGAACATCCTCAAATGTGGATGCAAAGATGGCTTTTCTTTGTTCGTCGTTAAAATTTTCATATTTATCTGACATATCATTACCTCCTATTTATTCTTTTTCGTCGCATCAATTAAATCTTTGTAACTGATGATATCTCTCAATTTTCTATAACAAACGTCTCTATAAGGACAATATGAGCAAGGTGTCATAGTTTGAGGTGTTAGTTTCTCAAACACGCCTGGAGCAATCTCAAAATTATTGTTTTCAATCTTTTTAATGGTTTCTAGAGTTGAACGAATTGCAGTGTCTATATATTTCTTAAAAGCATTTTCTTCTAAAGGTTCATCAACCTTATTAAAGACTTCGTGTTCTTCTTGCAAGGTGAATGTCGCCCCGTTTTTTAAACCTAATACAGTTCCACCTTTAACTAATAGTTCACCACTATCTTTGAAAGCGGTTTCATCAATTGAATGAATGTAATTTGGATCACTGCATGATAAACCAACGAGTTTAGATGCTTTCTTAAGAGCAAATTCACTTAATTGATTGTTGTCTTTTAAAGCTTCTTTAATTGTTTTGAAGTAGTTATGTTGAATAACCGCTCCACCAAATTTAGAGTCTTTTTTAATATCTTCATTACTAGACTCAATCGCATAGTAATAAAGAGGTAATTGAGTGGATGTTCCTAAGAACAATCTTTCGGGCTTAAATTCTTCTTTACCACTTTTATAATCTACAACAGTATAAAACTTCTCGTTTTCAAATTCTGTATAGAGGAGTTTATCAATACGACCGCTGAATTTGTATTCTTTGTTATTTTCATCAAATAAAGAGAAATAAATTTCAACTTCGTGATCTTTTTTATGCTCAACCAGATGCATGTCTTTATAAGAACGAATATAGGTTGGGATAAACTTACGTAACCAATAAGAAATAATGTCGATATAGACTTCTTCTTTTAAACCAAACTCAAAGCCTTCACTAATGCATTGATCAATATAAGCTTTTCTTCCTTCTTCAGTCGCTTTTTCTAAATCAAAGTTCGATTGATTGATAGTTTCAAATACCTTATGAGTAAATGTGCCTTTCCATTTGTTGTGAGGGTCACCATCACTACTAGGAATGATGGCTTTCAAATAATATTGGTAAGGGCAATTAACATAACTTTCTAAGTTAGTAACACTCCAATGTTTGCTAGGTCTGATGATGGATTTATTATCATCTAAACCTTTAAATGAATGGTCATAGCTATTTGATTCTAAGAATGCCTTATCAGTAAATGCATATCTATCGTATTGGTCTCTAGAAAATAATTTGCTAGCTTTGCTTGTATAACTTCCCTTTAAGTTAAAATCACTCTTGTTGAGAATTTCATCCTTATATGTTCTTTCCCAATCAAATTCATTTTTATCCATAAATTGAGAGTTATAGATAGAATCGGAAAGATGTTGTTTAACACGCGAGAAAATAACGATGTTTTGATATTTGATATAATTGAGTTTTAATCTTCTATCTAATTTAGTTCTAACATAACTTGCATTAGCGCTTACTTTCACTAATTCTGTGTCATTTAACACGTTTTTATCATCATAAACCTTATAAAATGAACCATGTTTAAAGTTAGTTAAGTAAATAATAGAGTCAGTATCAAAGTCAAACTTATTAGTGACTGTGATACCTTTATCATCTAGTAAAGATAATGTTCCAGTAGAAGAAATAATCTCTAACAAATTAGCGTAAGCATATGAGAAATCACCCAACTCTTCTAATCCATATTGATCAATTAAATATCTAAGTGATTTTAATGAATCATTTTCTAATTCATCTTCTGTAAACACAAAACTCTTATTCGCGTAGATAGAACGCACTTTCTCTTTCACTAATGAATCAGAGATTAAAGGTGTGTTTACAGTCGCATAACATTTAATATCAAAGATATCTCCAAATACTTTGACATAGAATAAATCAGAGTCATCATCGATAACTAATTTGATTTTATTAATACAGTTAGGATTTTCTAAAATTCTTTTACGAATGTCGGAGAATATATAGAAGAATTGAACATATTTATTTTGAAATAGATGGATATTCGGAGTGTTAAATGACTCACAAACTTCAAAATCCAAATCTTCAAAATGTAAATCTTCATAGTGAAGTCCATTTCTCTCTAATAACGCTTTTAGTTCAACATCTTCATCAAGTTCGAATAAATAAATCTTCTTTTGGCCTAGTTCAAGTAATCCATATGGGTCTCTAGAAATATATTCGCTAGGGATATAACCAAAAACTTCTTTAAGATTTTCGTTTTTATCTATATCAGCGACACGAAGTAAAGAAGAGAACTTCTTAGCCTTAGAATATTCGATGTTATGGGAGATTAAAATAGGCAAGACATCTTTAAAATAGCTAAAAGAAATACGGTCAATGAATTCATTGATAGAGATGATTTTAAATTTTAAATCAGGGTAGGTGTTTTTAAATTTATATAACGGTTGATTGTATTTTTGATCGCACACAATCAAACATTCTTTTGAAATTAAGTCTTGTTTCATGCTATTTTCTCCTTTTTTACATTTTTTACAAATCTTTTTAGCTTTGTTTTATTATATAACTATACGACAAAAAAATAACGCAAATATGCGCATTACACGACTTTCTTTACCCAATGAATAAATGATCCTGGGTATTTTTTATGAATGAGCTTTCTCGCCATTGAGATATCAAGAGACATTACATTTTCTTTTTTAATCTCGCCTAGATAATCAAACTTAACTGCATATAATTCCATTTCTCGTTTCATACCTATACTATAGGGACATAGGCAAGCATTTTTTGGACACAACAAAAAAGGGGCTGTTAAGAAACCTATAAGGTGACTTAGTCCCTTTTTGTTTACTTAAAATTGGTAAGTAACAGATAAACTGTTAAGAAACCTTTTTCTTCTTTTGATGTTCGATTCTCAATGATTCGTTTATATCTTTTTT
>JAZRZI010000043.1:0-8391 GCA_045601325.1 Bacilli bacterium
ACGAGGACCCGTTTACGGGTAGCAAGTAAAACTTGCAAGCGGTGGACCGCATTCGCCTGTGATGCAGGCGGCTGGTAATAGAGGGCTAATTTCTGCCCGACTATGAAAAACCACCGGATTGTCCGGTGGATATTTATTTTGCAAATAATCCAGAAGATTAATAGAAGTATAACAATAAGAGTTAAGTCTTCCATTCTCATTCTTTCCTAAACTAATACAATACTTGTTTTGAGAAATCTCCTTTGGGTAGAAAGTTCTATCCATGGTTAGAACCTCCTACTATGTTAAAGGGAGATTTTTTAAATATTTTCCAAAATTATTTTTATTATTACGTAGTAATAAAATATATTTATCTTTTTTGTTTTCTGCTTGTGGTCATTCATTTACTTAGCACGTGTGTGATGTTATACTTTTTTAGAAATGAGGTTTTCTTTATGAAGACAATGCACTTAGTTTGTAATTCACATTTAGACCCTGTCTGGCAATGGAACTGGGATGAAGGCTGCAGCGCTGCATTAGCGACTTTTTACGCAGCAGTTAAGCTAGCTAAAGATTATGATTATATCTTTTGCCATAACGAGGTTCTTCTCTATGAATACATAGAAAAATATGATCCTGAATTATTTAAGCAAATACAGGAATTAGTAAAGATTGGAAAATGGCACATTATGGGTGGATGGTATATTCAACCAGATTGTATGGTGCCTTCGGGAGAATCTTTTATTAGAAGTATTACTTTAGGAAGAGAATACTTTATAGAAAAATTTGCTTCTAGACCTACAGTAGCGATTAACTTTGACGCTTTCGCACATACAAGGGGTTTGCCACAAATTTTAAAGAAAACTGGTTATGATTCTTATATAGTTTGTAGACCAATGCCTTGGTATGAAAAAGGTTTACAGCATAAATATCCATTACCTAATGTTCCATTTATGTGGAAAGGTATTGATGGCAGCGAAGTCAAAGTAATGAGAGTCAACGATGACCATATTTATTGTTCTGGATTAGGAAAAGCTAAAGAAGCGATTCAAAGAAAGATTAATTATTTAGACCCTAATGAAGATGAAGGATTAATTCTTTGGGGTGTTGGTAACCATGGTGGAGGTGCTTCAAGACAAGACCTAAATGACATCCTTGAATTGATGGATGAAAAGAAAGGTGAAATGAGAATTATTCATTCCACACCTGAAGCATACTTTAATAGCATTGACCCAACCACAAAATACGATAAAGAGTTTGTCACATTTAGAAAGAGTTATTCTTCCGTTTCATTAATTAAACAAAAGCATGATGAACTTGAAAATGAATTATTTAAAGCTGAAAAGGTTTGCTCTATAGCTGAATTTGTGGGTAGAAATACATATGACCAAAACATATTTAAAAACGCTGAAAAAGCACTAGCACAAGTGGCATTTCATGATGTCCTTAGTGGCACAGCGGTAAAATCAGGCACACTTTCTTCTGTTAGAAAAGTTGACACAGCGATTGAAGGATTAAAACAGGAGTCTTATAAGGCTTTATATTCAATAGGGAAATCACTTCCTGCCACTCCAAATGGAGAATATTCTTTTACATCGTTTAACTATCTTCCTTATGAGCACGAAGAACTTATTGAATCTGAATTTTTGCTTCTCGACGCTCAAGAAAACAATGCAATTTTTGAGATGTACGATGAAGAAGGAAAATCTGTTACTTTTCAAATCATCAAAGAAGAATCTGAGATCGATATCGCAAGAAGAATAAGGTTTTTATATAAACTTAAGTTCAAACCTTTTGGTGTTAGAAAAGTTAATGTTCGTTTTTTGGGTGCTAAAGGTGACAAATATTATAAAGATGATTCTTTAGAAGATATCGTTGTAATAGACAAATATAAAACTATCAAAATATCCCGCAAAACAGGCTTAATTTTCTCTTATATCGTTAACGGAAAGGAGTTTGCTAACAAAGGAATGTTCCAACCAGTTATGTTTGATGATAATGAAGATCCTTGGGGATGGAATATCACAAAAGTCGGCTTCAAACATTACGATATGAAATTAGATAATTCTTCTAAAGGATTATTTAAAGGATTAAAAGCAGTACACGTTATAGAAGAAGGACCACTTGCTACAGTGGTGGAAGCTTTATTCTCTAGAGGTCATTCTACAGTTGTATTAAATTATAAGATTTATAAAGACACGCCTTATATTGATGTTAAGGCTAGAGTTGTTTTAGCAGACAAGAATAGCGGAATTAAGATTAAACTTCCAATCAATGGTGCGAGTAAATATTTCTCTCAAAGCGCTTATGGCACGGAATTCTATTCTGCTGATGGAAATGAAAATCCACAAAACAGATTTGTCGGTGTTATGAACGAACAAGATGCATTTGTTGTTTATAATTCTTCTGGCGTTCATTCTGGAAGCAAAAAAGGAAAGAACTTATACATGACTCTTCTTAATGGTTCATGCTATTGCGCTCACCCAACAGGCCCATTAGGAAAGAACATATTACCTAGAGAAGATATCTATGTAGAAAATGTTGAAATTGGTTCCCATGACTTCAACTTTAGAATTCAAGTTAACAAGTTTGAAGAATGTGAAAAACTCGCCCAAGCATTTAACCATAGACCATACGTCAACGAATTCTATCCACACGGCAATGGCGAATTGGTTAAAGATGTTGTAAGTGTGTCTAATCCAAACATAGTGATTACCGCTCTTAAAAAGAGGAAATATGGTGGCTATCTAATTCGTTTATTTAATGGTTCTAATAAACCGGCCACAACAACATTAAACATCCTTGGGAAAACCAAGAAGATCAATCTTAAAAAGTTTGAATTTAAGACTTATGAATTCGATGGCAAAAAAATAGATGATGCCTTTGATTCGTCCGCGTATTAATGTCTTTGTGATTGCAGGATCCTATTTTGGGTCCTGCTTTTGTTTGAGAAGCACTTTCCATCTCGCCATCGGATGATTTTGAGCTCTACTAGCGACGTCGTTATCGAAAAGTAATTTTGGCAGGAAATTTCCGTTAGAAAACTCATTTAAATAACTTTTTTCTTTTTTAGTTAAATTAAATAATACTCTTAATTTTTTGACGACCGCTTCTCGGGCTATAACTAAATCAAAATTCTCACCCCTTTTTGTAACCGGAAATAACTCTCTTTTTATATTTTCTTTATCCATAGAATAGATTTTTAAATACAAAGAGTCGTCGGTTTCAAAAATAGAGTCAAGCGACATATAAAATATTGCTGCTTTTTTAAGTTTGCTTTTATCAATGTTTTTAAAAGTCTCAAATAAATAATTTATATCATGTAAGTCTCTTGGTTTGCTTCTATCTAAAAGCGCTGCAAGTAGTCAATTATGTTATGAATGTGGCTATCAAAACAAAATATCAAAAGATCTTTCTATTCGTAAAGTTATATGTCCTAACTGTGGCTCCTCTTATGATAGAGATGTGAACGCCGCGAAAAACATATTAAGAAAAGGATTAGAAATATTAAAGGCTGGGACACAGCCGGTTAGCTTGTCGATACTGGGCTAGTTGTAGCCCTTGAGCAAGAAGCCCCCACTTCAAAACAATCGTTTATTTATTGTTTAAGTGGTGGGAGTATGTCACATCATCATAGGAAAATAGTGATGGTAGTATTTTCATACAAAAATTAAAGCACAACTATTTAAATAAAGCATGTTACACTCTAAAAAATGAATAGATGAACTATTTTTCTATCGTTTTAAACTCACCCTTGTTTTCACCGTGGCGTTTTAAATAGATGACAAATAAAAGTATAGCCACCACACTACACACACTATCAGCGATAGGTGTAGCCCACACAATACCATATGTTGGAATAGGCTTTTGAAGTATGTACATTAAAGGTATGTCTAATAGTCCTTTTCTTAGCAATGCTAGGATTAGACTTCTCCACGCTTTTCCTACTGCCTGGAAGAAGGAAATGATGGTGTATGCAACCGCCGAGAAAGGAGCGCCTAAACATAGTATTTGTAAGAATCTCGCACCATAATCTAATGAACCCGTTTCACCTATTTGAATAAAGATAGATGTTAATGGTTGAGAAAGTGTAAGGCTGATGGTGGTGCATATAACTGCAATTACTAATGACATTGCGCCAGACACGAATACAACTTTTTTCATTCTCTTTCTATTACCACAGCTCTTGTTATAACCAATAAGTGGCAATACACCTTGAGTCATGCCTCTTACTGTTGAATGCGCAAACATGTTAATCTTTTTAGCTACTCCAACACCAGCTTGAGCGGCAATACTAACTTGAGACATTAAATTATCTAATATTGCGTAAGAGATGTTTTCAAATAGTGTCATTAAGCACGCAGGTATACCAACAATAATAGTTTCTAGTGGAATGCTGTTTTTGAAACACTCTTTGTTTGGTTTGAATCTAACGATTAATTGATCTTTCTTCTTAATTAAAATAATCACATAGTAAAACAAAGCAATCACGTTAGAAACACCAGTAGCAATACCAGCGCCTAATGCTGCTTTATCACTAGGAAGAATAACAAACATAAATAGTGGATCTAATGCGATATTAAGAACGCCACCAATAACAATACCCAAAGATGCATACAAAGATTTACCTTGTGCTCTTATGAGGTGTGAGAACAATGTATTTAACGCTGTTGGAATACCACATATAACAACAGTGATTAATAAATAAGAGATGGCTTTATCATGTACTTCTGGATTGCTTCCACCGAGTACATTGATAAAGAAATCTTTAAATAACACTGCAAAAAGGCAATAAAATACGGTTGTAATCAAACACCCTAATACCGCAAAGGAGGAAGCGTTCTTTGCTCTATCAAGATTTCCTTTGCCCATACTTCTTGCCATTACACTAGCAGCGCCTATACCGAACAAATTACTAATTGCGCTTAAGAACATGAACGCTGGCATACACACTGTAACAGCGGTTATCATCGCATCATTTTTTGTTAAGCCCACAAAGAAAGTATCCGCCATATTGTAGATAACTAAGATTAGTTGTCCTATGACAGAAGGAATGGCTAGAGACATGATTGCTCTAAAAACAGACTTCTTTTCAAATAGTTCTTTATCGGTGCTCATGTATGTCTATCGACTTATGTCGAGTATGTTAATATAACACAAAAAGAAAAATACTCAATGAAGAAATAAATTTTTTGGAAAGGTTTCTTTCTTTTATTTGAAAAAAAGTTCGATTGGTTCATAATATTAAATAATTAACTTGATAAAAATTATTTATGAGAAAACAGAACTTTAAGAAATTCTTGCCGACAAAAGAAAAAATATTAGACTACCAATATCGTAGACATTTTATTGTGTTTTGTTTATCTATGCTTGCATTTATCGCATGTACTGTATTTGGATTAATTGATATCTTTACATTCGAAGGTATTAAAGTAACATATGGTTATATTGAACTAGGGTTTGCTCTCATTGCGCTGGTTAATGGATTTGCTGGCGGCTTCTTCTATAAAGTCATTTCTGCGGTTGAGATAGTTTTCTATTTGTTCGTTGTCGCTATCCTATTATTTATTTTATTCACAGGTGCAGCTTCTCCATCATCATTGTTTTGGGTTATGCTTCTTCCTTGTTGTGTTTATATGTTCTGCACATTCAAAATGGCGTCAATTATCAACTCTTTCATGATTGTTATCGTTGTTTTAATGTTCTGGTGCCCTCCAATTAGAGACTTAGCGCCTTGGCTAAAAGAAATGAACCAAACAAACAGAGATTTAATCATTAGATTCCCTCTTATTTACCTTGGATCTACTGGCCTTGGTGTTTTATTCTCTGTTGTCTTTGGTTTAGTTAGTAAAGAAAACCACAGATTGTTAAAAAAATTTACTAAATCCGCTGAAACTGACTTTTTAACACAATTAAAAAATAGATATTGGTTAGCTAGAGAATTTAAACACCACACTGATGTCTTAACACCTGATGATGTAGTTAATGTCATTTTCATTGATATTGATGATTTCAAACAATTCAATGATAATTATGGTCACTCCTTCGGTGACGTGGTTCTCATTGAAGTGGCTAATACATTAAAAGGATTATGTGGTGATGAGGTTGTAAGATTAGGCGGAGATGAATTTGTATATATCACAATCAACAAATCACCTCGTGAACTTAGAAACTTATCTGAAAAGATTAGGATTTCGGTTGATGAATTGCAATTTGAAGAACCTAAAGACGCTAATGTGACTGTGTCCATTGGTGTTGCATCACTTAAGGCTGATCAAGATTTCAACTTCGATAAAGTTATTGCGATTGCGGATAATCAACAAAGCCTTGCAAAACAAGGAGGCAAAAATAGGGTTTTCCAAATCGAATTAACCAAAAGTGAATAATTAGGTAGCAGTGCTACCTTTTATTTTTATATTGTAAAAAACTAAGATTGGTTCATATAATATTTGTGACCGTTATGATGATGTCCCAACCAATCAAAATGGCCTATTTCCTATTGTCCGTTCAACTAATAAGATTATACGTTGGACTTTTTGTCGTTTTACGACTCGAAAGGAAATTTAATTATGAAAAAATCTAAAATTTTAGTTCCTGCACTCGGTATCTTAGTTTTATCTACAGCTGCTGCTGTCTCTGGTACTGTTGCATGGTTCGCTGCTACACGTACAGCTACTGTTGGTGTTAAAAACAACACAATCGTCAACCCTGAAGGTGCTTTAAAAGTCGTTGCTACTGCTGGTCACTGCACAACTGTCGCTTCCGGTGATGAAACAAACGTCTCTATTTCTGAAGGTGTTAAATTAAGAGATGCTTCTGTTGATATCACAGCCGCTAAAAATGGTACAAGCCCTGTTCATCCAAGTGTTTACCGTGCAAAAGTTGATGAAAGTGGTGCTGTTACAAAATTTGAATTACTTACATCTTACACAGATGCATACAACACAACAGACAAAGTTTACTACTGTGCTACATTCGCATTAACATTCACACTTGATGGCTCTAACACATCAGAATTTGATGTTTTCTTTGATGCAAGCAAATCAACATACACAATCGATACATCTGCTGAATCTGGCGTTAGACAAGATGCAATTCACAACTCCTATCGTTTAGCTATGTACACAGATGCTGAACAACTCGTTTGGGCTCCAAAATCATCAACTCCAGCAGCTGTTCCATTCACAAACGGTTTAACAAGCACAAGTTTAGGATCATATAACTGTACATTCCCTGCAACAACAGTAACATCATTGTCATATGCTTCACACACTGAAGCTGCAGCATCTGCTGGTTACTTAGGTCAACTTATTGGTAAAGATGCTAATGTTGAATCTGCATTAAAACAATTAGTTGTTAACTGTGTTATTTGGTTTGATGGTAATGACCCACAATGTATAGCAGATAACCTCATTGCTGGTGCTATCTCTCAAGCCACTGCAAGCTTATCATTCAATGCTGTTGAAGCAAGCGAATTCCGTGGCACAACTGCATAATTAAAAAAATCTTTGTTAATTAACACACATTGATATATAATTTCCCTAAGGCAAATGCTTTAGGGATTTTATTTATGAAAAACAAGAAACCTTTATTTATAACTCTAATTACATTAGATATTGCACTAACAATGTTCTTATTTGTTGTTAGTATTATAATGATTGCTACCATGCCATCTCCTGAGGCAAAAGCAACAATGGAAGTTAAGGGAATGATCACTTATTTCCAAAAGAACCCAACAGTGTATTTACTCGCGGGTGTTCTCCCATTATTTGTTTTGCTAGTCTTAAATATCACCTTCTTAATTAAGTTCATCAAAAAGACAAGCGAAAAGAAAAAAGTTGCCCTTAATGATCTGAGCGAAGAGGAAAAAGAAGCTTTGAGAAAAGAACTTCTTAAAGATTTAGATAATAAGTAATTAAATGCTTATAAATGATGCCAGTTATAACTGGCATTTTTTTATTGCCTTTTAACATACATTTGATAATACCTAAGACATTACAAGTAATGAAAAACTATTTTATTTTGTATATCAGCAATATGCGTGATATTATATACGCGTAAATAGCAAACCTATGGAAACGTAGGGACGCAAAACTATAGGGTCTGAAAAGATAGCCAGCTGCCGATCTCAAACTATGAAACAAAGAAAGAGACTTATCGCAGCTGGTTTTTTATGTCTAATGGCCAACGTGTTCGCCATGATCATGGTCACTTTAGGGTGGTTTGCGGCAGGTAGAGAATCTGAAAATGGTGCTAGAGGATTAATTGTTAAGAATTCCCAAAGCCTTCATATTGAATACGATATGTATCGTTATAATCCAGAAACTAAAGCTGGTGAGTTGCTTTCTAAATACGATCCAGATAGATATATGCTCGATGAATATGACTCATTCATCATTAACCGTAATGAAT
>JAZRZI010000044.1:0-14609 GCA_045601325.1 Bacilli bacterium
TAAGTGGTAGTTCCTTTCTTTAAGGAATTGGCTAAGAGGAACTACCACATTCAGGTCTTATCCAACTCCTTAAAAAAACCTGGGTTTTATCCAAGCTTAATTATACATTTTTTAGCAACCATGTGCTCCTAAATGTTTTTAATAAAAAAGCATCGATAGAAATCAATGCTACTTTTTTCATATTGGTGGACCATTCAGGACTTGAACCCGAAACATAACGGTTATGGGCCGTCCACTCTAACCAATTGAGTTAATGGTCCTTGTTTGTGTAGTTAATATAACACATTCAATTTGCTATATCACTACTTTTATTAAAAAACAACCCTTGCCGAGTTGCTATTAACAATGGTAGCTGCGGGGAGACTCGAACTCTCGACCGCCCGGGTATGAACCGAATGCTCTAGCCAACTGAGCTACGCAGCCAAATAAAATGGTGGATCTAAAGAGACTCGAACTCTCGACCCCCTGAATGCAAATCAGGTGCTCTCCCAACTGAGCTACAGACCCATCAGCGCCTATTAGCGCAATAATTAACTTACACTAATATAATATTTATTTCAATAAAAACTTTTCAATGCTTGCAATTTTTATCGCTAAGGCTTGATTTTAATGCAAATATTTCTTTGCCAAAAAAAGATATTTTCTTACAAAAACCAGATTTTTAAACTCTATTAAAGTTTTACCTTTTCTACTTTTCCACAGCTTGATTGTTACGCTCTTTTTTCTCACTGCGTCGATGTTTTGTTTTGATGAATATAATCACCATTACACCATTAATGGCTCATTATTCACTAATATTTGGCAATAAATGAGTATTTTCTCAAATTTAGTCACTATTTTATTACATAAATATTTGATAATATATATGGGATGAAAAATAAGAAATTCGCATTAGTCACATTAGGCGCCTTGTTCTTATTACCTATTTCGCTTGGAACCTTATCAAGTGATTTTTTCGTGACAAAAGCAGAAGAAATATTGCCACTACTAGCAATCGATAGAGAAAACGTTAAAATTGGTCAACCTGTTGGCATTATTAGTTCAATCGAAAATTTTAAAAATTATAGCTGGAAGTGGTATGTTGACGGTGTGGAAACTGAAAACAAAACAAAAGAGTTCGTCCCAACATATAGCACCTTAGAAAATTGGCTTGAAGTTCATTTATGCTATGGTGATACAACAATCGCGTCGGATAAAGTTTATGTTTCTTCACTTCCAGTTGTTTACATAAATACTGAAAATAATCTTCCAATAACAAGCAGAGAAGACTATATAGACGCTAAAATGTATATTCAGCCAAATAACCATTACGTAAATAGTTATGAAGGAAAAATACAAATAAAGGGTAGAGGAACATCTTCCTGGCATTATGAGAAAAAGCCATTCAAAATTAAGTTAAACAAAAAGGAAAATTTGTTTGATTTTGGCAAAACAAAACATTATGTTTTACTAGCAAACTATTTAGACCCAAGTTGCATGAGAAACGAAATGGCATTTAACCTTGCTAGATCGTTTGGTTTAACCACAACTGATTCAACTTGTGTTGATGTAATTCTCAACGGTGAATATCAAGGCAACTATCAAATAGCTGAACATATTAGAGTAGGTAAAAACATTGTCGATATTTTTGATTGGGAAGATTTAGGGGATGAACTTGCTGAAAAAATAGCAGAAATATCACCAACTGTTGAAGCAAAATTGGATCGCGCAAAAGATGAAATAAAAACAAATCTAAATTGGATAACATCCGATGTGTATCGTTTGCTAGTAGATTCAATAGAATATAAACCAAAAGATTTAATCAATATACCAAATAGTTTAAACGGCGGTTACTTATTTGAAATTAGCAACTCCACTATCGGTGATGTTTCGCATTTTACAACTCAAAAAGGCATTGATGTAGGAGTAAATAAACCAGAATACGCCAATTCGAATGTTGAAATGTTCGATTGGATTCAAAATTATTTAAATGGTTTCGAAGAAGCAATTTATAGCAAAGACGGATATAACAAAGAAGGCGTTCATTATAGCGAACTTGCTGACATCGATTCGATGGTAAAATATTGGTTAGTAAATGAAATACTTTGTAACGAGGATGCTTCTTCAAGAAGCAGATATGCATACATCCCACTTGATGGAAAACTAACCTTTGGACCAGTTTGGGACTTTGACATATCTTCATTTGCATATAGATCATTTAGAAGTCCTTATACATGGGCAGTAACTGGAACCATCAATGGCATGTACACAGGACAAGAATTTTTCACCGAGTTTGTAGACGACCCATACTTCCAAATTAAGGCTCAAGAATTATATTGGGAAGCAAGATGGTATCTCAATGATTTTGTTAAGGAAGATGGTTTTATATCTTCTTATGAAGACAATATGTACGAGTCTCTCATCGCTAATGAAAATAAATGGTTAACAAAAGATACATTTGTGCAAAGAAGTTCAACAGGCACTAATGGCGATGTAGCAATTTTCAAAGATTTCTTTGAAAAGAGACTAGCTTGGCTAGACAAAGTATTCGACACAGAAAAATCCACAACGGAAGCTTTATACATTTCAAATTCATCTCACCCATTCCACAAGAGTGAAAACATCACAATCGATTGTAAAACATTAAACACGGATACAGAAGAACACGGCAGTGACTTTATATTTAACGAAGGTGATAATATTGTCATTAATATTAATTCAACTCTTCCAAATTTAAATTTATATGTTAATGGTATCAAGTACATCGAAAATGTAGAAGCCGGCAAAGATATAGAAATACCTCTAGATTTATTCGCTAATAATTCCGGAATTAAAAATGTAATTTCAGTTACAAATGGTGAAGAGACAAATTACATCACTATTAAAACTGAAGGTTATAGGGAAATAGAGCATCATGGTTCTACAGCTCTTTCTGAACTGGGTCAATGTAAGCAAAAAGACCATAAATTGGTCAAGGTACAAAAAGGGACATTAGCAAATAATTGCGAAATTATTAAAGATTGCTATTATTGTGAGATTTGCAACCACTTCTATGAATCTTTAAACGGTAAAAATATGATATTCAAAAAAGACTTAATGATTTCCGATAAAAGACAAGATATAAAAATGGATCCAATTGGTCCTGAAGAAACCAATAAAAAAACCAACATTCCTGTTGGCTTAATAATCAGTATCACTATTGGATCAGCTCTCGCAATAGGTTTGTCAATAGCGTTAATAGTAGTCGTAAAAAAACTAAAGAAATAACGAAATAGGGAATTCATTATAAGGGGTGAAATCAGGGAATTTCACCTCTTTTAATTTATAATTAAAATCAATTGAAAGATTGCATTTAATGTTTATTGAAGTTTTATCATAGTAATGAGCATAAATCCCACCATCATCCCAGTAAGATACGATTTCTTTTGAACTAACTGTAGTATATGCTCCGGAAATTCCTATAGATTTTATTGTCCAGTCATTGTTGGTTTTTATTACAACAGAAACGTCTGTATCATCGCCAAAATAAAATTTTTTAGAAACAACGTCGTGTTCATTTAAACCTTTGCGTTCCAAATAGTGATTATCTTCTTCAAGGAGGGCGTTAAGTAATTCACTTTTAGCTCTAGCTAAAATTTCATAATGTCCATCATTATATTTATTTACACTTAAAGCTTCTTGGGCTAATTGCATTTCGGAAATTCCTAAAAATGTTTCCCCAACATCATTAAAATACTTTGAGTATTCAGGATTGAGATAAGATGTGTTTAAAATAGATTCGATATCATCAAGATAGCCTAAAAGGCCAGTGATTTCCCATGTGTTCTGCACAATGCTAAAAAGCTTATCCATAAGAGTTGGACTAAGCGCAATAAAAGCTTCAACTATAGGAGCCAAACTAGAAATAACATTTGTCTTAGTAAGGTCAACATATATCTTCTTATTGGATAAATAAACATCCAATTCATTATCAACAACATTTAATTTGGCTTCATTATGTTTAGCTCCATTAATTTCTTGTTTGTACATACGTAATTTCGAATTAACATCACTTATTTTTAAAGAAATTGAAGAATCAATTAATTTTTTGTTTAGTCCTGATGCATCTAAATTTATAACTGCACTGGTTTTATCAACTAAAAAACAATTTAATAAATCGTCATCAATTTCCTTTTGTTTAGTTTCTAAGAAATAGCCATCCGAAAGTTTAATTTTCACGCCAAAACAATTATTTAAATTTTCATAGGTTTTTTTGAAACCTTCATCGAGAGCGTGGGCAAGTTCTAATCCTTGAGCCATATCAAAGGTATCAACCTTATTTCCACCACTAGTAAAATCAAAAGGATTAGTTTTTGTACCATCACAACCTGTTATTAGAACAAACGGAATAAGGAATGCAGTTTTTAATTTAGTCATACCTATAATTATTATAGCAAAAATTGTCTATATGACAATTATTGACTATCTGGATTGTTATATCGCTTATAAATATACTTAACATCCTCTTCAAATTTTGGCCAATAAAAATCTACTCTTTGATGACTATATTCACTTCTAATTTTAGCGTGAGCATATTTTGCGTGAGGTCTAATAAGTAAAGGACCAATGTGGATATTTTCATAAAAACAATAAGATTTTATTTTTAAATGAGTGTTAATTTGTGTTCTTGAAACAGCACATCCAAAGTCTATATCTCCAGCGTAAATATAATCTACCATCGGAGTGTCATTTTTCACACCTTGGAACAAAAATTTTTTAACAATTTTCAAAACAATTTCCATATTTTCGTTAACTTCATCATTAAAAACTCTAATTTTGTCCGCTAACCATCGAAATGTTTCGTGATAATCGAGCCTATATTTGCCACTACCATCATAAGTGCCATCACCAAATTGATATAAACATAATGTTTTTAGATTTTTCTCGGAAATTCCAATTGAGCGGAAATATGGAACCACAGTGCAAATTAATTCACAATGCATTGTGCTAGCCTTTCCGCTTTTAATGGATACATATCTTTTTCTATTTTTTATAGAAACAACTATATCGGGTTTTATGTATTCCTCACATTTAGCGCATTTGATTTTTTCTAATGGCTTAACAACACCAAACATGTCACGTATGAAAGTTTTAAGATTGGGAGATAAATTCATATATCTCTTCTTGTTTAGAGCCTCAATCATTTCTTTTTCAACCAATAAACCATAATTACGAGAACTAGGCATATAAAAGCCTCCTTTCCAACCATGCTTGCTAGTTCAGACTTATTATATTGGTTTGTAACTCTTAAATATTCAATCTCTTTGCCTAATAAAACGGGACTAATTTTTCCAAATAGCGGATCACTATTGTTATAAAAGACTGAATACCACTTTGGATATGCAGATTCAAAGGATTCATGAAGATTTTCAGGAGGCCTTTCATTCGGATTGTGATAGGCAAGATACTTTATCATTTCTCTTTCTTCTGGTGTTGTTAAAGCCATGAATTTTTTATCTAATTCAATTATCTTTTCAATTTCCATCTGCTCTTCAATTTTGAATCCAATCAAACGGCAATGATAGTTATAGACTCTTTCTTGAATTCGATAATGCGTTCTGTGGTGTCTAAGATATCTACTAAACCCCATTCTAGTCCTTGCAAATACAACTCCATCAAATGTTCTCATAGGCTTTACTAATAGTAAATAATCCATAACAAATGAAAATCATCAAGTAATTTCATTTTTAAACCAAGGATGACAGGATACGAACAACATACTTAAAAAGACAAAAAAATGCCTTTTATACAATAAAAACTAAGATTTTATAACCAGGGGTGACAGGATTTGATACCTGTCTAGGTTGTTTTTTAAGTATTCAAAAAATGTTCAAAATTATAAAAGCAAAAAATTGAAAAATAGCGATTTTTGCTAAAAAAGTAACAAAAAAGGCACCTTTTTGAGGAAAAAGTGCCTCGGTTTAACTAATGGTCGGGACGGCAGGATTTGAACCTGTGACCTTCTGCTCCCAAAGCAGACGCGATACCAAGCTACGCTACGTCCCGATAATTGGCGCGCCTCACAAGAATCGAACTCGTAACCTCCAGATTCGTAGTCTGACACTCTATCCAGTTGAGCTAGAGGCGCTTATTATCTCATCGCATCAGCTTTTCACCTAACACAATGAGTTTGCTGTTATTATGGAGGTTCCTATCGGATTTGAACCAATGATCATTGAGTTGCAGTCAATTGCCTTACCAACTTGGCTAAGGAACCACGTGCAGCGTTATGTATTATAACACCGCAGTATTTTTTATATCAAGCAAAATAATATTTATTTTTCAGCAGCTTTTCTTTGCTTATAAAGCTTATTTCTAAGGCCTTTATTTACTAAGAAATATGTAATACCGAAGACAATTGCGGCAATTTCGATAACAAAAATGACAATTGCGAAATCAGGTAAAGAGTTACTCTTGAATTCTTCCCACATCTTCATAACTACTTCGTTGTGTCTGCCATAATCACGCATAACTGCGCATCTGGTCATTGTTTCTTGATCAGGGTATTGGCAGAAGAATTGTCTCCCAACAGTAGTTTTGCCATCTTGTTTAAATGCTGAATATGAATCGCTATAGAAAATCATATCCTCGTCTTCATAGTCTTCCAAAGTTTCATCGAAAACATATGATAAATCAATAGCTTCGATTTCATCATCAGTGTCAACGATTGTTAAGTCGCCATATGTTTTAACAACATCAGTTTCTTCATCGTTTTCGTCAAGGAGCATAACTTGACTTACTTCAATAATTGTTTCTTCTTCGTCCACTACTGCGTAATATAGCTCCCAACTATCCATAGAAGAATCGTGATCATCTTGTAAAAAATCAGGATAATCAAGAGCAACAATAGAATCCGCATAATCTTCAGTATCGAAGTTTTCAGGGACTATTTCTTCTGTGCTTAAAGAATTATCAACAGCGTATACTTGATAATATTCACCATCTCCAGATTCATAATAAATTTCATCAGTTCTCATATCGTACCAATCACGAACGAGTTCAAGAATATCATCGCCACCCATAAATGACGTGTAACCTGTGTAATCCATATTCTTATAGACGATTTCAGGCTCACAAAGATAATTTAAGAATTCATGAGCGAGCTCGTATTGTAAGTCGCTTCTTTGGCCTTCTTTTAGGTTAGGCATACACCATGCATCGAACCAAATGTTGGAACCAGTTTCAGGAACTGAATAATAAAGTTCTTGAATGTTGTCACCAACTTGTTCTGGGTCTTCACCTTGATCCATAGAGTAAACAGCGTCACCGCTCCAAGCAAGGTTGATACCAATCTTGCCTGTAACAATATCTTGTTTGCCAGAGTCAACTTCAAGACCAAAAATATTCTTCTTTAAACGATTGAGTTGTCCTTCGACAGTGTTAACAACGTTTTGAGCGTGTTTATCGTTATCTTCATAAAGTATGAAGTTAAAGATTTCTGAAAGTTTTGCATTATATTCTTCGCCATCAATTTCTTCGTTGTTATAGAGTTGTCTTAACTTTTCAAGACCATCTAAATGTCTATTTTCGTTGTTAATGACAAAGTCGATATCGTTTTCATAAGCAAGCATAGTTCCTGCTGCAAATGTATCACGCATACTATCTTTGATAGATATTGTGCCTTTGTAATCGTTATAGATATTTTCTTGGTCCATTAAAATTGACCATTTTGATGCATCTTCAATGACTTGATCAAATTCAATGCCTCTGTCTTCGTATTTGCTATATCCAGGGTTGAATAAAATACCTAATGTTCCCCACATATAACCAACAGCATAATCTTCAAGTTTGCAAACTTCTTGAGTTTTTAAATTCTTAGAAGTAATAGCATCTAATGTACCTTTAATAGCTTGAGAAGCTTTAGAACCTTCATATTCACCTGTAGTTTCGTTTTTAACTCCATAGTAATTAGGAATTAAATCATGATCAAACGGCACAAGCATGTTGCTGGCAATTAATTTTTGAATCATATAATCACTTGGACACATAATGTCGTAGAGTGACTTTCCAGTTTGCATTTCACTATAAAGCGTTTCTGGAGTGTCAGTTGTGTCGTAAACAACTTTAACTTTGCCATATTTCGCTGATAATTCTTCATCATCTGCGATATATTGTTCAAATTGATTAACTAAATCGGGTTCATCATAACCACTATCAGGATCATTTAGATAGATGTAGTCTTCCATATTAAGAACTCTTAAAACGGTGACTTGTTCATTATCTCCGCCACAAGCGGCAAGTGGTAAAGCGAATAAACCCAAGGCTAAATAAGAGAATAATTTACGTTTTTCCATTAATAGACCCTCCTTCTAGCTTTGACTTTCTTAGCCATTTTATTTTGATAAATTGAGAATAAAATTACGCCCACTACTACAAGTAGGAAAATAATTGTCGTTAATGAACGCATTTCAACAGGGATAGGTCCTTTTTTAATCTTTGCTTGAACAAGAGTGGAAAGAGTTTCAATCTTACCAGCACCGGAAAGCAAACCAGAACCTCTAGTAAACGCCGTGATAATGAAATCATCGAGGGATAATGTGACAGAGAGGAGGAATCCGCTTAATACACCAGGCAAAATTTCAGGAATAATAACTTTTCTAAGTGCTAAAGCAGGAGAAGCTCCTAAATCAATTGCAGCTTCATATAATGATGGATCCATTTGCTGTAATTTAGGTTTTACAGATGTGTATACAAATGGAATAGATAACACTACATGGCCAATTAAAAGAGTCCAAAAACTAAATAAATAATCATGGAAAATATAATTGCCCAAGAAAACAAACATAACAGTTAATGAGAACGCAATAACGATTTCAGCATTAACAATTGGAATTTGTGTGGCTGTATCAATGGCTTTTCTAACTTTCTTTCTAGAGTAGAAAGCACCAATAGCGCCTAAAGAACCAAGTAATGTGGATACAGCAGCGGAAATTAATGCGATCAAAATTGTGTTTCCTAATGCTGCCATAATTTGAGAATCTTGGAACAAACGTGGGTATAGATTAAAGGAAAATCCAGACCATTCACCAACGTTAGTTGCTTCCGTGAAAGAAAACGCAATTAAAACAAGAACAGGAAGATACATTAATAAGAGAATAATCCAAATATAGATTTGGCCAAAAATTTTCTTTACCATAATCCACCTCCCCTATTTTCATCTTTTTCAACATTTCTAGTTAATAACAAAGTGACACCAATAATAGCTAGCATAATGAGGGCCATGAATGAGCCATCATTCCAAGCCTTGTTATTAAATTCAAGGTTAATATAGTTACCAAACAATGTAATTTTTCCTTCTGAAAGAGTATCACTGATAACATAAGATGACATAGTAGGCATAAATGTCATAGTGCATGCAGAAAGAATGCCTGGAACCGATTGAGGAATTGTATTTTTAATAAACACTTGTGCAGGAGAACAGCCCAAATCTTTTGCTGCTTCTTCCTGGGATTTATCAAGTTTTAGCATTGTAGTATACAAAGGCAAGATAACGAATGGTAAGTAGTTTTGAACCATGCCAACCATAGTAGCAAAATACGGAGCATTACCACCATTAACACCAAAGAATGTGAGCAAATCACGAGTAGCACCAGTACGCAAAACAAAGTTGATCCACATAGGAGCTACGAACAAAGTAATTAAAACTGCATTTTTATTTACTTTTTTATCAGCTAAGAAATAAGCAAGAGGATAGCCTATAATCAAACAAATTAGAGTTGTTTGCAAAGCGATAAAAATAGAAACAAGAAGAACATTGAGCTTTGATTTGCTTGTAAAGAAGTTTGCCGCCGCTTGAAATGATAATTTAACAGTGGTAATACCAGTTTCGTAATTTGTTGTCTCATAAGAGAATGCATAAAAGACAACAATTAAAATAGGAATAATGATAAACAAAATCAAGAACAATGAATAAGGAATACCAAGGTATTTCCTTTGGAAAACTCTCATATGAGGTTTCTTAGTCTTCTTTGACATATTTGTTAATATCACCTTTCAAAGTGAGTTTAAATTTATCAGGTTTGATAGAAACAGAGACTAAATCAGAGACTTCATATGTGTATGGAGTATCTAAAATGTAATCCTCTTCATCATCTGTTCTAACAATAATTTGATAATGGTCGCCTTTATAAATGGCGGATACAACTTTGCCATTTACATTGCCATTATCATATCCATCGGTGATTTCAACATCAGATAAAGCAACTTCTGCCAAAACATCAGCGTCAGTTAAATCATATTTTTTACCATCAGGGCCAACTAAATAACCATCGGAATTAAGTGATGATCCTTTTAAAAGTTGAGTTAAATCAACATCGAATGTGTCATCATCAATAACAAGTTGATTGTTTTTATTAATCCATGCTTCAGGATATAAGTTACAGCTGACTTCCTTCTTCATGATTTGAATATTTTCTGGCTCAACGTCGATAGAAACTATATCCCCAATGTCTCTTTGTTTGGTGTCTTGAACAATAACTTCAGATTTGCCAACCATTACAACATATTCAAAGTGAATACCTTTGAAAATGCTTGTTTGAATCTTACCAAAAAGTTTCCCTTCATTTTTATCATCAGGATTAACTTTGTTAAGAACAACATCTTCAGGACGTACGACAACATCAACCTTTTCGTTAAGAGGGAAGTCATCGACGCAATCAAACACATGATTCAAGAATCTAACTTTTTTATCTCCAGTCATCGTTGCGTTATAAATATTGGATTCTCCGATAAAATTAGCGACGAATGCATTTACTGGTTCGTCGTAAATATCTTTAGGTCTTCCAACTTGTTGAATTTCACCATTTTTCATAACAACAATTGTGTCAGACATCGTCAAGGCTTCTTCTTGATCGTGTGTAACATAAATAAATGTAATGCCAAGTTTCTTATGCATTTCTTTTAATTCGATCTGCATTTCTTTACGCATCTTTAAATCCAAAGCACCTAAAGGTTCATCGAGTAAAAGAATTTCAGGTTCGTTAACAATAGCTCTAGCGATTGCAACACGTTGTTGTTGACCGCCGGAAAGAGTTGAAATGCTTCTGTTCTCTAATTCCTCTAAATCAATAATTTTTAATACGCGTACGACTTTTTCGTCGATTTCCTTCTTTGTGAGGTGTCTAAATTTAGTAACGGTATTCCCGTGTCTATCCTTAGTCTCATAAGGAACTTTCTTGATTTTGAGACCAAACGCAACATTGTCATAAACATCTAGATATGGAAACAAAGCATATCTTTGGAACACAGTGTTAATTGGTCTCTTGTGGGGAGGTATTTTTGTAATGTCCTCACCATTAAGCAAAATTTTGCCGGATGTTGGAGTATCAAATCCAGCGATCATTCTGAGTGTAGTTGTCTTACCACAACCAGAAGGTCCTAAGAACGTAACGAACTCGCCCTTAGTAATGTCAAGGTTAAAGTCTTCAACTGCTGTAAAGTTGCCAAAACTTTTTTGCACACCTTGGAGTGAGATAATACAGTTTTCTTTCGCCATATTATTCCCTACCTTTCACTTATCAAAAAACAATGAGAATATCGTTAAATATTTCGCAAAAAATATATAGTAAAATTTTCAAAAATACAAACAAATTTTTTTGTATGTGTTTTTAAAGGTGGTTTTTGAAGCTAATATTTCAAAATTATTCTTAGAATAGTTCTTAAAAAACTGTTAGATAAAATTTTTTAAAAAACATAAAGAAATACAAACAAAAAAATCAACAAAAAACCATTCAAAAAACTAAATGATTTTTTAGCAATATTTTTTTGACGTTTTTTTAACACAATTTGAAAGAGTTTTTATTAAAAGTTATAATTAATAAGTCATAAGGAATTACACCATGAAAAAAACACTATTATTACTAGGAACAATTTTGTCGCTTTTACCACTTAACGCATGCAATAAAAATAATAAAAAAACGCGCATCACGTACGGTACATATGTAGGTGAGGAGTTAACAGATATTAAATACGACTCCTTAGTGAAGAAAATGGAAGGTGACGAAAAAGGTGAAAACTTTCTATTAGCCACATATTTTCCAGATTCACATTGTTCATGCTGGTCAACATTTCAAAAAGTTTTAAAGAATTACAAACAACAAAATCACATTGAAATTTATAAAATCAGCACAGGACAATTTTCAGATGAAAGAAAAACATACGGAATTACAGTCATGCATGAAGACACTCCAACTCTAGTCGTTGTCGAAAACGGTAAAGTTAAGAAAGAATATATTTATAATTCAACCGACATGTTTAAGCAATGTGATAAATTGGAAAGTGAGTTAAATAAAACAATAGAAAAACCTAATATGTATTATGTCGATCTGACACATTTAGACAACGCAATATTAACACAAGGAAAAACATTAATTCATTACATTTGGAATTTCTGTCCTGATTGCCAATATTGTGCACCTCACGTGTTATATCCATATAGTGATAGCCATCAATTTACTAATAAACTCTATATCGTTGATATAGGACCATTAACAATGCCTGATGGAACATTTGAAAGTTTTGATAAATCTAATCCTGAATATATTAAATTCCTAACAGATCATAATTTGAATGAAAATGGCAATGCAACTTTCGGTTATGGAAATGGTTTTGTACCAACTACTCAATACTATGAAAATGGCGTCTTAAAAGATATGTCAGTTTACTTTAATGATAAGCTAGAGAAGGTTAACGATAACGAATATAAAGTTGCCTCTACTTATTACACAGAAGAAAGAGCGTCAAGCCTAAAATATCTAGATAACGTTAAAACTAAAGTTTTAAAAGATTTAATCGTTCCAAAGTGCGATGTTGATGATTCCGGATCATGGTTGCCATCAAAAGCTAGTGTCTATCATAATCCTCTACTAATAAGTTTCTTAGATACATACGCAATATAAGCAAAATAAAAAACTTGAGTATTACCGCTCAAGTTTTTTTATGCACTATTGTTTAACTTTCCCAAATATAACAGCTTTGTTTTGTAAGAGGCTTTGATCGATAATGATTTCGAAATCATCAATTGTTTTAGAACCCGGAAACAGCTCCTTAAATTGATCGATTTGCCCACCATCAGGATACCCGGATTGATTAGAAACATTTTCATAATGCATCGGAATTATAGTTTTTGGTTGGACGAATTCATAAAGTTGACGTGCCTCTTTACTCGAGATTGTAAAAAAACCATTAATAGGGCAAAAGATAATATCAACACCAACTAAAGGTTTAAGCCACTCTTTATTTCTTACATCGCATATGTCACCGAGATGAGCAATCTTAACTCCATCTAATTCAATAATAAATACTCTAGACATTCCTCTTGTTGTGCCATTTTGTTTGTCATGAGGAACAAGGAAATTAGTTGTGTGCAACGCTTGACTGTTCACGATATTAACTAATTCTCTTCCGTTATGGTCGTCATGTTCATGAGAAACGCATAAGTAATTGCATTCTTCTCCAACAGGAAAAGACAAACCCGGAACACTTCCGTTTTTGTATGGATCAAAAATAATAGAAAAATCATTATTTTGAACCTTAAAAGATGCGTGACCTAAATAACAAATTTTAAGCATATAGCTATATGAATTGGTTTTGTAAACCAGTTATTAATTTTATTTTACACCCTTTTGCGATGTTAAGCGAAAACAATTTGAATATTTTTTATATAAAAAATAATTTATTTTTATGAGTACACTATTATAATAATAAGTAAGGAAAGGAAAAATCATATGGCAAAGAAAGTCAAAAAAGTCAAAGATCCAAACAAAAAATCTCTTTGGGCTGAATTCAAAGCATTCATTAGCAAAGGTTCAATCCTTGATATGGCTGTTGGTGTTGTCATTGGTGGAGCTTTCTCCGCTATCGTTACAGCACTCGTTGCAATCTTATTAAGCGTTTGTACATGGGCAGTCCCTGGTGGCTTAAAAGGTTTAATTACAGTTTTACCTGCATTAAACGCTGCACAAACAGGTCCTGTCGGTCAAAGTTTCAGTGCTGCAGATTTAGTAGAAAAGACAATTGAATTTGCTGGCTTGCAAGGCGTTTCTGGTTTAACAGTCCAAGATGCAACATATGTCCAATGGCAAAATACTTTATTAGGTAAGTATTCATTACATGGTGGCACATACGCATATAATTTAGCAGCTGTTATCGACTGGGGTACATTTATCAACGCTGTTATCTCCTTCTTAATCATCGCTGTTACATTATTCATCATCGTTAAAGTCGCAGCAAAAATGGCTAAAGCAAGAGCAGATATGAAAGCAAAGCAACTCGAAGCTTACTACGTAAAACACCCAGAAGAAAGACCAGTTCCACCAGAACCAGGTATTCCAGAACCTACAGATCACGAGATCTTAAAAGAAATGCTCGAAGTCTTAAAAGGCAAAAAAGCAGAATAACTTTTTCAAAAGTAACAACTAAGTCATCCATTTGGGTGACTTTTTTGGTGCAAGAAAAAAGGGGCTGTTAAGAAACCTATAAGGTGACTTAGTCCCTTTTTGTTTACTTAAAATTGGTAAGTAACAGATAAACTGTTAAGAAACCTTTTTCTTCTTTTGATGTTCGATTCTCAATGATTCGTTTATATCTTTTTT
>JAZRZI010000045.1:0-37084 GCA_045601325.1 Bacilli bacterium
CGTCGCTCAACGGATAAAAGCTACCCTGGGGATAACAGGCTGATCTGATCCAAGAGTTCACATCGACGATCAGGTTTGGCACCTCGATGTCGGCTCATCACATCCTGGAGGGGAAGTACCTTCCAAGGGTTTGGCCGTTCGCCAATTAAAGTGGTACGCGAGCTGGGTTCAAAACGTCGTGAGACAGTTTGGTCCCTATCTGTCGTGGGCGCAGGAAGTTTGATAGGATCTGTCCTTAGTACGAGAGGACCGGGATGGACATAGCAATGGTATATCGGTTGTCACGCCAGTGGCATGGCCGGGTAGCTACCTATGGAATGGATAAACGCTGAAAGCATCTAAGCGTGAAGCCAGCCTAAAGATGAGACTTCCCATTCGAAAGAAGTAAGACCCCCGGAAAGTTACCGGGTTGATAGGTCAGAAGTGTAAGTGCTGTGAGGCATTCAGCTGACTGATACTAATAGGTCGAGGACTTAATTTCTTAAGATTTTTACTAAGTAAAAAAACAAAAAATAAAATTTAAGTTTCTAATTAACAAAGAAAGCAACATGTGGTAATATTCAGTTTTGAGAGAACAATTATCTCTCTAATTAAAAAAGTCTGGTGGCGATGGCGCGGTGGACACACCTGTTCCCATGCCGAACACAGAAGTTAAGCACCGTAGTGGCGAAGATATCCCGTCAGGGACAAAATAGCGAGCCGCCGGGCTTTTTTTATTTCTATGAAAATTTATAATATATATTGGAGGATCTAATTATGGAAATTGAACTAATTAAACTTTCTAATAGCTTGAAAGAATCAGATACATCTACCAGTGATGAATCTAAAGCATTTATAGACGAAATAAATAACGAACTATTCAGTGATGACTTAATACTTGTCTCTGGTTCTAAAGAGGCTAAATCGAGCGTTATTTATGTTGAGACTGGTGGAACGGAAGCTCAATTTCTAGAATTATTTCCAAAATTAGATGATACAGTCATTTTATTAAGCAGTGGAAAGAACAATTCCTTAGCAGCATGTTTTGAAATAAAAACATATTGTAACACCCACAAGCTACCTGCGATCATTGTGACCGGTAAAGAGAATTACTGTGCGAAGGTCATTGCTAAGTTCGCTCATATCGCTCAAGCGAGAAAAAACTTTGAAAACGTCAATTTAGGTGTGATTGGAAAACCAAGTGATTGGTTGATTGCTTCTATACCGGATTATGAAGATATCAAGAAACTTTTTAATATTAATATGGTAGATATTTCTATGGATGAATTATTCGAAGAAATAGATAAAAAGGAATATAAATACATTCCTCATAAAGATTCTTTAATGAAAAAGTTTAAAGATTATGGTGTATTAGAGATGTCTTTTTGCATATATGGAGCGCTTAAAAGAATTATTGATAAACATCAATTAAGTGGGCTCACAATTCGCTGCTTTGATTTGCTTGGAAAATATAAGAATACTGCATGCCTCGCTCTTGGATTATTGAATGAAGAAGGCATCACTGCAGCGTGTGAAGGTGATATCTCAACTTTATTAACTATGCACTTAGTTAGATCCATCACTGACACTTCAAGTTTCCAAGCTAATCCATCTTGCTTAGATCAACTAAATAAAACAATGATATTCGCTCATTGCACTTTGCCACTAAATATGGTTTCTAAATATGAACTAGATACTCATTTTGAAAGTAACCTTGGTGTTGCTATTAAAGGTGAAATGCCAGTTGGTGAAATAACAGTTTGTAAACTTTATATCAATGAAGATCACAACTTAGAAAATAGCATTGCAGTTAACGCGACTATTAAAGAAAGCAATTCTCTCCCATTTTATTGCCGCACTCAAGTTACTGTGCAGATGGACGAATACAACATGATGAACTATTTAAAAGAAGATTTTGGCAACCACATTGTCATTTCCTATGGCAATATTGTCGATGACTTCTACGCAATGCTTTCCTTCTACAATTTGAAAGCAAAATAATGTATTTGCCTTTTAAGGCAAATATTATTATATTGACTTATTACTTTTTACTTTGTAAAATGTTAAGCACCTTAATAAAAGGTAAAAACTATGAATCAAAATCAATCAAAGGCTGATTCTAAAGACATCAATCTTTCTGATATTATATCTACTATTCGTGAAGCATTAATTGCTACTTATGGTGTCGTAGAAATCGCCAATATAAAAGACAAGAAAGGAAAAAAAGAAGAAGGTATAGTCCTCTCTGAAAAGAGCGACCATACTTTTTGTGTTGATGTTTACCTTACTGTCTCTAGCGATGTGAAAATCACTGAGACTCTTCGTTCAGCACAATCGAGCGTTCGCTATACACTAAATAAGAAATATCCTAAGATTGTTTCTAACATTAATGTGTACGCAAACGGCGTTTCTAACAAATAATTATGAAAACAATGAATGGCCAAGTCCTGAAGAGATTATTCATCTCAGGCGCCAATAATTTATATAATCACTATCCAGAAGTGGATGCTTTAAACGTATTCCCTGTACCTGATGGTGACACCGGTATGAATATGAACCTTACTATGACAAGTGGTAGTAAGGAAATCGCTAACCGTAACGAAAAAAATATTTTTGAAATTGCTAAAGCTTTCTCACGCGGCCTACTCATGGGCGCAAGAGGAAACTCTGGTGTTATTACTTCTCAAATCTTCAGAGGCTTTGCTCAAGGCTTAGAAGACAAGATTGAAATTGATGCTATTGGCTTTGCCAATGCATTAAAGAAAGGCGTCGAAGTTGCTTATAGAGCAGTTGTCCGTCCTGTCGAAGGAACTATCTTAACAGTTATTAGAGAATCAGTTCAATTCCTAAGAGAAAAAGTCAATAAAGACACATCTATTGAAAAGGCATTGGATTTAATCCTTAAAGAAGCTCGAGCTTCATTAAAAAGAACGCCTGACTTACTTCCTATATTAAAGGAAGTTGGTGTTGTCGATTCTGGTGGCGCTGGTTTAATTTATATCTTTGAAGGTATGAGAGCAGCTTGTGAAGGCGAAATTATTGAAAGAAATGAAGCGACCGCTACCGAAAGTAATCCTATCGCTGCTGCTGGTGCAATTATGGAGGATGAAGAATTCGGCTACTGCACAGAATTCATTATGTCCTTAGGACCTGATAGTGTGAAAAAGACTTTCAATGAAAAGAGATTCACGACTATCTTAGGCACACATGGTAACTCCTTAGTGGTGGTTCATGATGATGATATAGTCAAAGTACATATCCATACATTAAATCCTGGTAACATTCTCAACTATGCTCAACAATTCGGTGAATTCTTAAAGATTAAGATTGAGAACATGACTGAGCAGCATCATGCACTTGAAACAGGCGCTAATGTTGAAATGCATGAAGATTTAGTTCCAGAGCCTGAAAAGGTTGGGCCTAAAGTCCCATTCGCTATGATTGCTGTATCTAGTGGTGATGGCATTGATGAAATGTTCAATGAAATTGGTATCAGCGTTATTGTTAAAGGCGGTCAAACAATGAATCCATCTAGTGAAGACTTTGTCTCTGCTATTAAAAAAGCTAATGCTGAAAACGTATTTATCTTCCCTAACAATTCCAACATCGTTATGGCAGCAAGCCAAGCTAGTGAAATGATGGAAGAAGAGGATGTTAACATATATGTTATTCCTAGTAAAACTATCCCGCAAGGTATCACAGCTTCCTTAATGTTTAATGAAGAAGCATCCGCAGAAGACAATTTTAGAGAAATGAAAGCAGCTTTAAAAAATGTCAAATCCGCTGAAGTGACATTCGCAATTAGAGATAGTGAAATGAATGGCGTTTCTGTCAAAAAAGACGACTTCATTGGAATCATTGAAAAAGATATCGTCGTTGATAATCCTGATAAATTGTTTGTCGTTACAAACTTAATCGATAAATTGGTGGATGACGATACTTCATTAATCACTATTTTAGTAGGACAAGATGTTAATGAAGAAGAAAGCGAAAAGTTAAGAAGCTATATCGAAGAAAAATATTCTGATGTTGATTTGGATTTAAGATCAGGGGGTCAACCGGTATATTCCTTCTTAATCGGCGCTGAATAAAATTACTAATAGCAAATCATATGGTTTGCTATTTTTTATAAAAAAATAAATAATATTACTAATGGATAAACTAACAAATTCTAAACGTTTAAATTATTTGCTTGGACAAATGGGCATCTTTTCTTATTACGATGTTGTTAATCATTTGCCAAGAAGATACGAGGATCTAAATTACACCCATGATCAAGGTCTTATTGATAAAGAACGTGTTGTTTTACTTGGAAAGGTTACTAGCGTTCCTAAAGTAGTCAAAACACGAAACATCAGTATCGTAAGATTTGATTTTATCACTTCTAATAGAAGATATTTTCGCGTTGTGGCCTTTAATCGGCCTTATCTAGGCAAGATTATTAACTTGGCGGATGATTTTACGTTAGTGGGTAATTACGACCTTAAAAAGAACGAAATTAACTTGGTTAATATTTATAAAGGTGAAATACCTAAAGAAGATAGAATCAAACCTATATATACGCTTCCTAGCGATTATCAACAATACTTATTCTCCAACCTTGTTAATAAGTCTTTAGAAACATTAAAAGGACACTTATATTCAGATGTACCTTTTGACTACCTAAATAAATATAAATTGATTAGTAAAGAAAGCGCTTTAAGGTATGCTCATTTTCCTGAAAATCACGACCAAGTAAGACAATCTTTAAGACATTTAAAATATGAAGAAGCATTGCTTTTTTCTTTGAAAAACCAATTTATTAGAGAAGAAAACAAATCATTAGCTAAAGTTAGAAAAGAGCCTATTGATTTAGACTTGTGTAAACCTTTTTTAGATACTCTTCCATATACATTGACAGAAGATCAAAAAGTAGCGTGCGATGAAATCATCAACGATATGAATCAATCCGCTTTAATGTATAGATTATTACAAGGAGATGTGGGAACTGGTAAAACATTAGTTTCTTTTGTGGCTTTATATGCGAATTATCTAAGAGGAGATCAAGGTGCATTAATGGCACCAACGGATGCCTTAGCTAGACAACATTACGAAAACGCTAAAAAAATATTTGCAGGAACTAAACTAAAAATCGCCCTTTTATTAGGCTCAACACCTCTTAGTGAAAAGCGTTTAATTTATGACAATTTAAGAGATGGATTTATTGATATTGTTATAGGGACACATGCCTTATTTTCTAAAGGAGTTGAATACTCTTCTCTAGGACTTGCAATTATCGATGAGCAACACAGATTTGGCGTTAACCAAAGAATTACTTTAGCGAACAAAGGTGAACACACAGATTTATTAATGATGTCTGCAACACCAATTCCTCGTAGTCTTGCATTAACCTTATATGGTGATTTGGATGTCTCTACTTTAGCGGTTTTCCCTTCTAAGAAAAGAAGCGTGGACACTAAAATTGTAAATCCTGAAGATTCCATGATTTTTGATTACGTAGATAAAGCTTTAAAAGAAGACAAACAAGTCTATGTTATTGCACCTTTAATTGACTTTAGGGAAGATGAAAGATATTCGGTTGATAAACTATATGCTAAATTCGTTCTTAGATATAAATCTAAGGTTGGTTTATTACATGGTAAAATGAAAAACGATGAAAAGGAAAACGCATTAGAGAAATTCTATAGTGGAGAAACACCAATTATTGTTTCTACAACAGTCGTAGAAGTAGGCATTGATGTTAAAAAAGCCAATACAATGATTATCTATGATGCAAATAACTTTTCTCTTGCCTCTTTGCATCAACTTAGAGGGCGTATTGGTAGAGATGGCAGTTTATCCTACTGTTTATTGACATGTAATGACGATTTAGAAGAACAAGAAAGACTAAAAGTCATTGTTAATAACGAAGACGGATTTAAGATTGCGGAAGCGGATATGAAACTAAGAGGACCGGGTGAACTTGCAGGTATAAGACAATCTGGAATTCCTAGTTTTTCATTCTTAAACATTATTGATGACTATCGAATATTCGAATGCGCTAGAAACGACGCCAAAGACATTATTAAAAACCAAGATAATGTACGTTATAAATGGGTAATTGAAAAAGCCAAAAGAGAAACGATTAAAAATCCATTGCTCAAAGGTTAATATATTTAAGAAAACAATTAATTTGTTTTATTTGACTATATCGTGTAAAATCTATCAAGAGATAACTTATCATGTTTAAGTTTGTTAAACGTAAACAACTTTAAAGATGATACTGGTGTTAGTTCACCGCTTATGTCAAAAAGGCAATAAAGTTAGCTCAATATTCTTAAGGAGACATTTGCAAATGACTGATATCAATCGTTTATTTGAAAAAATTAAAATTAGGCCGAAGAATGTGCAATTATATGAATTAGCTTTGACACATCCTTCCTTTAATATGGACGCTAACACAGTGCATCAAGATTATGAAAGACTTGAATACATGGGTGATGCAGTTCTTGGTTTTGTATCTGCTGACCTCATCTATAAGTTCCATCCTGATATGAATCAAGGCTTGATGAGCAAGCTTAGAAGTTATTTAGTGAAAACTCAAAAGCTTGCTGAGTATGCGAGAAAAATTAACTTGTACGAGTTCGTAAAAGCTGGACATTCACTAAGCCCACAGCAAGTTAGCCAAAGTGATAAGATTCTCGAAGATATTTTCGAAGCTCTCATTGGCGCTATCTACTTGGATTTAGGAATTAACGTTGCGTATAAGTACATCAAAGGATTTATCAAAAGAGATATTCTCACAACTAACGAGGACGATTTGACTGATCCAAAAACAAAACTACAAGAAGAAATGCAAACCGAATATAGGGAAAGCGTTCATTATGTGTTAATTGGTCAAGAAGGACCTGCACACGATCGCACTTTTACTGTAAATGTTTTGTTTAATGATATTGTTCTTGCTACTGGTTCAGGTAAGAGCAAAAAGGCTGCAGAAGAAGACGCTGCTAGAAAAGCATTGGAAAAGAGAAGTAGATAATGGGACTTATTTCATTTTTAAAAAGCAAATTTAAAAAGAAAGATACAGCCACTGACAAGTACTCCAAAGGAATGGAGAAATCTCGTCAGAACTTTTCTAATAAACTTCAAAACTTAACTCATAAATATAAAACAGTGAACCAAGAATATTTTGAAGAACTCGAAGAAATTTTAATTGAATCTGATGTTGGCATCAATTTAACTCTCAATATAATTGAGGAAGTTCTTGAAAAGAGCAAAAAAGATAAAATTACAGACCCTCAAGCAATCAATGAAATATTGGTGGATAGAATGTTTATTGGTTATGCCTCTAAAGGAGACATTGTTAACGAGCTATCTTTTGAACCTGGAATTCCAACTGTTTTATTAGTCGTAGGTGTTAATGGAGTGGGTAAAACCACAACTATTGCAAAACTTGCTAATAGATATGTTAAACAAAGTAAAAAAGTCTTGTTAGTAGCTGCTGATACTTTTAGAGCAGGTGCTGTTGAACAATTAAATGTTTGGGCTAATAGACTTGGCTTAGGCATTGTTAGTGGTAACAGCGAGGCAGATCCTGCATCCGTTGCCTTTGATGGAGTTAGAAAAGCTAAAAACGAAGGATTTGATTTAGTTATCGTAGATACTGCTGGCAGACTTCAAACAAAAACTAACTTAATGGCGGAACTCGCTAAGATTAAACGTGTTATTGGAAAAGAAATTGAAGGCGCTCCTCAAGAAACATTCCTAATTATTGATGCTACCACTGGTCAAAATGGTGTTATCCAAGCTAAATCATTTGCTGAAGTAACATCTTTGACGGGTGTTGTGATTACAAAGATGGATGGTACTAGTAAAGGTGGCATCATCCTTGCTATTAGAGATGAATTAGGTGTGCCAGTGAGATTTATTGGTTTAGGCGAAAAAATGGAAGACTTAGAGGAATTTGATTTAGACAAATACCTTTATGGTCTATGCGTAGGTAATGAATAATGGAACAAATCAATAAAGCTATTAGATATAACGAGCTTCTCCAAATTTATGGAAGTTTGCTTTCTACCGCTCAACAAGAAATCTTAAATGATTATTATGGATATGATTTATCCATTTCTGAAATTGCTGAGAATAGAAATTCTTCTCGTGCAGCAGTGGAAGATGCAATCAAAAAAGGTTCTAATAAGTTAGAATCTTTCGAAAAAGAATTAAAAGTTTTAGAGAAACGCAATGACGTTTTAGCTAATCTTGATAAATTAAAAGAATCATCCTCTGATTCCCAAAAAGAAATAATTAATGAAATTGAAAGGATACTCAAATAATGGCCTTTGAATCTCTTACTGATAAATTATCAGGCATATTTAAAAAAATACGTGGTCAAGCTAGACTTACTGAAAGCAACATGGATGAGATGCTCAAAGAAATTAGAGTGGCTCTTCTTGAAGCTGATGTTAACTATAAAGTTGTTAAGGAATTTACTAACAACATCAAAGAAAAAGCTATCGGCCAACAAGTTTTGCTTAAATTAAACCCTGGGCAAATGCTCGTAAAAATTGTTCACGATGAGTTAGTAGAACTTCTCGGAAGTGATGATAGTGAAATCCATTACCAAAACAATAGACCTACAGTCATTATGATGGTAGGTTTGCAAGGTTCTGGTAAAACAACCACAACTGGTAAATTAGCGTACTTGATGAAGAATAAGCTTCATAAGAAAGTTCTTTTAGCTGCTGGTGACGTTTATCGTCCTGCTGCTATTGAACAATTAAACACTCTTGCAAAACAAGTTGGTGTAGATATTGTCAATTTAGGTACTGGTGTTTCCCCTGTTGAAATTTCCAAAAAGGCGAAAGAAAAAGCTTTCAATGAACATTATGATGTTTTGATTATCGATACAGCTGGTCGTTTACAAATCGACGAGCAATTAATGCAAGAATTGAACGACATCAAAGACGCAGTTGCTCCTGACGAAATCTTGTTATTAATTGATGCAATGGCAGGTCAAGACGCTGTCAACGTCGCTAATTCATTCAATAGTCGCTTAGCTTTGACTGGTGCTGTTATGTCCAAACTTGATGGTGATGCTCGTGGTGGTGCAGCTCTTTCTATAAGGCACATGACTGGCGTGCCAATCAAACTAAGTGGTATTGGTGAAAAACTCACTGACTTAGATATTTTCCATCCTGATCGTATGGCGGATCGTATCTTAGGCATGGGCGATGTTATGACTCTCGTTGAAAAAGCTCAAGAAGAGATGGACGAAAAACAAGCTCGTAAGACAGTTAATAAAATGATGTCTGGAAAGTTTGGTTTGGATGACATGCTCTCTCAAATGAAACAAGTTCAAAAGATGGGCTCTTTAGGCGGCTTATTAAAACTCATCCCAGGTATGCCACGAATCTCACCAGAACAACTAGAACAAGGCGAAAGAGAAATGAAAACATTTGAAACAATCATTAACTCTATGACCAAGGAAGAAAGACAAAATCCAGACATTCTTAAATACTCTAGGAAGCAAAGAATCGCTAATGGTAGTGGAAAATCCATAGCAGACCTCAATCGAATGCTTAAAAAGTTTGAACAAACAAGAGCGATGATGAAACAAATGGAACAATATAGAAAATCCGGAAGAATGCCTCCTGGTGGATTAGGTGGCATGGGTGGTTTTCCTCCAATGATGTAAGAAAAAAGCGACATTACCTGTCGCTTTTACTTTGTAAATTTTTTACCTTTTTCTAAGGCGTCGGTCAACCATTTAGGTTCTTCGTTACCCTCATCTAACTCTTTGATTAATTTCATATCAGCTTTGCTGAGTGGATATTTTTTAAATAAGTCAGGTCTATATTTTCTTGTTAATCTTAATGATTCTTTTTGTCTCCATTTATTGATGGCTTGATGATTTCCTGAATAGAGAATGTTTGGAATCTTATCCCCCTCATAATCATATGGTTCTGTGTATTGAGGATATTCTAATAAACCATTTTCAAATGATTCTTCTTCGATTGATTCTTCTGCAATTGCTCCATCGAGTAATCTTACGATAGAATCTGTAATGGCCATCGCACCTATTTCTCCACCTGTGAGGATATAGTCGCCGATAGAAATTAGTTCATCGACATATTTATTTACTCTTTCGTCAATACCTTCATAATGTCCACATATGATAACTAAATCATTAACATTATCTTTGTATTCATGAGCTTTATTCTGGTTATATGTTTGCCCTCTTGGTGACATCAAAATAACTTTGCTATTTGGTGTTCTTACTGACTCAAGTGCATCTAATACAGGCTGACATTTCATAATCAAACCCGCTCCACCGCCTACTGGTGGATTATCCACTCTACCATATTTGTCTTTGGTAAAATCACGTATGTTAACGATTTTTACTTCGACAACTTCCTTAGAAATTGCGCGTTTAACAATGGAATTTTCCAATATTCCAGTAAACATTTCAGGGAATAAAGTTAAGATTGTAATTCTCATAACATACCCTCTATTACGTTGATGGCAATCACTTTATTTTCGATGTCGACATTCTTGATAAAAGTCTTGATGAATGGAACAAAGAAATCAGGTTTCCCATTTCTTTTCACTCTAAGAGTGATTTGTGCAGGAAATTCTTCAACTTCTTTAACTATTCCTAGTTCAACTTTACTTTCATCAACGATTTTGCACCCTCTTAAATCGGAGTAATAATAAAAGCCCTCTTCTAAATCGTCTTGTGATTTGATAACTTGTATTTCACCACCCTTTAATGCAAGGGCATCTTCTTTTGTGGTTACTTCTTTTAAAGTTACAAAATCAATTTGTCCTGATTTACGATAAGCTAATACTGTATGTTCTTGTTTTTGGCCATCTTTGGTCATAACAAAAACAACATTTCCCTTTTTATAACGTTTGTCCCCGTTAGTAGTAGTGGAAATAACTTTTAATGTTCCATCTAATGAGAATGCATCGATAATAGTTCCAAGTGATAAATATTCCATGATTTTACCAAAAAAGAGGATTATAAGTCCTCTTCTTTTTCTTCGCCGAAAGATTCAAATTTTACATGAACATGCTTGTTCTCACTCTTGCCTGCTATAGATAAGACTTCTCTAATAGCATTAGCGATTGTGCCATGTTTTCCAATCAATCTTGCTGTATCTTCCTTTTCAGAAGCGATGAGAACTGTGATGTCCTTACCATTTTCGGATTCGGTTGATCTAATTAAAACAGATTCAGGTTCTTGAACAATTGGATCAATGATTGCGTGAACGATCTTCTCGTAATCCATTATTTTGCCTTCTTATCTGCTTTTTTGCTAGCAACGAGCTTAGCATTTAAGCCTTTACGGTTGAACATTGCTTTAACAGTATCGGATGGAGTTGCACCTAAGTTTAACCACTTTAATGCTAATTCTTCATCGATAACAGCATTTTCAACACCTTTTGCTGGGTCAAAGTATCCGATTTGTTCAATGTAACGACCATCACGTGCATAACGTGAATCAGCGGCTACGATACGGAAAAATGGATCCTTATGACGGCCAATTCTTGTTAATCTAATTTTTACTGCCATAAACATTTTCCTCCTTATGTTCGCTTAATATATTATTAAATATAGTTTAATGGTGTCAAGCATTTTTGCTTAACAATAAATAATATACAGCATTTTTGCTTAACACAACACTAGAAAATTGTGTTTTTAACTTAGTTAATATGCTTTATTTTTTTCAATATATAGGTTATATGCAATTGCTTTGAAAATATTTTTATTGAAATATAAAAATGGTGTTGCTATTATATTTGAGCATGCCAAGGCATGATACGGGTGCTCCGCTGTCGAATATGAGAATGAACACCAAGAGAAAGATATATCATTAGGAGGAGTACATCATGAACACAAATTTAGTTAATGAAATTACTGCTAGCCAATTACGTACAGACTTACCAGAGTTTTCTTCAGGTGACGAAGTTAAAGTCTCTGTTAGAATTGTTGAAGGTGCTAAGTCTCGTATTCAAAACTTCCAAGGCGTTGTTATTATGCGCCGTGGTGGTGGTGTTAGTGAAACATTCACAGTTCGTAAAATCTCCAGTGGCGTCGGTGTGGAAAGAACATTCCCTCTTCATTCCCCTAACATTGTAACTATTGAAGTTATTCGTAGAGGTAAAGTTAGAAGAAACAAAATCACTTACATCCGTAAGCTTTCTGGTAAATCAGCTCGTATTAAAGAAATTCTCTAATCGCGAAATGAAAACAATTAGGATTCACGTTTGTGAATCCTTTTTTGTTGCCTGCACACGTATAAACTCATATAATGAGAGTTATGAAAGACAAAACTAAAGGTAAAAAGATTAAGGCTATTGTTTGGCCTGTTATATATGCGATTTTAGTGTTAGGCATTTGCTGCAGTAGTTGTTTTTTATTTCACTCTTATTATTATCGTTCTATCTTCGTTAGTGGTCCTAGTATGCAACCAACATTAAAAGGCGGTAGAGATGAAGACAAATTATCTGATTTTGGCATTATTGATCCTACTAGTAGAGCTTTAAGAAGAATAGAGCGTTTTGATATTGTCACAACATTCTTCCCTTGGGCAGATTATGAAGAAGACGGCACCGCTAAAGAAACAGCGGAATATAAGATTAAACGCGTTATTGCATTGCCTGGTGAATCTATCAAAATTGATAACAAATCAGGTGATTTAGACTTTGAGTTCCATATTAAAACAAAACAAAGAGTGGATGGCATTCTTACTGATGTCACTCTTCATTATGGTTCTAATCCTGAAAAAATCTTTGAGGAAGATAATACAAATTACATCAAGATTCCATTCTCAAGAACTTTATATCATCCTGACAAAATGATGCTCAAGAACACACACGTGAGTGATCCTGAGGCTGATGGTTGGTACAAATTAGAAGATGATGAATATTGGGTAATGGGTGATAACCTAACAGAAAGCACGGACAGCGCTTATGTTGAGCAAGGCAAAAACCATGGTCCAGTTAAATTTTCTAATCTTGTCGGTGTTTTAGTAGCGATAGAAGGAACATGCAAAATTGTTCCAAGTCACTATGTGAATGGTAAATTAATTCCTGCAACTTGCATAAATAGAAAATATAAAATTCCTAAGGTGTTCTAATATGTCTAATCCAAATCAAATACATTGGTTTCCTGGCCATATGAATAAGGCTTTAAGAGAAATTGGTGACAAGATCAAATTAGTGGATGTTGTCATCGAGCTTTTTGATGCTCGCGCACCTATTAGTTCAGTTAATGAGCAACTAGAAAATATCATTCAAAATAAAAAGAAATTAGTGGTGCTTACAAAACCTGATTTAGCGGACCCAGAACAAACAAAAAAATGGAAAGAATTTCTTTCTAAAAAATACGATAGTTTATTGGTTTTAGATTTGACTAATAATAATGCGACTAACGAAATCAGCAAAGCTGTCACAAAGCTCGGGCAAGATAAATGGGCAAAAGATAAAGCTAGAGGAATGAAACCTCAGCCTATTAGAGCAATGATATTAGGCATCCCTAATGTTGGCAAATCATCTTTGATTAATCGACTTGCAAAGCGCAAAGCAGCAGGCGTACAAAATAAACCTGGATACACTCGTGGCGAGCAATGGATTAGAGTGAATAATGATTTCTTATTGTTAGACACTCCTGGAGTTTTACCAATGAACTATGACAACAAACAAAAAGCTGCAAATCTAGCTTTGCTAGGTTCTATGAAAGAAGATATTCTTCCTAATAATGATTTAGTCGCAATTTTATTGAAATTTTTACGTGAAAATTATCCTAGCTCATTATTGGATAGATTCCAAATTGCCACTATTGGACAAGACTTAGAAGTACTTAATTCTATTTGTAAAGTAAGAGCTTTACTTGATAGCAGTGGTGAGCCTGACATTTTAAGAGCAGAATCTTTGTTATTAAAAGAATTCAAAGATGGCAAATTAGGCCGCATTTCCTTGGAGATTTTATAATGCCTTTAGACTTTGAGCAACAGTTTTATGACGATAAAGTTGCTTTGATTGTTGGCACAGATGAAGCAGGAAGAGGGTGCTTACTTGGACCTGTTTTTGCTGGTGCAGTTATTTTACCAAGAGATTTTCATAGTGATTTAATTAATGATTCAAAACAATTGACTGCTAAACAAAGAGATAAAGCATATGAAGAAATTATTAGTAGCGCTATTGCATGGGGAGTAGCGTCTTGTTCTCCTGAAGAGATTGATGGAATCAATATTCTTAATGCGTCAAGACTTGCGATGCAACGCGCCATTAAAAATATGAATCATAATTATGACATGATTCTAACTGATTGCATGAAGATGCCAGGCATGGATAAACCAGTTATTGATTTAGTACACGGCGACGCTCGTGCATTATGCATCGCAGCAGCATCAATCATTGCTAAGGTATCTAGAGATAGATATTGCGACGAATTGGATAAGATATATCCTCAATATAATATTAAGAAAAATAAAGGTTATGGAACGAAAGACCATATCGAAGCATTAAAAGAATATGGACCGGTCAAAGGATTACATCGTTTCTCATACGCGCCTGTGCACGCGTCTTTAATAAAGAAAATAAGTTTATTTTAAGTTTTTTTGAAAAAAATCAAAAAAATCTCCTCTTATATAAATAGGAGGTATTTTTATATGTATCAAGTTCGTGAAATAATTGCGTTCCTTGCAATTCACCATTTAGGAGATTGGAACAAGATATATCAAAGTATAAATAACAAGGAAACGTTTGATCCTGAATATATGGATAAAACTTTAAAAAGCATCGAATGCAAATACATCACAATATTGGATGAGGAGTATCCACCTGCTTTAAAGAACATCTATCAACCACCTTTTGTACTTTTCTACTATGGAAATATTAGTTACATTCAAGACATATCTAAAATAATAGGGGTGGTGGGCTCAAGAGATAATAGCGAGTACGGAAAAGATATGACTGAAAGAATAGTTTCAGGACTAGCATCAAACTATATTATTGTTTCTGGCTTAGCAAAGGGTATCGATGCTATCGCACACAAAACAGCAATTGTTAATGGTGGAAAAACTATTGCAGTATTAGGGTGTGGCATAGAGCTTTGCTATCCTAACGAAAATCAAGAATTATACGATGACATCAAGCAAAACCATCTTCTAATAAGCGAATATCCTTTTAAAACCATATCCGATAAAAATCAATTTCCTATGCGTAATAGAATAGTCTCAGCTTTATCTAAAGCACTTTTAGTTACAGAAGCATATTCAAGAAGTGGAACATTGATTACAATTGGCTTTACTTTGGAGTCAGGCAAGGATGTATATTGTGTCCCTTATTCGGCTAACGCAAACTCCGAATGCAATCGTTTGATTAAAGAAGGTGCAACCATGGTGGAGTCTGCAGAGGATGTTATCTACAATTTACAAAAATGAAAATTTTCTTAAATAAGTCTTATTATTTAATATGGCATAAAGGCTATTAGTGGTGTTGACAAGCGCCCTATAAATAATTAAGATTTTGTGCTAACGGGTAATCGAAATGAAATTAGTGATTGTTGAATCTCCTGCAAAATGTGAAACCATAAAAAGGTATTTAGGTAAGGATTATGAAGTCAAGGCATCCCTTGGCCATATCCGTGATTTAGCAACCTCTGGAAAGTATGGTTTAGGCGTTGATATTGATAATGATTTTGCGCCTAAATACGTGATAAGTAGAGACAAAATTAACATTGTTAATGATTTGCAATATCTTGCTAATAAGAGCGAAGAAGTCATTCTTGCAACCGACCCTGATAGAGAAGGCGAGGCTATCTCTTGGCACTTAGCAACTGTGCTAGGTTTAGACATCAATAAAACCAAGAGACTAGAGTTCCATGAAATCACAAAAGATTCTATTACGTATGCGTTGGAAAACCCTCGCACAATCGATATGAAGATGGTCGCGTCTCAAGAAACAAGACGTATATTGGATCGTATCATCGGTTTCCGTTTATCTAATTTAATTTATAAGAAAATGAAATCTCGTTCCGCTGGAAGAGTGCAGTCCGCTGTTTTAAAAATCATCGCTGATCACGATAAAGAAATTGCCTCATTCGTTCCAGAAGAATATTGGAATATTAATGCTAAAACAAAAATTGGCTCAAAAGAATTAGTTTTAACATTTGTTGGCAAAAATGGTAAACAAATAACCATTAATAATGGTAATTTAGCTAACGAAATTCTCACTTCTATTCCTAATAGTTTAAAAGTTGCATCTGTAGAAAAATCATTTAGAACTAAAGAAAGTAAACTTCCTTTAACAACATCTACAATGCAACAAGAAGCCTTTGCAAAATTGAAGTTAATTCCGAAAGAAACTCAAAGAGTTGCTCAGCAACTTTATGAAGGTATTAACGTCGGTGGTGAACATGTTGGTTTAATCACTTATATGCGTACTGATTCCATTCATTTATCAGATACATATGTCAATCATTGTAAAGCCTATATCGTTGAAACATTTGGCAGAGAATATTTAGGCGCAGTTAAAGGTGGAAAAGCGAGTAAAAACGCACAAGAAGGTCACGAAGCTATTAGACCTACATCTAACTATAGAACTCCTGAATCAGTTAAACCTTATTTAACAAAAGAACAATATAACTTGTATAAGTTAATTTATAATCACACTCTTGCATCAATGATGAAAGGCAAGAAAGACGAAGTATTAACTGTTCTTCTTTCTGGCAATGATTTAGATTTCAAACTCGAATTCACTCATTGTGTTTTCCCTGGCTACACAACTATTTATAAAGATGATGATTCTGAGAAGGATTACAAAGGTAACTTCCCAAGCATTAATGTTGGAGATTATTTGCCAGTAGTGGACAAACAAAATGAACAAAAATTCACCCAACCTCCTCAACATTTCTCAGAAGCTAAGCTAGTTAAAACAATGGAAGAGTTAGGTATTGGTAGACCTTCTACATACGCAACTACAATAGAAACATTGAAACAACGTAAATATGTCACTAATAGCCATGGCGTTTTGGAATCAACTGAACAAGGTTCTAGAACCGCTCATGTGCTAGGTAAATATTTTCCTAACCTAGTTAGCTCTGATTACACAGCTAAGATGGAGGAGAAACTAGATAACGTTTCCGAAGGTGAACAATCTCGTGTTCAAGCTTTGTCCGATTTCTATGTTGGATTTGAAAAAGATTTTAAAATTGCTATTGAAAATATGTATTCTGACGCTCCAACTCCAGTAGGTCGTAAATGTCCTAAATGTGGTGCTGAGCTCGTTTGGAAAGAAGGAAAAAATGGTCCTTTCGTTGGCTGTAGCAATTATCCAAAGTGTAAGTACGTAGAAAAAGAAGAAAAAGAAGTGGAAATAGTCGAAGGCGAATTCTGCCCTAATTGCGGCGCTCCCATGGTTATGAGGGTCGATAAGAAAACCGGAAGCAAGTTTATGGCGTGTTCTTCTTATCCAAAGTGTAAATACATTAAACAAGATAAAGTTGCTTATAGTGAGAAGGATTATGTTAAAGAATGTCCTAAATGTGGTGGGCACCTCGTTAAAAAGAAAGGCAAATATGGTTACTTCTTAGGATGCGATAATTATCCTGAATGCAACTATATGGAAAAGATAATTAGAAAGCATAAGAAAGTTAAACGGAAGTAATTTCCGTTTTTCTTTTTTTCATTTATAATGAATATACATATGAATAGGCCTTCTAAAGAATTTCTTGATCATTTGAAATTAGAACGCAATTACTCCTCTAAAACCGTAGATAGTTATGCGGAAGATATTGAGAAGTTTTTCCGCTTTCTTAATAATGAAGGCATTCTTTTTGATAAGGTTGATGTCCACATTATTAGAAATTTCTTAACTATTGAGTTATCTAATGGCATTAGTAAGCGTTCATGCAAAAGAAGACTTTGTTCTTTAAAACATTTTTATACTTTTTTAGTTAACCAAGGATATGCAAAAGAAAATCCTTTTATATTCATCAGCGCTCCTAAAACAGATAAAACATATCCTCATTCTTTGTACGACGATGAGGTTCAACAAATTTTTAAAGATAATGCACTCAGAACTGATGAACTTGCTCTTAGAGATCAAGCAATCATAGAAACTCTATATTATACAGGCATTCGTGCTAGCGAATTGGTGGGCATAAAAGTACAAGATGTCGATCTTAGAAATAGAGAAATTTTAGTCTTTGGTAAAGAGAAAAGAGAACGCATTGTGCCTTTCTCAGAAGCATGCCAAAAGACATTACAAAAATACATTAAAAATTGTAGAATTGCTTTAATAAGCAAAACTAAAACACCAACCCCATTTTTATTTTTAAATAATAGAGGCAATCCATTAACAGTTAGAGGGCTTGAACATATCCTAGATTCCATCGAGGAAAAGACGGGAAATAATGTTGGTTTGCACCCTCATTTACTAAGGCATAGTTACGCAACTCATCTATTAGAAAACGGTATGGACTTACGTTATATACAAGACTTACTTGGTCATAGAAATCTTAACGCTACACAGGTTTATACCCACGTTACCGAGAAGGCAATGAAGGAAGTCTATGCTGACGCTTTCCCAAGAGCGCATAAAAAATAAATATTTTTATCTTGTTATATCTAACTTGCTTTGTTAGAATTATTGACGCTGTGGAAACACAGACTACACACACTGCGGATTGGATTCCCGTTGTGCCCTGCTAAAGATTGCAGAGGTGGTTGAGTCTTTAGAAACAGTGGAGGATAAACATAAGGAGGATTCACAAATGAGTGAAGAAAAAGAAGTAGTTGCTACTGAAGTAGCAGCCCCTGCAGCCAATCCAATGGAAGCAGTTATGCATGATCCTGATGCACCAGTTATTACAATGAAGAAGCTCTTAGAAGCTGGCGCACACTTCGGTCATCAAACACGTAGATGGAACCCAAAGATGAAAAAGTACATCTACGGCGCACCAAGAAATGGTGTTTACATCATTGACTTAGCACAAACAGTTGATTTAACATCTGTCGCTTACAAAGCTATGAAAGAAATTGTCGACAATGGTGGCAAAGTCTTATTCGTCGGCACAAAGAAACAATGTCAAGAAGCAGTTCAAGCTGAAGCAGTTCGTTCCGGTTCCTTCTACATCACAAACCGTTGGTTAGGTGGTACATTAACAAACTTTAAGACAATTCAAACACGTATCAGATATTTGAAAGATCTTGAAACAAAAGAAGAAACTGGTGAATTAGAACTCTTACCAAAGAAAGAAGCAGCTGAACTTCGCAAAGAAAAAGAAAAATTAGCAAAGAACTTAGAAGGCATTAAAGAAATGCGTAAAGTTCCTAATGCTTTATTCGTTATCGACCCACGCGCAGAAAAGAATGCTGTTTCTGAAGCAAAGAAATTAGGTATCCCAGTATTCGCTATCGTTGATACAAATAGTGATCCTGATTCAGTTGACTATGTCATCCCAGCTAACGATGACGCAATCCGTTCTGTTAGCTTAATCCTCGCAGTTATCGCTGACGCTATTGTCGAAAGCAAGGGTGGTGTACCAGTAGTTGCTTACCTTAAGGATGAAGGCGAAGCTGTTACAATGAAAGATGTCATTAAACAAACAGACAAAGAAAATGCTGAAAAATTAGCAAGAATTCGTGCTGAAAGACAAGCCCGTGAAGAAGCATGGAAAAAAGAACAAGAAGCAAGAAGAGCTGCTGAAGCTGCATTAGAAGGTGGCGAAAACAAACCAGCTCGTAAACCTGCTCGTAAGCCAGCTGCAAAGAAACCAGCAGCACCAAAGGCTGAAGAAAAAGCAGAAACAAAAGTTGAGGAGACAAAATAATGGCTGCAGTTACTGTTGAATTAATTAAACAATTACGTGATAGAACTGGCGCAGGCTTAATGGACTGCAAAGGTGCTTTATTAGCAAATGATGGCGATTTAGACAAAGCTGGCGACTGGCTCCGTGAAAAGGGCTTAGCGAAAGCTGCTAAAAAAGCTAGTCGTATTGCTGCTGAGGGTTTAGCGCAAACATTAGCATGCCCAACATGTGGCAAGGTAGTTATTTTAGAAGTTAACTGTGAAACAGACTTCGTTGCAAAAGGTGAACCATTCCACGCATTAGTAGATGGCACTGCTGAAGCTATCTTAAAAAATCAACCAGAATCTTTAGAAGCCGCTAAAGAATTAACAACTCCATTATTCACTGATGGAACAGTTAAAATGGGTGAAAAACTCGATCTTCGCAGATTTGAAGTTTTAACACCTGCTGAAGGACAATACATCGCTTCTTACATCCATATGGGTGGCAAGATTGCAGTTGCTGTTGTCTTAGACAAAGAAGATGCTGAAATGGGTAAAGCATTAGCAATGCACATCGCTGCTAATAACCCATTATACTTATCCAAAAACGACATTGACCCTGCAGCATTAGCTCACGAAAAAGACGTTCAATTAGAGATGGCTAAAAACGATCCAAAACTCGCTGGCAAGCCTGCTCAAATGCTCGAAAAGATTATCGAAGCTAAAGTTAACAAGGTATTCGCTGAATCTGTATTACTCGCTCAACCATTCTTACTAGATGATAGCAAGAGCGTTGAACAAGCTTGTGGAGAAAAGAAAATCAACGTTGTTAAATACGTTCGTTACCAAGTTGGTGAAGGTATTGAAAAACGTAAAGACGATTTCGCAAGCGAAGTTATGTCCCAAGTTAACGGTTAATTTTAACTGATAAAGGAACACCTTTTGGTGTTTCTTTTTTAAGGAGATTACCATGTATAAAAGAATATTACTAAAGCTTAGTGGTGAAGCATTAAAAGAAAAAGATGGCCAATCCATTTACGACACAAATTGCTTGTCTGGTTTATCTGATGTAATCGCATCTTTGCATAATCAAGGCGTTCAAGTTTGTGTGGTTATTGGTGCTGGTAACATTTGGAGAGGCAAACTTGCTGGAGAAATTGGTTTAGAGCCAGTTCCTGCAGATTTTATGGGTATGCTTGGCACAGTTATCAATGGTGTCGCTCTTTCTGGAAATTTAAAAACTAAAGGTGTTGAAAGTGTGGTTACTTCCGCCGTTCCATCTATTCCAGGAGTTACTGTTGATTATAGTGTTGAACTAGCAGACAAATGCTTAAATGAAGGCAAGGTTGTTTTCTTAGCAGGTGGAACTGGTAAACCTTTCTTTACCACAGATACCGCTGCTACAATGCGTGCAATTGAATTGAATTGTGATGCTATCTTAATGGGTAAGAATGGTGTCGAGGGTGTTTATAGTGATGATCCACGTAAAAACTCTAATGCAAGATTGTTGAGAAATATATCTTATAAAGAAATTCTTGAATTAAATCTTCAAGTGATGGACATTTCTGCGGTAAAATTAATACAAGACAAGGATATTGATATAAGAGTGTTCTCCATGAGTGACCCTAATAATTTTTTAAAGGTTGCTAGTGGTGATGATATGGGCACGACTTGTCATAAATAAGGAGAAAAAAATATGGATGAACTCGCATTAGACGCACAAGGTAGGATGAATAAATCTGTTGATTCCTTACGTCAAACTCTCACAAGTTTAAGAAGTGGACGTGCCAGCCCACAAATGTTAAACAACTTAATGGTGGATTATTATGGCTCTCCAACTCCAGTAAACCAAATCTCTTCTGTTTCTGTCCCAGAACCAAGACAATTATTAATCAAGCCTTATGATAAGAACGATATCAAATCTATCGTCACTGTAATTAACGCTAGTGATTTAGGTATCAATCCAATTAACGAAGGCAACCAAATTAGATTAATTATTCCTGCCCTCACAGAAGAAAGAAGAAGAGAAATCTCTAAGCAAGCTAGAAAATACGGCGAAGAATGTAAAGTATCAATTCGTAATATTCGTCGCGAATATGTCGACTTAGTTAAAGAAGATGATAGTATGCCTGAAGATTATCAAAAACGCGTGCTTGATGACATTCAAAAAGTTACCGATGAAGCTTCCAAATTGGTGGACACAATCATCGCTGAAAAAGAAAAAGAATTGATGTCCATCTAACAAATTCGTTAAAAATAGAAGGATTCTATAAAAAAATCCTTCTTTTTTTATGCTTTCATGTGTTTTGAAAAAACTCGGTATATATAAATATTCTATTTTCGTATATATTAAAATAGGTAACTTATATGGCTAGTATTAATCAACTTATTCATGTCGCCTTCATTATGGATGGTAATGGTAGATGGGCAAAGGTTAGAAACCTTCCTAGACACCTCGGACATAAAGAAGGGTGTGAAAGAGTAACTGATATTTATGAAGAATGTCTCGCACAAGGTATCAAAGTTATGTCCTTGTATGCTTTTTCCACTGAAAACTGGAACCGCCCAAAAGATGAAATAAGACACTTGTTTCAATACCTTGATATCTTCTTTAGAAAAGAAATTAAAAGAATGATCAAGGATGGAACTAGAATTATCGCTAGCGGTGATATTACTAAGTTACCAAGTAAAACTTATAAAACAGTTGTTAACGCAATTGAGTCCACTAGAGATGGTAAAAACTTCACCTTCAACATTTGCTTAAATTATGGTGGCAAAACTGAAATAGTTAGAGCTGCTAAACTATTCGCAAATGATGTGAAGAATGGACTAGTTGATATAGATGATTTGAATGAAACTACATTTGGAAACTATTTATACACAAAAGGTTTACCACCAGTTGATTTATTAATTAGAACTAGTGGTGAATTAAGGACATCAAACTTTATGCCTTATCAATTAGCGTATGCAGAAATGATGTTTCCATTAACTGCTTGGCCAGCATTTACTAAAGAAGAATTTAGAAAATGTATTAGCCAATATTATCAAAGAGATAGAAGATTTGGAGGAATTAAGGATGAGGAAAAGAAATAACACTATTCAACCTAACGAAATTAGTGAATCCACGAAAGCATCATTAAAGACTCGTGTGATTTCTGCTATCGTTGGATTAATTATTATTATTCCTGCCATTGTCATTGGTGACTGGTATTTCTTTGCCATCGTTGCTTTTTGCACTTTTGTCGCGAACTTTGAAATAGTTAAATGCGCCAAGAAAAAGTATTCTGTTTGGCTATACATCGTTACAATCTTCCTAGCTTTTTTAATCGTTTACTGGCCTTTCTTTAGAGGTTTTGTTTTTGAACATATTCAACCAAATGGAACGATGCGTTTATACGAATGGATTAAAGCTCCTTATTTGCCATTAACTATTATTTTTGTTGGCGCAGCATTATTGTTCTTTATCGTTGTTTGTCACCCTTCATTAACTGTTAAAGATGCTTGCTATATCTTCTCTTTTGTTATTTTAGTTTGCTTAGGCATGCAAAGTATTATGTATCTTCGCTATATCCCTAGCCAAGTTCATTCCTCGCTTAATGGTGGACCTAATTCTAACTATTTCAATATCTTTGATAATTTTGAAGCTAGTTCATTGTTTATATACGCGATGATTGGCACATTCATGACCGACACTGGTGCATACTTTGTTGGCATTTTCTTTGGAAAACATAAGCTAAATGAAAGAATATCTCCTAAAAAGACTGTCGAAGGATGTATTGGTGGTGTGGTTATTTCATTTATTTTCTCTATGGCATTTGCTTTCATTATGGCGGTATGCAAACACCCTGTTCTTCCTGGCATGTTTGATTTAGAACATTGGTATCACATTTTAATCGTTTCATTTATCGTTCCTTTATTTGCGGTACTAGGAGATTTGATTTTCTCATCTATTAAAAGATTCTTTGAAATCAAGGATTTTGGAAACATTATTCCTGGACATGGTGGTGTATTAGATAGAATGGATTCCATGATCTTTGTATTCACATTTATTGCTATTTACGTTTATATCGTTTTGAATTTTTCCACTAACTTGGAGGCATTTATTCTATGAGGATTTGTTTATTAGGTGCATCTGGTTCTATAGGCACACAAACAATTGATGTCGTTTTAAAAAACTATGATGACTTTGACATAGTGGCGTTTTCTGTTGGCGAAAACACAAAAGTCATTCCTAATATTTTAAAGAAATTCCCTAATGTTAAAGCCATATGCGTTAAGCAAGGCTTTGTTGCAAGAAGATTGGAAAAGAAATACCCTGATATCAAATTCTATTATGGAGATGATGGCTTATTAGATATCATCCGCAAAACAGACTTTGATATGTTGGTAAACGCTCTTGTGGGATTCGTAGGATTGAAACCAACATTAACGGGCTTGATGTGTAACAAAGTCGTTTGCTTAGCCAATAAAGAGTCTTTAGTGGTTGGTGGTGAACTTGTTAAGGATGTTCTCACTACAGGACATGGTAAACTATATCCAATCGATAGTGAGCATGTTGCATTAGCAAAATGTTTATCTGTTGATTCTAACTATGTTGAAAAGCTCATTCTTACTGCTAGTGGAGGTGCATTCCGTAACTTAACTAGAGAAGAATTAAAGGATGTTAAACCTAGCGATGCTTTGAAACATCCAACCTGGAAAATGGGCAAGAAAATTACAATTGACTGTGCGACTATGGTTAATAAAGCTTTTGAAATCGTAGAAGCTTATTATTTGTTTGGTTTTGATAGCAAACATATTGATGTTGTTCTTCATGATGAATCATATGTTCACTCTATGGTGCAATATAAAGATGGCCTATATCGTTTAGATGTTGGAAAACCAGATATGCGTGTCCCAATTAAATATGCTTTATATCGTGGAATTACCGATTATGAAACATGCTTATTGGAAGATTATCATGATTTAAAGAAATATCATTTCCATGAATTGGATTTAGAAAGATATCCAATGGTTAACTGGGGCAAGTTTGTTATTGAAAAGAAAGGCACCTATGGTGCAGTGCTTAACGCCGCTAACGAAGTTGCTGTTAAAGCTTTCTTAGAAGGAAAGATTACATTCCTCCAAATCGAAGAAATTATCAATCAATTAATGACAACACATAAAAACATCAAACATCCAACCCTTGAAGAAATTGAAGGTGTGGACTTTGTGACGAGATTATTAGCCAATAAACTTATTAGAGAAGGAGTGAATAGATAATGTCAACATTCTTAATGACCGTACTATACATAGTCATATTTATATTGTTTTTATCTATTCTAGTTATTGTTCACGAACTAGGCCATTTCTCTATGGCAAAATTATTCAAAGTTTATTGCCAAGAATTTTCTATTGGTTTTGGTCCTAAGCTCATTTCTCGCAAGAAGAAAAATGGTGAGACTACATTCTCATTACGTGCTGTTCCATTTGGCGGATATGTTTCTATGTATGGAGAAGGCGCTGATCTTCCTGAAGGAGTTGTCATTGACGAATCGAGAAGTTTGAACGGAATTAAGAAATGGAAACGCGCAATTATATTGGTTGCAGGTGTAGTGATGAACTGCATTTTAGCGTTTATTCTTTTCTTTACTTCTGAATTTGCTTTCAAGCAACATACTTTCTATTCAAACCAAGTTAGAGTTCAAGAAGATTCTATTGCCTATAACGCTGGATTAAGAGATGAAGACATTTTATACGTCCATAACACATACGATGAAGAAATCAAAGATTCAGAATTATTAGGCCCTGATGCTGATTCAATCGTTGTCTTTGATGACGAGGCTATAGTTACTTATGATGATGATTCAACTAAGAAGGCTGTTTATCTTGTTGATTGTGCGACAGTTAGCGATTTTGATCACTTAGATTTGAATTATAGTAGTTGTTTCTTTTTAATCGATGATGAAACAGGAAAACCTGATTTTGAACACGAACTAACAAGTTTAGGTAGCATCAAACATTTCACAATAAATCTTATTGCTATGACTTTAAATGAAAATCCAACCAATGAAGAAGATAAACTTATCATAAAGGGTGAATTTGCTTTGCAATTGCCTGTTAGCTTAAAAGACGATAAATACACAGTAGAAAGTTTAGGCTTATCTTATTTTGATTTTTACTACCGCAATTCCTATGGAGAATCAGTTAAACTAACATTTAAAGATTTCGGTAGATCATCCACTGTGATTGTTAAAAGTTTTGGAATGATATTTACCGATAAGGAAGCTAGACAATCTGTCGGAGGAGTTATTGCGATTGGTTTTGAAACCACATCCATTCTCAAAAACTTTGGATTTGGCAAATTCTTATATATTTGGGGTTTGATTTCCGTCAACTTAGCAATTGTTAACTTATTGCCATTCCCTGGACTAGATGGGTGGCAATTATTGGTTTTATTAGTGGAAGCTATCGCTCATAAAGAAATTCCTAACAAAGTTAAAAACATTATTTCCATCATTGGATTAGCATTAGTTTTCATTTTGATGGCGTTGTTAATTTTTAAGGATGTGTTTAAGTATATTATTTAATTATGGAAGATAAAATTTTACGTTTTTTAAGAAGCATACATATTGAAAACACCGATGACTTCGATGTCAGTTTTGAGATGCTTGGAAAAGATGTTCTCAAACCTCAACAACTCAATATGGTCATTCTTAAGAATACACCTTGGGAATATCATTTATTAAGGCAATTTATGGATGGCTTACAAACCATTACTTATCCATATATGCTTCGATTCTCTTATTTAAAGAGACCTGATTATTTAAATGTTATTTCTTTATTTGATGATTGGTATCAAACTCTATATCATCTCCCTCATGACTTATGCATAAAAGGTGATCCTTATAGAGACCACATTGTGGTAGTGTACGATTCCGAAGAAAAGAAAGCTAAATACACTGAAATTATTAAAGATTTTAAAGATTTCTTAAATTTCATTAGTTATGAATTTACCGTGAGAGAAGTTGTTGAAATTCCTAAACAAGATGAAGAAGAAATTCTTATACCTGTTATTCAAGCTAATGATGAAGAAGTTATTAACGCAGAAGCGGAAGACTATTTAAACGCTATCGAAGAGAAAAAAGAACTAGAAGAGAAACACGAAGAAGAATCATTGGAATCTATTACAACTAACGAAACTGTTGTAGAAATTCCAGTTCAGGAAGAAATTAAAGTGGAAGCTGTTACAAATGATGTTGAAGAAGAACCTTCAGAAGACACTGACAGCAGTACTGCTTTAGCAAGGCAAAAAGAAATTCAACAAATGACCGAAGATGTTGAAGACAAGCTCTTAGAACAAATGAAACAAAACGCTGAAAAAATGCGCAAAGAAAGAGAAAGAGCAAGGCTTAATAAAAGAGGTAACTATAAAACTATCGAATTAATTGATTCCATTGATTCCAATAGTGGATCTGTTGATTTCGATGGCAAAGTATTCTCTTTAGAGATTAAAGAATTCGCTGGCAAAAAGAAAATTATTTTAGGCATCAACGACTCTACTGGTGGCGCTATATATGCGAATATGTATCAAAACAATTCTCTCCCAGATGTAGTGATTGATAAGTTAGTCTATGGGGCGAATGTTCGTGTGCGTGGTGTTGCTTATCTTGATGAATACACAAAAGCTTTACAAGTTAAAGGCCACTTTATCGATTTATTACCACCTGATGAAGTTGCTCCTGAAGAGGGAGTGGGACATCGTGTTGAACTCCATTTGCATAGCAAAATGTCTGCGATGGATGCAGTCAGCACAATGGATGAATATTGCAAATACGCTAAAGCACTTGGCCATACTGCTATTGCATTAACTGACCACGCTGTTGTCCAAGCTTATCCTGACGCTCAAAAGGCAGCAAAAAAATATGGCCTTAAATTATTGTATGGATGTGAACTTTATGTTGTTGACGATGATCTTCACTACATAAAAAATCCTGCCAATATTCCATTAACAAAAGCTAAATATGTTGTTCTCGACTTAGAAACCACAGGTTTATCCAGTAAATATGATCGCATTATCGAATTTGGTGCGGTTAAAGTCGAACACGGCATTCAAACCGCTTCGTTAGACTTGTTAATCAACCCAGAAAGAAAACTGCCTGAAAAGATTGTAGAAATTACTCATATCACTGATGATATGCTTGATAACAAGCCGACAATTGAACAATCCATTCAACAAATCGTAGATTTTATTGGTGACGCAATTATCGTTACTCATAACGCTGACTTTGACTTTTCATTCTTACAAGAAACACTTAAAAGACTTGGAAAGCCACTTTTAACTAACCCAGTTATTGACACCCTTTCTATTGCTTGGTATTTATATCCAGAAAATAAAAAGCATAGCTTAGGTTCCTTATGTAGAACAATGGACATTAGCTATGATGAAGATGATGCTCACCGTGCGGATTACGATGCGAAAGTTCTTAATGATGTTTGGCAACCTATTATTGTTGTCTTGACTAAAGACAATCCTAATTTAACACATGCTGACTTAGGCAAGTTGCCAGTATCAGATGATATCATTAAACATAAACGTGCAACTCATGCGACAGTTTTGGTTAAAGATTTACAAGGTTTAAAAGACCTTTATAAGATTGTTTCATACTCTCATACAAGATACCTTGCTGATGTTCCTCGTATTCCAAAGAGTATGTTAAATGAAATGCGTGAGCATTTGCTCGTTGGCTCTGCTTGTTTTAATGGTGAAGTGTTTAGAACCGCTGAATATTATGGTGATGAGACTTTAAGAGATGTAATTAAGTTTTATGACTATATTGAAATTCAACCAAAAGAGAACTACTCATATTTAATCAATATGCGTGATATCAGCGAAAAGGAATTGGATTTATTCCTCAATGATATCGTGAGATGCGCGGATGAACTTAACATCCCAGTAGTGGCGACTTCAGATTGTCACTATGTAACACCTGATAAAAAGATATTTAGAGATATCTATATTGACGCACCTGGCTTAAAGAATGTTCCACATCCATTAAACCCTTATGGCCGTAAGAAATTAGATAGATTCGAAAACCCAGATCAACATTTTAGAACAACACAAGAAATGCTTAACGAAATGGCATTTTTAGGTGAAGACAAAGCATACGAAGTTGTTGTCACTAACACCAACGCTATTGCTGACCAAATCGAATCCATTTTACCTGTTCCTAATAACCACTTATACACACCTACAATTGAAAACTGTGATCAACTTTTAAAAGATATATGTTATAACAAGGCACATGAGTTATATGGTGACCCACTTCCTCAATTAATCCAAGACCGTTTGGATGTTGAGCTAAATGGTATTATTTCCAACGGTTTCACAGTTATTTATTACATCGCTCATAAATTAGTTAAGAAAGCTAACGATGATGGTTATATTGTTGGCAGCCGTGGCTCTGTTGGTAGTAGCTTTGTCGCGACAATGTCTGGTATTACAGAAGTTAATGCTTTGCCACCTCATTATAGATGTCCGCATTGTAAACACGTGGAATGGACAAAGGAAACAATGCCCGAATATAAATCGGGCTATGACCTTCCTGAAAAGAAATGTCCAACATGTGGAGAACCTATGGTTCATGATGGACAAGACATTCCTTTCCAAACTTTCTTAGGCTTTCACGCTGAAAAGGTTCCTGATATTGACCTTAACTTCCCTGGTGACTATCAAGCAAGGGCACATAACTACACAAAAGAGCTCTTTGGGGAAGATTTTGCATATAGAGCAGGCACTATTGAAACCGTTGCAGAAAAGACTGCGTATGGCTTCGTTTTGGGCTATTTTGACCGTATGTTTATGTCAGAAGGTTTGACTGAGGCAGAAGCTAAAATAAAGACAAGCCAAATTCCTAAAGCAAAGATTGGTTATCTTGCTGCTGGATGTGTTGACGTTAAACGTACAACCGGACAACACCCTGGTGGCATTGTCGTTGTTCCTCATGAACACGAAGTTTTTGACTTTACACCTTATCAATACCCTGCTGACGATAATGATTCCTCATGGAGAACAACCCACTTTGATTTCCATTCTATTCACGACACAATTTTGAAACTTGACCTTTTGGGGCATGTTGATCCTGTTGCGCTTAGAATGATGTGCGAACTAACTCACATTGATATTAAAGATATTCCTTTAAATGATAAGAAGGTTCTTTCTATATTCTCTAAGCCTGATGCATTAGGCATGGATAATGATTACACTCACGCGAAAACTGGTGCTTTAGCTATTCCAGAATTTGGTACAAGATTCGTTAGACAAATGTTAGAAGAAACTAAACCTGAAACATTTGCGGATTTAGTTATTATTTCTGGTCTATCTCATGGTACTGGTGTTTGGGCAGGCAACGCTGATAAATTAATCGAAGACGGCACATGTTCACTTCGTGAAGTTATTGGATGCCGTGATGATATTATGACTTACTTAATTGGTATGGGCATAGATCCAGGCGTTTCCTTTAAAATCATGGAAGATGTTCGTAAAGGAAAAGGCCTAAAACTTGAATATGAGGAAATAATGAAGAATAATAATGTTCCTCAATACTACATAAATTCCTGTAATTTAATTCAATACATGTTCCCAAAAGGCCATGCTGTTGCCTATGTTACAATGGCAATACGTGTAGGTTATTTTAAAGTATATTATCCTCTTGAATTCTATGCTACTTTCTTCTCTGTTAGAAGTAAACAACACGATATTGTTACAATGATTAAAGGAAGAGAAGCAATCATTGCTCGTATGGAAGAGTTGCAAGAAAAAGAAAAACTTTCTCCTAAAGAAGATGAACAACTCAAAACTTTATACATCGCTTTAGAGATGGTTCAACGTGGTTATAAGTTCTCTAATATCGATTTATATAAGTCTGATGCAACTCGATTTGTTGTTGATCATGAGAACAAATCACTTATTCCGCCGTTTAACACCATTGATGGTTTAGGTGATAACAACGCTGAAACAGTAGTGGAAGAACGTAAAAAAGGCGAGTTCTTCTCTAAGGAGGATTTACTTAGAAGAACAAAACTCACATCCACTAATGTGAAAGATCTTTCTGAGCTGGGTGTTTTAGATAATCTCAACGAAACAGACCAACTTTCCCTCTTTGACTTTTAATTTAGTCAGAGATTTCGGGAAGTAGCACAGCTTGGTAGTGCGTTCGCTTCGGGAGCGAGAGGTCGTGGGTTCGAATCCCATCTTTCCGACCAACACTTAATATTTGAGCGATTATTATCGCTCTTTTTATTCACTTGCCCATTCAAAAGAAATGTTTTCTATTTTGGTTTTTTTGTATATAATGATACAGTTGCAGAAATGGATAATACAATGTATTATCTTTTTATTTTTATTCGCAATCAGCGAATAAAATGGCGTTACGTGCGCGTTTGGTATATAATCTTTTTGTTTATGGAACAAAAACAAAGTCGACATAGAAGACGTAATTCATTTGAAAAGAGAATACACGAGATAGATTTCTTCCGTGGAATTTTAATTATTATGGTTATCTTAGACCATGTTTTTTGGAATTTAGGTAATTATGGTGGATTATGGGGCATAGATTGGATGCATGATTTCTTCTACAACTGGTATTGGAAATGCACAGCAAGACAAATTATTCAACCAATGGCTCTTATGGCGTTTTGTTTTGTAAGTGGGATATCTTGTTCATTTTCAAGAAATAACTGGAAACGTACTTTAGAAATATTTGGTGTGTTTGCGCTTATCGCAGTTTGCTCAAATTTGATCCAATGGGCTGGATGGTTCGGTGATAGAAGTATGCGCGTTGATTTCAATATAATTGGCGTTCTTACAGTGTGTATGTTTATTTATTGCCTCATTCAAAATAGAACCTGGAGATCTATTGTTGCGGTCATTCTTGTGTGTTTTTTAATTTCCCAATATTCTATCCCATATTTTAAAAATGCATGTTCAGCATTATATGGAACATTCACTGTTACTAGAGGGGGACACGCGACCACAAACCCTAATTTCTATTTTCCATTTTTTTGGGAACCAAAAGGACAATCAGATTACATGCCTTTATTCCCTTATATTATGTTCTTCTTTTTAGGCGCTCTTGTGTCATACTTTGTTTACAAAGATAAAAGAAAATCAATTATACCTCACAAAGGAAATTGGGAAAGACCAATATGCTTTATGGGACGTCATACATTAATTTTATATTTTGGCCATGAGGCATTTCTCATCGGATTATTTGCATTGCTCGATGCTATCATTGGGAGGTAATTAACTTATGAAAATCGAACAAACTATGTATCAAGCTCTTCTTGAACAAGAAAGTATTTCTCCAAACACGATTGCGATTCATTACGAAGGAAATATTATTACCTATAGAAGATTAGTGAGATTAGTCAATCAAATGGCAGACACATTATTCAATGTTTTGAACATTAGAAACAATGATGTTGTTTTAGTTGCTCAGCCAAACATTCCAGACACATTAATTCTTATCTATGCTTTAAATAAAATTGGTGCAATTGTTAACTTGGTACACCCATTTATTCCATTTAACCAAATTGTTACAATCATGAAGAAAACAAATACTAAGGTTTCTTTCTTATTTGAACAACGTGTTGCAAAAGAAGTGGATAGATATCGTGAAATCGCTGATAAAATATATGTCACTCGTATTGAAGACTATTTACCTTGGGGTAAAAGATTTATCTATCACACATTTAAAGATAGACATGTTAGAAAAGACCTTGGCAAATATAGAAATGAATTCGAAGGCTTTAAATACGCTCACGAGTTAAAGACAACTGGTGATGATGTTCCAATCAATACAGACTGGAAAAAGACTAGTGTTCTTCTCCATAGTGGTTCTACAACTGGTGATCCTAAAACCATTTGTTTAAGCGATAAAAACTTTAACTATATCGCATCACATCGTAAAGAACTCATGGGTCATACGGATGAAGAAGTTAGAGGTAAACCATTCTTATCTGTTTTACCAAGCTTCCATGGTTTTGGTTTTGGTGTAACAATGCATATGGGTATTGTTAATGGCTGTGGTACCTATTTAGTTCCTAAATTTTCCACTAAGACAGTAGCCAAGATATTTAATAAAGTTAAAATCAGTGTTATGTGTGGCGTTCCTACTATGTTTGAAAGCTTATGCAAATCTGAAAAATTCTTAAAATCAAGACACATTAAAGATTTGATTGTCTGCTATTGCGGTGGTGACACAATGTCTGTTTCTTTAAAACATAGATTTGATAATTTGATGAAAAAGCATGGTTCTTCCGCACAAGTATTTGAAGGATATGGTTTAACCGAAGCTGTCGCCGTTAACTGTGTTAACTGTTTTGACCATAATAAGGATGGCTCTATTGGTTACCCAATTAAAGGGGCGGAATTTAAAATTGTCGATGATAAAGGCAATGATTTAGGCACAAATATTACAGGTGAAATTGCTCTTAAGAGCGACGCTGTTATGATTGGCTATTTTAAAGATAAAAAAGCCACTGAAGCCACATTACATGATGGTTGGGTATTTACAGGTGACTTAGGTCACAAAGATGATGATGGCTACATTTTCTTTGATCAACGTAAGAAACGTGTTGTTAAGGTTTCTGGTGTTGGTGTTTTCCCAACTGAAATAGAAAAATTAGTAGAAACTGTACATGGTGTTGAAGGATGCTGCGCAATTGAAATTCCTGATTCAAAACTTCAAGCAGCAATTAAATTATTTGTCAAAGCAAAATATTTCGATGAAGTCGGTATGAAAAAGAGAATTATGGATGCTTGCAAGAAATACTTGATTCGTTGGGCGGTTCCTAAAGAAATAGAATTCATCGATGAAATACCACATACATTAATCGGAAAGGTCGACTTTAAAAAACTTCAACAAATGGAAGACGAAAGAAGAGGTATCGTTCGTGAAAAGAAGTAAACTTCTTTGGCTTCTATTATCTGGTTTTATTTTAACTGGTTGCTCTTCATTCTATAAGAATGGAGGAGGCACACCTAGTAAAGATTCTTTATGGGATAAAACACAAGATTCTTTGCGTAACGGAAAGCAAACATTAGATTTCTATAGTCTTAATGATTTACATGGCTCTGTTGCGAAGATTTCGGACGGAAGCACAAATGAACCAGGCATTAATTTATTGTCCTCTTATTTGCTATCAAAAAAGAACACAAATAAGGATGGTTTTGTCCTTACAAGTTCTGGCGATATGTGGCAAGGTTCCGCAGATAGCAACATTACAAAAGGTAGGTTAGTTACTGACTGGATGAATTATCTTAATTTTGACGCGATGGCGGTAGGCAATCATGAATTTGACTGGACAATCGATTGCATCAAAAGCAACAAAGAAAATATGAACTTCCCATTACTTGCTTGTAATATTATTCAAATTGATAGTGGCAAGCATGTCGATTGGGTTGAGCCTTATACAACCATTACTAGAAAAGGTGTGCATATTGGCATTATCGGTGCGATTGGCGAAGGTTTAACTGGCGATATCTTAAGTAAGAACGTTAGAGGTTTGAAATTTGATAATCCAACAAGTTATGTTAAGAAATATTCAACAGAATTGAGAAATAAAGGCGCTGATGTAATTTTATTACTTCTTCACGATTCTGCTGATAATATCTCTAGTGACTGCGCAAAAGCAATTGACTTAGCTTTTACAGGACACACACATACCGGCGAAAATGAAGCATTAGACTCTAATAGAGTCCCTGCTATCCAAGCTTATTCAAACGGCAAGGATGTTGGTCATATTAAACTAACATATGATTTCGGTGTTGGAAAAGTTTCTTCTGCAACTGGTGAAATCAATGATACAAGATCTTTATCTTCTTACACTCCTGATGCTGGTTGTAAAGCTATCTATGATAAATATTTAGAAGAAGAAATTCTTGAAATTACTACCCCTGTATATGGTTACACTAAGACTGCTATTAAAGCGGTTGAAATTCCTCATTTGTATAACAAATATGCCTATCAATATTATCTTGATGAATACGATCCAACAGATAGTAAAAATATTTACTTTGTAGAAACAAATAATGCTAGAGGTGATATTGTCTCAGGTGATATCACTTATGGAAGCATATTTAAAGCATTACCATTTGATAATTTCTTAACTTTATGCGAAGTTACTACCAGTGTTATTAGAAATGATTTATCAACTTATTCTAGCGCACATTTTTATATTCCAGAAACAGGCACAACTTGCAATGGTTCGGAGATTAGATATTACTTGCCTACTGAAAGTAAAGTTAACGTTTTAATGATTGATTACATTGCTTGGAGTACAAGATACGAAGACAAAATCAAAATAGTTAAAGAATATACAGAAGATGGAACTCTTCCAAGAAACATCTTTGCTCGATACGTAGGAACTGATTTTCCAAAAAAATAACAATATTAACCACATGCTAAAATGTATGTGGTTTTTTCGTTAAAAATATAGTGTATACTAGTTTTACCGCGGTCATGGCGGAATGGCAGACGCGCTAGAATCAGAATCTAGTGAGGAAACTCGTGGAAGTTCAAGTCTTCTTGACCGCACCAATGCGCTTGTAGCTTATGTGGATAAAGCGCAACCCTCCGAAGGTTGAGACTGTGCGTTCGACTCGCGCCAAGCGCTCCAAGGTGATTATTATGGCAAAGAAAAAACTAAGTGATGAAACAAAGGTAAAACTATTTTACTCGGGAGAACTATTTTTGATTGGTTTAGTTTTTGCAATTATTGCTATTCTTGTTTTGATCGGAGTTATTAAAAGAAGCGATACAAAGAATCTAGTTTTTAACTGGATTACTATTTTTGGTGGAACTTGGCTGATTGTTGATTTCTTTTGGGGATTATGCAGCAAATCTAGAAGAAAACGTATTTGTTTGTTGGATAAAATCCTTCATCTTCCTTTAGGAATATATTTAGTAACATTTGATTTAATTTGTTTTATTGCCAAACCAGATATCTATTCTTGGGGTGTTCCAGTAGCTTTTCTATATGTTGCTTTATCTTATACCTTTGAAGCAATTTATCACTGGTTTAAACCTTTGCCTCAAATATTAGAAGCTATTGAAGAAGATAAGAAAGAGGAAGAAAGTAAGAATAAGCCTGAAGAATAATTTGTTTGATTATTTCTAACTTATACTTATAATAAAAAGAGCCGCCCGAGTGGTGAAACTGGTAGACGCACTGGACTCAAAATCCAGCGATAGCGATATCGTGCCGGTTCGATTCCGGCCTCGGGCACCAAAAATGTTGAAATTCCCCCTTTATTGAGCTGAAACTGAATAGGTTTAGCGTGATGATGAAGGAGGTTTTTTGTTAACAAAAAGTGCTGATTCAATCAACACAATTTTTCCTATTTCTAATAAATGTAATTTTTTGTTACATTGCAGTTTCTTTGTAACATTTATCTGAATATAAATGGTTAAGAATTGAATTTGTATGTAAAATTATGTTGAATGAAGGCTATTTAAATGAAAATATTGAAATAAATTCTTTTACTAGGAACATCAACATGCTCGCTTTTTAATTTATCTTCAAATTCTGTTATAAATCATAATTTTTTATTTAGCACAAAAGAAAGAGAACATTTTGTGTCTTGCTTAACTTATGAAGATGGGCAACAAATAACTAAATACAAAAGAGTAACTGTTGTTGGTTTTGGCTACAATGAAGCAATATCTGGTTTTGTTAATTCTAACTCTATTAAATTTTCAGCTGATATTTTTGATGCTTCCTGGCTTGATAGCATAATTGAAAATGGCATTATCTACCTTGAACAAGATTCTTACTAAAATAAGTATTACGAAAGTTCCTTTGAATCAATTTCTGGCAAAATTGATATTGGGTTTGGAAATCAATTTGGTGTTGGAATATCTACTCCTTCTGGTTTATTCAAAATTATCTTTGTAATATTTTTACCAATTAGCGTAGTGATGACAGCTTTGTTCTTACTAATTTACTTTTCTAGTATGATTCTAGATAACGAAAAAGAGCAAGGCATTTTACAATCTTTAGGCTGCAACAACCATAGCCTATTATTGATATACTTAATTTCCGGCTTAATAGAATCTTTGATTTCTTTGTTAGGCGCATTTATTTTTGCCCCAATTTTTACAAAAAAACATTTAGGAGCACATGGTTGCTAAAATAGGAAAGTTATATATCTTAAGATATATTTGTACATTCATAATCACTTAAAGTCCCTAAAACGGAGTTTTTTTGATATCGAAATGATTCTTTTTAACAACTTTCTTATAGTTAATAATGCTTCTTTATCATCTTTGTTAACCAATATGAAA
>JAZRZI010000046.1:0-2346 GCA_045601325.1 Bacilli bacterium
ATATACTGCTCCTCATATTCACAATTTCAGTTATGTGGCGAATGATAATGTCATTACAGCAACATGTGCAGAAGGATGCATAGAAGGATGGGATGAGAATCCTCTAACTTTGACACTTGTGTCTCCGACAAATCTTGTTTATGATGGAAACGAAAAAAATGTCACTTTTGCAACTGGTGAAGCTGATGCTTGGGAAGCTGCAGGATTAGAACTTCCAACCGTCACTTATTTAATTAAAGAAAGTGGTCAAGCTGAATATTCATCTTTTTCCGGAATACCAACAAATGCCGGCGATTTTATGGCAAAAATCACTGTTGATGGTAAGGAAGCAAAACTTCAATTCACGATTAGTAAGGCTGAACCATATATTAAAAATTCACCTGCTTCAAGCGACATTAATTTAGGTCAAAAACTTTCAGATAGCACATTAGCCGGTGGATATGTTCAAGTTTCAGAAGCCGATGCTACCGAAGTTCCTGGTTCATTTGAATGGACAGAACCAAATACAATGCCTTCTTTAGTAGATAGTGATGTGACTTTATACAATGTAACATTTACTCCAAATGATGATAATTTCAACGCTATTTCTTGTCAAGTAACAATTACAGTAAATCACTCTCACAGTCTTTCAAAAGTCAATGGTCAAGCACCTACAGAAACATCATCAGGATGGAAAGATTATTATGAATGTTCTTGTGGGGCTTTATATGAAGATGAAAATGGAACTACACCAATTGATAATCTAACAGTATGGAAAGCGGAAGGTGGCAATGGATATCTTGAACCTTTAGGTCATAATTATGAATTTGTTGAGTTTGTTTGGGATGGATTTACAGCTAAAGCAAAATATGTATGTTCTAATGATTCATCACATGTTGAATATCATGATGCAACCGTAACAAGTGAAGTAACGACCGAACCAACATATACAGAAACTGGCGTTAGAACTTATACTGCTACATATGACGGGCATACGGATACTAAAACAGAAGTAATTGAAGCAATTGGACATCCTGGATTAAGTGGTGGTGCAATTGTCGGTATTTCAATCGGATCATTCTTATTTATTTGTTTAGTTGCATATATTTCAATGTTCTTTTATTGGAAGAAAAAAGATAAAGCATTTAAGTTTTTAATCCCTTCTTATAAATGGATTAATAAAACTATTTTCAAGAAATAAGAAGTAACTAAATTTAATATTAAATAATTATTGTGATTTGATATTGAAATGAAAAAGGAGGGGGCTTTATGAAAAAGATAAAAATTTTTAATAAAGCACTATATTTGTTTGCATTTGCTTTTATGGCATTCGGAGCAATGTCGTTTACAAAAGCTAATGTAGTTTATGCATCCCAAACAGAATATTTACCTTATGAAATAGTTGATTATATAGATTCTACTGGTGTAGAACTAATTGATACCGAAATTAAAGTTGGAGAATATCCACGTTTAAAATTCGAATTTATGCTGTTAGAAGAAACTTCATCTTTTATTGGTGGATGTGAACAATTCAGATTATTTGCAGAAGATAATCAATTCAAGTCTTTGTGTTTTGAAACGCCCCTCAAAGGAGATGGGTTTGTCCCATTTAAAAGATTCACTGTTATAATTGGAAGACAAGAGAGATATGTAGATGATCGTTATGTTAGTTATTTAGATTTACAAGATAGTGATTTATCTTTTGAATACGCATCTAGGACAGGAACACCGGAAAATAAAAATGTTACCTTATTTGGTGGTTATTTAGGTGATGAAACAATATATTCTAAAGTTAGATTATACGAAGTTACATTAAACGGTGTTACTTTGAAACCGTGCCGTATTATTGAAAGTGATGAATATTGTTTAGTAGATGAATCTACAGGAAAATATTATAAAGACGTTAATGGTAGATCTTTTGTTAAAGATAGTCTTGTTAAACAAACCTCTTATGTTGACAAAGATGGTAAAGAAACTATAGTTACTGATTCATATAAACTAAGGATAGATAATGAATTTGGGTATGTAAGTGGTAATATTTTTGTTGATGAAGATATTTCATTAAAAACTTTACAACTTCAAGGCGATACTAATTTATTTATCTATGATGATGTTAAATTGACAATTAATGAAGGAATTATTGAATCCGGTAATGGTTCTAACTATAAATTAAAAATTTTTGGGCAAACTAAACAAACCGGTGAAATCATCGTTAAGGGTAAAGACGGAGATAGCAAGAGTGGCGGACCCGCTCAAAGAGCAGAAAATGGGTTACCAGCTATTAATGTTAAATACTTGGAAATCAATGGCTGTCGCATTTCTTTTAAAGGTGGAAATGGTGGAAATAATGACTGTGTTCATACACAA
>JAZRZI010000047.1:0-45847 GCA_045601325.1 Bacilli bacterium
TTTTAAGTAATCACTTCTTATACTCATCCATTTGTCTCCATTCATTTGTATGAGACCTCCTTTGGATTGAGGATATTCCAAAGTCATCTCAATTACAATTTTTGAGCGTGAAATAATTACATTTTATCCGCGTGATTAACAGTTATTAGTATATAAGTACTCTAATGACAATCTAATCTTATATTTAATCCGTACTGGAACTCATTCAGATATATTCAAATAAAAAAGAGTCACTTTCTTTCTAAAATGTGACTCTTTTATAGAATAAATGATTTTTTATTTTACGTTGTGATAAACATTTTGAACGTCTTGAAGTTCATCAAGAACATCACATAATTCATCAAATTTTTTCTTATCTTCAGGATCTGTAATCTCGATATAGTCATTTGGCAAATAACTAATTTCAGCAGTTTCAAATTCTGTAATACCCATTCCGTTGAGAACTTCTTTTGCTTGAGCGAATGCATCTGGAGCAACTAAGACTTCAATCAAATCTTCATCAATAGTAACTTCACGAACATCAACATCACTTAAGATAAGTGTTTCTTCTACTTCGTCACGGTTGGTGCCTTTAAAATCAAAAATACCAGTTTGTGTGAAGTTATAAGCAACAGAACCCATATGGCCACCTTTCTTTTGGATGGCACTTCTAACTTCTGATAAAGCTCTATTTGTGTTATCAGTTAATGTTTCGACCATGAAATATGAATTTCCTGGGCCAAATGCTTCATACATACCAGAAGCATAGCTTTCTGCTGAACCACCTTTAGCTTTTTGAATAGCACGGTCAATAACATCTTTAGTAACATGTTGTGCTTTCCATTTTTCAATTGCACTTCTAAGTGCTAAGTTCATTGCTGGATCAGGTTCACCAGATTTTGCAGCCATGTAAATTTCTTTACTGGCTCTCATAAATAATGCGCTTCTTGCAGCAGCGGTAGCCGCCATTGCTTTAGCTCTAACTTCGTGTGCTCTTCCCATATTTAATACCTCGAACGTTTTGAATTATACCACAACTATATTTTAATTAGTAGATAACTTCTACTAAATAAAGACCATTACCAGGCGCTTTATAAGAGATTACATCTCTATTTATTGAATCTAAATGCTTATTAATAAAAGATAAACTTTCTTTATTTTGCGCAATAACTACTGCTGAACCAATAATGTATCTAATCATATATCTCATAAATCCATTACCGTATAAATCTATAGTTATATCATTATCTACTTTATTAACTTTAATATCACTAATAGTTCTAACAAAACCTTGTTCATCTTCTTCTTTACTAGTAAAGTCTTGATAATTATGAGTTCCTATAAATAACTTTAAAGCTTCACTCAATAAGTCTTCATTTATATCTTTTAATAAACAATACGCTACATCGTTTTTAAAAGGATTATTCTCGCCTAAAGAAAGGATATATCTATAATGTTTTCCTTTTGCAGAATATCTAGCGTGAAAATCTCTACTAACTTCTTTCATTGATTCAATATGAATATCGTTTGGTAACATCTTGTTCATTGAATAACGAAGTCTTGCTAAGTCAACTTCCTTATCAACATCAAAATGAAATGTCTGCCCTAGTGCATGAACATTAGCATCAGTTCTACCAGCGCCATAAATGCAAACTTCTTGATTAAAGATTGTGCTTAAAACTTTTTCTATTTCACCTTGAATAGAACTCTTATCAATTTGTTTGGCCCAACCACAATAATTGGTGCCTTTATAAGAAACAGTAGCTAAGATACGCATATTAGAAAATTGGGGTAACTCCAAATATAATTTCGATGATATTGAATCCACCATTGCAATTAAAGATAAACATCGTTAAAACCCCTGCAAAAATGGCACCAATTAATAAAAATGCTACTAAATCAATAAAGTGGAATGATAACTTTCTATATCTAGTTCTTTTAGCGTTTGGATCATAGTTTTTAGCCATCATAGCGTTAGATAATTCTTCACTTCTTTCTAATGCAGAAACAAATAAAGGAATAACAAGTGTAAACATCGCTTTAAATTTCTTAGTTAATCCACTTCTTTCAAAATCAACACCTCTAGAAGCTTGAGAATCCATAATACGTTTACTTTCATCTAAGATCGTAGGAATAAATCTTAATGCAATAGACATAGTCATAGCGACTGCTTGAGAAGGGAATTTAATATATTTTAATGGAGTTAAGTACCATTCAAAAGCATAAGTCATATCCATTGGTTTAGTTGTACTTGTAACAATCAAAGTAATGGATAAAAACATTAAAATTCTTAAAAGAATATATCCAGACATATAGAATGAATCCCAATAGATTTGATAATCACCAATCATAAAGGCAGGAACCTTATAATTACCTGGAATAAATATATAAATCACTAACAAAAACAATATTAAAAACCACATAGATGAAAGGCTTTTTAAAAGTGAAACAATACTGGTTTTAGAAATAATCATAAAGCAAATCAAAATGACAACTAATAAGCCAGAAATGATTAATGAGGTAGACCAAACAGTGAACTGCAAGAAAATAGTTACCATAAATAAAATCATCAACAAGATTTTGTTTCTTGCATCAATTCTATGAATTGGTGTGTCTAGACCAATATATCTTCCTATAGTGATGTCTTTCATTTTTGTGCCTCTTTGATAGCCTCTATAAGAGTGGTAATAGAATGCACTCCCTTATAGGAAATATTTAGTCCATGAGCATTAAGATTTTCTAATGCATTAACAATTAATGGTTTAGTGAAATAATCTAGTAATGACGAAGTAAAGAATTCTTCTCTAGTTCCTGAAAAGATAACTTCACCTTTATCAAGCATTACTACATTGGTGCAACAGGCAAAAGCCATATCCATATCGTGAGTTACAACAATAACAGTAGTTCCACTTTTATGAATACGTCTAATTGTACGCATAAAATCAATAGCGCCTATTGGATCAAGGCCTACTGTAGGTTCATCTAAAACCAAAACTTTTGGATTTAATGCAATAACACCAGCAAGAGCAACTCTACGACGTTCTCCACCACTTAATTCAAAAGGAGATCTTTCAAATTTATCTTCTTTAATACCAAATGCTTTTAGAGCGTCTTTTGCTTTAATTTCTGCTTCTTTTTGGCTAAATCCGAAGTTTAATAAACCAAAGCAAACATCCTTTAAAACAGTTTCTTCAAATAATTGAGATTCAGGAAATTGGAATACTAAACCAACTTGTTTTCTTAAGTCTTTATAGTCTTTAAATTTCTTGTTTGTTATTTCTTTATCAACAATATTAATGGAACCTTCATCTGGTTTAATTAATCCATTAAGTAACTTTGTTAAAGTTGATTTACCACTACCAGTTTCTCCAACAATACAAGTAAAAGAGCCATCTTCAATGGTTAAAGAAACATTATTAAGTGCTTTAAAAGCAAGCTTAGTTTTCTTGAAATATGTGTAAGATACGTTATTTATTTTGATTGGCATAATTCTTCACATATTCCTTCAATATCGTTACTAGAAATCTTGTAACCTTCTAAATTTAGTTTCTTTTTAAATTTCAAATTAAATGGCAAGAAACTATTAATATATTCATCATCACTTTCAAAGACTTCACTAGGAACTCCTTGAGCAGCAATATTACCATTGTTAAAGATAATAACTTGGTTACCATCAAAAATAGTATTCACATCATGAGTAATAGAAATTACTGTCAAATCCTTGTTATCTTTTCTTAATTCTGCAATTAATGAGTTAACTTCATTTCTACCCTTAGGATCAAGCATAGAAGTAGCCTCATCTAAAATTAAGATGTCATTATCTAAGACAAGAACACCTGCTAAAGCTACTCTTTGCTTTTGTCCTCCAGAAAGATTACTTGGTTCAAAAGAAAGATATTTTTCCATATGAACTTTCTTTGCAAACTCTAAAACTTTCTCTTGCATGATAGAACGTTCAACACATTTGTTTTCTAAGCCAAACGCAATATCTTCTTCAACTGTAGAGGCTACAAATTGGTTATCAGGGTTTTGAAAGACAATTGATACAGGATTTACGTAGTTATCAGTTACCTTATTTCCGTTAATATAGATTTCACCGCTAATAGGTTTAACAATACCAGTTAATAGTTTTGCGATTGTGGATTTACAAGAACCATTGTTTCCTAAAATAACAACATAATCGCCTTTATTTATTGAGAAAGATAACCCATCAATTAATGGGCTATCTTTTTGGTAGAAGAAGGTCAAGTTTTTTACTTCAATCGCTTTCATACGTTTTGTATTATATCAAATACAAATTACTTTTGGATATTTGAGATGTATAGATTATAAACTTTTTTTAATAAATTAAATCTGTAGTATATAGTAGGAATCTTCATTTTTAGTTTCTTAGCAATTTCTTTTACTTCAAAACCTTTAAGAACAAGTTCTACAATTTTGATATCTTTACGACCAAGTCTATTCTTTACGGAATATAAAAAATCAATAAAGTTTTTGTTATCTAAAATATCTTTAATATTACGGTCTTCTTCTCCAACAATATCACCAAGGATTAAGTCTGTATCATTCTTCACTGTATCATCTAGTGATACACCTTTAAACATTTTAGCTCCTAAACGATAAGAGTTTTTCTCAGCGTAATCCCCTAATGCATGTTTGGCAAATACGATCCAATAAGAATAAAAACTATTATGCCCTGGAACATATTTCTTCATTGCCTCGTTTAATGATGAAAGAGCCACTGCTTCAAGTTCTTCAAATGAAATGCCATCATCATGAAAAGTAGTAAGGTATTCAGAGACTAATTTCTTTGCAAAAATCTTATATCTTGTGTATAAAATTGTTAAAGCTTCATGGTTTCCTGTTGCAATTTGAGCAACTAAATCATCATCTTTGAGTATAGAAAAAGACCCCATATAATTGGATTTCTTTTCCATATTTAATTTCCTTTCTAGGAAGGAACAAATTAGCCTTTAATTTTGCTTAACAAGACTCCTGTGGCTACTGATGCATTTAAGGAGTTAACCTTACCATACATCGGAATTTTCACAAGATAATCAGAATTCTTTTTAACTAAGGATGAAACTCCTTTTCCTTCACTGCCAATAACTAGAACAGTTGGGAAATTATAATCAATGTCTTGATAATTGGTCTCGGCGTTACCATCGGTTGCCACAACCCAGAAACCTTCTTCTTTTAGTTCTTTAAGTGCTTGGTTAATGTTATTAACTAAACCAACAGGCACAAAGTTAATTGCACCAGCAGAAGTTTTAGCGACTGTTGAGTTTAATGGAACTTGATGATGTTTAGAAATGATGATTCCTGTTACACCAAAAACATCAGCACTCCTTAATATTGCCCCTAGATTATGTGGATCTTCAATCCCATCTAATACGACAATAATAGGATTTTTCTCTCTTTTTGATAGACCAATAATGTTTTGTAAACAAGAATACTCATATGGTTTAACTTTTGCCGCACATCCTTGTGAATTAGCGCCTCCAGCAAACTTTTTAAGTTCATCATATGAGCAACGTTTAATACAAATTTTGTCTTTTTTTGCTAATAAAATCATTTCCTCATCATCAAATGAATCACTAATATAAAGCGCAACTGCTTTATGTGATCTAAGTGATTCTCTTACTGGGTTCCTCCCGTAGATTATATTTTCATTATTAGCCATATTATAAAATACCTTTTTCTATAAGTAGTTTCCTTACCTTATCACTATTATCAAAGTCTTTGTTTTGTTTGTATAAAAGATAATCATTATATAATTTTTTGTCTTCATCAGACATTACTACATAGTTAATATCTAAACCCAAAATCCATAGCATATCCTTAATATTTTTGAATAAATCAGCTAACAAGACAAGGTCAATATCTTTAGTTCTAAGAGATTGATTTGCAAGTTTAACAAGATTAAATAATTCAGTTAAAGCATTAGAAGTATTTAAGTCATCTGCAAGATAAGATAAGAAGTTTTCCATCTTATCTGCTTTACCACTATCTAAATCAACACCACTAGTTTGTAATTTCAATGCAAGTTGTTTAACTGCCATTTCAATCTTACTTATTTCTTGCTTAGAGCTACCAACAGTATCTTCAGTAAAGTTAACAGGTAAACGATAGTTTGTGGATAAGATAACTAATCTTGCAACTGCTCCACCATAGTCTTTAATTAAATCTTTAGCGAATATAACATTTCCAATGGATTTAGACATCTTTTCATTACCGAAATTAACAAATCCATTATGCATCCAATATTTAGCAATCTTATTGCCGTGTGTAGCTTCAGATTGAGCAATTTCATTTTCGTGATGTGGGAATTTTAAATCATATCCTCCGCCATGGATATCAATGTAGTGTTTAGGGAATATTGTATCAATCATTACACAGCATTCTGTGTGCCAGCCTGGTCTACCTTTTCCCCAAGGAGAATCCCAAGAAATGCCTTCATTGGTTTTCTTCCATAATGCAAAATCAAGTGGAGATTCTTTAATAGTATTTTCTTCCACTCTAGCGCCCACTACTAAATCATCAATATTTATATTGGATAAACATCCGTAATCTTTAATCTTGCTAACTCTAAAATAAACATCTCCATCAACAACATAAGCTGCGCCAATTTTAACTAAATTATCAACATAAGAAATAATCTTATCAATATATTCAGTTACTCTAGGAGTAATATTTGGAGCCATTGATCCTATTAAAGAAGTAACTTTTAAGAATTCACCAATATAATAATCAGTTAATTCTTTTTCAGATTTATTTTCTAATTTAGCTTGTTTAATGACTTTATCATCTACATCAGTGAAATTACTAACATAGGTAACATCATACCCGATATAAGATAAAAACCTTCTAAGCGTATCAAAAACGACCACAGGACGCATGTTTCCAACATGTGGGTGATTATATACAGTTGGTCCACAAACATACATGCTAACTTTGCCTGGGATTTGAGGCTCAAATGTTTCTACTTTATTAGATAAAGAATTATATAATTTAACTTCTCTCATAGCATTTATATTATACAAACATATTTCCTTTTATGTAAAAGAAAAACGCCCTATTTCTAGAGCGTTAGTAATTTATTAATTACTTATTTCTTGTTAGGATATTTTTCCCTATTTGCGTTATAGCTTGTATGGAGAAGTTCTTCTGCAATTTCGCTTCCTGGTTTTCCTAAGAAATCTTCATATAAGAATTGAACATCCTTATTGTTATGAGATTGTCTAACTGATAAACCTCTATCTTCTTCATATAAGACGTTTGCGCGTTTGCTTCTAAATGTTTCTAAGATATCATCATCTTCATTTGGAAAGAGCATTGGGTGAACATATGGTTGACCACCACCGGCAATACATCCACCTGGGCAACCCATGATTTCGATGAAGGCATAATCTGATTTACCTTCTTCAATTGCCTTAAGGAGTGGTTCAGCATTCTTCATACCAGAGGTAATAGCAACTTTAATAACTGTACCATTGATATCTAAGGATGCTTCTCTAACGTTTTCAAAGCCTCTAACAGCAGTGAATTCGATCTTATCGTATTCTTTACCTGTGAGCCAGAAATAAGCAGTTCTTAAAGCGGCTTCCATAACACCACCAGTAACACCGAAGATAACTCCAGCACCAGTATATTCGCCTAATAAATCATTATCGAATTGTTCATCTGGTAATTTATCCCAGTTAATACCACTACGTTTAATGAGTTTAGCAAGTTCTCTTGTTGTTAAGACTGCATCAACATCATTTGGCATTTCTTTTCTTTGTCTTTCATACTTCTTAGCAGTACAAGGCATGATAGAAACTACAAAGATATCTTTTGGATCTAAATCATGTTTCTTAGCGAAATAAGATTTAATGATAGCACCCATCATCATATGTGGGGACTTACATGTTGATAAGTGTGGGATTAAATTTGGATGGAAATATTCAAGATAATTAATCCAACCTGGGGAACAAGAAGTGATTTGTGGTAAGACACCTTTCTTGGTGATTCTTTCCATTAATTCACTGGCTTCTTCCATAATTGTTAAATCTGCTGCAAAATTGGTATCAAACACTCTATAGAAACCAAGCCTATGTAATGCTGCAACCATTTTGCCTGTGCCAGAAGAACCAATCTTATGACCAAATTCTTCAGCAATAGCGGCTCTAACAGCAGGAGCAGTTTGAACGATAACTTTCTTACCGGCTTTGAAGGCTTCATCAACCTTATCAATTTCGCTTTTTTCCATTAATGCACCAGTAGGACAAACGCTAACACATTGTCCACATTGGATACATGGAGATTCAGCAAAGCTTCTATTTTGTACAGGAGCAACAATGGTATTAAATCCACGATTTTCAAAACCTAAGATGGAAATACCTTGAGCTTCTTTACATCTTTCAATACATCTACCACAAAGGATACATTTTGCGGTATTTCTCATAATAGATGGAGCGAGTTCATCAATTGTTTGTTCGGTTTGTTGACCTGCAAACTTATTATCTCTAGCACCAACCATTTCTGCGACTTTTAAGAGTTCACAATGTCCATTTTTCTCACATTGTAAGCAGTTCTTTTGATGGTTAGAAAGGATTAATTCAACACTAGATCTTCTAGCTTCAGTAGCTTTAGGAGAGTTAATGATGACTTCCATACCTTCGTTGACTGGATAGACACATGATGCAACAAGACCACGAGCACCAACAACTTCAACTAAACAAACTCTACAGCTTGCTAATGAACATTTACCTTTATTAAAAGAACATAAGGATGGAATAACATATCCACATTTCTTAGCAGCTTCAAGAATTGTTAAGCCACTTTCAACTTGGTAAGGTTGACCATTAATTTTAATATTTACTAATGCCATAATTGTTTCCTCCCTTATTTCTTAATGATTGCGCCAATACGGCATCCAGCCATACAGCTACCACATTTAACACATTTCTTAGGATCAATAACATGGGCAAATTTGCCTGGGTTTACATTACCATTTGGTAAATGTGCAGGTTCACTTCCTGGAGCAATAGCGCCAACTGGACAGTTACGCATACATAATCCACATCCAATACATTTATTTGGTTGGATGTAGTATTCCATCATGTTCTTACAAACATGGGCTGGACATTTATGATCAACAACGTGAGCTTGATATTCATCTGGGAAAGCTTTCATTGTTGAAAGAATAGGATTGGTTGCGGTTTGACCTAAAGCACATAAGGAGTTATTCCTAATAACATTAGATAATTCTTTTAAGTCTTCTAAGTCTTTTGGTTCACCTTTACCATCACAGATTTTGGTTAAGATATCTAAACATCTCTTAGTACCAATTCTACATGGTGAACATTTACCACAGCTTTCATCACAGATAAATGTCATATAGAATTTAGCGACGTCGACCATACAGTTATCTTCATCCATAACGATAGCACCACCACTACCCATCATACTTCCAGCAGCAACTAAGCTACCAAAATCAATAGGAGTATCTAAGTCTTTTTCAGTTAAGCAACCTCCGGAAGGACCACCAGTTTGAATGGCTTTGAATTTCTTTCCGCCAGGAATACCGCCACCGATATCATAAATTAATTGTCTTAATGTTGTGCCCATTGGAACTTCAACAAGACCAACGTTATTAACTTTACCACCTAAAGCAAATACCTTTGTACCTTTAGTGTCTTGTGTACCAATAGCAGCAAATTTTTCCCATCCTTCTCTTAAGATGAATGGAACACATGCTAAGGTTTCAACGTTATTTACAACACTTGGACATCCCCATAAACCCTTAACAGCTGGGAATGGAGGACGTGGACGAGGCATACCTCTTTTACCTTCAATAGAATTAATTAAGGCTGTTTCTTCACCACAGACGAATGCACCAGCACCTAATCTAATGTGACATCTGAATGAGAAGTCAGTACCTAAGATGTGATCACCTAATAAACCAACTTCTTCTAAGTCTTTAATTGCTTTTTGTAATCTCTTAACAGCAATTGGGTATTCAGCACGCACATAGAAGTAACCATTTTGTGCACCAATTGCGTAACCAGCAATCATCATACCTTCAATAACGGCACAAGGATTACCTTCGATGATACTACGATCCATGAATGCTCCTGGGTCGCCTTCATCACCATTACAAATCATATATTTAGGTCCATCAGTTTTTGGAACAAAGCTCCATTTCTTTCCAGTTGGGAAGCCTGCGCCACCTCTACCTCTAAGTCCTGATTTTAATACTTCATCAATAACTTCTTCTCTGGTCATGCTTAAGGCACGTTTTAAGCCTTTAAATGCACCAAAACCGATGGCTTCATTAATATCTTCTGGGTTAATTTCGCTATTACCATGAAGAGCGATATCTCTTCTTTGAAGTTTATAGAATCCAATATCATGTTGTTTTTGAACATGTTCTTTTGTTTGTGGGTCGACGAATAATAATCTATCAACAACCTTTCCACCAATGATGTCGCTTTCAATAATTTCATCAACATCACTAACTTTAACCTTTGTATAAAGTGTTTCTTCTGGGAAAATCTTAACAAATGGTCCTTGGCTACAGAATCCGAAACAACCAACAACGTTTGCGGTTACTTTACCTTCTAAGCCTTTTTCTTTAATTAATTCGTGTAAACGATCAAGAATACCTTGTGAATCACTAGCTAAACAACCAGTACCACCACAGACAACGATTGCTCTATGTCCTGGTTCACATGCAAATTTCTTTTTCATGCATGCGCCGCAGAGGTCATGGGACTTTTCAAGTTCTGCTAAAGTAGAAATCTTATCAGCCATAATTATTTGCCCTCCTTGTTACGATATTCTTCAATAATATTTTTAACGTTATCAACTTTTACTTGTGGATAAACTTTACCATTAATGCTAACAGCTGGAGCAACAGCGCAAGCACCGATGCAACGTAATACATCAATTGTGAATAAGCCATCTTCAGTAGTTTCACCTGGATTAATTCCAAGTAATTCTGAGAACTTATCTAAGATTAATTGGCTGCCTTTAACATAGCAAGCAGTTCCTAAGCAAACACCAATAACGTATTTTCCTTTTGGTGTCATTGAGAAGAACGAATAGAAAGTAACTACACCATAAATTTCACTAACTGGAACACCAGTAAGTTCACTGACTAATTCTTGAACTTCTAGAGGAATATATCCGTATTCTTTTTGGATGTCTTCAAGAATCATCATTGTGGCGGTAGGTTCATCTTTATAACGTTCAACGATTTCTGTAATTAGTTTTACAGCATGTGGTTGTAATTTCGTCATATATACCCTCCTGAATACTTTAATAAGTATTTACGACCATTTATTAGTTTAGTAGAAAACAAGTAATCTATCAACATAAATACTATTTATGTATAGAAAACCTTGCAAAACTAAACTATTTTTATGTTTTCTCTAATAAATAAGGTATATTGATAAAGATTTAATCTTATAAATCGTAATCAATGGAAAAATTATTATTTTGTGTAAAAATCAAGGAATAATTATATTCTCTAGGATTGCCGCTCAAGGCTACTAAATTAAAGAAAGGTAATAGCTCATCACAAACAATTGACTTACTTTCATATCCAGTTGTGGAAAGCCCTAATTGATCTTGAATTTGAAATGCCTCAGGCATGTAATTAAAAAGATTATATGGATCATAATCTACAAATTCTGTTGCAGGAATGCCATTAAATACGACATTAACCATATTAAAATATAAGGAATGTTCTCCAAGAACAATATCGCCAGTAATAACACTTCCGTCAAAATTCATCGTAAATGAGCCATTAGAAAAGTTAATGTATCTATCTTCTTCATTGCCGTAATAGGTTCCAGAATAAAATTCACTAATATTAATATCATCAGTTAAATCTGAATACATATATATATGATGGAAAGAACCATCCCAATTTAGAAGTTGACTGGCTTTTAATTTGGTTGTTCTTTTTGCATCTAAATAAACTCCAACAGGTCTACTTGGCGAACCCCAATAACCCTCTATAGGATCCTGAAGTATTCCAACTATTGGATCACCAACATTTAAAGTAATAATCTTTACTGAAGCATCTTTATTCCTTCCAGCCCATCTTCCATGAATGGCAATTTGATTTTCTTCTAATTCAATAACAGGCTCAGGTTCTTCTTCGACAGGTGCGCATCCAAGCAAGAAGAGACACGATAATGAAAATGTTAATAATTTAACTAATTTCCCCATACTGAACCTCCACAAACACAAGGATTATTATGCAAATTTATTCTATAAGAATGCAATTCTGTAATATGAGCACCGCACTCGCAATAACTTAAATGATAATTAGAAGACAAATAAACATAATGATCGGTATAGTCATGAATATGTTTATAAGTTCCACAAGCACAATAATAATTACCTACATCATCATCAAAATAATTATAAGAATGAACGTGTTCTGATGATTCAAATTGTATAGAAATTGCAGCAAAATCCGCACTTTGATAGCGAAATCCATTGCCACCATGAACAAAATATGATTCTTCTTGCCCTACATCTCCATCATGTAGGTAATATCTATTATCGTCATAACCGTAAATAACTCTTGCATGACCCGCGTATCCAGCAAAAACAGGACGGCCAGCATTAATTTCGGAAACAATAAAGTTATGAATATCTTCAGCTTGATCCGGATCAAAAGCATCAGTTTTTGATATAGAACTTATCGTGTAATTCGAAAAATTTAAATCGTCAAGATATGAGTCTGCAAGTGATGTTATTGTTGTATGATATGTTACAAACTCATCCTGAAAATCTGTTTCAACAAATTGAGGATTAGATACTAAAGCTCCTTTATCCTTCAATATTAAATATGAGTGAAGCGAAGTATTTTTATTATTTCTTAAAAAGTCGTAATAGCTCAAAACACTATTCGTATTAGAGGTTGGCTCCATATTAGTACCTGGAGATATTGAACCATTTCCATAAGCTGTGTGGGGATCGCTTACAATATTAGGGTTGTAATAAGTGTCGTAGTAACATAAAAGCATTGCAAGAGCGACATAACCACACGTTGCATGTTTTTCGTTATATCCGATATGATTGCCTATATTTACAAAATATTCATAATGATTACAATTATGTCGGAAGTTTTCGCTCCTTAAATTTAAAGGTTCGCTATACACTGGCTCAGAAATTGCTTCGCCATTAAATGCTGGTTCAGCAAAAAATTGAGAAATTGAATTTTTTATTTGACCGATAAATATAGATGGGAAGTTACAAGCTATCGTTGTTAAAAATGTTAATAATTTCGTTTCCATATACTTATTATTTAATACTTGTTAAGGGAAAAAACAATAAAAATATAATACTTGTTGATTTATGTATAGAAAAACCTGCAAAACTAAAATATTTTTATGTTTTCTCTAATAAATAAGGTATATGGGATAAAGATTTAATCCACTAAATCGTAATCAATGGAAAAATAATTGTTTTGTGTAAAATAATTACACATATATTCTTCGAAAGTTTGGAAATGCCCATCTACTAACTTAAAGAAAAGAAATATCGCACTACAATTAATTGTTCTAGTTTCATATTGTGTTGAGGAAAAACCTAATTCATCAGTAATTTCAAATCCATCAACATAATAATTGTAATCTTCATAATCTTTAAATTCTGATAAAGGAGCACCGTTAAAAACAACATTAGTCATCAAATATTCTAAGTCGTGGTCTCCAAGAACAATATTGCCAGTAATAACATTTCCGTCAAAATTCATGGTAAATGCACCATTAGAAATATTAAGGTATCTATCTTCTTCATTTCCGTAATAAGTTCCAGAAAAATAAGTATTAATATCTATATTACCCAATACTTCAGAATACACATACAAATCATGGAAAGAGCCATCCCAATTAAGAAGTTGACTTGTTTTTAGTTTAGTTGTTCTTTCAGCGTCTAAATAAACCCCGATAGGTCTATTTGGCGCGCTCCAATAGCCTTCCATAGGATTTTTAAGTATTCCAGATATTGAATCACCAACATTTAAATTAATAATCTTTGTCGAAGCATCCTCATTACTTCCTGCCCATCTTCCATGAACGGTAATTTGATCTTTCTCTAATTCAATAGAACGCTCTGTTGCGTCGCCAGGTGCGCATCCTATTAAAAAGAAACACGATAATGAAAATGTTAATAATTTGACTAATTTCCCCATACTGAACCTCCACAAACACAAGGATTATTATGTAAATTTATTCTATAAGAATGTAATTCTGTAATATGCGCTCCACAAGCACAATAACTTAAATGATAATTAGAAGAGAAATAAACATAATGATCGGTGTAATCATGAACATGGACAGGCTTATAGGTTCCACAAGCACAATAATAATTGCCAACACCATCATCAAAATAATTATAAGAATGAACGTGTGGTGAAGATTCAAAATGAATAGAGATTGCAGCAAAATCCTGAGTTGAATAACTTAATCCTCTGCCATGGCTATATGTTGATTGTTCTTGCCCCACATAGCCCTTATGAACATAATATTTGGTATCGTCGTAACCATAAATAATTTGCGCATGATTGTTATATCCAGCAAAGACAGGACGTCCAGCATTAATTTCGGAAATAATAAAATCATGAATCTCTTCAGCTTGGTCCATATCAAGACCTTCTGGTTTTGATATAGAGTTTATGGTGTAATTCGAAATATTTAGATCTCCTAAGTATGAATTAGCAAGAGATGTTATTATGCTTTCTGATGTTCCAAATTCGTACTGAAAATTTGCTGCAACAGATTGAGGATTGGATAACAATGCTCCTTTACCCTTAAGCACCAAATACGAGTGAAGACATGTATCTTTATGGTTTCGCAAAAAATCGTAATAATCAAAAATGTTTGTTGTGTTAGAGGCTGGTTCAATATTGGTGCCAGGAGATATTGAATTGTTTCCATATGCTGTGTAAGAATCACTTACAATATTAGGATTATAGTAAGTATCGTAATAACATAAAAGCATCGCAAGAGCAACATAACCACAAGTTGCTTGTTTTTCGTTATATCCGATATGATTACCTAAATTTACAAAATATTCGTAATGATTGCAATTATGTCGGAAATTTTCGCTCCTTAAATTTAAAGGTTCGGCATACACTGGTTCAGAAATTGTTTCACCATTAAAAATTGGCTCAGCAAAAATTTGAGAAATTGAATTTTTTATTTGCCCGATCAATATAGATGGGAAACTACAAGCTATCGTTGTTAAAAAAGTTATTAATTTCGTTTCCATACATTATTTATAATACTTTTTTTTACAAAAGCAAATAAATTTAATGCTTGATAATTTATCCTACAAACATAAAAAAAGAAAAAAATGCGATAACATCAATAAATAATTAAAATTTAATATGAATAACGATTCTTTTCATATAATTTTGTAAAAAAATAAGATAATACTAGAAAATATGGGATTCATATACAACAAAAAAGACCGACATAAGCCGGCCTAATTTGTGTTTTTAGCGATTAATTAGTCAACCCAACTAACTAAGACAACTGGAGCGTTATCACCTTTACGATTCTCAAGTTTGAGCTTTCTGGTATAACCACCATTTCTGTCTTTCATCTTAGGGCCAATTTCATTAAAGAGTTTAGCAATAGCTTCATCTTTTCTAACAAAGCTGTGAGCAGAACGTTTAGCGTTCATGACATCTTCTTTCTTTGTTAACGTGACAAGTCTATCAGCTTCTTTGACAACATCCACTGCAACAGCGGCTGTTACTTTAACACTACCGAAAGTAATTAAATCAGTAACAACATTGCGGAGCATATTTTCATATTTGCTTTTTGTGTATGCTGCTTTGAAACGAACACCGGTCTTACCGTGGACGTTTTTTCTACCTTGTGCTGGCATATAATTACCTCCTTAGTTTTCTTTGAAGGATAAACCGCGTTCTGCTAATTTATCTTCAATTTCTTTTAATGATTTCTTACCAAGGTTTTTGGTTTTCATCATTTCTTCACGTGTGTGTGATGCTAAAGCAAGAACAGTTAAGATATTTGCTCTTCTTAAGCAGTTATGTGATCTAACTGTGAGGTCAAGGTCATCAATAGAGGCATCAACTGGTGCTTCTTCAACAACTTCAACTTCATCCTTTTCAATGGTGATATCTTCACTAATTTCTGCAACATTTAAGAATTTAGCGAAGTGATCCACTAAGATTTTAGCAGCATAAGCAACTGCTTCTTGTGGCATCATACTACCATTGGTCCAAACTTCTAAAGTTAAGGCTTCATAGCTTGAATCGTGTTCAACACGGGTATATTCAACGCTATAGCCAGCTTTAGTAACTGGGGAATAGTTAGAGTCGGTAAGGATAAATCCAACTGGGGTATCCTTATGTAAAATTTTGTTCTTTTCAGCGGTGAAGAATCCACGACCATTACGGACATGTAACTTCATCTTTAAGTGGCCTTCTTTAGTGACGTGAGCAAGTTCAACATCTGGGTTGATAACTTCTACACCACTTGGGCAAACAATGTCTTTACCAGTGACAACTTTTTCACCTTTGACATTGATTTCAAGAACATGATTTTCTAAATCGTCTAAATCAATCTTTAAGACTAATTGTTTTAAGTTAAGAATGATGGTTGTAACATCTTCTTCAATACCATCTAATGCAGAGAATTCGTGTTGAGCACCTTCAATTTCCACAGCATAGGTTGATGCACCTGGAAGGGAAGAAAGAAGAACTCTACGTAAAGTATTACCTAATGTAACACCAAAACCTCTTTCAAGTGGTTTAATAACGAATCTACCATAATTTTCAGTAGGATCGTATTTAGCTTCTTCAATGTTAAATCTTTCAAATGGGTTTGCAATTTTAGACATATCTGATTCCTCCTAAATTAGCCTCTTGGTTTCTTTGGTGGGCGGCAACCATTATGTGGGATTGGGGTAGTATCAATAATACTTAATACTTGTAAACCAACGACAGCTAAAGAACGGACTGCGCCTTCTCTACCTGGGCCGGCACCCTTAACATCAACATCGACTTGTCTTAAACCTTGTTCAAAAGCTGCTCTACCAGCGGCTTCTGCTGCTTGTTGTGCAGCAAATGGAGTGGATTTCTTAGCGCCTTTGAAGCCTAATGCACCAGCACTAGACCAGGCAATTGCGTTACCTTGTTGGTCACAAATAGTAACAATGGTGTTGTTGAAAGTTGAATGAATGTGTGCAACACCACGAGTATAAGAACGTTTAATTTTCTTCTTACGAGTTGTAGTTTTAGTAGCCATACTCTTCTCCTTTCATTAACCTTGTGGAGCCATCTTCTTGTTAGCGATAGTTTTACGTGGACCTTTACGTGTTCTAGCATTGGTCTTTGTTCTTTGTCCTCTAACTGGAAGGCCTTTTTTGTGGCGTAAACCACGGTAACAACCGATTTCTGTTAATCTTTTAATGTTTAAAGCAACTTCTCTACGTAAGTCACCTTCGGTTTTGTATTTTGCAAGTTCTGTACGAATTGCGTTAAATTGATCATCAGTTAAATCTTTAACTCTGATCGTTCCGTCAACTTTAGCAGCTGAGCAGATTTTTGCAGCCGTTGGTCTGCCAATACCGTAAATATAGGTAATAGCAATACTAACTGGCTTATCATTTGGAATATCAACACCAACAATACGTGCCATATTCTGTTCCTCCTAATTAACCTTGTCTCTGCTTGTGTTTTGGATCGCTACAAATGACCATAACTTTGCCATTTCTTTTGATAACTCTACACTTTGAGCAGATAGGTTTGACTGAGGGTCTGACTTTCATAAGTTTTCCTCCTAAATTTTTCGTTTACATTATTTGAAACGATAAGTTATACGGCCCCGTGTTAAATCATAAGGCGAGATTTCTACAGTGACCTTATCACCTGGAAGAATGCGAATGTAATTCATACGGATTTTTCCAGAAACGGTAGCCAAGATCACTACGCCGTTTTCAAGCTTTACTCTAAACATCGCGTTAGGTAAGGTTTCAGTAACGACCGCCTGTACTTCGATGACATCTTGTTTAGACATCTTAGTCCTCCTTAAGTTTTGTAATGATTTCATAACCAGTTTCTGTAACTACTACTGTATTTTCGTAGTGAGCACATAACTGGCCATCCTTCATTTTTGCTGTCCAACCATCTCCAAGAACTCTAGTAGCAGGTTTACCACATGCCACCATAGGTTCAATTGCTAGAGTCATACCAGATTTTAAAATTAATCCAGTGTGGGCCACTCCAGTATTAGGGATACTTGGATCTTCATGCATGCTACGACCAATTCCATGACCCGTAAAATCACGAGGAAGAGAATAACCCCTACTCTCACAATAATCTTGAATCGCGTGGGAAACATCTCCTAAATAAGCACCTTCATGAATTTTACTAGCGGCATAGTTCCAAGCCTCTTCAGTAACTTTAATGAGATTTTCTGCTTTTTCGGAAATAGTTCCTACTGGATAGGTTCTCGCTGCATCAGCGTGATAGCCTTTATAGTTAACCACAACATCCAAAGAGACAATATCGCCTTCTTTTAGATGAATGTTCTTGCTTGGGATACCATGCACCAAGGTATCGTTAACGGAAACACAGATAGCCTCTGGGTAACCATAATAGCCCTTTGAAGAACTCTTACAACCATGTTCAATCATGATTTGCTCTGCTTTTTCAGAAATTTGCAATGTTGTAGCACCACTAACAATAAGAGGTTTAACCTCCTCAAATATTAATGCCACAACATGACCTGCTTCTTTCATTAAAGCAATTTCACGAGCGGATTTTGTGATAACCATATTAGCCTTTTAAATAACGACTAACGTCATCGAATACTTCTTCTTTACCTTTTAAAGAATTGAAATTCTTCAATATTCCTCTTTCTTGGTAAAAACCAAGTAAAGGAGCGGTATCGGAGAGATAGTGAGATAAACGAACTTCAAGTGCCTCTTTAGTGTCATCTGCTCTTTGATAGAGCTCTCCACCACAATAATCACAAACACCTTCAACTTTTGGTTTAAGAGTTTCGATGTGGAATGGAGCCCCACAATTACGACAGACTCTACGCCCAGAGATACGTCTTACTAGTTCATCTTTTTGACAATCTAGATTAATTACAACGTCAATCTCACGAGAGATTTCTTTCGCTAGAGATTCTAAAGCACTAGCTTGCACTAATGTTCTAGGAAATCCATCAAGGAGAAATCCACCTTCACAATCTTTTTTACTTAAACGATCTTTGACGATACCAATTGTGACATCATCAGGAACAAGATCGCCCCTGGTCATATAAGATTGTGCTAATAGACCAAGTTCCGTTTTTTCCTTTATAGCTTCTCTAAACATATCTCCTGTAGAAATATGTACGAGATTAAAGGCTTCTTTTAGTTGTTTAGCTAATGTACCTTTACCAGCACCTGGTGGGCCCATTAAGATAATGTTTTTCTTCATTATCTGCCGCCTCCCGCAACAACTTCATCAAATGATTTACCAGCAAGTAAACCATCAATTTGACTGTTAAGTTCAAGAGCGACACCAACAACAATGATAAGTCCAGTACCACCTAAGGCAAGTGATGAGTTATCTCCGAATACACCTGTCATAGTTAAGATACTTGGGAGTGTAGCAATAAGCGCTAAAGCTAAAGAGCCTATTACTGTAATTCTATTTAATACCTTACGAACATATCTTTCGGTTTCGTTACCTGGTCTAATTCCAGGAATATAGCTTCCAGATTTTTGGAAGTTTTCCGCAAGTTGTTGTGGATTAATTTGAATATTTGCATAGAAGAAACAGAAGGCGATGGTTAACACAACATAGATAATTAATCCCCATGGCATATACCAAGTTGTTCCATTTATTCCTGGCATTGCGAATAAAGTTGATGTGGAGAAGATTTGTAACCAACCCGCATTAGTGTTACCATCGATAAATCCTGCAACAATGCTAGGTGCCATCATAATGGAGCTAGCAAAGATAACAGGAATAACTCCTGCACTATTAATCTTTAAAGGTAAGAAACTTGCTCTTGCCATTGAGGCAGTTTGACCTCCACCTTTTCCAGATGATTGAACTGGAATCTTTCTTTTCGAAAGTTCGATAAATGTAACAAATGATATAACAAGCAAATATGCAAGGACATATAACAAGAATTGGAATATACCCGCAATAATACGTGCATCATCAGCTTTATAAATAGATGCCATAACCCAGTTAGCAAAGGCGGTTGTGATTTGTGTTGGTAATGAGCAAACAATACCAGCAAAGATAATCATAGAAATACCGTTTCCAATGCCTTTAACTGAGATTTGATCACCAAGCCACATAACAAGCATGCTACCTGCCATCATAACTACTACTACGTAGATATATGTTAACCAAGGATAATCTCCTGCACTAAACATAATATATTTAGAATTTTCCATGGTTTTGATAATGCCATATGCTTGTACAGCACCTAACATTAATGTTAAGTATCTGGTTGCCATCTCCATTTTCTTACGGCCATATTGTCCTTGACGCTTAAGTTCAGTTAAGGCAGGAAGAACATCTGTTGCCAATAATTCAACAATAATTTGTGCCGTAATATAAGGGGAAACACCTAAAGCGAATATTGAGAATGTTTGAAGTGTTCCACCACCAAGTAAGTTCATTAAAGATAATGCGTTATTACCTGATAAATATTTACTTAATTCTTCTCCAACAGTCACTCCAGGAACGGTGATCTGAGATCCGATACGGAAAATAAACAAGATTAAAATCGTGAATAATACACGAGTCATGATCTCTTTATTTTTAAGAATCGAACCAAGTTTTTTCATTAAAGAACCTCAATCTTACCGCCAGCGTTTTCAATAGCTTCTTTTGCAGAATTAGAGAAAGCGTTAGCTTGAACTGTGAATGGTTTTGTTAATTTTCCGCCACCTAAAATCTTAAGACCATCAAATTCTTTTTTGATTAAGCCTTTTTCAATTAATAAAGCTGCAGAAATAACAGTATTTTCTTTAAATGATTCAAATGCACCAACATTAATTGTGGCGTATTTGATGTGGTTTACATTTTTAAAACCACGTTTTGGAATTCTACGGAATAAAGGTAATTGACCACCTTCAAAACCAATAGCAACGCCACCACCACTACGGGAGTTTTGTCCTTTATGGCCTTTTCCGGAAGTTTTACCGTTGCCACTACCAATTCCTCTACCTTTACGGTAAGAAGAACTTCTAGCGCCGTCAGTATATTTTAATTCATTAAGTTTCATGAGTTATACCTCCTTATTCCGCTTTTTGTTCTTTGCCTCTTAAAGCAAGGACTTTACTATAATTCTTTAAATTAGATAAAGCATTATGTGTTGCTCTAATAATGTTAATTGGAGCACGGGATCCATAAACTTTACTACAAACGTTTTGAACGCCTGCAAGTTCAAGGATAGCTCTAACTGGACCACCAGCGATAACACCAGTTCCATCAGGGGCTGGTTTTAAGTAAACATTGCATGCACCATATTTACCAACAACTTCGTGTGGAAGGGTTGCACCTTTCTTCACTAAATGGACACTGAACATGTTCTTTTTAGCGGTAGAAGTTGCTTTTTTAATTGCATCTGGTACTTCAGCGGCTTTTTCAAGAGCGAAGCCATATTTACCGTTTTTGTCACCAACGACAACAAGGGCGGTGAATTTCATTCTACGTCCACCTTTAACGGTTTTAGATACACGGTTAATGAAGACTACTCTATCTTCAATGCCGTCGTCTTTCTTTTCTTTGAAAACACGACCATTTGGTTTTTTATCACCACGTGGGTTTCTTTTTTCGTTAGAAGCTTTAGGAGCTTCAGCATTGTTAACTTCTTCAGTTACTTTTTCGTTTTTAATTTCTTCTGCCATACTTATCTCCTAATTAGAACTTAAGTCCTGCGCTTCTAGCGCCATCTGCGAGAGCTTTAACTCTTCCATGATAAATATATCCGGAACGATCAAAGACTACAGTTTCAATATTATTTGCTAAGGCTTTTTTAGCGATATCTTCACCAACTTTTGTAGCGGCTTCAATATTGCTACCGTTAGCGAGCTTTAAGCTCATGCTGCTTGATGAAACTAAGGTAATACCTTTTGTATCATCAATGATTTGTGCTTCGATATTCTTGTTAGAACGGTAAACACATAATCTTGGGGAACTAGAAGTTCCAGAAAGAGTTTTACGAACACGGATGTGTCTACGAACTCTAGAAACGTTTTTTGCTTCTTTATTAACCATACTCTATCCTCCTTGATTATTTCTTACCAGCAGCACGCTTACCTTCTTTAGTAACAACGTGTTCGTTCTTATAACGAATACCTTTACCTAAGTAAGGTTCTGGAGGTCTAACACCACGAATTCTTGCAGCGGTTTCTCCAACGGCTTGCTTATCAATACCTTCAACAACCATGTTAGTTGCATCAGTACAAGAAATTTTAGCACCAGGTAATGCTTTAACTGTTGTTGTGTGGGAGAATCCTGCCCAAATTTCAACAGCATCACCTTTCATTTGTGCTTTATAACCAATACCGATCATAGTTAATTCAATTTTATAACCAGTGCTGACACCGATAATAGCGTTATTGATGTTGGCACGGGTTGTACCATGATTTTGTTTGGTTTGTTTTTCTTCATTACTACGTGTGAAGATAACTGTGTCACCTTCAATATTCATAGAAATGTTGTCATTAAGTTTAACTTCTAATGTTCCTTTAGGACCAGTGACCTTAACGATACGGTTTTCTTCGCTGAGAGTAACTCCAGCAGGAAGAGTAATATGTTTGTTACCAATACGTGACATAATATTCTACCTCCTACCAAATATAAGCAATGACTTCACCGCCAATACCTAAGGCTCTAGCCTGTGCATCAGTCATAACACCTTGGGAGGTAGAAATGATTGCAATACCTAAACCTTTTAATACTGGACGAATTTCATTACTCTTAGCGTTAACACGAAGACCTGGTTTAGAGATTTTCTTTAATCCAGAAATAACTCTTGTGCCATCTTCAGCGTATTTTAATTTGATTGTTAATTCTTTTTTAACTTCACCTTTAACTGAGAAGTCTAAGATGAAACCTTCATTTTTAAGAATTTTAGCGATTTCTGCTTTCATCTTGCTTGAAGGCATTTTAACACTATCTTGTTTTAAAGTATTCGCATTACGAATTCTTGTGAGCATATCACTAATTGGATCTGTCATCATAAATAGTTATACCTCCTTATTACCAAGATGATTTCTTCATGCCTGGAATTTCGCCTTTATAGGCTAATTCTCTTAAGCAGATTCTGCAGAGATGGAATTTTGAATAGACGGAATGAGGACGTCCACAACGTTCACATCTTGTATATTCACGAACTTTAAATTTTTGTTTTCTAGCTTGTGAAACCTTTTTACTTGTTTTTGCCATGGTTATTTCCTCCTTTCCTATCTAGCAAATGGCATACCCATTAATTCTAATAATGCATATGCTTCCTTATCTGTTTTAGCGGTTGTAACGATGGTGACATCCATACCACGCACCTTACCAACCTTATCATATTCGATTTCTGGGAAGATTAATTGTTCCTTAACACCTAAGGTATAGCTTCCTCTACCATCGAATGCATTTTTGTTAACACCACGGAAGTCACGAACTCTTGGAAGAGCAATACTGACTAACTTATCGTAGAAGTCATACATTTTAACGCCTCTAAGGGTGACTTTACAACCAATTGCTTGGCCTTGTCTGATCTTAAAGCTTGCGTTAGATGCTTTGGCTTTTGTGGTAACTGGGTGTTGACCTGTAATAGCGGCTAATTCACTAACTGCTTCATCAAGTCTCTTACTATCAGTTGTGGCATCACCAACACCGATATTAATAACGATTTTTTCAAAAGCAGGGATTTCCATGACGGATTTGTAACCAAATTTGTCCATTAAAGCTTTTTTAACTTCATTTTCATATTTGGCTTTAAGTCTTGGAGTAATATTAGCTTTTTTATTACCATTACCAGTTTTTTTGCTAACTGGTTTAGCTTCTGCTTTAGGGGCTTCTGCTTTTGGAGCTGTAGTTTTCTTAACAGTTGTTTTCTTTGTTTCTGCCATAATCACTATTCTCCTTATAATGTAGTGCCGCTTGCTTTAGCAATACGCACTTTTTTACCCTTTTCAATTTTGTAACCAATACGGGTAGGTTTCTTGGTTTTTGGATCAACAAGCATGACATTGCTAGCGTCGATAGGTGCGTAGATTTCTACGACAGAACCTTCTGGGTTAGCTTGTGTTGGCTTATTGTGTTTCTTGCGAACATTGACGTTTTCAACGACAACACGGTTTGATTTTGGATCAACCTTTTGAATGATACCGGTTTTTCCTTTATCTTTACCAGCGATGACGATGACTTTATCTCCTTTAATTAGATTCATAGTCAATCCTCCTTATAACACTTCTGGTGCTAAGGAAATAATTTTCATAAATCCTTCTACACCTTTTTCACGTAATTCACGAGCAACAGGGCCGAATACACGTGTGCCTACAGGCGCATTATCAGCATTAATAATAACAACAGCGTTATCATCAAAGGCAATCATGCTACCATCAGCTCTTTGAATTGCTTTTTTAGTTCTAACAATGACACATCTTACAACGTCGCCTTTTTTAACTTTTCCGTTTGGAATAGCATCTTTAACAGCGGCTAAGATAATATCACCAATATAACTTGCTTTTCTTTTGCTACCGCCGTAAAGGTTGAATGCTCTAACTAAACGAGCACCAGAGTTATCAGCGACAACAAGATTTGTTTCCTTCTGAATCATCTTTATTCTCCCTTCTCTTCAGTAGCGAGTGCTTCTTCTTTTAATTCAGCTTCAGCTTCCTTAACGGTCATTTCAGCTTTCTTATCAATAGAGACTAATCTAAATCTCTTCGTAGCACTTAATTTACGGGTTTCCACGATGGTAACTGTATCGCCAATTTTGGCTTCGTTATTTTCATCATGAGCATAATATTTTTTACGATATTTAACACGTTTACCGTATTTAGCGTGTCTTTTGTAAGTTTCAACAAGAACACCAATGGTTTTATCGTTCTTATCACTAACAACGATACCTTGAATAGCTCTACGAGTATTTCTTTCTTCCATTATTAGGTCCTCCATTACTTACTTTCTTTAGCGAGTTCTCTTTCACGGATAACTAAGTTAACACGTGCGATGTCTTTTCTCACTGTAATGACATCTTCACCTCTTTCAAGGTTAGCCGCAGCTTTCTTTCTGCGGAGTTCAAACATTTGTTCTTTGAGAGCATAGAGCTTTTCTTTTAGCTCGGTATCATTAAGTTCTCTAACTTCACTAATTTTCATAGCCTATTCTCCTTTCTTAACAACTTTACATTTGATAGGGAGTTTGTAAGCGGATAATCTTAATGCTTCCATAGCAATGGTTGGATCAACACCACCGATTTCAAACATCACTCTACCTTTTTTAACAACGGCAACCCATTCTTCTGGATTACCTTTACCACTACCCATACGAACTTCAGCAGGCTTTTTAGTTTTTGCTAGTTGTGGGAAGATTCTAATCCAAATTTGACCGCCTCTTTTTGTATATCTACTTAAGACAATACGAGCAGCTTCAATTTGTCTTGCGGTAATCCAAGCACCTTCGAGAGCTTGTAAGCCGAATTCACCGAATGCGACTGTTTTACCACCAGTTGCGACGCCTTCATATCTTAAGATGTGAGGACGACGATATTTTGTTCTTTTTGGTTGTAACATGATCTATTCCCCCTTTTCACCTTTAACGTTTGGGCGAACTTCTCCTCTACAAATCCACACTTTGACACCTAAGCGTCCATATTGTGTAGCAGCTTCGCTAACAGCGTAGTCAATATCACTTCTGATGGTATGAAGAGGAATGATACCTTCTTTATAGCCTTCACTACGAGCAATATCAGCACCACCTAAACGACCGGAGACGATAGTTCTAATACCTTTTGCACCAGCTTCTCTTGCTTTCTTAATAGCTTGTTTTTGAACAGTTCTGAAGGAAGCACGAGCTTCTAGTTTCTTAGCAATAAATTGTGAGAGGATTGTAGCGTCTAAATCAGGAGCTTTAACTTCTGTAGTAGTAAGGATAATCTTATTACCTTTATCTACAATCTTCTTTAAGCCTGCCACTAAGGTATCAATACCTGAATGGTTTTGGCCAATAACAAGACCTGGTCTAGAAGTAGCAACAATAATTGTTACAACACAGCCAGTTTCTGTTTTTGTTCTTTCGATCTCAATATGAGAGATTGATGGATCATTTTCTCTTGGAGCTTTATTAAATTTCTTATCGGCAGGTTTTGCGGCTTTACCTTCAGCATTTGCTTCTGGAGCAGGAGCAGCTTCTACCTTAGCAACTTTCTTATCTTTTCCAGGATTTTCTCTCTTTAAGAGTTCTTTCATGAGATAATTACGAATTTTAATATCTTCATTTAAATATTTAGAAAAGTTTTTATCATCTGCGTACCAACGGGAATTCCATTCCTTGTTGACACCGATTCTCATACCTACTGGATTTACTTTTTGTCCCATAGTATTCTCCTTATCTCATTTTAACAACAGCGGTAATGTGGCAGTTACGTTTCACTAAGCCAGAGGAAGAACCTTTAGCTCTTGGAAGGTAACGTTTCATTTTAAGACCATCTGTTGCATAGATTTCACTAACGTATAATGATGCTTCGTCCATCCCGAAGTTATTAATTGCGTTAGCAGCGGCACTGGCGATGACTTTATAAACAGGATCGCTTGCAGCTTTGTTTGTGTTTTTTAATATACCTAATGCCACTTTGACATCCTTACCACGAACTAAGTCGATGACAAGTCTTGCCTTACGTGGGGTCACGCGAACATTTAAAGAGGTAGCGCGTGCGCTCGTAGGCATAGGTTTTTTAGGAGCTTCAGGAGCTTTTGCTGCTTTCTTAGATGCTTTTTTAGGAGCTTCTTCTTTAGCAGGGGCATCTTCAACTTTAACTTCTTCAGTTACTTTTTTCTTAGTAGCCATGTCCTAACCTCCTATTTTCCAGCGGCTGCTGCTTTATCTTCAGCAGTGTGGCCGGTATGTCCGGTGTATTTTCTTGTTGGAGAGAATTCACCTAATTTATGTCCAACCATATCTTCGGTAACATAAACAGAGATATGTTCTTTACCGTTATAAACGGCAAATGTGTGACCGACGAATGATGGGAAAATGGTACTTCTACGAGACCATGTCTTAATGATTTCTTTTTTGTTAGCGGCATTTAATGCTTCGACTTTTTTCATTAATGAATCATCGACAAATGCGCCTTTTTTCAAACTTCTTGCCATTATGCATGTCCTCCTTATTTACCATTACGTCTTCTGACGATTAAACGACTTGATTTCTTTTTAGTGTTTCTAGTCTTAACACCAAGAGCTCTTTTGCCCCATGGGGTTCTAGGAGCATCCTTACCAACTGGACACTTACCTTCACCACCACCGTGTGGGTGGTCATTAGGGTTCATTACAGAACCTCTAACTGTTGGTCTAGTACCTGCCCATCTGGTTTTACCAGCTTTACCTTTTTTGATTAAGGAGAAATCTTCATTTCCCACTAAACCAATTGTGGCACGGCATTCACCTAAGATCTTTCTCATTTCGCCTGAGGCAAGTCTTACAGTGACATATTTACCATCAACACCAAGATGCTGAGCAGCTGCACCAGCGGCTCTACATAATTGGCCACCTTTACCTGGTGTCAATTCGATGTTGTGAATAAATGTACCTTCTGGGATATTCTTTAAGCATAAAGAGTTACCCACGATGATATCCGCTACTTCTCCTGAGATAATTTTGTCTCCAACATGGATATCTTTTGGAGCTAAGATATATTTCTTTTCTCCATCTGCGTAACAGACTAAACAAATGTTTGCGTTACGGTTTGGATCATACTCGATTGTTTTTACAGTAGCAGGAATATTGTCCTTATTACGTAAGAAGTCCACTAAACGGTATTTACGTTTGTGTCCTCCACCGATGTGACGGCAGGTAATAACGCCTTGGTTATTTCTACCACCACTCTTTGGTAATGAGACCAATAAGCTTTTTTCAGGAGTGCTAGTTGTAATTTCATCAAATGTCGAGTTGGTCATGTTCCTACGTGATGCTGTGTAGGCTTTGTAAGTTCTAATAGACATTTACATTTCCTCCTATAATTTGGATTAACGAACTAAATTAATCCTTCAATAAGTCAATTGCTTCACCATCAGCGATGGTAACAATGGCTTTCTTATAACCTTGGATAGAACCTTTGTAACGAGTACCTCTGGTAGTTTCCTTGGCATTTACATTACTAATTGCAACCTTGGTAACCTTCACTTGGAAGATTCTTTCGAATGCGAGCTTAACTTCGCTCTTATTAGCATTTGCAGCAACCTTTAAGGTGACTTTGTTATCGTTTTGTAAGGCTGTCATGCTCTTTTCAGTGATGACTGGCTTAACGATAACTGAGAAATCTTTTTCGGTTGGTTTTGGGAAGAGCTTTGCGGTAGCTTCGGCTTTTTTACTTGCGGCCATATTACTTTAAAACCTCCTCAACTGCTTTAATTGCTTCTTCACTCATAACGAGGGAATCAGCGTTTGCAACATCTCTAACTGAAATGTTATCAACTGTAACTAATTTCACCCAGTTCACATTACGTGCACAGGCGAATGTGTTTTCATCAATTTCTTTAACAACAACGATTGCTTTGCTGTTGACCTTTAAGCTATCAAGCATTGTGATGAAGCTTTTGGTTTTCTTTTCAGAGAAATTGATTTTGTCCACTATTACGAGGCCTTTCTTAGCTTTTTCACTTAAGACACTCTTAACAGCGAGACTGTGTTCTTTTTTGTTTTGGGATAATTTGTAGTTTTGTGTACCAACTGGTCCAAAAATTGTACCACCACCCACCCAAACTGGGCTTCTTGAACTACCGGCACGAGCACGGCCTGTTCCTTTTTGTCTAAATGGCTTTTTACCACCACCGCTGACTTCGTGACGAACCTTTGTCTTAGCAGTTGCTTGACGGGAATTTGATTCTTCAACCATAATTGCGTCGAACACTACTTGATCATTTGGTTTGATTCCGAATACTGAAGCGGATAATTCTAATGAACCGGTTTCGTTACCAGCCATGTCATAGACTTTTGCATTGATTGTTTTCTTTGCTGCCATAACTATCTCCCTTCATTATTTTGCTTCGGAGTCAGTAGCTGGGGTTTCCACTTTGACTTCTTCTTTTGGTTCTTCAACTTTAGCAACTTCTCTAACTAATAATGTTTTTGGTTGCTTTCTATTGAAGGTAGCCTTGTTAACGTTTTTGATGGCAGATCTAATTGTTACTAAAGATCTTGTTGCGCCTGGGATACCGCCCTTAATAAGGATGTAACCTTTTTCTTCATTAACATCAACAACCACAACGTTTAAGATTGTTGCGGATTGATTTCCCATGTGTCCGGACATGTGCTTGCCTGGAATAACACGGTTGTTACAACGTCCATTGTTTGAGAATGAACCTTGTCCACGGTGGTAACCTGAACCATGGCCTTTAGGACCAATAATCATGTTCCAACGTTTAATGGTACCGGTGTAACCTTTACCTTTGCTAGTGCCAATGACATCAACGATTTCACCTTTATTGAAGAGTGAAGCTTTGATTTCACTACCAACTGCGAAGTTAGCCATTTCATCGCCTCTTAATTCACCAAGGTGTTGATGAACTTTGACGCCAGCTTTCTTTGCAATGCCTTTTTCACATTTGTTGGCACGGCTTTCTTTCATTTCTTCGTAACCGACTTGAACAGCGACATAACCATCATGTTCAACAGTCTTTACTTGAGTCACTACATTTGGTAAGACTTCAACGACGGTTACTGGATACATTGTTCCATCTTCAGCGAAGACTTGGGTCATGCCCATTTTACGTCCAATAATTGCTTTCATTGTCCCTTACCTCCTTATAGTTTGATTTCGATATCAACTCCAGCAGGTAAATCGAGTCTCTTTAATGTGTCGACTGTAGCTCCTGTGTAGTTAAGAATGTCGATAATTCTTTTGTGTGTTCTGATTTCAAATTGCTCACGAGCATCTTTATACTTATGAACAGCTCTTAAGACAGTAAACACTTGTTTTTCCGTAGGGAGCGGAATTGGTCCAACCACTGTTGCACCAGTTTTCGTCGCCGCAGTAACAATACGTTCAGCACAGACATCAAGATTTACATGATCATATGCTTTAAGACGAACCCTAAGCTTTTTTGCTTTTGCCATGAACTTTTCTCCTTTCGTTTATCACGTCATGTTTTGCTTAATCCACTCTGAGCGAATTCCCAGAACCACACTTTCATGACAACGATTGTGGGTGTGTCTGCAACCTCTCTCTTCCTCGCGGACAAGCAACGTTTAAAAATATATACTATATGCGTGAGCGTGTCAAACATTATTTTAATAAATTAAGCGTAGGCGCAAAAAAAGTAGAAAAAATGAGAATTTTTCAATCCTCAAAAAATCATCAAATTTTATGCAAAACCTATTTTTTACGGTTCATTTTTGAGTTTTTCTTGGTATTTTTGATAAGAAAATTTACAGCCACAATAATGCTGAAAATACATGCCAGAATTCTCAATAATTACTAAAGATTTTTCATATCCATCGTTCTTTTTGAAGTCAGCATAAAGCCATTTTACGTTAGGATATTTCTCCATTAATTTCTCACCAATTTCATTTAAATCTTTGGCAGATTTGTAGCGAGAAATACTCATTACACTTCCAAAATATTCATAACCATTTTCAGAGGCAAATTTAAAGCCTTCTTCAAAACGTTTTCTAAAGCAAACTCGACATCTTTCATGTCCTTCTGGTAAATCTTTATATGGTTCTAAATCTTTATTAAATTCTTCGTTATTGTAGGTTGTTTCTATAACTTTAATATCAAACTTATTTGTCTTGATATAATGCTTTAGTTCTTCTAATCTTCGATCATGTTCTGAAGCTGGATAAATATTTGAGTTGTTATAAAAAATAGTTATATCAAAATGATCTTTTAATATTTCATAAGGAATAGTAAAACAAGGACCACAGCAAGCATGCAACAAAAGCTTAGGTTTATGATTTAAAGAATTAAGTGTATTATCTAATACTTTTTGATAATTTTGATTACTTTTCATAAATAAACATTGCATCACCAAAGGAGAAGAATCTATAACGTTCATCTACTGCGTGCTTATATACATCCAAAGTAAATTCTCTTCCCATAAATGCAGATACAAGCATTATTAAAGTTGATTTTGGTAAATGGAAGTTAGTGATTAAAGCATCAACTGCTCCAAATTCATATCCAGGTTTAATAAATATATTTGTGCTTTCTCTTGTAGGTTGAAATTTACCATACTTTTTAATGTTAGCTTCTAATGTTCTAACAGATGTAGTTCCAACTGCAACAATACGTCTTCCTTCTGCTTTAGCGTTATTTAATGCTTTTGCAGTAGCTTCATCAATTTGATACTCTTCAGTGTGCATAACATGATTATCAGTATCATCCACTTTAACAGGTCTAAAGGTTCCTAAGCCAATATGAAGAGTCACCTCAAGAATACTAATACCCATATCTTTAACTTTTTGTAGTAATTCTTTTGTGAAATGGAAGCCCGCTGTAGGAGCAGCAGCACTACCAACATTTTTAGCGTATACAGTTTGATAGCGATCTTTGTCATCAAGTTGTTTCTTAATATATGGAGGTAAAGGCATCTTTCCTAATTCGTTTAATACTTCTAAAAATATTCCTTTATAGATGAACTTCATCATTCTTCTACCTTCAGGTAATACTTCAAGACATTCAGCGATAAGTGTTCCTTCTCCAAAATCGATTCTAGTGCCTATTTTAATACTTTTACCTGGTTTAACTATGCATTCCCAAACATCGTTTTCTTTTTGGTTAAGTAAAAGAACTTCGCATTTAGCGCCAGTAACTTCTTTTACACCTAATAAACGAGCAGGTAATACTTTAGTATTATTAATAACTAAAACATCATTAGGTTTTAAATAATCAAGGATGTTATAAAATAACTTATCTTCGTAAGTATGGTCTTTTTTATTAACCGCTAAAAGACGTGAATGGTCACGTTTATCCATAGGAAATTGTGCAATCAATTCTTCTGGTAAATAATAATCGAATAAATCAATTTTCATTAAAAGCCTCTAACATCACCAAAGGCCGATAATGTAATTTGTTTAAATTCATTAAATCTATCTTCTTTAATAGCTTGTCTAGCACCTTCCATCATGTTGATTAAAAATCTAATATTGTGGATAGACATTAAACGAGCACCAAATGTTTCATTAGCAATAAACAAATGTCTTAAATAAGCTTTTGTATAGTTTTTACAGGCATAACAATCACAATCTGGGTCAATTGGAGTGAAATCTTCTTTATATTCTGCATTCTTAATATTAATGCGTCCGTTTTTAGTTAAGATAGCACCGTGTCTTGCCATTCTGGTAGGTAATACACAGTCAAACATATCTACACCTTTTTCAATACCACCTAAAATATAATCAATTGATCCGATGCCCATTAAATATCTAGGTTTATTTTCTGGTAAATATTTAACAGCGTAATCAACCATTCTAAAGAAAACTTCTTTTGGTTCACCAATAGATGTTCCACCAATGGAATATCCAGGAAAGTCCATTTTTGCTAACTCTTTAGCGCAATGTTCTCTTAAATCTTGGTAATCCCCACCTTGAACAATACCAAATACAACTTGGTCTTCTCTAGTATGATATTCTTTACCTCTTTTAGCCCAACGTAATGTTCTTTCAGTAGATTCTTGAGCATATTTATAATCACATGGGTAAGGTAAACATTCATCAAAACTCATAGCGATATCACTACCAAGTTTTTGTTGGATTTCGATAGACTTTTCAGGGGAAATAAATGTCAAATCTCCATTTAAATCATTTCTGAATTCAACACCTTCTTCGCTAATCTTACGCATCGTGGTTAATGAAAAGACTTGGAATCCTCCAGAATCTGTAAGGATGGGCCCATCATAATTCATAAACTTATGTAAGCCACCCGCTTTTTCAACAATATCAGCACCTGGTCTTAAAGAAAGGTGATAGGTATTTGCTAAGATAACTCCAGCACCGCAAGCTTTAACTTCTTCTGGAGATAAAGTTTTAACAGTGGCTAAAGTGCCAACTGGCATAAACATAGGAACTTCTACATCACCATGAGGAGTATGTAATATTCCATATCTAGCACCTGAATTTTTATCAACGTGTAATATTTCTAAATAAAATTTCTTATTTTCCATAACTCAAACCTATAAAATTATAAAATAATTTAACATTTAAATTCAATGTTTTGTGTAGCCCTTACCAAGTTATAGAATGACTTTCTTTTTCTTATAATCATAAAAAAGATATAAGAAATAGCCATAACTATAGCTTCTCCAATTGCAACATACATTACACTTATCCAGAAATTCATCTCTAATAAAAGGAATAATTCTATTCCCACTCCAAAGCCATTAACGATTATTGGGATAAATATAGCAACTATTAAATGTTTGCAAAAACCAATAACTAAACCAGCGATTAGAGTGGCTAATGCGCCAAATAACCAATCAAAAGGAATAGATGATCCTAAATTAGCTAAGCAACATCCTATTGTTAGCCCAATAACATAGTCTTTTCTAAAAAAGCATAACAAAATCATTATCTCTGCGATACGAACTTGTATTGCGCCATATGAAAATGGGTAGGTTATAAATGTCAAGACGACATATAACGCTGCAATGATTCCATTTCTAGTTATTAGTTTTAAAAAATTATTCAATTTTAAACTCCTTGTTTTGCTGTGGTTTTCAAGGTAACACTTCTTTATACGGTTACTTGTAATATTTACATGCTGCTAACATTATTTCTCTATTAGCTTCAAACTCGGTTTTTATTAAGGATTTGTCAATTTCTACACCTTTTTCTGCAGCAAATGCTCTAAATTCCTTAGTAAAATACCACTTTTTTATATCCCCATTAATTAACTTGTCTTTATCCTTTTCACTATATGTTCCAAGAGTGTAGGCAATGTAATAAACCTTGTCACCAGCAAACATCCATTTATCTGGATCAAAATCAATTGCCCCTTTATTAAGTTTAGCAATCCAGTTCGCTCTATATAGGTTTTCTAATTGTTTATCTGTAATATGGTTTTTTGTTAAATATTCAAATGCATTAACACCATCAATATAGGTTAAAGCAATATCAAATGTTTTCTTATCTGCTATGCATACTTCAGGACATGGAACTCCAAGGTTATAAATATCAGAACATACTTTCTTAAAGTTAAAGAAAGCTTCTTCATTTTCTCCAAATCTTTTAACAAAATAAAATTTCTTTCCTTTTTTTACTTTGAAAGAATTTTCTCCTAGCTGTTCAATGACTTCAAACTTTTTTCTTTTAATAACAATCGTTTGCATATGCAAACATTATACTAATTGCTTTAACTTATTAAAACTTTTTTGTATATTGAGTATATGCACGAACACCAAAGTAGAGAAGATTATTTAGAAAGAATCCTAATATTAAGAGATAGATTAGGTAATGTTAGATCCATTGATATCGCTAACGATATGCTTTTTTCTAAACCTTCTGTTTCTATCGCGATGAAGAAATTAAAAGATGCCAATTTAATTAATGTAGATAAAAATGGCTATATAACCTTAACTAAGGAAGGCGAAGATATAGCAAAGAATTTATACGAAAGACATCAAGTATTAACTAAATCACTATTAATATTGGGCGTTGATGAGAAAAATGCAAATACTGATGCATGTGAAATCGAACACGATATATCCGATGCCACTTTTAAAGCAATAAAAGAATTCGTAAATAAAAATAGTTAGTCATCACTAACTTTTAATTGACAATACATATGTGTATATGCATAATATTAGTTAGTGGGGACTAACTTGTTATGCCTATTGTATTCGCTGAACTAAATAAAGAAGTTAAAATAGTTAAGCTTCTAGTAGATGAAGATACAAGAAAACATTTACAAAACTTAGGTATTTTTGTTGGCGCTACTATTAAAGTAATTTCTTCCACTTTTGGAAATTTAATACTCGCTATAAAGGAATCTAGATTGGCAATAAATAAAGATGTTGCCGCTAAGATATTGGTGGCATAAATGTTACATTTTGCTTTAGTAGGTAATCCAAATAGCGGCAAAACAACACTATTTAACTCATTAACAGGATCAACTGCAAGAGTAGGTAACTGGGCAGGAGTTACAGTTGAAAAGACTACTGGTAAATATAAAAAGCTTGAAGAAGAAATAGAAATAATTGATCTTCCAGGTATTTATTCTTTATCTCCATATACACCTGAAGAGATTGTTTCTCGTAATTTTATTATTGATGAGAAACCAGATTGTGTAATCAATATAGTTGATGCCACTAACTTAGAAAGAAATCTATATTTAACTACTCAATTACTTGAAATGGATGTTCCAGTAGTTATTGCGTTAAATATGAGTGATGCAGTTAAAAAACAAGGTAAAGAAATAAACATAGAAACATTATCAAAAAAACTAAATGTTCCTATTGTAGAAATATCTGCACTTAAGAATTCAGGTTTAACTGAATTAATGGAAGTTGCATTAGAAGCAAGTAAAAACCCACGCAAAGGTCAATTAATTTTTGATAATGAAGAAATATCTCATTTGATTAGCGATATTAAAATTGCACTATCTTTATCAAATATATCTAACCCTTTATTCCATGCAGTTAAATTAGCAGAATTAGATAAAATTGAAGTTCAATCTCACCAAGATCTTTTACCAATCGTAGATGAATATAAAGCATCTCATAAAGATAATATTTATGGAGATGATTATGAAACATTAATAACCGCTGCAAGATATAAATATATTTCTAAAAACTTCTCTGGAGTAATTGTGCAAAAAGAGAAAACTGAAAGCACAACAAAGTCAGACAAGATTGATAAAGTTTTTACACACAAATTTTGGGGTATCCCAATCTTCTTAGTGATTATATTTTTAATCTTCCATTTTACATTTGGTAATGACCTATTTTATATGGGCAAAATGGGATTAAAAATAGATAACGAAATCGCAGTTAATTATTTTACAGGTATGCGTTATAGTGGGGAGGCAATATTTGGCATTCCTTCATTAGGAGTTTGGCTACATAACTGGCTGACATGTGGCACTGAATCGCTTATTGATTTGGTAAGATTAGGTTTTACCAATATCGGAATGGAATCTTCATGGATTACAGGTCTAATTTGCGATGGAGTTTTAACAGGGTTATCTTCTGTTATTGGTTTTATTCCACAAATATTATTGTTATTCGCCTTTATTTCTATATTAGAAGACAGTGGATATATGGCAAGGATTGCCTTTGTCCTTGATAAAACATTTAGAAATATTGGTTTGTCAGGTAAGGCTTTTATTCCTATGATTACTGGTTTTGGGTGTTCAGTGCCTGCAATCATGGCTACTAGAACATTACAAGATGAAAGAGAAAAGAACCGCACAATAAGATTAATTACATGTTTCTCTTGTGGCGCAAAAGCCCCTATTTGGACATTATTAGCAAGTGTAGCCACTATTGCGTTAGGTTTAGGGGATTTATTTATCTTTACTATCTACTTAGGTGGAATATTAATTGCAATATTATGTTCTTTATTTATGAAAGCGCTATCAAAGGATAAGAAAGTTCCACCATTAATTATGGAACTTCCAGCCTATCGTTTACCTCAAATAAAGAATGTTGGCACTAGAGTGTGGCACAAATTAAAACATTATTTAATTGAAGCAGGAACTGTAATTGCCATTTCTTTAGTGATTATATGGGGGTTGCAATCTTTTGGATGGGATTCTGCTGGTAATTTTGGATATATTCCAGAATATATAGAAGGAAGTTTCCTTGCTTATATTGGAAAAGGCATTACATACGTTTTTTACCCTCTAGGATGGACAATCGGAGAAGATGGGTGGAAATATATGGTGAGCGCAATTACAGGGCTTGTAGCTAAGGAAAACGTAGTAGGAACAATGGCCTCTTTAGGATTAATGAAAGACACTATCTCATTAAGCACTGCTGGAATATACGCTTTTGCCTCATTTAATTTATTAACACTACCTTGTATGGCCACTATTGCTACAGCAAAAAGTGAACAATCAACCAAACAATTTATAATTACACTTTTATATTGGTTCTTTATTAGCTATTTTATGAGTGGTTATATTTACTGGGTTGGCACTTTAACTATCAATATATGGTGGTTAGGATTAATTGCTATATTAAGCACAATTGCAGTTATTGTAATAACTTTATTCTTATTAAATAGAAAAACTAAAAGAAATATTGCTTTAGCCAAATAGAAAAAGAACCCAACCACTACTGGCCAGGTTCTTTTAAGGAGGTACAAGGTAATTATGCTATTGCGTGATTACCGAATTTTTCTCTTGTTTTGTTAAGTTCTGCAAGAGCTTCAGCATCATTCTCTGCTTGTTTAGCTTCTTTTGCAGCTTTCTTATCAGCAGCAGCTTTCTTTTGTTCATCAGAGAGCGCAGCTTCTTTTGCAGCTTTCTTATCAGCAGCAGCTTTATCTTTAGCGGCTTTATCTGCTTCTTTCTTAGCTTTATCTTCATTATATTTTGCTAATTCAGCATCATAATCAAGATGTTTCTTTTCACAATCAAGTTTTAATTGTGCAAGTTTTTGTTCTTCAACAATACGAGCATTTTCTTCAGCTTCAAGTTTGGCTCTTTCTTCTGGTTCAACCCAGACACCACCTTCAGCGAGAACTTTTTCTTTTTGATCAGCAGCAATAGCTTTCTTATCAACTCTTTCAAATTTCTCAACCTTCATGAAGAAGAACATGATAGACATAACTAAGTAACAAATACCTTCAACACCATATGCTAAGAATGTATGAACGAATTGTTTAACATCAGTAGCACCAGCAGGGATTAAAGCATCAATACCAACGATGATACCATTACAAACACCACTCATAGCAACCATGATCGAACCATAAACAGCCATTGTGAATCCATCAGTACGGACACCATGGACAGCTTCTTGGTGATCAAGGATAGCAGCCATAACTGCAAGTGAGATATACATAGCAGGAGCAGTACCTAATGCTTTGACACAGAATGCGCCAACAGCAGTAGCACTAACAGCTGCAATATTTTCTGGGAATAATAATGGTAAGAAACCAATAGCAGCACCAATAAATGCTAAGAAACCACCCCAAACAATTGTTTTAGATTTTGTGATTTTAGCAGCAATTGGCCAGACAAGAACCATACCAATAGCGGTAGGAGCAGCACCAACAGTGTTAATTAATGAGGAAACAGATGTTCCACCTGTGAATGCTTGTGAGAAGAAGGACATATCATTATTCTTCATTTGTCCACCAAATTGATAGAGGAAGAAGAAGATAATAATGATCCACCAGAATTTATCTTTAAGACAAATCTTGGCTTGTTCTCCCATAGAAACTTTCTTAACTTGTTTTTCTTCTTTAGCTTCTCCAGCATTATCTTTTCTAGAGGCTTCAGATAACATAATTGTTTCTTCGGTAATTCTTTCTCTTGTGAAGAAATATTCAAGTAAACAACCAACAACTAAGCAAGCAACCATTACAATCATTAAAATGATCCATTTTTGGTTAGCTTGATCTGGAGTAATAACAGTTGTATAACTACCTAAGAATTCTATTGGAATTTCTCTAATTGCGTTAACAGTGATAGTTTCGGTACCATTTATATAAGTGTAAACAGGCATTAAACCAAGAAGGTCAACTAATAAACCACCAGCCATACCAGCTAAACCAGATGCACCAAGTTGTGCAGCCATAGCAGCGGTTGATAATAAACCACGTTTGTCACCATCTCTAGTTGATAAGTTAACTAAAGCACTATGTGATGTGAAATAAAGTGGCCAAGCAACTGCATAGAATAAGTTGTAACCAATAGCTACAAGAACCATTGTTAAGACATTTGGATTGTCAGCGGTTGCACCATCTGGGAATGGTACAAATACAAATAACATTAATAATGCAATTGCAACAGCAGGCATTGCAAGTAAGACTAATGGTCTTGCTTTACCAGCTAATGAAGGCTTTCTTTCCATTAATTTACCAACGAGCAAGTTACCTAAAATAATAAGAACTGCTGAAATAATTGGAACTAATGTTTGGAACAATGGAGCCCAATCACCAAATCCGAGAACTTTATCCCAATATTGGACAAGCCAAACACTTACAATAGCGTTTGACATCAATGCCAAAATAGGACCAACTAAATAACCTAATAATGCTTCAGGGAATAATGAAACACCAGCGGTTTTAATTTTTGTTCTCATCAAAGGCGTTTCAAAAAAACTTTTTCCTTTTGACATAAAAAATCTACCTTTCGTATAAATTAAATATAACAAAAAGAAATTGATAAAACTATCAATAAATTCATTAATGAATATTTTTAACTTATTTGTTTTTTGAAATAACTAAAATATTGTGGTTATCGACATATTCATAAGACATATTGTCCATGATTTTCTTAACCATAAAGATACCTAAACCACCAATAGAGCGTTCATTAGGATTTTTAGTAATATCTGGATCTTCTTTAGATAATGGATTAAATCTTCTTCCAGTATCCTTAAATATAATTAATACTTTATCTTCTTGTTCCACTAATTCGATATTTACTAAGCCTTTTTCAGGTTTATATCCATAATTTGCAATGTTTACGAATATTTCTTCAACAGCAAGATTAATGCTGTTAATAGTTTTATCATCAAAACCAATTTTACATAAAAATTTATCTGCTTTTTCAAAAATAGCATCTAATTCACTTGTTTCTGCATCGATTTCGAATTCTTCTTTGTTATAAGCTTCTTTTTGATATTGGACCATTAACATAGTTATATCATCAAACTGATCTCTACCATTTGCAAATGTTTTTAAGTCATTTGATAAAATTTCTGGCAAATTTCTAAGTGAAGTTTCTGCGTTATTGTTCAAGAAATTTAATAAACGTGCTTCACCATATAATTCGTTATCTTCATTATGTGTTTCAGTGATCCCATCAGTATAAAGGAAGACTTTATCTCCACTAGAAAGATCTAGAGATTCATCTACATAATGGATATTGTTTATTGCACCTAAGACTACACTCTTAGATCTGCCTAAATATGAGAATTTACCATTATGACAAATTAAAGGTGGATTATGTCCAGCGTTAGAATATACTAAATGTCCAGTTTTCTTATTTAAAATACCAAACCAACATGTAACAAATAAGTTCATCTTGTTACCATCACAAAGTGAAGCATTCACTCTACGTAAAATATCAGCAGGAGAAATATTGTCCTTAAGAGTTAAAGATAAAGATTTTAAAACTGTATCTGCTTTCATCATATATAAAGAAGCAGGATAACCTTTACCACTAACATCGGCTATAGCTAAAGCAACATTATCATTATCTAATAAGAAATAAGAATAGAAGTCTCCACCAACGTTTTTTGCAGGAGTCATTCTTGCTACCACTTCAACGTTGTCATATAAGAAATATTGTGCAGGAAGTACATTTTTTTGTAATTCAGAAGCAAATGTAATCTCAGTAGTAAACTTTTGATTTGCCATAACTTGTTCAGTTTCTGCAATGATTAAATTCTTTGTACGTTTGGCAAGAGTAACACAGATGACGTATGCAATCGCCATAATAATTTCTCTAGGAAGAACATAAAACAATGCAGCTTTAATAAATCTATTGTCAGTATCAATTTTACTTACTAAAAATTCAAATCTTTGAGCAGCGGTTAAGAAATCAACTTTGATAGTTTCTCCCCCTAATGTAACCTCATTTGCAACATTAAATAAGTTTGTATCAAATTCCCCTAAGAACATTCCACCATATAAGCAAATAGGGCAAAGTATAACACAAGCAAGAGTAATTATTCCTGTTACTTTAGGGGAATAATAATGGTTAGTTATAATAATACAAAGTATCCATGCCATCATAGTATGCTTTGGTAAAGCAATGTTTAAAATGGCAATAATAATTACAAATTGGAATAATAAGAAATATTTAAAACCAGGTTTCTCAATTAATTTTGTTTTTGTGTAAATAACTGTAGATAACATTAAAACAATTGAAATAGGGAAAATAATATTAACAAGTAACATAGTGTATTCTGCCGCTAAAAATAGACCGGTCATATACATAATCCAGAGAATAAGTAAAACTCCAGCAGTAAAAACGCACGCTATTGAAAATGATTTATTAGCGTCAGCTTCATTTGCAATCATTACGTTATGTGTGATGTCTTCTCTTGTTTTTATTTGTCGCATAACTACCTACTTTAAAATACCCATTTGTTTAGCAATATCTATAATTTTTTGTGCAAAAGTGGCATTACTTTTACGTTTGCCATTAATATAGTCTAAGAAATATAAGACTTCACCATAACTAAATCCACTAGATAAGATGTGGGCTAATGAGAACATCATAAGTCCAGTATTACTAGAGATAATATCAATATCAGTGCCATCATAAATTCTAATAGCGAGTTGATATGCTAAATCAAAATGTTCTTTTAATAATTTATCTAAGTCTGCTAATGTTTCAATTTGGAAATATTTAAAGACTTCTAAATAGATTTGAGGAGAAACTTTTTGAATCTCCATATTGTTAATTGTGGCAATCTTCTCATTTAATTTATCAAATGCACCATTGCTCATATATTGAGTGAAGGAATCACCATTTAATTCAACACCTTCATAGGATCCACTCTTAACGATTTGTTTAACTTCTCTACGATATGCTTCTAGACCATTTTTAATTTCAACAAATTCTTGGTCAGCAAGTTCAAGTAATCCTGCTAAACGGTTTAATGATCTCAAATATTCTTTAGGAACTTCGATATCGTTTTTATAACCTGTATCATGATAAATAGAAGCCCAAGCGTGTTGTAAAACACTACGAATTTGAATTTCAAAACGATAAACATTAACTAAAGGATGTGCTTCATCTTTATAAAGAGATTCTGGAATTTGGCAGATATAATGCAAGGACATATAACCAAATTGGTCAACTTTATACATCTTACGTTTATCAACTGAGTCGTCCCAGTCAATTTTAAATGTTTGTTCAACTTTTGCAGCGTATTTATCAATTTCATCACTATAAAAAGTTACGATACGTGCTCCCACAATATCGGTAATATCTTTTAGAGTTTTATATTTATGACCTTTAAGTTCTAATTTTCCAATTAAAGAATTTTCAGTTTTAATACGACTTTCAACACTATTGATAATTGTGCCTACTTTATCGGTAAAGCCTTTAAGTTCTTTTAAGACAATGGATTTAATTATTTCAAAGGTTTCTTGATTTTCTTTGTACTCATCAAGAATCATTTGACAATGTAAATCCACGATTAATCCTCAAAAATTAAAAAGCTAGAGAAACCAGTCATATCAAATACTTCCATGACTTCATCTTTAGCGTGTGAAATAACAAGTTCCCCTTCAATAGAGGCCATTGTTTTATGTAAAGAAAGCACTACTCTTAAACCAGCACTTGAAATATATTCAACATCTGAAAAATCTAAAACCACCTTTTTAGCACCAGTGATTAAAGTCATTGATTTTGTTTCAAGTTCAGGAGCTGTATTAGTGTCGATTCTTCCGACAATTTTGATAACTAAAATATCATTCTCTCTTTTTGATGTAATTTCCATAATATATACGTCCTTTATTAAAAGATTATCACAATTTAGTAAATTGTTTTACTAAGTTTTATAATTACCAAATTGTTAACTTTTAATTGATGTGATTCTTTTTATTTCTTTTTTCGTTATTTTTATAAATAAATTTAAAAGTTTATCCATAAAGTATTTACTTAATAATTCCACCTTATAATTATGTGTTGAACTATGTTTTTAATGTTGTTGTCAATTTAAAAACTTTTATTGGTAAAAATTGTTCTTGATATAAATCTATTATTCTCTTAAAAAATGTCATATTTTCTCCAGTAACTTCTATTTTTCAAGAGTTTCTGGAGAAATTCATACAACTTTATACTAAATAATTTTTACTTCTGGAAATAAGAGATATTGTGGACCAAAGTAATTGGAATATGTCTTTGTTTCTTTAGAAATAACCATGCTCTTTCTTAAAGAATGGAGATTTCCAGTAAATGTAAATCCAGTAACTGGGATTTCTTTAGTGCCATCAAAGTAATAGCCAAGTCTAACTTCGCCACCCACTAAACCAGAGGTGTGTTCCATTTGCATACTAGAGAATCTAACACATCTAATATATGGCTTTGCTTTCATATCATTGAACGATGTCTTACCAGCTTCAACTTTGGTAACTTTGTAACTACCAGTAGGCTTAACTCCTAAATAGAAACCAAATTGATTATTACCATGTCTTGATTTAGCAACACCTTTATCAATAATAGTAATGTCTTTTAAAGTAATACCATCACCATCAAAACCACAGGAATCACTAGCGCCTAATGAATATGGAACAAGTGACATTGTAATATCATTAGAAGCAATTTCTTCATCAAGTTCATATAAATTGCCTTTTGTAAATTTAGATGCATAATTTAAATCTTGAGCGAAGTAATCAAATACTTGTTTAACTTCATAACCATCGATGATGATGTTTGCAGATTTAGCTTCTTCTGGTAAATCAATTGCGTTAAATCTATCTTTAACAAGTTCAAGATTTTCTTTAACTTCATTAGCAATAGCGGCTTTATCAAAGTTAGCAAATCTTGCCATATGATAGACTTCAACTTCTTTATCTTTAGTGTCATATGATGGAATTAATTCAATTTCACCATAATATCTTGTTTCGTTATTACTTAAACCTTTTGAGTTTGTAATAGAAATATCTAATTTATATAAGAAGATTTCAGTAGCAGCACTATAGATAACATCATTCATTTCGTTAGAGAAAACTGCTTCTGCAACTTCTTTAGCGATTTCTGAGAATGGTTTATCTGCTAAATTAGAGACCAATTCTGCTGGCTTATCTTGGCTAGCAGGAAGTTCATATTTAGGATTTAATGCGAGTTTTGCATTGAAAATAGCGTCTTCAATGTTGCTTTTAAGTTCATCATCACTTAAATAATCAGCATATTTGAAGTCAGCGTTACCACGCATACCATTTTCATCTACATAAATAGTAACGTTTGTGCTTTCAGAGTCTGTTGATCTAGCGGTTTCTATTTTTGTAGCAACATAGAATAACTCATAAGAGTGTTTGTGTGTTTTAGTAATTTTGTAATCTTTAATCTCTAAAAAAGATTTTAATGTTTGTTCTAATCTATTCATAATTAACTCAACTTACATTTAGCTTTTAAGTAAGGTCCTCCATCACTAACAGGTACCCATTCTTTGTGGCCTTTACCACAGTGACCAGCACCTGTAATAATTAAATCTTTTGATACCATTGAAATGGACATTAATAAGTCAGGAACATAACCAGACATAATTACTGGAGCAACTACATTGCCAGTAAATTTGCCGTCTTTAATTTCTTTAGCGTATCCTGCAACACATTGAATGTTCCAGTTCTTTGGATCTTCCATACCGTTATTGCTATCAAAAAGCATATAACCATATTTAATAGACTTAATCATATCTTCAACATTATCTTCACCTGGGGAGAAGAATGTATTAGTCATACGAGTATAAGCTTTTCTTAATGATGTTTCTCTTCTGGAGTTACCTGTTGATTCAACACCTAATTCATTAGCGGCAGTAACATCACAGATACCTGTTTTGAGAATACCTTTATCAATGATTAATGTATCATGGGCTTCCACGCCATCATCATCAAAGAAATAGCTAGCAGCACTATGAGCAGCACTTGCGCCATCATGCATTGATACAAGGTTAGAAGCAACTGGTTTGTTGATATATAATCTTGATTTTGCTCTATGTTTAACGAACATATCCATTTCCACACCATGACCAAATGCTTCATGAGCAATTAAGCCAGTAACTGATGGGTGAACGATAATATCATATACACCAGGAACAATAGGTTTTGAATCTAATAACATTGTGGCGATATCCACTACTTCTTCAACGCCGTTATAAGCGTCAATTAAGTTTTTCTCTAAATTATTAGAAACAAATACACCTGCTTTATCCTTAATATTATTATCTTTTCTTGTAACAGCTACTGCATAAACAGTGCTCCAAGAGAAAGATTGAGATAAGTTTCTATTTTTGGAAATAAAGAAAGAATTAACAGTGTATTGATCTGCCATAGCCATAGCTTGAATGATTAATGGTGAGCAAGATAAGATTTTGTCTTTAATCTTATTGAGTTCTTCCATTAATTCTCCAGTAGAATAACTTTTTCCTTCTTTTTCTCTTACAAAATCCTTTACTAATGGTTCATCTTTTAAAACAGATAAATTCATCTTATTTTCTAATAAAGAATCTGATAATTTAAGGTCATCGACCTCCTTAATAATGTTAGAAAAATTATCTTCTGTAATGTCTGAAAATGAATATTCTTTATAGATACCTTGGTCAAACACTTTGACAACGAATCCACATTGACTTTCAAATGAGTCACCAATAGATTTATTAAAGTTTGAAACTCTAATTGTTTTACCAGTAACATGCTTACCTAAAAGCGAAACATAAGAATATTTTTCTAATAAAGTTTTCACTAATTTTTCCGCGAGTGGTTTACGGGAAATTAAAAATTTAGAATCCATATATTTCCTCCTATT
>JAZRZI010000048.1:0-19894 GCA_045601325.1 Bacilli bacterium
TTCATTAATTGCGTTGGACCGCAAATTAATTCTAGGAGTTTTTCTTTTCTTGGCAAAACTATAAGTTCTACCTCCACCCCAGACTATCTGGGGGTTTTAACTCGCTCAGTTCTTTGCAGAAACTGGCTCAGACAACAAAAAAAGACGATATCTCGTCTTTACTATGCTAATTGGTGGGCCCAAATAGACTTGAACTATCGACCTCGCCCTTATCAGGGGCGCGCTCTAACCAGCTGAGCTATGGGCCCATTATTTTGACAGCGTTAATAATATACAATATTAAAAAATAAAATGCAATTATATATTTAACGAAAAAAGGAAGGCCATAAAACCTTCCTTTTGTTGTCTTTTCGAGAAACGATTAACGTTTGCTGAATTGTGGAGCTTTACGAGCAGCTTTGAGACCATATTTCTTTCTTTCTTTTGCACGGCTATCTCTTGTAAGCATACCAGCAACTTTAAGAGTTGAACGATCGCAACCAGCTTCTAATAAAGCACGAGCAAGACCTAAACGGATTGCACCAGCTTGACCAGTGAAACCGCCGCCTTTAACTTCAGCGCGAACATCGTATTTATCAGCAGTACCGCTTAATACTAATGGTTGGCTTAAATCCATAACGAGTGTTTCGTATGGCATATACTCCTTAACATCGCGGCCATTGATAACGATTTTACCTGTTCCAGAAGTGACGAAGACACGAGCGACAGAAGATTTTCTTCTACCTGTGCCGTAAAATTGAAGATCAGCTTTCTTTGCCATATTCATTGTTCCTCCTAGAATTTGAGTTCGAGAACTTCAGGCTTTTGTGCTTCATGCTTGTGTTCTGAACCTTTGTAGACGAATAATTTCTTTTCGATTTGGCGGCCTAAGCGTCCTTTTGGTACCATACCATGAACACTTCTTTCCACCATTTCTGTTGGATATTGTTCGACCATTTCTTTAGCAGTTCTTGTACGGAGACCGCCTAAGAATCCGGAAACATTGTAATATTTCTTGTTGTGGAGTTTATCACCGCTTAAAGCGACTTTTTCCGCATTGATGATGATCACATAATCACCACAGTCCACATTTGGAGTCCAAATTGGTTTGTTTTTACCTGTTAAAATTTGGGCCACTTGTGAGCATAATCTTCCTAATGGTTTGTCTGTAGCATCGATGACATACCATTTTCTTTGGATTTGTTCTGTTTTTGCAATTGTAGTTTGACGTTGCATATAACTTAAATCCTCCTTTTTCAAACTAACTTTTGTCTTACCGGGACTTAGCTAATTTGGCTGTGCCGAGTTAAATATTACTTGTAATATAACATAATGTCAAACAATTATTTATTTTTTGTGTAAAAAAGAGAGGTTTAACCCTCTCAATTTTTAAAAACTTAACATACAAAAGCTTATTTCTCTTCTTCTTTTGGTTCTTCTTTAGGTTGTTTCTTTAAATGCTTTTCGAGATCAACATCAATAGTTTTGATATTATCTTCAACAGCGTATTGGCCTTCATTCATAACTAAAGCGAAGATGCCTGCGACAATACCGGCTGTGTTGCCTAGAGCACCACAAACGATTTCCCAAATAGCGATTTTCTTCATTTCTTCGCTGTTTTTAGCAACTGCAACTTTCTTGTTGAATCTGTTACAAACAATAATTGATAAAATACCAATACCAATGAAAAGAACACTAACAACAAGTAACAAGATAGCTAAAATGACAGTTCCGACAACATCGCCAGCGTCTTCCGCTGCACCAAGTCCAATGAACATACCAATAGAACTAATAAGGCATGTGAGGAAGAGAGCAACTGCAGAAACGATTGATAATACTAATGCAACAATACCTAAAATTTTTGTAGCTTTTTTCATATATTTGAAAATCTCCTTTTCGTAGTTAAGATAATACTACCAAATTAATTAATAAACAAGGTTTCTTATTTACGTTTCTTTTCTTTGACTCGCTCTAGAAATACTCTTTGCAATACGTTTTCACGTGCCTCTAAAACTTCAGTGATTGTATTAATTTCCACCATTGTAGGCATAGGGCCCTTAATATAATCTTTCACATGAATCTTTTCGCCAATAACCACACGTTGGCGATGCCATCTATTTTTGCGTTTACCGATATACATAGGGATGATATCAGCGTCGCTCATCGCTGCCATCATAGATATTCCAGATTTAAAAGTTCCAATATTTTTTTCTTCATTTAAGTGCCCTTCAGGAAAAACAGCGACTGGATGCCCATCTATTAACCTATTTTTCACTAATTTAAAAGTTTTAAATGAAACGTGGTCTTTATCAATACCTATGCATCTAAAGCCTTTAAGAAGCGCGCCAAAGAATTTGTTCTTAAATAATTCCGCCGTACAAACAAAAGTAAGTCTACGCGAAAAGAAAGCATTCATCATAATTACAGGATCAATATATGAAATGTGGTTAGAAGATACAATATATTTACCTTTAAAAAGTTTTTTTGGTTTCTTTTTATTGACATAAATTCTTTTTAACCTCAAATCTATCAACACAAAAAGACCTAACAATAATCTTGTTAAGTCATAAAATATCATCTTGATGTCGAAGATTTGAAGAAATTTAGATTTCTTACTTTTTTGTTTTTTCATCTAATTGAATCTTTAAGTCTTTCACTTTTGATTTAACGTAATCATTAATGAATTGAATGTTTTCTTTTTCGCTTTTGTTTCTATCTAATAATTCCATAGGGTCAATTGGTTTGCCTATGATAATTCTCGCTCTATCGTGTTTTTTCTTTTTGAGTTTTCCATAAACACCATTCACTGCTACAGGCACAATTGGAACTCCAGCTTCTAGCGCAATGTAGACATAACTAGGTTTAAACTCTAGTAGTTCGCCAGGAGGATCTTTTTCCGTAGGAATTCTAGATTCAGGAAACACCAATCCCACTTGTCCTTTCTTTAAAACTTCAATAAGTCTGCTCATAAAGGCAAAGTCGTAATTGTTACGATCAACCTTAATCATACCCATACGCTTTAAGAATTTAGACAAGAACCAGTTTTTGTTATATAGGATTTCTGCTGCTAAAGTACGAATAGTTCTTTTCATAAATGTATAAGCGATTAATAAGTAATCGTAAACAGAAGTATGATTTGACACTATCATAGCAGGTCCTTTGATTTTCTTTAGTTTCTTATCGCCATCTTCAAAATACACTTTCTTTTTAAAGTAAAAGTGTTCAAATGGCATACCTGTAACTTTAACAAACCAAAGAAATGGATAGTTCATATATTATTCTTTAACAGGTTCTACTTTAGTTTCACTAACAGTTAATGTACTAGCGATTTTATTAATCTTATGTTGAACAATGGATAATGACACCATATTCAAACATAAAACAGAAAGTAAAATGACTAAAATATCTAAACCTTTAGTCTTAATACCTCTAGTGTCGCATTCTTCTTTAATACGCTTATTTAGCATAGCTAAAGGTATCGCCATAAGCGGAGGAACTAATATAGAAGGTATTAGCCACCACTTGCTAATTTTCTTTTTGCCTAATAGATTATTGCAATTCAACAAGTTATTAAGCCAGAAGAAACCAAATATCATTCCGGTTAATACCCATAAGCCATTATTAATAATCAAGGATTCGCTTTCGAATAAAACATCAGTTTCAGGTTCGAATTCAGCTTTTCTTTCTTCGTATTCTCTTTCTAAACCTAATTCCTTAGCAACAAGTCTAGGTGTGTAATTCTTAGGCATTCTAAAGGCAAGAATAAATCCTAAGATACAAAATACTGAAACAATAATAGGCACCAAAACAGTACCGAAGTTAAATACAGTAGAAGCGCTTACTCCTAATTTAGAAGCCGCTATATCTGCTGCGTGCACCACTTCTCCATTAACAAGTTCATCAATTGCTTTTGTGAATTTAAATCCATCAGTCGTGAAGAATATATTCTTAATATTTTCATAGACTAATGAGCTAGAAATAGCACCGATGATTGATGTAGTTAATGCTTGAGCAGCAAAGTACATAGCAGAGTGATTCTTGCCTGTTATTTTTTCTTCAACGGAAGAGATTTGGCTAGGAATCAAATATGGCATCATAAAGAAACTACCAATAGCCCAGCTACCCACTAAACCACCAACGATGCCGATGATCATTTTCGCAGTTGTATTTTCTTTCATAACTAATGTGGAGCCAGCAATGAAAGACAAAATACAAATAGCAAAGCATAGTAAGCATGATTGATATGCAAATCTAATGCCTTTCTTGGCTTTTAATTTTTTGAACAAATAAAGCATCAATGGGACAGGGGCAAACGCACAAGTGTTGAGAATAGCCATTTGAGTGCTAGTTAATCCCATACCACCTAATATCAAAGCGTTCATAGAAACTAAAAACATTTGAAGCCCAAAGAATGAACAACAGTTGACTAATACCCATCTCATAAATGGTTTATTTTTGAATGTTGTAACAAAGCTTTCTTTGAAAGAAACTCTTGGTTCTTCTGCTAAAGGAGTAATATCATATCCTTCTTCTTTAGCTTTAGCTTCGAACTTATCGCCTTCTTTAATCATGAATAATGGAATAAGCATGGTTAACATTAAAGGAATAAGCATAAATACTAACTTATCGATATGAATTTTAGCTGTTCCAACAATTAAAGGCACTAAAGCATAAACAATCGCATAAGAAATTGTGTCAAAGAAAGATTTTAAGGATGAAACTTTAAGTCTTTGTTTTTCATCCGCACATACTGTGGATAAAGAACCGTAATAAGCAATTAAGTTCATTGTGTAAGTGGCAAAGAAAACTAGCGCCCATACAAAGAACCAGATTGTGTTTGCGGTAGGATTGCTATTTGAAATAGGAATCCAACATAATGTGTAAGAAATAACCATAGGGATGAAGCAAATCGCAATAAGAGGTCTTCTTCTACCCCATTTAGATTTAAAGTTGTCAGTTAATGACGCAAAAGGAACGTCGATAATGCCATCAAAGGCTTTAGCGATAAACCACAATATGGAAAATAATGCAGGAGTGATTAATGCTGCACCAGTAATGGTTTGATAAATAGCACTAGAGTTACCAGCTAAATTTAAAGCACTAGGATTAACTGCATCAGTAAAGAAACAACCCATTAACACCATTAATAGGTTTGGGCCAAAGCCTGCAGCAGCGTACAAAATCTCTTTCCAAGGCTTATCAAGATTTCTAAATTTTTTCATTTTTGCTATCTCCTTTCTCGATATTCAAAATGTATTTAGCGAATTCAATAGCTGAAGAACAGCTGTCTTCTTTGAAGTTAAAGGAGATACTGAATTCATTTTCTAATTTTACTAACAAGGTGACATAATCAAGGCTTGAGCCACCTAAATCAAATATGAAGTGTCCACTATCTGATATTTGATCGATATTTTTATCTAATACTTCTGCGATGCACTTTTTAATTGTTTGAAGCGTGTTATTAAATATTTCATCATTAGTTTTCTTTTCGCTTTCAACCGCAACATCGTTGAAGTTAATGAGTTTAATTTCGTTACTATCTAATTTTAGTTTTAGATATTTTCTTGAAACTTTAATCGAATTCTTATTAGCAATCGCATTATACGTGTAATAGACATCAACAGGGTAACCAAATTCATTAATTCTAGAAATATTATCGCTGACTTCTTTATTTATCTTTGCGAGAACAAGGTCATTTGGATTCTTACCAATTTGAATAATGAGGTTGAGTTTGATTTTCCCGTTAATTGACCTATCGATCAACGAATAACTATTCGTCGTAGTGAAGAACAACTTCTTTTCAATTAAATCCAAGTTAACTTTCTCACCATTGGAATTTACAAATACATCATCCGCTCTACCGCTGATAAAATAATAACCATTCTTATCAACTGAGGCACAATCGTTAGTTTCATACCATTCGTTATGGTTAAGAAGTTCTTCTCTACCATCTCGATAAATGATTTTGTAACAAGATGTTGGACCTTTGAAATATAGTTCGCCATTAAGAATCTTATATCCAACGTTATCAAATGGTCTTCCAATAGATCCCTTAATTCTATCTTTTGGTTTTATTCTTAATTCTACAGAGGTTATGCCGATTTCAGTTGTGCCATAGCCAATGCATAATGGGTAACCTAATGCATTAAAAAGTTTTAAGGTATCTTCAGAAATATAGCCACCGCCGGTAATTAAGAACTTAATACTATTGCCTAATGTCTTTTCAGTGATTAACTTAAATCCTTTTCTCGCTTTCTTCATACCACTAGTCGGAAAAGCATTTTGATATGATAAGCTCTTTTTAACACCATTATCAAATTTCTTTTTATCTTTAGGCGGCAGTCTATTAACTTGCTTGAATATTTCTCTTGATAATGTGTTCCATAGTAATGGCACACCGAATATATGAGTAACTTCAAATGATTTAACTGTTTTCAGAATAGTTTCACCGGAATAGTTTTCCAAGAAAACAAATGTTCTGCCATAAGTTGAGAACCAGAAATACATAGCGATTAATCCAAACACATGATACAAAGGTAGGAAAGTTAATAGTTTAAGTCTTCCTTTGTAATGCGCTTTAATAATTTTGTTTTCTTTTAAAATGCCTTTTGAATTGAATATTTGATAGGCAATTTCATTACCGGTATAAATACAAATCTTATAGTTTAACGATGTGGCGGTAGTCACTAACGCAATCTCGTTTTCCCAAGAGAATGTATCTAAAGGATCATAATTAGAAATATCATCCCAGATTTGAATTTCGTCAGACACCACTAATTTAGAGGCTTTTAACTCATGATTTTCCAAGCTATTTCCACATAAGACCGTTTTGATTGATAGAAGATTGATAATCTCATTAGTCATATCCACTGGCATTTTGCAGTTGAGTAAAACTGGTTTAACACCAATCATGAGAAGCCCCCAAAAACAAGCAATCCAGTTAGTGGAATTTTCTAAATACAAACCAACATATTCACCTTTATCATAGTTAATTTTGTCTTTTATATACTTGCCTGCTTTATAGCAATATTTCTTGAAGTAATCATAAGAAACGCTCTTTTTGCAACACAAATCAAAATACTCACAAAATATGCGATTTCCTTGGTTGTGTATATGATTAAAGATAGCCTCAAAATCTCTATTTGAATTTAGAAGTGATTTATATTTATGTGATATATACGAATTTAAATGTTCCACAGCTGTTATTTTATAAAATAAATCCAAATATTAATTTACTATTAAAACACTGTTTTTTCAAATAAATATATTATTTTTTATGTGTTAAAAACACGAAAATAATATAACTTACTTTTTTCAAAGCACAAAAAACAGGCCTAGAGCCTGTCTTTAAGTCTAATTATTGAACGTTATGATATACGTTTTGAACATCTTCGACTTCATCAAGCATATCGCAGAGTTCTTCGAATTTTCTCTTTTCATCTGGATCTGTGATTTCGATTGGTTCATTTGGTAAGAATGTGATTTCCGCAACATCGAATTCGTTGATGCCCATTTCATTAAGGACTTTACGTGCATCACCAAATGCTGTTGGTTCCACTAATACTTCAATCTTATCTTCATCTAAGTTAACTTCTCTTACATCAACATCGCCCAAGATTAAGTTTTCTTCAACTTCATCACGGTTTATGCCATTAAAAACGAACAAACCAGTTTCTGTAAAGTTAAAGACTGTGCTACCTAAGTGACCGCCTTTTTTTGTAACTGCTGTTCTAACGTCAACAAACGCACGGTTAGGATTATCTGCTAATGTATCAATAATAAAGAGGGAGCCACCAGGACCGAATGCTTCATAACGACCAGCAGTATATGTTTCTGCGGTGCCGCCTTTAGCTTTTGCGATTGCTCTATCAATAACATCTTTAGTAACGTTTTGACCTTTCCATTTATCAATAGCGGATCTTAACGCTAAGTTCATTGCTGGATCAGGTTCACCAGACTTTGCTGCCATATAGATTTCTTTGCTTGCTCTCATAAAGAGTGCGCTTCTTTTAGCAGCGGTTGCAGCCATTGCCTTGGCTCTTACTTCATGTGCTCTTCCCATAGGATTTTCCTCTTTTCGCTTGGTTATTATACCTATATGTTTATCTAAATAAAAGACTTAATATTCAACATCGACAAGAAATAGACCAGAAGCTGGTGCTTTATATGAAACAATATTTCTTGTTTTGTCATCTTTTAAATGCTTTTGAATAAATAAGATATCTTCTTTACCTGATGCTACCGCCAAGGCAGTGCCAATCATATCTCTAATTTGGTAGCGCATAAAGCCATCACCCTTAAAGGTAATGACTACTTGGTTAGTAACTTGTGAATGAACAAATTTCACATCATATATCTCTCTAACAAAGTTATTCTCATCTTCTTCTTTTGAATTAAAGTCTTGGAAGTTATGTTTGCCTTTAAAGCATTGAACAGCTTCTTCTAATTTCTTCAAGTCAATTTCATAAGGAATTGTGGCTTCAATATCATAGTTAAACACCACTCTTTCTCCCAATCTAATAAAATATGAATATGTCTTTGACTTTGCATCATATCTAGCGTGAAAATCATCATTCACTAATACAAAAGATTGAATGAAAATATCATTAGGTAATAAGCAATTAACTGAATATTTAAGTCTATTTAAATCAGTATCATCTTTGCTAGTCACAAAGTGAAAATATTGCCCTACAGCATGAACACCAGCGTCGGTTCTACCACTGCCTTGAATAGAAATTTCTTCATTAAGAATTTTAGAAAGGACACTTTCGATGTTTTCTTGAATACTAGGTACGTCAACTTGTTTTTGCCAACCTTGATATTGAGTTCCTTTATATGAAACTTTAGCTAATATTTTCATAGTTATTACCCCCTAAAATCCACTCCATCGACATTGAATAGTATCTTTAATAAGTCCAAACCGCCTTCAATTCTATGATCATAGACAAATAAAACGATAATTCCTGCAACTAAGCCTATAATTAATAAAAACGCAATAATATCTCTCCAAGAGAAATGAAGTTTTTTAAATCTAGTTCTTTTCGCTTTTGGATCATATCCCCTAGCTTCCATCGCATTAGCGAGTTCTTCACTTCTATCAATCGCAGAAACAAACAAAGGAATAATTAAAGAAACAATGGCTTTAAATCTCTTAAATAGTCCACCTTTATTGAAATCAACACCTCTAGAAGATTGAGCTTTCATAATTCTATCTGTTTCATCTAAGATTGTTGGAATAAATCTTAAGGCAATAGAAAGAGTCATTGCTATTTCATGAACTGGGAAATGCACGACTTTTAAAGGAGTCATATACCATTCAAAAGCATAAGTTAAATCCATAGGTGTCGTTGTGCTAGTTAATACCATCATTAACGCAATCATCAAAATGATTCTTAAAAGAATATAACCAGATTGATAAATAGCTTCCCAATAAATTGGGTAGTTATTAATTTTAAAGGCCACCATTCCGCCTTCATAAGCTTTATTTGGAATGAATATGTATACCGCAAAGATAAATAACACAAAGAACCACATACCCAGTAATGACTTGAATAGTTCAAAGAAACTAACTCTAGATATAAGCATAATAATTATCAATAGAAGCAAATATACACCACTCAATATAAGAGTTGTGTAAGGATTAGAAAATTGAAAGAAAACAATAACAATAAACGCAATTGTTAAAAATAGCTTATTACGAGAATCAAGCTTATGAGTAAAAGAGTTATATGGAGTGTATCTACCAAACGCAATCTTATTCATGACGTTTTCTCCATACATTTATTTGTAACACTAAATCTTCAGTGTTTTTAATATTCTCTAATTCAATTGGGATTCCTTTTTCTTTAAGCTTCTTAGCTAATTGATATAAAAGCGGGATTTCAATTGATAAGTCGTCTGTGTAACTGGAAAATAGCTCGTTAGGTGTTCCTTGGAAAGCTAACTTACCACTTTTTAAAACAAAGACTTTTTCGACATATTTCATAACAATATCCATGTCATGAGTGACCATAATAATGGTTTTGCCTTGCTCGTGAAGTGATTTTACTAATCGCAAAATTGCTTCAGAACCAACAGGGTCAAGACCTGCGGTAGGTTCATCTAGGACAAGAACATCTGGATCAATAGCTAAAATACCCGCGATTGCAACACGACGTTTTTCACCACCACTGAGTTCAAAAGGTGATCTTTTAAAATATGTTTCATCTAAGCCAACTGCCATAATAGCAGCGTGGGCTTTCTCTAATGCTTCTTTATCTTTTGCGCCAAAATTTTTAACCCCAAACGCAACATCTTTTTCCACTGTTTCTTCAAATAATTGATATTCAGGGAATTGAAAAACCACACCAACATGCTTGCGAAGTTGTTTGATGTTTTTATTCTTTCTTTTCTTTGGAGTGATTATGAAATTATCCACTTCCACTGAACCTTTTGTAGGTATAAGCAAAGCATTTAGATTTTGCACTAGAGTAGACTTTCCGGAACCAGTTCTACCAACTAAGGCAACGAATGAACCTTGCTCAATTGTTAAAGAAACACCATTTAAAGCATGGGTTGGGTTTGGACTTTTAGGAGTGTATGTATAGAACAAATTTTCTACTTTGATGCCCATACTTCCTCCACGATTGAATCAATATCTAATGAATCAATCTTTACCCCATTAGAGGCCATAACATTTTCGAAATCTAAAACAAAAGGAATATCTAATCCAAGTTCCACTAACTTTTCTCGATTAGATAATACTTCTATAGGCTTTCCTTCCATCACTATTTCGCCTTTGTTCAAGACGATAACCTTATCGCTCTTAAAAGCTTCCTCAATATCATGAGTGATAGAAATAATAGTTAACTCAGGGTTTTGTTTTCTTAATTTAATAATTAAATCAGAAATGTGTTTTTTAGCTTTTGGATCGAGCATTGATGTTGCTTCATCAAAGATGATTACTTCTGGTGATAACGCTAAAGCGCCAGCGATTGCCACTCTTTGCTTTTGACCACCTGATAGCATGCTTGGTTCTTTTTTGAGATAATCTAAAACACCAACTTCCTCAGCAAACTCTTTAATAATTGGATACATTTCTTTTGTGGGAACACATTTGTTTTCCAAACCAAAAGCAATGTCATCTTCCACAGTCGCACCAATAAATTGGTTATCAGGGTTTTGGAAAACTAATCCGATTTTTCTTCTAATAAAGGCGATATTTTTCTTTGTGACTTCTTGGCCATCATAAAAGATTTTTCCATCGCTCTGGTCGAGGAGCCCAATAAGTAACTTTGCTAAGGTGGACTTACCAGAACCATTATGTCCAACGATGGATACGTAACTTCCGTTTTCAATAGAGAAACTTACCCCTTTCAAGACGACTTTCTTTTCGTTATATGAGAATGTTAAATTTGAAACAGAAATCTTACTCATAGGGGTAATTATATCACTTTACATATTTTATTTAAAATATCGATTGATGATAATGTCGTACAAAGTTTTTTTGACGCTGTTCACGAGGTAATAGACTTTACTTTGTCCATAGCCAGTGAGTCTAGAAATCTCTTTTACGGAATAACCTTTGAGCAAATAATGTGCTACTCTTATCTCTTGCTTGTTTAACCCACTTTCTTTGTTATGGATTAGCTTGAAAAATTCGTCATTTACAGTCTTTTCATCAAAGGAAGAATCATCTTTACCAACGATATCACTGACTAGCACATCGTTTTCAAATTTGCCATCTAATGATAAACCATTGAACTCTTTGCCACCGTTAATGTATGAATTCCTTTCAATAAATTTTAGAATTTCATTCTTTGCGGTTTTTTTCCAGTAAGGGAAAAATACTTCGCCATTTTGATCAAACTTTTTAACCGCAAAATCGATACTTGTAAATGCGACATCCATAAACTCTTCAACGGTGATTCCACTATTACAATTAGAAAATGCGTATTCATGTGCAATCTTCCAAGCATATGGTCTATATCTTTCAATTAATATAAAGTAAGCATCTTCATTGCCTTTATGAATTAAATCAAGCAACTCTTCATCGGTTAACTTTTGTTTAGCCATTTAAAAAGCCCTCCTTTCCTCAAAAATTGGAGGGCCTTTATTAGTTTTTAATTTTTGCTAGGAATATACCAGCTGCTACGGAAGCATTAAGCGAATTAACGTGACCGTACATTGGTATCTTTACTATGTAATCCGAATTCTTCAGCACTAGAGGTGAAACACCTTTGCCTTCACTTCCTACCACCAAAGCAGTTGGGAAGTCATATTTTAAATCCTGATAATTAGTCTTAGCGCTTCCATCGCTACTGACAACCCAGAACCCATTGTCTTTTAGTTCTCTGATTGCGTTATTTAAATTGCTTACTAAACAAACAGGGACATAATTTATCGCACCAGCTGATGTTTTAGCTACTGTAGCGGACAAAGCAACTTCGTTATGTTTAGGCATAATTACACCAGTAACGCCAAATACATCGCAGCTTCTTAATATCGCACCTAAATTATGCGGATCATTTATTCCGTCTAAAAGAACAACTATTGGTCTTTCTTCTTTTTTAGACGCTCTTAATATCTCTTCAAACGAGACATAAGAATAGCCTTTTATTTCTGCAGCGATGCCTTGATGCACGCCTGGGCACGCTATATCTAATTCTTTCGTGGTAATTGGGTTAATAGGAACATGCTTTTCATTGATTAAAGATAAAATACTTTGTTCTGAAAAAGCGTTTGTTAAATAAACCCTAATAACTTTGTTGCTTCTTAAAGCTTCTCTAACAGGGTTCCTCCCAAAAATAAGGTTCTCGGACTTCAAATTCATAACTATTACATAATTTTACGTTCGATGAGGACTTGTCTAATTTCATCCGAACGAGCGAAATTCTTATCCGCTTTACTTTGTAAATACTCTTTATATAAGTTTTTATCTTCTTCGCTTAATTTAATAAATGGAATATCTAAACCTAAAACAGTAAACATATCAGTTAAGGTTTTAAATAAGCCACCTAATTTATCGTAATCAACATCTCTTGTACGAAGTGTTTGATTAGCTTCTTTTAATACATCAAATAATTCCGCTAATGCATTAGCAGTGTTCAAGTCATCCGCTAAAGCTAACAAGAAATTATCCATACGTGATGGAGTTAAATTATCAATGTCGATATCATGGCTTTGCAAAGCAAGGGCCATTTGGCGATAAGCAGCAGTCATCCTATTAACTTCTTGTTGAGCGGCTAAAACTGTATCTTCGGTGAAGTTAACTGGTTGACGATAATGAGCGCTTAAAATAACTAATCTAGTGACCGCACCACCAAATTTAGCAATCATGTCTTTAGCTAACACGACGTTACCTAAGGATTTAGACATCTTTTCATTACCGAAGTTAATAAATCCATTATGTAACCAATAATTGGCAATCTTGTTATGATGCATTGCTTCCGCTTGGGCAATTTCATTTTCATGATGTGGGAATTTTAAATCATAACCACCACCATGGATATCAATGAAATGTCTAGGGAATATCGTATCGATCATAACGCAACATTCCGTGTGCCAACCTGGTCTGCCTCTTCCCCATGGAGAATCCCAATTGATACCAACATCAGTGGATTTCCATAAAGCAAAATCTAAAGGTGATTCTTTTTTGCTATTTTCTTCTATACGCGCGCCAACTAATAAATCATTAACATTAATACCGCTAAGCGCACCATAATCTAAAATTTTTGTAACTCTAAAATAAACATCACCATCAACGACATAAGCAGCATCGAGTTCAACGAGTTTTGCGATGTAACTGATAATTGCTTGAATATATTCAGTTACTTTAGGTGTAATGCTTGGAATTTGGCTTCCAATCGCTTTAGTGGTGTTTTTAAATTGTTCAATATAAAACTCTGTAAGTTCTTTTTCAGTTTTGCCTTCTTTTTGAGCTTCCTTAATGATTTTGTCATCGACATCAGTAAAATTACTTACATAAGCAACTTCGTAGCCCACATAGGTCAAAAAACGTCTAAAAGTATCAAAGACAACAACAGGTCTCATATTTCCAATATGTGGATAGTTATACACAGTTGGACCGCATACATACATTGAGACTTTGTTTTCTTCGATAGGTTTAAAATCTTCAAGAGTGTTAGTTAAGGAATTATAAAGTTTTATATTCATATTATTAAAGTAAATAGGGGCGAGATATTAACCCCGCCCCCAAAGTTAGTTATTTCTTGTCAGGATAGCATTCACGATCTGCATCGTAAGATGTATGTAACAATTCCTCTGCAAGTTCACTCATAGGTTCACCTAAGAATTCTTTGTAGAGAGTTTGAACATCCTTGTTATTATGAGATTGACGGATAACTTGTTTTTCATCTTCGCTATATAAGACGGAAGCACGTTTTGCTTTGTATGTATCTAAGATATCGTCATCTTCATTTGGCAACAATGTTGGATGGACATATGGTTGACCACCACCATTGATACAGCCGCCTGGACAACCCATGACTTCGATGAAGTGATATGGGGAGGTACCATTCTTAATACCTTCTAATAATGGTTTAGCGTTTTTCATACCGGAAGTAATAGCGACTTTAACTTCTGTACCAGCTATATTTAGTGAAGCTTCTTTAACGCCTTCTAAGCCACGAACACCATGGAAGTTAATTTCGCCATATTCTTCTTTTGTCAACCAGAAGTATGCAGTTCTAAGTGCGGCTTCCATAACACCACCAGTGACACCGAAGATGACACCAGCGCCAGAGTATTCGCCTAATAAATCATTATCGAATTGTTCTTCTGGAAGTTTATCCCATCTAATGCCAGCACGTTTAATTAATTTAGCTAATTCACGTGTTGTTAAGACAGCATCAACATCGTTAGGCATTTCTTTTCTTTGACGTTCATATTTCTTTGCTGTACATGGCATGATGCTAACCACAAAGATGTCTTTAGGATCTAATTCATGTTTCTTAGCAAAGTAAGTTTTAATGATAGCGCCCATCATCATATGTGGGGACTTACATGTTGAAACGTTTGGAATGAGTTCTGGATAGTAGTATTCAAGGTAATTAATCCAACCTGGAGAACAGGATGTGATTTGTGGTAATGTACCACCTTTAGTCATTCTTGCTAATAATTCACTAGCTTCTTCCATAATTGTTAAGTCAGCAGCGAAGTTAGTATCAAAGACTCTATAGAAACCTAATCTATGTAAAGCTGCAACCATCTTGCCTGTACCTGGAGTGCCAATCTTTTCGCCAAATTCTTCAGCGATAGCGGCTCTAACAGCAGGAGCAGTTTGGACAATAACTTTTTTGCCTGCTAAGAAAGCAGCATCAACTTTATCGATTTCGCTATTTTCCATCAATGCACCTGTAGGACATACGTTAACACATTGACCACATTGCATACATGGACTATCAGCAAAGCTTCTATTTTGAACAGGAGCGACGATTGTATTAAAGCCACGGTTTTCAAACCCTAAGATGGAAATACCTTGTGCTTCTTTACATCTTTCGATACAACGACCACATAAGATACATTTTGCTGTATTTCTAATGATGCCAGGAGCGACTTCATCAAGAGTCTTTTCTGTCATAGTACCGACAAATTTTTGATCACGAGCGCCGACCATTTCAGCGACGTGTAATAATTCACAATGTCCGTTTTTAGCACATTGTAAGCAATTCTTTTCGTGGTTAGAAAGAATTAATTCAACACTAGCTCTACGAGCTTCGGTTGCTCTTGGAGAAGAAATGGAAATTTCCATACCTTCGTTTACTGGATAAACACAGCTAGCGCATAAACCACGAGCGCCTTTAATTTCAACTAAGCAAACACGGCAAGATGCACGGGAGCATTTACCATGATTGAATGCACATAATGATGGAATTTCAAATCCGCATTTTCTACATGCTTCTAATACTGTTAAGGAGCTATCAACTTGGAATGGTTGACCTTCGATTTTAATATTTACTAATGCCATTTTCGTTTTCCTCCTTATTTCTTAATGATTGCACCAATACGGCAACCACTCATACATGAACCACATTTAACACATTTCTTTGGATCGATAACGTGGACGAATTTGCCAGGGTTCACATTGCCATTTGGTAAGTGAGCTGGTTCTGTGCCTGGAGCAATTGCGCCGACAGGGCAGTTTCTAGAACATAATCCACAACCAATACATTTGTTAGGTTGAATGTAGTATTCCATCATATTCTTACAAACATGTGCTGGACATTTGTGATCAACAACGTGTGCTTTGTATTCTTCTGGGAACGCTTTCATAGTAGAAAGAATTGGGTTAGTAGCGGTTTGACCTAAAGCACAAAGTGAATTGTTTTTAATAACGTTAGCTAATTCTTTCAAATCTTCTAAGTCTTGAGGTTCACCCTTACCATCACAAATCTTTGTTAAGATGTCTAAGCATCTCTTTGTGCCAATACGGCATGGAGAACATTTACCACATGATTCATCACAGATAAATGTCATATAGAACTTAGCGACATCCACCATACAGTTGTCTTCGTCCATAACGATTGCGCCACCAGAACCCATCATAGAGCCCGCAGCGACTAAACTACCGAAGTCGATAGGTGTGTCTAAGTCTTTTTCTGTTAAACAACCACCGGAAGGGCCACCTGTTTGAATGGCTTTAAATTTCTTGCCACCAGGGATACCACCACCGATATCGTAAATTAATTGTCTTAATGTTGTGCCCATTGGAACTTCAACTAAGCCGACATTGTTAACTTTGCCACCTAAAGCAAAGACCTTTGTGCCTTTAGTATCTTGTGTGCCAATAGCAGCGAATTTTTCCCAACCTTCTCTTAAGATGAATGGAACACACGCTAATGTTTCCACGTTGTTAACGACTGATGGGCAATCCCATAAACCTTTAACTGCTGGGAATGGAGGACGAGGACGTGGCATACCACGTTTTCCTTCAATGGAGTTAATTAAAGCTGTTTCTTCACCACAGACGAATGCACCAGCACCAAGTCTAATGTGGCAGTGGAATGAGAAGTCAGTACCTAAGATGTTATCGCCTAAGATACCCAATTCTTCTAAGTCTTTAATTGCTTGAGCTAATCTTTGAACCGCGATTGGATATTCAGCACGGACATAGAAATAACCATTTTGTGCTCCGATAGCGTAACCAGCAATCATCATGCCTTCGATAACTGCGCATGGGTTACCTTCGATGATAGAACGATCCATGAATGCACCTGGGTCACCTTCGTCACCGTTACAAATCATGTATTTAGGACCTTCTGTTTTTGGAACGAAAGACCATTTTCTACCTGTAGGGAAGCCTGCACCACCACGGCCGCGTAAGCCGGAATTTAAGACTTCTTGAATAACTTCGTCTCTTGTCATATGGAGAGCTCTATTTAAGCCTTGGAAAGCACCATAACCAATAGCTTCGTTAACATCTTCTGGGTTGATTAAGCTATTACCACGGAGAGCAATGTCTCTCATTTGTAATTTGTAGAAGTTAATATCATGTTGTTTTTGAACATGTTCTTTTGTTTGTGGATCAATGAAGAGCAATCTTGTAACGATTTCACCATTTAAGATATCCTTTTCAAAGATTTCATCTGCATCAGCAACTTTAACTTTTGTGTATAAGGTTTCTTCTGGGAAGATTTTAACGAATGGACCTTGAGAACAGAAACCAAAACATCCAACGATATTTGCAGTAACTTTATCTTCAAGACCATGTTCTTTAATTAATGCTAACAATCTATCAAGAATTTCTTTTGAATCCGCTGATAAACATCCTGTACCACCACAAATGACGATAGCACGATGACCAGGTTCACAATGGAACTTCTTGTCTAAGCATTTACCGCAGTGTTCAAAGCGCTCAGCGAGTTCTTTTTCATTAGTAATTTTTGCCATACTATTAAGCCTCCTTAGCGCGATATTCCGCGATGATATTCTTTACGTTGTCAACTTTGACTTGTGGATAGACCTTGCCATTAACACTAACAGCAGGGGCAACTGCGCAAGCACCGATGCAACGGAGAACATCTAATGTAAATAATCCATCTTCAGTTGTTTCACCAGGATTAATACCTAATAATTCACTAAATTTGTCTAAAACTAATTGACTGCCTTTAACATAACATGCAGTACCTAAGCAAACACCAATAACATATTTTCCTTTTGGTGTCATTGAGAAGAACGAATAGAATGTTACAACGCCATAGATGTCTGATACTGGGACACCAGTTAATTCAGAAACTAATTCTTGAACTTCTAGAGGAATATATCCGAATTCCTTTTGAATGTCTTCGAGAATCATCATTGTTGGAGTTGGTTCATTTTTATAACGTTCGCAGATTTCTGTGATAAGTTTCACAGCGTTTGGTTGTAAATGCGCCATAATAACCTCCTATTTGGTTTATTACTTGTAATAACCAGCGTTAATTATTGTAATACAACACGCGTGTATAGACAAGTTTATTAACCACTATCAATATAATCTATCTTAAGATAGATGTATGTAAAAAACATATGATTTTTATAGTTTAAATATTAATAAGAAACTTGATGAAAAAAGAAAGGACTATGGAAATCCATAGCCCTAGTAAAGGTTTAGTTTATGTCTTAAAACTATGCATGTTAAATCAAAATTTCAAAATTTTGATGGTTAAACAAATGCCTAACACGCGTACAACATTAAATTCAATTATTGTAGATTCGTTTAAAAATTTATTCAAATTCATCGTTTTATTTCCCAAAAAAGTTCAAATATTAACTCTTCTATCTCATGATGGTTAAGTGCTGTTAGTTATTTCAAAAAAACTAAAAATACATTAATGAAATATTGTCTATTAATACTTTGTTGATATAAAATCCATCTTTGGTTTCAAAAATTTTATTTTTGTTAATTTTATATTCATCATATTCTAACAACTTGCGTTTTAAATTTAAGCATTTTTTCTTATTACTAAAAGGACCAAATATTTCATAATAATCATCATACTCACCATTACTAAATACGCTATATTCAAACCAAAGCAAATAAAGGTATTTTTGATTGGAAGAACATTCAAAATCATATTCTGTAACTCTTACTATTTCATCATCATTTTTCTTTTTATTGCAAATTTCTACCGCTTTATTTTTAATATTTACATTAAAAAAATAACCGACAATTTTTCTATCTTCAACAGATGTTTTTTCGCTAATATCAAAAAAATCAAAATCGACAATCTCAACTGAATACAATTTTTTAATCAAACTTAAAATCTCCTTTTAATATATCTAACCATTTTTTAACGGCATTTCTAGGGTTGTTTGGACCATATTTCCAAACATTCATGTGTTTGTTCATTATATAGTCAGCTGCTTTATTAGCATCGTTATTAAACAAATCCATTGCTTCCTTTCCTTCTTCCGTTGTAACCCAAGAAAAAGGAGGCTTATGAGTCATCTTAGGGTTTTTCTTTGACATGAGCATAATACCAATGCCAACAACAGCACCAACAGCTATAACATCTTTTATAACAAATGTAATTCCGGTAGACATCACAGCGGCCCCACCGCTCGCTGAAATGCCACCACCAATTGATATTGTTGAGTTAAGAAATGCTGAAATCTCAGGCCAAAAATAACCAGCAGTAGCACCAATTGCTGCTCCAATGAGTGTGTAGCCAACATAAGTTTCCCGGCCAACACTACCATTAATGCTATTGTCATCATAGTAATCTTTGCCTAAAGCAATTGAAGCACCAACAATCGCGACTATTATTAGACCAACAATCAACCCAATAACACTACACCCACTAGGATCATATCCATTAATAGGATCATTCTTACAATAGGCATATAGGTTTAGGCCACCTACACTAGAGATTTCAAGGTAATCAGAGCTATCTGGTGTTAAGAATCTACATATAGAAGGAATGTAGAATCTTGT
>JAZRZI010000049.1:0-9257 GCA_045601325.1 Bacilli bacterium
ACTCCTTTCATTAATTGCGTTGGACCGCAAATTAATTCTAGGAGTTTTTCTTTTCTTGGCAAAACTATAAGTTCTACCTCCACCCCAGACTATCTGGGGGTTTTAACTCGCTCAGTTCTTTGCAGAAACTGGCTCAGACAAAAAAGATGAAGCATTATGCTCCATCTATATGTGTATCGCAAATAGGTTCAGATTTCTTACGACGTTGATCGTGTTCTCTTTCGTGGAACATATCGATGTCTTCGCCAGTCATCCATCTTCTCTTTTTTCTTCTGCGATGTTTTCTTTCTATATCATCCATGTCTCTTGCCAAATGTTTTGATATCTTTATAGATACCTTTTAAGCTTGGATATAGTTTTAAATATGCATTCTTATATAAATATTCATATTTTTGATTGTTTACTGCATTAGGATAGAAAGTAATGCTTTGATGTGACATTGCTTCTGTCACTTCTTCAATTGAATTAAAATAACCTAACGCTAAAAATGTGGACATAGCAGCGCCTAAAGATGTTGTTTCAAATGTTTGCACTCTTGAAACTGGTAAATTGAAGATATCCGCGGTGATTTGACATATTGCTTCACTTTGTGAACCACCACCAGAGATTCTAATTTGTTTAACTTTATGCTTTTGAGATTTTTCAATGCCTTCAAGACCTTCTCTTAAAGCGTAAGCAATACCTTCAATAATAGCTTTATATAAGTGTTCTCTTGTATGGACGTCAGAGAATCCTACAATCGCACCTTTACTTAAAGGTCTAGATAATCCTGGTCCCCAATAAGGTTGTAAGACTAATCCATCACTTCCTGGTGGAATCTCCGCTAGTCTAGCGTTTAATAATTCTTCAACCGCAAGACGTTGCAACTTAGCTTCGTCAATTAATTCACTAGCGAATTCTCTGGTGAACCAGTTAAGCATCCAATATCCACGATATACTTGAACTTCCATATTGTAATATCCAGGAACTGCAGCAGGATATGCTGGAAGGAACTTTTCAGGTTCGTGATAATGAGCATTACTAACTTCTACCGAAGAAGCTGTTCCATATGAAATAGCAGCGGTGTCTCTATTAAGTGCACCTAAACCTACAGTTTCACAAGCTTTATCACTACCAGTTGCAATGAGTTTAATACCTTTTGGTAAACCAGTGCGTTCTGCGATTTCATCACTGATGACACCCAATACTTCACCAGGTTGTTTAAGTTCACATAACATACGAGCAGGAATGCCATATATTCTTGCTTTCATCGCATTCTCTTTGTACCACACTCTCTTTTTGAAGTTGATTGGGTAATGGCCTGTCATAGATGAACACGAATCAACTAGGTTACCTGTTAGTTTATATATTAAATATGTAGATATATTTACATATTTCTTAGTCCTTGACCAAGATTCTTGTTCGTTTTCTTTTAACCAATGGGCAACGCATCTTTTTCTATTTAAAGAGATTGTTTCTTGCATGCCAACGAGATGAAAAGCAAAATTATGAAGAAACGGGATCTTCTCTTTTGCATCCGCCATACGTTGATCAAGCCATAAGATACATTTTCTTACTGGCACATTGTTCTTATCTAGTTGAACAGAAGAATCTCTAAACGATGTTAGTGTTGCTCCCACGATATCATTTAACCTATTTTTATTTTCTTCTGCTAATTTTGTTAAACACTCAACAAGATATTCCCAATAAAAATCAGCATCTTGTTCTGCGTATCCACTTTGTGTAGAAACATAACATGGATCGTAATGCTTTTTAATCTTGGAAACAATATTTCCTTTTGGATCAATAAGGGATGTTCTTAATGACTGAGTGCCGAAGTCGATTGTTAATACGACTGGGTTTTCAATTTTGTCATTCATTTTTTGTAATTTACCTTTAATAATAATATTTCGAAAAAACCTGAAATCAAAATCATTGTAGCAAAGAATAGGGATAATTAACAAGTAATTATGAATAGGAAATGAAAAGAGTTAATTTTCTTAATTTTTAATGCAATTTTCTATTCTATTTTTAATAATGCTTGTGCTATCATACATAGCGCTAGTGAGTAAAGAAGGACTCACATCTGCCTATAGGAGGAATTATATGGCTGAGAAAAAATACGTTTATGCCTTTGAAGAAGCTTACGGTTTAGGTAAGGAACTTCTAGGCGGCAAAGGTGCTGGTTTAGCAGAAATGACACATATCGGTGTTCCTGTTCCACAAGGTTTCACCATCACAACTGAAGCATGCACACTTTATTATGACAGTGGTAAGAAAATCCCTGAATTTGTTGTTAAAGCAATCTTCGATGCAGTTAAAGACATCGAAAAGAAATCTGGCAAAGTATTCGGTGGCGATCACAACCCATTATTAGTTTCCGTTCGTTCTGGCGCTAGAGTGTCTATGCCAGGTATGATGGACACAATCTTAAACTTAGGTTTAAACGAAACATCCTGTGCAGCTATCGCAAAAGAAACAGGTAATGAAAGATTTGCATTAGACTCATATCGTCGTTTCATCCTCATGTTCACAAACATCGCTAAAGGACATCCAAGAACAGAAATGGACAAGATGTTAGATGATTTAAAGAAATCAAGAGGATACAAACTCGATACAGAAGTCACTGCAGAAGAATTAAAAGTCTTAGTAGCAAAATACAAAGAATACTACAAAAAGACATTTGGTGAAGAATTCCCAACAGATCCAAAAGTTCAATTAATGGAAGCTGTCGCAGCAGTCTTTAGAAGCTGGGACAACCCACGCGCTAACGTTTATCGTATGATGAACAACATCCCATATTCTTGGGGTACAGCAGTTAACGTTCAATCCATGGTCTTTGGTAACAAAGGTGAAACATCTGGTACAGGTGTTGCATTCTCACGTGACCCAGGTACAGGTGAAAAGAAGATTTCCGCTGAATACTTACCAAACGCACAAGGTGAAGACGTTGTTGCAGGTATTAGAACACCTTTACACATTGAGGAACTCAAAGCCCGTATGCCAGGTGTTTACGATCAATTCACAAAAACAATCAAAACAATGGAAGCCCACTATCGCGATATGCAAGATATGGAATTCACTGTTGAAGATGGAAAACTCTACTTCTTACAAACACGTAATGGTAAAAGGACTCCAGCTGCTGCTTTAAAAATCGCTTGCGATTTAGTGGATGAAGGTGTCATCACTGAAAAAGAAGCAGTCTTAAGAATCGACGCAATGAGCTTCGATAAGCTCTTATTACCGGGATTTGATAAAGATGACTTAGCATCTAAATCTCCAATTGCTAAAGGTTTAGCAGCTGGTCCAGGTGCAGGTACAGGTAAGATTGCTTTTACTGCAGAAGAAGCAGAAGCAAGAAAACAAGCTGGTGAAAAAGTTATATTAGCTCGTGCTGAAACATCTCCAGAAGACATCGTTGGTATGGTCGCTGCTGAAGGCGTCCTTACAATGCGCGGTGGTATGACATCTCACGCAGCGGTTGTCGCTCGTGGTATGGGTAAATGCTGTGTCTGTGGTTGTTCTGCTGCTACAATCGATGAAGAAAAGAGAACAGTCACTATCGGCGATAAAGTTTACACAGATCAAGACACATTATCACTTGATGGTTCTACAGGTAATGTTTACCTCGGTTCTATTAAGACAGTTCAACCTGATTTAACTGCTGGTTACTTCGGTAGATTAATGAAATGGGTTGATGAAAACCGTGACTTAGTGGTTAGAACTAACGCAGATACACCAAGAGATGCAAAACAAGCAAGAATCTTCGGTGCTGAAGGTATTGGCTTATGCCGTACAGAACATATGTTCTTCGCTAAAGATAGAATCTTCTCTATGAGAAAGATGATTCTCGCTGATACAGTGGAAGAAAGAAGAAAAGCATTAAAAGAAATCGAACCAATGCAACAAGCAGACTTCGAAGCTTTATATGAAACAATGGATGGCTTCAATGTAAACGTACGTTTACTTGACCCACCACTACATGAATTCTTACCACAAGAAGAAGAACTCATTGAAGAATTAGCAAAAGCAACTAAGAAATCTGTCCAAGAAGTTAAAGACAGAATTGCAGAATTACACGAAGCAAACCCAATGATGGGCCACCGTGGTTGCCGTTTAGCAGTCACATATCCTGAAATTTGTGAAATGCAAACAACTGCAATCATCAAAGCTGCAATCAATGTTTCTAAGAAACTTAACAAAGTTATCGAACCAGAAATCATGGTACCATTAGTGCTTGAAGAAAGAGAACTTAAGTTTGTTAAGGATATCATCACTAAGACCGCTGACGCTCTCATCAAGAAAGCACATATGGTTAGAAGTGTTAAATACCACGTTGGTACAATGATTGAAATTCCACGTGCTGCTTTGTTAGCAGGTGAAATTGCTCAACACGCAGAATTCTTCTCATTCGGCACTAACGACTTAACACAAATGACATTTGGTTTCTCTCGTGATGACGCTGGTAAGTTCTTACCATCATATTACGAAACAAAGATCTTAGAAGAAGATCCATTCAAGACATTAGACCAAAACGGTGTCGGACAATTAGTCAACTTCGCAGTCAAGAATGGTCGTAAGACAAGAAGAAAACTTCACGTTGGTGTTTGTGGTGAAACAGGTGGCGATCCAAAATCCATCGAATTCTATCACAAAGCTGGTTTAGACTATGTCTCTTGTTCACCTTTCCGTGTTCCGGTTGCAAGATTAGCCGCTGCACAAGCTGCAATCTTAAATCCACGTAAAAAATAAGCATAAATCAAAACTATGATTGAGCCCTGTTTCGACAGGGTTTTTTCATTGAAATTGTACTTTAAGAATTCACAAAAAAAGGATACAAAAGACTTAATGTCTTCGATTTCCTGCTAAAAGATGATATATTAGAAACAGTGTAATTTCTATTAATGAGGTTTTTGAAGAAAAAACGAATCAAAGTGATTTTCAGTTGAGAATCACTTTTTTGTTATCTTTGAAATCATTTAGACATACAATATATGTGTATATGCGTAAAGATATTGGTAACATTATCTTAGGGGGCAAATCCATAAATGATAGATTTAAACAATTTAAGTTCTGATGCAGTCGTTAAATCTTTTGTGGCAGAAGATGCTTCTTTGCCTATGATTATGGAATTCATTGAAAGCGAACTTGAAAAAGACTTTGCCCCAATGAAAGTTTCTCTATTAATTGAAACCGCGGTTGAAGAAATGTTTGTTAATATTTCCCACTACTCATATAAAGAAGGAAAGGGCGAAGCAACATTTATTGTTAGACACTATGACGATAAAATCGAAGTCTCATTAGTGGATTCTGGCGTTCCTTTCAATCCACTCGCTAAAGAAGATCCTGATGTATCTTTATCCGCTGAAGAAAGAGAGATCGGTGGTCTTGGTATATATATGGTGAAAAAATCTATGGATGAAGTCTATTATCAAAGACAAAATGACAAGAATGTTTTCACAATGGTTAAGAAAGTTAAATAAGTATGGACATTTTAGATCAAGCTATTGAATTTGCGACATTAAAACACAGTGGCCAAGTTAGAAAGATTGCTGGTACACCTTATATCCTTCACCCATTAGAAGTCTGTGCGATTGTGGGAACAATGACAAAGGATAAGGAGGTTTTAGCGGCCTCATTACTTCATGACACAGTGGAAGACACAAATACCACTTTAGAAGAAATAAGAGAAAAGTTTGGTAAAAGAGTGGCGTTACTAGTCATGACAGAAACAGAAGAAAAAAGAGAGCACTTACCTCCTGAATCTACTTGGGAACTTAGAAAAGAGGAATCATTAATGATTCTAGAAAACACAAGAGACCTGCACGTTAAGATGATGTGGTTAGGTGATAAGTTATCAAACATGAGGAGCTTTGCTAGAGAATATATGAGAAGAGGAGATGGCTTATGGTCATGCTTCCATCAACAAGACCCAAAGAAACAAGCTTGGTATTATGAAACAATCGCTAAATGTTTGAGGGATTTAAGAGAATATCCAGCGTACAAAGAATATATCGCATTAGTAAATTATGTGTTTAAAGATCACTTAGGAGGAACATTAGATGAAAACGGAATTAAACAATAACGTTCTAACAATCTATCCCGAAGGAAGGATTAGTTCTCTTAATGCGAATGAAATAGGAATAGAATTCGATAAAGTCGTTAGTGAATATCCTGGCACAGACATCGTATTAGACTTCGATAAAATCGAATATGTTTCCAGCGCTGGACTAAGAATACTTCTCAAACTCAAGAAAGCATCGCCGGCGTTAAAGATTATCAATGTTTCTAACGATGTATATGAAATATTAGATATGACTGGATTCACAGAAATGATCGATGTGCATAAAGCATATAGAAGATTCTCTGTTGAAGGATGTGAAGTTATCGGCCATGGCGCGAATGGTGTGGTCTATAGATTAGATGAGGAAACAATTATCAAAGTCTACAGAGACCCTAACTGTTTACCAGAAATTCAAAGAGAAAGAGAATTAGCGAGAAAAGCATTCGTATTAGGTATCCCTACCGCTATCCCATATGATGTTTGTAAAGTTAACGATACATATGGCTCAGTATTCGAATTATTAAACGCTAAATCATTCGCTCAACTAGCAAAATGCGATAAAGATAACTTAGACAAATATATTGATATGTATGTGGATTTAGGCAAAAAGATTCACTCCACAGAATTAAAACCAGGTGAAATTCCAGATATGAGATTAGAAGTTATATCCTGGGTAGAATTCTTAAAAGAACATTTACCAAGTAAAACATATGAAAAGTTATATGCATTAGTGAACGATATTCCAACCGACTATCATATGCTCCATAGCGACTTCCATTTAAAGAACGTCATGCTTCAAAATGGTGAAATCCTATTAATCGATATGGACACACTATCATGTGGTAATAAGGTTTACGAATTTGCGTTTATGTTCAATGCATACCAGGGTTATGGGGAACAAGACCATTCCCTCACAGAGGAGTTCTTAGGAATATCTTGGGAAGACGCCACATACGTTTGGAACAAATCTTTAAAACTATACTTCTCTGATAAAACAGAAGAAGAAATCAAAGCTATCGAAGATAAAGCTAGATTAGTTGGCACAGTAAGAATGCTTCGTAGGTTGATTAGAAGGAATTGTTCAAAACAAGAAATAGAATTTAAGACTCAAAAGATTATTGAGTTAGTAGATAGAATTGATTGCTTAGCAATATAAGGAGAAAAGATTATGGAAATCAAGAAAACATTAAATGGCGAAAAGCTCACACTTTCATTAGTGGGTAGATTAGATACTTCTACCGCTCCAGAATTAGAAGCAGAAGTTAAAACATGCTTAGAAGGCGTTAAAGAATTAACTCTCGATTTAGAAGAATTGGAGTATGTTTCTTCCGCTGGCTTAAGAGTAATCTTATTAACACAAAAATTAATGATGTCCAAAGGTGATATGGTCGTTAAAAACGTTAACGAAACAGTCAAAGAAGTTTTTGACATCACAGGTTTCTCAGATTTATTAACAATTATTTAATATATGAAATTAAAAGACAATCGCACCGGTAAGAAAGCCAAATTTCTTAGCGATGTTTCTTTATCCTTACATGGAAATTATTTAATTTTTGCTTTCAATAGCAGAAACACCACATTCAATAGTTATTCTTCAAAAAATAACGCTGATCTTTTTAGAGGTGATGTTGTTGAGGTGTTTTTATCTATCGGTAAACCAAACCATTACTACGAAATAGAAGTCGCACCTAATAACACTCTATTTTTAGGGGAAATCTTTAATGATGAAGTGACTAGAAAACTACACAGATTAAGAAAGAACACTTTCGTAGAAACAAAAACCACTCATTACAATAATGGTTATAAGACCACTATTAAGATTAATTTATTAACCATCGACGCAAATATCAAAAACATTAAGTTCAACTGTTTTAGAATTGAAACGGAAGGCCTTAAAAGAGACAAAAATCTTTTCTCATTATCTCCAACCATGAGTGGAAGTTTCCATAAACCAGAATACTTTTTAACACTTACTGACTTTATTCCAACCCATAACACCTCTATCAACACTGGATTCTTAAATAACTTAAAGGATTCAAAAGAGGTAGTTAAAACACTTAAAGAGGTTGGATTTGATTGTTATGACTTTAGTTTTGATGTGTGTTGGGATGAATCGTTAGATACATTTATCAATCACGATGACTATCTTAAAAGAGCAAAAGCATTAAGAAAATATGCTGATAAGATAGGTATTAAATGCAATCAAGCTCATGCACCTTTTAGAGTGATACCAAAAGAAGGTACAGCAAAGCAAAGAAAGCTCCAATGGACTAGAGTGATTAGATCATTTGAATGCGCATCTATATTAGGGGCAAGGGGCATAGTCGTTCATCCGATTAATGAATGGCCTATCGAAGATAACGTCAAGTTAATTAACAAATTAGTGCCTTACGCAAAAAAGTTTAACATCATCTTATATATAGAAAATATGTGGTGTTGGGATGAAAAGAACAGACACGCTCTTCCAGCCGCGTGTTCACATCCTAAATACTTCGCTGGTTTATTAGAAGCATTGGATTCAGGATATGTAAAAGCATTATTAGACATAGGACACGCAGAAATGTTCTATCCAGAGCTAAACGCATCGATGTTGATACATTCCTTGGGTGACAACCTTTACGGCCTTCACATCCACGATAATGACCAAATTTACGATATGCATAGAATACCTGGAGAATGTAAAATCAATTTCCAAAATATGTTAGATGCATTAAAGGCTATAAATTATCAAGGTGATCTAACTTTAGAGGTTATGGATTGGTCCAAGGTTTATTCGGACAACAAATTAGAAAACCTCAAATTAGCATATAGAGTAATAAATGAAATGAAAAACTCCTTCTATCGTTAATTTAGGAGGAAGTTTTTAAAAATAATGTAAAAACGCTACTTAGCCAATCTAAATAGTGTTTTCTTGTTCTTTTTAATCTATTATTTGTTTTTTTGTAAGACTTTTAAGAAGTCTTCAGTATTTAATGGTTTATAGAAGAAGTAACCTTGCAAGAAGAAATCACTAACTTCTGATTTAAGCAAACTATATTGCTCTCTATTTTCAACGCCAACAATTGTAATAGACATTCATTACGGTTAATGATGAATGAGTCATATTCATCGAGCATATATCTATCTGGATCGTATTTAGAAAGCAACTCACCAGCTTTAGTTTCTGGATTATAACGATACATATCGTATTCAATATGAAGGCTTTGGGAATTCT
>JAZRZI010000050.1:0-2031 GCA_045601325.1 Bacilli bacterium
ACAATGGAAAGTCACATTAAAAACATCGAGAAAGAAGATTTAAAGCCAATAGTTGTCAACAAGATAAGAATACTAGAAAGGTCTTCAATCATGGGTCTAATGGATTATAGCCGCACCTATGGGGTAAGTTATGCAGAAGCCGTTAGAATGGTCTTACATCAATTCTTTGACCCCATTGAAGAATATGACCCTAGCGTATACGTACAAAAGAATAGGGTCTATAAATCCATGGAAGAACTATTAACCAAATTAGATGAGATACATGTATCTAATCGTTTAGTAATCAAAACCTTATATTGTTTAAGCCCAGAAGAATATAAATCTCTAATCGTTGATCAAATAGCTAAGAAGCTAAAAAAAGTTAAATAAAGATTAATTATCTAGATTTAGCGATAGACTTCTTCATCAGGGATTTTTTTAATAATTTCTTCTAGAGTTTGATTATTAATCTTGTGCTTGAGTAGAACATCTATCGAATCAAATTTAAGACTCTCTTTCTTTTCGTTTCCTAAATATGCAATTTTAGAATGTTCGATATCTTTCGAAGTAACTGAATAAAATATATCCCCAATATTGAATTCTAAATCAAATCCTTGGTTGAATAGTTGTTTAAATTTTGTAATGTCCATAATGCTACCTCATTTTCTCTTATGGATGTTTCCATCCTTTATTATTATCTCATGTGTATGTGGAACTTTGTGGATTTCCGGTGTTCCATGATCAGTATAATCAACATCTTTATAAGCGTTTCCCTTATCATCATAATGCCTTATTCTAACAATTCTTCCATTATCATCGATCTGTTTAATCGTTGAATTGGGTCTATGGGTGTTTGGTAAATTATGTGGATAAATATGATTTTTGAATTCATAGGTTATTTCTCCAGTCGAAGAATTGACATTAACTAACCAACGCCCTTTAGAATTGGGCTCACCGAAAACTGATGTTTTTCCTTTCATAAAATTTTACCTCCATTTAATTTGTCTTTTTTGTTCTCTTTCATAGTGTACGAATCATATTGATATATCTTTATTCTTTTTTCCTTTGCGTATCCAAATATTTCATCAGATGCAGGACCATATACACAAATGCCAATCGGTTCTAACGTGTCGATAATTATTTTTACTTGTTCTTTAAAAATTGAACGATTATCTAATCTTTTCGTAAAACCATGTGTGCCAATCGCAATCAAAGTGTGTTTTGGATATGCTTCAAGAGACGATAAAGTTCGCATATCACCTAGTCTCACATTTGGGATTATCTTTAATCCTAATGAACCATAATAATATGTGATAGCTAAGTTTAATCCTATTTGGCTTTTTTGTACCCAAAGTGGCATATTGTCGTATGGACTGGCATCAATTCCTGTTACTGATTGATATATGCGCAGTTTTTCTACATATTTTTTAGGATTTCCTAAAATAGGTGTAAAAGTGTAATCATTACAGTAAAAACATATTGCGGTTTCTCTGGGATTAATTACATCCCTTCGTCGGTCCCACTGAACAATTTCTTTGGGAGGTTTAGTTGTAACCATCCACTCCTCAATTATTGGATACCCATCAATCTTTGTTCGTCTGGCCCCATTGATGAGATAAGCTAGGTAGACGTCCCTTATATAGGGAGTTTTAAATTTATGAATCATAGTATAAATCCTCCGATTCAGCATTATTCTAAAGAGTAATTTCTAATTTCTTTAACAAAATCTTCGCAACTTGCTAACCTCAAAAATATTTGATTTTATGCAACGTTTTTAGTAAAAAAATCTTTAGATTATATAAACATTTGATTTATTTGCAATATGCTATATAATCAAAATTGAGTTATTAGCAAAGAGGTATTAAAACTATGGATTTTAGTAAATTAGGTGAAAGAATTAAACAACTTAGAACCTGACTTTAGAAAATTAATCATTTTTCTTGTGTAGTGGTCCTAAATTAAAGCTTACTTTGAAGAATTTATTAACTTGCTTTTCTTCAAGAAAAACACGGTTTATTGGAAGATTTAAATAGTTAGCAATTGCTGTTATTG
>JAZRZI010000051.1:0-42620 GCA_045601325.1 Bacilli bacterium
AAAAAACAGCTCACGAATGAGCAAAACTAAATATTTGAGAATTAGCTCTTGTTGCTAAAGCAAATTCTTTATCGAGATACTATGTAGCCGAGAGATTGTAATAATTCTACTGCTTCTGTTTCGCTGAGAGGCTTAGAAGCAGATTGTTCTTTGAAAACTGGATTAGAAAGTTCATCAAAATCGTATGGTTTAAACGTCTCGCCTGTTAAAAGCATGTGGTAGATACAAACCAATATCATTCTACGTGCTTACTGAAGTATTAATCGATCCACAACAAATGGATAGAAGTGGCACTAAGACTGGTATGGTGGCAATGTTCTACTTCTCTAATGGTGGCAAAAACATTCAAATTCAATACTATTCAACTATCTTAGAATTATATGAAGTTACATCTCCAAAAACTAAGATTACTACAGATATCAAAGAAAGCATCCTCACTCCTGAAAGAGAAGCAGATGAAGCTGCTAAAGAATTCTTAAAGACTATTACATGTGATGGTGGTGTTACATCTCCAAATGTGACTAAATGGAATGCATTTGCCGCTAAATATGCTGAATTAAGTAACGAGGCTAAAATAATATTTGCTAATGCAACTCCTAGTGAATCTGGCAGTAACGTTGAAAAAGCAGTAGCGAGATATACTTACATTGTCAGTAAATATAACTCTGCAACTACTAACGTTTATGAAGAGTTCATTACTGGTATTACAGTTAACTACTTAAATGTTGGTCGTATACCTGGTAGTGGTACTAATAACGCAATTTCAATTATTGCATTATTGTCAATCGCTTTATTTGGTGTAATAGGCTTTGCACTTCATAGAAAAGAAGAAAGAAACTAGATATTTACTAAACAAAAAGGGCGCTTATGAAATGTACCCCTAATCCTGGACAAAACAGCCCAGTGAAATAAAGTGTATACCAATTTTTTCATATACATTTAATTTCACAAACCCATAGTGAATAACAATGTATTTTAAGTTTTAATCACATTAATTCAACTCGGTTTAAAAAATCGTTGTATATTGTATAAAAATACAAATATAATAAATTTGAAAACTATTCTTAGACCGAATCAAATAATTCTATGTTTTTGATAGTTAGAAAGGAAAACTTATGAAAAACAAACTGATTAAAATGCTTGCAATTGGTTTCATGACTTTGTGTGGTGCATCTGCTATTGGTGTTGCTTTCAAGAATCAATCAACGTTATTAAAAAATGTCGCTGATGATCAACCATTAGTTCTCAAACTTGATGGTAAGAATTCATCCGATGTCTTAACTGAGAGCGAAGCTGAAGCTGGTGAATTCACAAGAATGTCTCAGCGTGGCAATCCAATCACTTTTAAGACTTCTGGTTCAAGCACTGTTTGGGACTTATCTGAAAATAACAAGTGGTGTAGAGTCAAAGCTGGTGGCTACATATACAATGAGACACCAATGTCTGGCTTATCTAGAATCTCTTTAACTGGTAACTGGGACTACACCGTTAGCATTCATTATGGTGAAACTCAAAATTACGGATACACAATCTCTAAATTCGTTCCTGATGGAGTAACTGTTGATTTTGATTTAGTGGCTAGAGGCGTAGCCATTAGATATTTCAAATATGAAATTATCAACTTGACTCATCCCGATCAAACAGCAACAAGATTTATGGAATTCACATATAAATGTGATGAAACACCTGCTCCTATTAGAGGTGAAAGATTTGAGCTTGGCACTAATAAAACAGTGCATTTTAAAAACACATACACTGGAAGTGATGTTATGGCAATTGATGTTAAGCTTGATGATCCAACAGGAAAATTAAGTGTTGGTTTCTATAACGACAGTTGGGGTGACTATTATGGCCAATATGATTTAAATTCTACATTAGATCAAAAAGGTTTCTATGTAAGACAATTACCAGATGGTTATATTAGATTCACAATCGTATTTGGTGAACTCAATAGAACTAACTTTGCTTGGAATAGAGACCACGCTCCTGAAACAGTAACTTTGATGTCTATTCGTTCTGAATGGTGCACATCAAGCGCTTATGTCGATGCTGAACCAAATCTTCCAGTAACTGGTGATTTAGGTTTACCTTATGAAGTTTCTACTGGCGGTGGCCAAGTTGAAGTTATCTGCGCAAATATTGGTAGAAAAGAATTAACTGCTACTGTTTCAATCGATATTTTCTTCAATAACATTGGCACGCACCAAGAACTTGGTATCTCATTCTGTCAAACAAGTTCAACTAGTGACAACCGTTTTGGTATCTTCTGGTTTGACTGTGATACTAACCACAATGGTGGATGGTTTGAAGAAAATTATTCTGGTTTATCATTTGAATTGTTAGAAAATGGTTGGTGGAGAATTACAGCTGTCTTAGCTGAATTAGGCAGTAAAAATGGTTCCCCAGCATATATTGAATACTTGAGCATTAGACAACCTGGCACTGCAAAGAACCGTGGCAGTGGATTCGTAGCTATCGATCCATCTTCCCCTTCTAGTGGCGATTCTGAACTTCCTATCGAAGGCGCAGAATCATTCAGCGCTGGTGTTAATTACACTTTGGATATGACAAGAAACCTCGCTTTAACTGAATCATTATCATTCGATATTAAATTCACTAGTGGTAGCGAAACATCAATTAGTTTCATGGTAGGTGAAGGCTGGAATAAGTATTTCGGTTATTACAAGGTTTATGGTGATGGCACGCTCGCCAAATCATATCCTGGCGTTTCTATTGAATTACAGAATAATGGCTACTACAGAGTATCTGTTGAATTCTCTCTATTACAATTGGTTAATGCCGACGAAGCACCAACTCAATACATTAACTTATTCTATCTCCGTGGTGGATGGTCAGACGCTGATGGCTATATCAAGGTAAACATCCCTGACCCACCAGAAAAAGAGCCACAAAACTTTGAATATACAATGACATCTGATAATTGCAAAGTACTCGTGTTCACTGATGTTCACATTATTACTTTAGATGACCTTGCATTAACTTCTATTCCTGGAAAAACAATTAATCACGCGATGACAACAGCTAATCCAGATTTAGTGGTGTTCAATGGCGATAATGCATTTGGCACAACTAATATGACTGCATTATGTGACTTTATGGATGCTTATGGAGTACCTTATTACTTTATCTTTGGTAACCATGACCGTGAATCTCTCTCTGCTTATGCTATCGAAGAAATTATCAACGCTTCTGAATACGGACACATTGAATTAGGTCCTAGAAGTTTAGAATCTCAAGGTAACTACACCATTAAGATTAAGAATTCTCAAGGTCAATTAGTCCATGGCTTAGTTTTGATGGATTCAAGAAACAAAACAACTATCGATCCTGATACAGTTGTCTATGCAGATGATCCAGTAACAGGTGTTAAATATGGGACATATAATGGCAAAAAAACATATTGTTACACCGATTCAGTGTATGATGGTGTCCGTGGCCCACAATTAGATTGGTACGAAGACACTGTTGAAGAATTAGGTGTTGAAACAACAGTATTTATGCACGCTGCATTTGTTCAATATTGCAAAGCTTTTGAAGCATATAAGAGAGCTCTCAATGCTGGCAACACAGAATTAGCTAATAGTTTTGCTCCTATCGGTAATTGCGATATGGGTGAACAATGCTGTGGTTGCCCTAATGACCTTGGATTCTTTGATTTAATTAAAGAAAAAGGTTCAACTAAGAATGTCTTCGTTGGTCATGACCACGCGAACGACTTCAGCTTATTATACGAAGGCATTAGATTATCATACACCCTCAAGTGTGGTAATGCTGGATATTGGACCGAGGGTAGAGCCGGTTATACTGAATATGTAATCAGTAGCACTGGTTCCACAACAACAAATCACGTTTACTATTATTAATAAATAATCAAGACGCGATCGTTAACAAAATTAAAAGCAAGAGTAACACAAAAAAAGCGCTTAATAATGGGCCTTTTATGTTACAATAATTGATACATTAAAAAGGACTATGTTACCATGAAAAAGACAAACATTCTTTTATTATCATTACTTACAATTCTTACTTCAGGATGTGGATTATTTAAACCAAAATTTGATTTAACGCTTCATAAAAAAGCAAATCAAGATTTCACTATTCTTCAATTAACTGATGTTCAAATTATCAATCCATATTCCCAACCTTATGAAGGAAGACTTAATAATTCTGATGTCACTAGATTTGCGGATAAAGAGAAAAATGCTTACCGATATATTAGAGAATTAATTACTAGAATAGAGCCAGATTACATAGTTTTTACTGGCGATAATGTATATGGTGAGTTCGATCGAGATGGTAAATCCTTCATCGATTTTGTGAAACTTATCGAATCTTTTAAAACACCTTGGAGCCTTGTTTTCGGTAATCATGATGGCGAATACTATAGCCTGGATAGCAAAGGTAATAGATATGAAAACACCGGCATGGGAAATGAATGGCAATCTCAATATCTTATGAAAAATACTAAGTATTGTTTATTTGATCAAGGAGATGAAGAACTTGGTTATGGTAATTACACAGTTCATATGTTGCAAGGTAAGGATTTATTCTATACATTTACATTCTTAGACACTCATGGATGTAGAGGTTACAGTAACGCAAGCCTAAGATTTCAACAATTATCTTGGTATCAAAAGGAAATGGTTGACACTGTTAAATATCAAAAAACATTAGATCCTATTCCTAACTTTATGTTTATGCATATTCCTTCTAAAGAATTCGTATTAGCGGGTGTTAATCAATATGGATTTGAAAGAGGTGGAAAGGGTGTTATCACTAGTGACTGCTCTATCAACGAGAATGGTGATTATGGTAAAAACTCTGAGAATGTATCCTATTTTGATAATGGAAACTTCTTTACTTATATTAAAGATTTAGGAAACACAAAAGGTGTGTTCTGTGGACACGACCATGTTAATAACTCCAGCATTATGTATGAAGGCGTTAGATTTACATTTGGTTTAAAATCATCAACGTATGATTACTACGATGATGTTGGTGGAACAGTAATTACAATTAAAGACGATAAATCGTTCAACGTTAAACCTATATTTACTACTATTCGTGACTAATATACTTTATGGCAAAATGGATTTGGTGTAGCACCGGTGAAAAAATAGATCAATATGTGGAATTTGTTTCCGATTTTTCTTCTACAAATAAAAAAGTATCTTTGAAGATATCCGCGGATACGGATTATATGGTCTATGTTAATAATAAGTTAGTAGCGTTTGGGCAATATAAGTTTTATCCAGATCATCCTGTGTATGAGTTAGTTTCTATTCCTACGAAGATTGGAAATAACAAATTAAAAATAATTGTTTACCATAATGGCGAAGCAACTTTTTCAACTTACCATAAAGGATTAGGTGGATTATATTTTGAAATTCGTGATGGCGAGAAATTGTTGTTAGAGAGCAACAAAAATATCCTATCCTCTGAATCAAAGTTATATGAATCAGGTCATAAAAAATTAATTACTTTTCAGCTTGACTACGTTATGTTTATGGACTTATCCAAGGCTAACGCAAAGCTAGATTTTAATGAGTCTATCGAAATAGAAAAGTCTTATAACTTTAGACCTCGTGAAAATAATAAAGTTAAAGTATTAAAAAGATGCGATGTTGATGTTTCAAAAGTATCAAAAGGACATTACTTAATTGACTTAGGAAAAGAAACTGTTGGCTATTTGGACCTTGATTTTGTATCACCTAACAAACAAAACATTGAAGTGCATTGGGGCGAACACATCGCCGATGGTGGTGTTAGATATCAAACTAGCAATCGAACATTCGCAACATACTTAAAAGCTAAAAAAGGACATAATAAACTATTTAATACATTTAGAAGATACGGTCTTAGATATTTAGAGATATTTGCGAGTGAAGATATCGATATCAACTATATTGGTATTAGGCCTTGTGTCTATCCTTTTAAAGAAAAGCATTATGTTCTAGATAGTGATTTACATCAAAGAATATATGATACATCTGTTGAAACCTTAAAATGCTGTTATCATGATCACTTTGAGGATTGTCCTTGGAGAGAACAAGCTTTGTATACGATGGATAGTAGAAACCAAATCCTATTCCATTTAGTGGCCTTTAAGAACCTTGAAACTATTCGAAGTTCTCTCCGTTTAATGGTGGAAGATAATAGAGAGGATAGTCAACTCAGTATTACTTTCCCTACAAGTGTTGATTATGTAATTCCTTCCTATTGTTTCTATCTTATAGATGAATATTTGATTTATTATCAGCATTCAAAAGATATTGAAACATTAAGATTTGGCTATCCTAAACTTAAATCTGTTATTGGCTGTTTTATAAGTAAAAGTAATGGAAAACTTGTCGATAACTCATCCGCTTCATGTTATTGGAGTTTTTATGAATGGGTAGATGGCTTATTTAACACTAATAGTAAAAACGATTCTATATTTAATTTGCTATTTGTTTTAGCATTACAAAATATGGCTAAAATTAATAAAATTCTCGGTATTGATGAAGATTATAAAGTTTTAATTTCTAAGTTAAAGAAAAACATCAACAAGTATTTCTATGATAAAGACAAAGGATTATATATCTTTTCGAAAGAAAACCCTAGAAATTACGCTTTAGCTAATAGCTTAGCGATATTAACTAAAACATCTAATAAGAAATGTTCTATTGTTATTGCGGATAAATTAATTAACGATAAAGATATTGTCCCTTCTAGTATCGCACTTAGGTACTTCACTTACGATGCCTTATTAATGGTGGATAAAGCAAAATACAAAGATTACATATTAAATGACATCGACACAATGTTTAAAAAGCAATTAGACGCTGGAGCGACAACATTCTGGGAAACCGAATTAGGTGAATCTGATTTCTCTAACGCAGGTAGTTTATGCCACGCCTGGAGTGCATTAGCAATTTATTACTATAAGAAGTTTGATCTTCTAAAAAAGAAAATATAAGTTTACAAATATATAGCAAGTGTAACTTATGGAGTATATTTAACTCCATTATTTTCTTCTCGGGTTATAATGTAACGCTATGGTATATTTCTACGTTCTTTTTAGCTTAGTTATAGTTGCACTGGTTTTATTATTTTTGAACAAGAAGAAAGTTGTAAAACTTCCGATTAATAAGATTACATTTATTTCATCTATTGTTTTGCTTTCTACAGTAATTATTAGAACGTTTGCTGCTGATGGGTTTGTTGGCGTAATCAATGGCGGTTATGTTCTTTATGATAGTGATAATTTTGTTAAGAAAACAGATATATTAGAAACTCTTGTCAGGTGGTTTGTCTTAGTCTCTGAATGTTTATTATTCTCTCTATTTGTATCTAAAAACAAAAGTGTGAAGTGGATACTATCATATATCTCACTACCAATCGTTATATTATCTTTAGCCTACTTCCCTAAAAGCATTAGTTATTTTTCCAATCCAATAGAATTAAGTGGCATTTATTTTATCAATTCAGTAGTGGGTTCTATACTAACTCTTTGCGAATATTTATTACTATTTATTTGCACTTTGTCCATTCATTTGTTTGAAGAAAAAGATATTCAAGGATTAAGAAAACAGACTATTAAAGTTGGTGTATTTTCCTTATTAGTGTGTGTTCCGTTTTTAAACTATCAATCCATATTTGGCAACAATTGTATGGATCTACAACCATTCAATTGGTTGCACATTTGCTGGATAATTTTAGTTCCAAGCCTGTATATTCTTATTTTATTTATATTTAAAAAAGATAATGATGAAACTAGATTCAGCATAATTTCTATAATGGTGTTTTATGTTTTGATTCACTTCTTTAGTGGCTATAAATGTGGCTACGCGAGTAATAGAGCGCCGTTCCAATTATGCAACTTAGCGGTCGTCCTATTTGCTATTGCTATTCTCACGAAATCACAACGTTTATTTAACTTTATTTATGTTGCTAATCCAGCAGGTTGTATTGTCGCTATCTTAGTTACAGATACTGGTAACTTATTTGGTTTCTGGATGATACATTATGTGATTGAACATACATTTGTATTTATTGTCCCTTTATTGATGCTGAGATTAGGTTTCTTTAGAAAGCCTTCATTAAAAGAATTACTAAGAGATTATTTTATATTCTTCAGTGGTTATTTTGTTTTCTGCTTATTCTATAACGCTATTCACAATGGATTAATATTCCCAGAAATTAAAAACAGTCATATTAATATCACTAACTTTTTCTTTTTAGTAAGGTGTCCATTAGAGGGTATTGTATCTTTCTACAAATATTTAGAGACTGGTGGTTTCATTATGTTTGGACAAATATATTACCTAAGTTATTTAATATTTGTCTATGTTGTATATTCTTTAATATCTTTCTCTATATATTTTGTATCCCAAGGAATAACAGAAATTAGTGTTAGGCGGTTAGCCAAAAAATAAAAGATAAAATTGATATTTTATAGCAAATTATAAATTTGATAACTTCTTGGACGATAGCATAAACATTGTTAAACTATTAAAGATATGTCCAGAATAGTCATTAAAAATTTAACTGTTGATTATCCAGGGCCAAATAAAAAAAGCCCTCCAACAATTGTCCTCAATGGTCTAAATGCAATATTTGAAGACGGTTCTTTTAATGTGATTATTGGAAAATCTGGATGCGGTAAGACTACCTTACTTAAAACAATTATGGATATTGATTTCAATGTTGCTACGTTAAAAATCCTGCTAGAGCAATGAAGTTTATTGAATTATTAAGAACTGATGTTGAAGTTCATAATATTCTCCAATTCGGTGTTGAAGATGTTCATTATATTAAAGACCCAGACAATCCAAACCGTATTGCTAGCATTATAACTGGTTCTGGTTATGATAATCGTAACTTTGGTTGGGGCCTTGGAACAGAATTCATCTCATATTTAACTGAAGATCAAGAAGACGATTTATGGGATCAAGTTAAAGCTATCAACCAAACAACTCCAATGACTAAGTTGATCGGTTTCAATTTCGACGCAACAGAATCTGTTTTAAAACAAAAGATTTCTAACTGTAAAGCAGTTATTAACAAATACTTAACAGCTTTTGAAAAAGCACAATTCAAAGATAAAGACTCCACATATTCTCAATTTATGAAAGAGTTAAATGATGCTGGCGCAAATGATGTTATTCAAGCAAAGCAAGAGCAATTAGATGCTTTCTTAGCAGCAAAACAATAAACATTAATGAAAGAAAAAATTTTAATTAATCAATATCCAGCCTCTAACTGGCAAAGCGCATCCCCAATTGGTAATGGCCGATTGGGCGCTTTAGTTATGGGCTCGATATATAAAGAAAACATCATTATCAATCATGAAGCCCTATTTGATAACTATGTTAACAAAGAAATACCAGATGTCAGTTATGCATTGAACGAAGTTCGCCGTTTAATGGACGAAAAACGTTATCTAGAGGCTGAAAGGTACTACACTGATATTTTAACCGCGAAAGGATATAACGAGGCTAAGAAGGGCGAATATTTCCCTGCTTTTGATTTGAGCTTTATATATCCAGTTGATGGAATGTTCTCTTCATATTCTCGTGAGATTGATTTAAGACGTGGAATATCAAAAGTTTCTTTTGAAGAGAAAAGTGAATTAGTAACACGTGAAATGTTTGCATCGTTTACTGATAAGTTCTTATTTTTAAACATTAAAAAAGAGATTCCATTTTCATTATCTTTTGCATTAGTCAAAAGAGATATTAGTGATTCCTTAGATTTTAAGGGTGACTATATTGAATGCATAGAAGACTTTGAAAGCCAAGTTATTGGCAATTACATTTATTGTAAAGTTATTACTAAAGGCGGCCTTAAATATTGTGGAATTGTTAAGATTTTAGAAAACGATGGTGAGATATTAAAACAAACTAATAAGCAGAGCCTCAACATTGATATGCAAGGCGTTGGTGATTTAGATAACTCAATATCTGTTACATCTAGAAATTTGACATTAGTCATTAATGTTGAAAGAGATATTCTTTCTTTTGAAGTAATGAAAGAAAAAGTTGATTCGATTAAGGACTCTTTTGAAACATTAAAAGAGAGACACATAAACAAATTTAAAGAGATATTTGAAAGAGTAGAACTTAATATTTGTGAAGGTTTAAATAAATCTAACGAACAATTATTGCTTGATTCCTATAGTGGAAGTCCTAGCCTTGAATTGATTGAGAAAGCCGCTGATTTTGGTAGATATTTATTATTGTCATCATCTTATGGTTGCCAATATCCTAGCAATTTACAAGGCATATGGAATGGTGATTATAAGCCTGTATGGTCATCAACATACTTTAACAACGAAAACCTTCAAATGTGTTATTGGCAAGCATTTAGGGGCGACTTGTTAGAAACCTTATTGCCAATCTTTAATTTATACGATTCTTTGAAAGAAGATTTCCATATGAATGCAAAGAATTTATTTGGATGTCGTGGAATATTGCTCCCATTATTTATGGACAATCAAAGTGGTAAAAAGGATAATCTGCAACCTCATGTACTTTATTGGACGGGTTCTAGTGCTTGGATTGCTCAATTCTATTACGATTACTATTTATTTACTAAGGATAAAGATTTCTTGCTCAATAGAGCGTTACCTTTTATGAAAGAAGCTGCTTTATTTTATGAAGATTTCTATGTTACTGATGAGAATGGATATTTAAAATCATATCCATCTGATTCTCCTGAGAATAGAGCAAATGGTAGCTTTAAAGGTGCGAAAGAAATTAGTTGCTCTATTAATGCAACAATGGATATCGCTTTACTAAAGGAACTTCTCTCTAACTTAATTAATGCTAGTGAAGAAAATAATATTGATGAGCCTAAGCTTTCCATTTGGAAAGAAATGTTAGGTAAATGCCCGAATTATGAAATAAATAGCGATGGGGCGATTAAGGAATGGTTACATGAAGATTTCCTTGATAACTATATGCATCGTCATCTATCTCATATCTATCCTTTATTCCCGGGACGTGAAGTTAACGAAGAAAGCAATCCAGAATTGTTCAAGGCCATTGAAACCGCGGTTTATAAACGCTTAAATATTGGTCTTACCGAACAAACAGGTTGGAGTTTTGCCCACTCTGCAAATATTTATGCGAGATTAGGCGATGGTGATTCATTGCTTAACACACTAGGTTTGTTAACGAAATATTGCATGAATGATAATTTATTTACATTCCATAATGATAATAGAAATATGGGCGCGACATTAACATATTTATACGCAAGAAAGAGACCATTCCAAATTGATGCGAATATGGGTTTAACCGCTGCGATATATGAAATGCTTATCTACACCAATGATGATGAGATCAAAATCTTACCTGCACTTCCTAGTAGAATTAAACAGGGCAGTTGCATTGGTTTGAAAGTTATTGGGGGTCATAAGGTTGATATATCTTGGGGTAATGATTATTGTAACGTTACAATTCATCCAGGAAATAGTGGCAATATTAGATTAAAAGTCTGTGGATTCACAGATGAATACCAAAATATTTCCCTATCTGATAAAACCCTCTATTTGAAATTCAATAAATAGGATTAATATTAAAATATAAGGAGCAAATTATGTTAAAAGGAATACCAAAATTACTTTCCCCTGAATTAATTAAAGTTCTTTGTGAAATGGGGCACGGAGACGAAATCGTTATTGGTGACGCAAACTTCCCGGCGGAAACAATGGGCAAAAGAGTTATACGCGCTGATGGATTAGGTGGTGTTGAACTATTAGAAGCAATTTTAAAAGTTATTCCACTTGATACTTACGCTAATGAGAACTTCATGCTAATGGCCACCACAAATGGTGATCCAACTCCTGAAATCTGGGCTAAATATAGAGAAGTCACAGGCAAAGAAGAGCCTAATACAAAAGAAAAGATGCTTGAACGTTTTGAGTTCTATGATAGAGCAAAAAATGCATTTGCGGTTATTGCTTCTGGTGAAGAAGCAATCTACGCTAACATCATCTTAAAAAAAGGTGTCATTAAGTAAAATTAATTTTGATTCAAAAGCAATACTCATTATGGGTATTGTTTTTTGTTTAATTATTTTGATAACTAGTTATCACGTATGCCTTGATGTGAGTGTTATAATGTCATTATGATATTGCCATTACTATCACTTATTGCGGAACTCGTATTCATTGTCTTAGGCTATTATTTTAATTCATCTGGTGAAGGCCTACCTCGTGATTTCTCTATTGCGATGATAGTGGTGTTTTGCGTTTGCACTCTATTATCTTTGCTTGGTTTGATTCATCACCTTAAAAGGTCAAAAGGTTTAATCTCTAGAACTTTGCATCTTACTAGTTTGATACTATCTGCAGCAGGTGTCATTTTAGGTGGAATATTTGTAGTCTCATTATTAGTGGCGTTCCTTGGAAATATAAATTAATTAACTATGTTAAAACTTGGTATCTCTTCCAGTGAATTTAAGAATGATTCCGATTACGGAATTGATTATAAAAAATATAAAAAACTTGGCTATGATTCTTTAGATTATGGTGCGTTTTTTATGAGCAATAATCCCGTATATCAGCTCGATGAAAAAGAGTTCATTTTATACTTTAAAGGTCTAAAAAAAGAAGTAGAAGAAAACGGATTAATCATCTATCAAATGCATGCGCTTTGGGATCCTGAAGCAGAGAAAAAATATCATGATAATTTACAAGAATTTTATGTTAAATGTTTGAAGGCTGCGGGTATCTTAGGATGCCCATATGTAGTTATGCATCCTGTATCTCCTAACGGTTGGGATACCCCTTTTACTTATCAAGAAATATTTGATAGAAATATCGATTTTATAAGCAAATTAGTGCCATTTTGCAAGGAATATCATACTAAACTGGCGATTGAAAACCTACCTTTTAGAGGTGTAGATAATTTCTTCAATCCTATTAATACATTGAAATTAATCAACACTTTAAATAGTGAAGAAATAGTGATGTGTGTGGATACAGGACATTTCAACATTTTTAGAGATTGTCCTATTTATGACACGATTGTTAAAATTGGTGACAAACTGAAGGTTCTTCACATTCACGATAATATGGGTGACGCAGATTACCATCTTCTTCCTAAAAAAGGTAATTTCAATTGGGATGATTTTTGTCTTGGCTTAAAAGAAATAAAATTCGACGGCGTTCTTAACTTAGAAACCGGTATATCAAAGGATTTACCAAGAGAAGAATTTGATAAAGCTAGCGAAGAACTAGTTAATATTCTTAAAGATTTTCGAGAGAAAATTGAATGTTAATTCGTATTTTATAACATAAATTTTCATATGCTTAAAATATAAATTACAATTCGCATCGCGAAATGTATTTATACATTACATATATTTTTAGTTATAATATACAATAACGAGGATTTTGTTATGTCAAAAAAAGATTATAAAAGAAAGTCATTGCCAATTATGGCAAGAACCATTAAAGCAATAAAAACAGCAGTGTTTGTTATCTCGCTCATAGAGTTAATAAGCTTACTAGTTTTCACTATTTTCTATTTCGGAAATATCCTCGATATACAAAATCATATTCAACATAACGAAATTATTGTTTTAGGTGCGATTGTTGCGGTCCTCATTAACTGCTTGTTCATGTGGATAGTTATTAACTATATTAGCCACCTTAGAAGAAAAATTGATTTAACCACTGCTGATTTAGTTGGTGGTGATATTAAACAAGCTTATAGTCACGCTGAGCTTGGTTTATTAGTTACAGACAAAGAAGACACAATTATCTGGGCTAACGATTTATTTATGTCCCGTGGCATTCAAAATAAAATCGACGAAAAGATTGTTGATGCAATTCCTGAAACTGCTGATATTATTAACAATCCAAACCAATCTGTTGAAGTAGAAGCAAAGATTGGTGAACAAACTTATTCAGTCAAACATATTAGAGAAGCTGGTTTATGGATGTTCAAAGATATATCTGATTACAAGTTCTTAAATGAAAAATACACAAACGAGAAACCTGTCGTTGGTGTTCTTTCTATTGATAACTACGATGAAGTTGTCAGCGCTGGTGATGACTTTAACGATTCTCTTAATAGAGTTAAAACAATTATTGATGACTATACAAAGAAATTTGGTATTTTGCTTAGAAAATTAACTGAAAAAAAATACTCAATGTTCTTTAACGTTGAATCTCTTGAAAAGATTAAAAAAGATAATTTTTCCATTCTTAGCGATGTGAGAAGAGCGAGTGGCAACGAAGCCTTACCTTTAACTATTTCTATCGGTATCGCTTATGAATATCCTGATGTTATTAAACTCAATGACTTGGCTAACGATGCATTAGGCTTAGCTATGGCTCGTGGTGGTGACCAAATCGTCTTAAATAACTATACAGGTAATATTGAGTACATCGGTGGTAATACTGAAAGTAAATCTTCACAAAACTCTGTTAAATATCGTGTTACTGGCAACACTCTTGTTGAGTTAATTCAAAAATCTAGCAATGTCCTAGTTATGGGACATATGCATTCCGACATGGACTCATTAGGTGCTTCATTAGGTATGAAAGCAATTTGTGATCGCGTTGATGTCGAATGTGAAGTTGTTATTGACTTAGAAGATATTGAAGAAAAGACTAGCGACGCAATTTATGAGTGTTTCAGCAAGTCTGAAAGAGATAAAATCTTTATTTCTCCTAAAAACGCACTTGATAAAGTTGAAGTTAATACACTTTTAATTGTCGTGGATGTTTCTAATCCGATGATTGTTATTGAAAAGGCCTTACTTGATAAGACAAATAAGATTGTGGTTGTTGACCATCATAGAAAAGATGATAGAGCGATTACAGATAATGTATTGCTATCTGAAATTGACGCATCCGCTTCTTCTACATGTGAAATCGTCACTGAATTTATTGAATATATTGCGTTAAATCCAAGAGTTAGTATTTCACCTGCTTTTGCGACAATTATGCTTGCTGGTATCACAATGGATACCCAAAACTTTAAGAGCCCACACTGTGGATTTAGAACTTTTGAAGCAGCGTCCATTTTAAATCACCGTGGTGGTGATAATGTTAGAGCGATCAACTTATTAAAGGACGACTTGGATGAATATAACCAAATCAATAACATCCTTAGAAAAGTTGAGCACCAAAGAACTGGCACTGCTATTGTTGCGGTTGATGAACCTGACCCAGTAGATCCGAAGAGCAAGTTAATTGTAGAAGATGCAACAATTTCAAAGGTTGCGGACAGATGTTTGGAATTAAAAGATATTCACGCTTCTTTCGTTATTGCTCCTATCAATGATAAGACTGTGAAATTATCCGCGAGAAGTGATGGCACTATTAATGTAGAAACTTTAGTTCGTGAATTGGGTGGTGGAGGCCATAAGACTATGGCGGCCGCTAAATTCGATAGAGAAACTGTTAAAGATGTTAGAGAAAGACTTCTAAATACATTAGATAGAAAACTAGCAGATGCTATGAAAGATATAGGCGAAGGAGAAGATAAGTAAGTATGAAAGTAATTTTACTTAAAGACGTTAAAAACGTTGGAAAAAAAGATCAAACTGTTGAAGTTAGCGATGGATACGCTGTTAATTTCTTATTTCCTAGAAGATTAGCGGTTCAATTAACTCAAAAGAGTAAGGAAGTATTATCTAATCAACAAGAGAATGCTCGTTTAGCGGAAGAAAAGGCCAAAGTAGAAGCTAATGAACTTGCAAAGAAACTAGAAACTATCACTTTAGATATTCCAATGAAAGTTGGTAAAGATGGTCGCTTGTTTGGAAATGTTTCATTAAAACAAGTTGAAGAAACTATGAAATCTAAGTTTGGATTAGAAATTGATAAGAGAAAATTTATCGATAAAGACCCAATCAATTCCTTAGGGTTCTTTAAATTAAAAATCGAATTGCACAAAGGTGTCATTGGCATTATTAGTGTGCATGTCGTAGAAGAGGGCAAATAATATGGCGAGACAAAAAGTAATTAAAGGAAATAAAACCGAGCTCCCTTATAACTTGCAAGCCGAGCAAGCATGTCTTGGCTCTGCTTTAATGCACAAGGAATCATTAAACAAAGTGTTATCAAGATTGGATGAAGATGACTTTTATGATGGAAGACATCAAATTATTTATCGTGTTCTAACAAATTTAAATGATAAACATATCGATGTTGATATTCTTACTGCGATGGAAGAAATCGCTAATTTAAAAGAAGAAGAACATATTGGTGGACCTGAATATTTACAAGCTTGTTGTGACCAAATGGTTGCGTTATCTAGTATTGATTTCTATATCGATATCGTTAAAGACCAATCCGTATTAAGAAAATTCTTAATCGCTATTAGAACTATTGATGCTGACTATAGACAAGGTGAAATCGAAGACCTTGATAACTTTATTGTTCAAGCGGAAACAAAAATTAAAGAAGCAACAGAAAAAAGAAGAATTGGTAACTTCCGTGGTGTGCAAGAAATCGCAAAAGAAGTTATCAAAGATATTGATACAGTAAGAGCAGCAAATGGAAATAACCTTACTGGTTTAACTTCTGGATATAAGAATATTGATGATATTACAAAAGGATTTAGAAAATCTGAATTAACTATCATTGCTGCTAGACCTGCTTTAGGTAAAACTGCTTTGGCGCTTAACTTTGCATATAACGTAGCTAGTAAAGAAAAAGCACCGGTTGCTATTTTCTCACTTGAAATGGCTAGTGAATTATTAGTTAAACGTTTAGTGGCATCTTGCAGTAATGTTCCACTTGAAAACATCGCTAGTGGTGTTTTAAATTCCACTCAAAAAACTCAAGTTGCAGGTGCGATTAGAGAGATATCCTCCTTACCTATTTATATCGATGATTCTCCAGGTATTCGTTTGATGGATATCCTAGCAAAATCTAGACAATTGCAAGCTACTTTAGAGTCAAATAAACAACAATTAGGCATGATTATTATCGACTACTTAGGTTTAGTTACCATTGGCTCTAATAGTAAGAATCCTGACTCCCGTAACGAAGAAGTTCGTAAAATTTCTTTAGCGCTAAAAGGATTAGCGAGAGAATTAAAAGTCCCTGTTATCGTTGTTTCTCAATTATCTCGTGATGTTGAAAAACGTGATAATAAGAGGCCAATGATGTCAGACTTAAGAGATTCTGGTTCTATTGAACAAGACGCTGATGTCATTATGTTGCTTTATAGGGAAGACTATTATTCTCAATACAAAAAAGATGAAGGCGCAGCAGGTGATAAGAAAGTCAAAGCAATGTCTTCAAGTCAAAAATTAGAATTATCAGAAGCCGTACAAAGAAAGCAATTATTGGATCAAATGCCTGGAAGTGCTTCATATGTTGAAGTACAAGTGGCAAAGAACCGTAACGGTCAAACTGGTAGAGCGTGTTTATTCTTCTTTAAATCATTTGGTAGATTTACTCAACCATCTGAAGAGTGGGAACTCAAAATGCGCGATATTGCAAATAAGAGCAGCAACGTAGATTAATATGTATTTTGATGTCATTAGCAGTGGGTCTAAAGGAAACGCTACTTTAGTAGTGGGCAAAAATACCGTCCTATTGATTGATATGGGTGTTGCTTTAACCCGCCTTGAAGAAGGGCTAAAGGAATGTAACTTATGTAAGTCTGATATTTCCGGTGCTATCTTTACTCATAATCATGCTGACCATATTAGTGGCATCAAATTTTTATCCCCAAGTGTGATGTATGCTTTAGAAGGAACATTACCTGGTTCTTTATCACATGTGATTGAACTATTTAAACCTTTCACAATTGGTGAATTTAATATCACACCTATTAAAACTAGTCATGATGCGACTAATCCTTGTGGGTTTGTCATCAAAGATGAAAATGAAAAATTAGTGTATGTTACCGATACTGGATACTTTGTTCCTGAATCAATTGAATTAGCGAAGAATCCTAATTATCTAATTATTGAATCAAATCACGATATAAAGATGCTTCTTATGACTAATAGAACCTATGAACTCAAATGTCGTATTATGTCTGAGCACGGTCATCTTTGCAATGAAGATAGTGCGATGGCTGCGGTGGAATTATTAGGTCCAAAAACAAAAGAAATCGTATTAGCCCATCTTTCTGAAGAAGCTAATACTCCTGAACTTGCTTTAGAAGCATATCGTAAAGTATTTAGATATCATAATATCAATATAAATAAATACACGCTCACATGCGCGAACCAACATCATTCAGTGTTCGGAGGGCATCGTGAATGAAAATACGCATCCTTTGTATCGGCAAAATAAAAGAAAATTACCTTAAAGAAGGTATACAGGAATACCTCAATAGATTGAAACCATATGTCACGATGGAAATATTAGAAGTTGGTGATGAACCAGTTTGTGATAATCCAAGTAAAGGCGAAATAGAAAATGTTAAAAATAAAGAGGGACAAAAGATATTGAAGCTAGTTAAGTCTAATGACTACCTTATCGCTTTAGATTTAGCTAAAAAGCAACTTAAAAGCGATGAATTTGCTAAATATATCAAAGATAAATTTGTTTTAGGCGGTTCTACGATAAGTTTTGTTATTGGTGGTAGCTATGGATTATCTGACGAACTAAAACAAAGAGCGAATGACTCTATAACTTTATCTAATATGACATTCACTCATCAAATGACTAGATTAATAATATTAGAACAAATATATCGAGCGTTTAAAATTAATAGAAATGAGACATACCATAAATGATTTACGAAGAATTTAAAGACTTAAAAATAATTGAAGACAAGACAAATCCTTTTTGCACATTATTTGAATATCCTGATGGATCAAGATTTTATCTTGAACCAGCATTCTACACACAAATGATGGGATTTAAAGAAAAGTTTGAGAATGATTACCATCGTATTATTGAAAGGATGAAAGAAATTGTCCTTAAAAATAAAAAAGTGGTTTTTACTTCTAACTTTGAATGCCCTCAAACAGAGGTGGAAGGATATATATTCCTAGAGATTACAGATATTACCGATCCTTTAAAAATATTCGTAGAAGATAAATCTCGTGGCAGTGATTACGGAGATTAATTTTTTAGAAATATTTTATTGTCCATTTTTTAGTACACTTTCCTTCTTAATATATAATTGCAATTTAAAAGGAGGATATTTATGCGTACAAAATCAATTGAAGAAAACAATAGAACTATTTCTTTCGGCGTGTTCAACATTTCTTTTAGTCTATATTCAGGAAATCCTGGAACAGTGATAGGGTTTAATCCAATTGAAAACGACTTAGGATTTTCATTGATTACATTATCTTTTACAACAAGCGATGCATTATTTGGGAACTTTACATTGGTAAACAATTTATGCATGTCTTTAAATGATGATGAAACAGAACTTACTATTACATATTCAGATGGTCAGCCCGATTTCAAAAGAACGAGAAAAAAAGATTCTTATATATAAACAGGAATCAAAAAGACTAAGGATTTTGAGGTCCTTAGGTCTTATTTGTTATGTTGTATCTCTCCCATTGGAATGAAGAATAGATTATTGATTAAGTGGGTAGTTTATTTGTTTTTTTGTTCGGACTTAGTATTGTGGTCTTAATTGTCTCATTGACATCCACATTGTTCTTAAACCTAATAAGACAATGTATAACATCATCGCAAATCCAGAGAAGATAAATCCAAGGATTAACGCTAAGAGGGCAGGGGAGAAGGATGCCCACCAAGCCATCTTTTGTGTATCTAAGAATGTGAGATAATTGAACATATTTCTCTTTCCTCTTGTTAATAGGAATAACATGAGACCCATAATGAAGATTAAAACGATGTAAATTCCAGTATAGATAAGAGTGGAAAATTTCAAACTTGATTTTCTTGCAGTGATATAAGATTCATTAAAGACGTTTTTCCAGTTTTTATAAACGCCAGCTACATAAGCGCTGTCGCTCGAATCAGGAATTATTTGTTCTTTATCAGCGTTAAATACTGTTAATAGAGTTGTTAATAAATTGATGTTTTTTTCTGTATGTTTCCAGTCAGCAGCGTAGTTCATAGCAGCAGTACCTTTAACATCATCAAAAGCTTTAACGCAAACATATAAACCTTCTTTGTATAAAACCATATAACTTGGTTTATATAAACTAGGCATAACATAGTCTTCACCAACTACTTCAGGTTCAACATACTTAGTAGTGGTGCCGACGTAATATCTATTCTCATCGGATTCTAAGTATTCGATTAATTTATTAACAGTATTTTCTTCTTTGTCTTTGCTATTCGCAGGATTTGTAGAATAGAAGAGTTGGAATTCAATTTGTTGCGCTACGTATTCGACAGGTGTTTCATCTTCAATTTTTGTTGCTCTTCTAGTGGAAACATATTCGTATAAGTTTTGGTTATCAGCTGTTTCGATTAAAGTAGAATCTCTGTACGCTAGAAGATGATTGCTATCATCAATTTTGAATTCATAGCCTTTTGTACCTAAATTCATGGTTGCTTCTGTTAAGTATTGATCAAAACCATTGGTTGCGCCATTTAAGAATTGGGAACCAGTTGATTTTGCAGTATTTACCATAATTGGAACGACAGGAATAAAGCTTGATACGAGAGCGATAATTAAACCGACCCACCATTTAGATGCTTTGCTTCCACTTATTACTGCATCGTTAGAAATTAATCCTTTAAAGAATGTCCTAACGCCATTATTTTTTACTTTCTTTTGTGCCATAGTTTTTCCTCACTATCTAGGATATTTTATTTGATACTGAAGTATTTAGCAAATACTTATTTAAACTCTATGACTTTTATGCGTCTCTTTTCTTACAATATTAAAATTATGAGTCAAATTATTACAATTATATTGACTATCTTCCTATATTAATCTTAGAATAAGTAGCATTTCAAAATAGGAATGCATTAACACATGGGGTCGTATTGGATTCGACAGAGATGTGCTAGGCTCTAACTGCAGCCGGTCGGTAACCGTGATAACCAAACAAAAATAACTGACAACAGTTATATGAGAGCTCCTAGAGCTCAATCCCTCTGCTTAGCTTAATTAGCTCCCGACGTTAGGGTTCCGGTCTCTTTAGATCGGGCAGAGCATCCCTCAAGGTTTTAGCCTTTCACGCTTGAACAGGGTGTCATACCAAAAGGATAGGAAAAGAGAGTGGACTTGTTACTCCTACCGAAATAAGGAAAGTCTCGCGTGACTCAGTGAGTCGATATACGAAAGCACGTTAAACTTAAATATCGTCTAAGCTGTAGGCGTTTTTGAAGAGTCATCTTTGGACGCGGTTTCGATCACCGCCGGCTCCACCAATTGGAAATTAAGAGTAATGAATTACTCTTTTTTTATTTTATCCATAAATATTATTATTGAAAATTCCTAATAAAAACATATACAATATTTATATACGGAGATTAACATATGGAAATTATTAAAACACAACCAGGTCATTTAACCATCCTTACAGGTAAAACAGATATGGGCAAAAGCACAATTACTGTTTTTGATGCTTCTGAAATGATTAAGGAAAGGAAAAAAGTCATCTTCTTTTCTTATGAATATTGCCAATCTATTATCTTTAACAAATTAACATTCCACTTCAATTTGAAATGGGCTGACTTATTTAACACAGTAGTGGTAGACGCTGCTGGATGGAACTTAGACAATGTCATTAACTATATTAAAGTTAAAAAAGATTTAGTTGATATTGTTTACATTGACTATTTAGATTTATTAAAGAATTGGACTTATGGAAATAAACCAGTTGATCGAGCAACTGAAATCAAACAAATTCAAACTATTTGTAAAGAATTAGCGGACGTCGCTAAAGAAATGAATATTTCAATTGTTTTATTATCTCAAACAGGTAGTGAAGAAACATTCGAAGAAACAGTTTCTCAATTGAACTTATTCTGCGAAAAAGTTAAACCTGCTGAAACCGCAATTAAAATGTTCATTGGTAAAGGCAGTGTTATTGATTCAAAGATTAAGTTTGATGACATATCACATATCATTTTGATTGATGGATATAATTTAAAACATTTCTCATCTCTTAACCTGAAAGAAATTTATAAAGACTAGTGCTTATTGGCGGAGATTCCTCTCCACAAATATTGTTAACTAGTTTATAATATTATTGTTGAAAGATTTGGCTGGGTGTGTTACCTAGCCATTTCTTTTGCAAATAATCCAGAAGATTAATAGAAGTATAACAATAAGAGTTATGTCTTCCATTCTCTTTCTTTCCTAAACTAATACAATACTTGCTTTGAGAAACCTCCTTTAAGTAGAAAGTTCTATCCATGGTTAGAACCTCCTACTATGTTAAAAGGAGATTTTTTAAATATTTTTCAAAATTATTTTTATTATTACATAGTAATAAAATTTTTACTTCTCAATAAGAGTCATCAAATTTGTGACATAATTTCTTGTTAGGAAATCATTTGGATGATTAACGTTATTGTTATATAGTTCGAATGATATTTTCTTTTTTAATAAATTATTAGAATAAGTGGTCATATCTAATACCCCTACTCCAGGTAGCTCGTTTTCAAGTTCCAATAATTTATCTAAATATAAAAATCTATTCTCGTTTGGTGACCAATCAGGGTTTGCTACAATAGTGGCAGCTAATATAAATTCAGTGTCGTTTTTATTCGCTCTAACTGTGTCGATTATTGACTTGATATTTTCTTTATATTTATCCGCGGAAACATAGTCGTTCATCCCAAAGCCTAAAAGCACGATATCAGGATTATATTTAACTATATTTTCGTTAACATTTTCTTTACCCCAAATAGAATCTTTTCCACCTACAGATGTGTTTGTTGTAACAACATTCGTATTATATTTTCTTTTAATTTCCTTTGGAAAAGCAACTGGAAACGGATCTTGATATGGTTCGATATTCAATTTTCCAGTTGAGCTTGCACCTGTAAAAATAGAGTCGCCATTAACCAATAAATTAATGTCTTTCTTACTCTCTAATTTTTGTTGGAATATTGGTAGTTTTTCACCCTTAGAAACTGGCTTTTCATATTGCCAATTTTCTTTTGTTTTGTATGTGACATTTATCAAGTATTTAGATAAATTTGGACTTTCTGTAAATAGAACTCTTCCTGAATCCATATGTGATGTTTCAAGGAAATCGATGCCATTAGGTATATCGTAGCCTTGGACATTTCTTTCGGTTAGATATGGCATGGTGGAATTTTCGCTAGCAGCGATATAATCTCCTTCAAATACATATTCACTAGGATCATATGTTTTAGTTTGTTGGTAGTTTTTAACTTCGATAATTTCCACTGCTGGATGCAATAAAATAGCGCTTTTATCGCCATGATAATCTTCCACCAGCAAACATGGTTCATTGAATATAATTTTGGATTTCCAAAGTTTTTGATATATTTTATCTTCTTTGGTTAAATATACTTCTTCTTCAATGATTTCCTTTGGGCCACAACCCATTAACACAGTAGTGCTTAGTAACAAAAATAGCGAATTTTTCTTAAACATACTTTTAATTTTATTATTTAGAAAACGATTAGGCAAATATTCATGCTTTCTTAATCATCTCTTCTTGTGTTCTATCGTATTCTCTATTTAATGATGATATCTTTGTTCCTATATCTTTTAATGGATAGGTATCCTTTCAATGTCTCATCAGCGTTAAACTCTATTTGATGAGATGTATTGTGTTCTAATAAAGACATTCTTTGACTTAACTCTATGATGCTTTGTTGACTAATAAACATCTATCATTGATTACGTATCCTTTTATTAAGTATTGTTTTAATACGTTATTAGCCCACTGTCTAAATATGATGCCTCTTTTAGATTTGACTCTATATCCTACTGAGATAATTACATCTAAATTGTAATATGTTATTGTATACATTTTCCCATCCGATGCAGTAGTTGCATTTTTTGCAACAACTTGGTTTTCTTCTAGCTCTTTTTCGGAAAATATGTTTTTTATATGCCTGCTGATAACTGATTTGTCTCTACCAAATAATAGAGAAATTTGATCTAGAGATAGCCATACAGTGTCTTCATTAGGTGATACATTTACATCTAACTCTATTCCAATGTCTTTGAACTTTATTAATTCGTATTTTTGATTCATAAATAAAAACCCCCTAATTATATAGAGATTAAAATTTTTAATTTTTTTGAAAAAAATATTAGTTTTTTGAAAAATTTTTTCTTTTTTGTTTTGTGATATTATGAAATTAAATTATGAAAAGCGTATTTTATGAACGTGCTGCGGACGAAAAGAACCACATGTACTATATGAATTTTCCTACGATGAAAGGAAGATACAAGTTTTTTGGTACACACGTCCATAATTCTATTGAAATGGTCGTATGTTATAGAGGTGAAATGTCATACTCTATTAATGACAAACATGGTGTTTTTGTAGCAGGACAAATATTGTTAACCAATAGTTTTGACACTCATTTCTATGAACATAAATATGATGCTGGTATATATATCTTTGTTTTTGATAGAAGTCTATTAGACGAAGTTTTAGCGAAAGAAAATAAGGAATTTAAAAATATTTTGTCTTTAAAAGAAGAGGACTTTAACACCTTGTTGTCTTTTGTTAACGAAGAATACTTAAAGTTAGATACATATAATCTATTAGAAAGAAAAGGATTTGTGTTATCACTATTTGGAAAGCTGTCCAAATACTCAGAGATATTCCAAGATAAATCTATTGACTCTCATAAGAATGTTGCGAGAGAAATAATGGAATATATTGATAATCATTATACGGAAGACATTAACCTCGAAACAGTCGCAACTTTCTTTGGCTATAACAAGAACTATTTTTCGTCATATTTTAAGAACGTTATTGGAATGAGTTTTATTACATATTTGAACACCTATAGAATGGATAAAGTGGATCTTTTAAAGAAAGATAGGAAATATAAGAACAAAAATAGAGAAGAATTAATAAAAATGTGTGGTTTTTCCACAATTGAGAAATATTATAGAATTAGAAAAGCAAATAAAAACAGGGAATAATTCCTCACATAAAATAATAATATTAAATTAAAAACTATCAAATATTCATTTATTCTGTGAATTATTTTTACTTTATTTCTTTAGCAAATATATAATATTTTTGTAAATAATCAAACTTGCATAAAATAAGATTTTTGAAAATTATCTTTTTTTAACGGAAAGGCAACTTTTATGGCGACATTAAAATTTGATAACGTAAACAAGATTTACGACAATGAAGTTCAAGCTGTTTTTGATTTTAATTTGGAAATTAAGGATAAGGAATTCATTGTTTTTGTTGGACCTTCTGGATGTGGTAAGTCAACAACTTTAAGAATGGTTGCGGGCTTAGAAGATATCACTTACGGTGACTTATACATTGATGATGTTTTAGTCAATGAAGTTCAACCAAAGAATAGAGATATCGCAATGGTCTTCCAAAACTACGCTTTATTCCCGCATATGACTGTTTTTAAAAACATCGCTTTTGGTTTAAGTGTTAGGCATTATCCAAAAGATGAAATTAAACGCAGAGTCGAAGCTACTGCAGAAACATTAGGTTTAACTGAATATTTATATAGAAAACCAGGTGCATTAAGTGGTGGTCAAAGACAACGTGTAGCGTTAGGTAGAGCTATTGTTAGAGAACCTAAGGTCTTCTTAATGGATGAACCATTAAGTAACTTAGACGCAAAACTCCGTGTTCAAATGCGTACTGAAATCATTAGAATTCACGAGCAAGTAGGTGCGACCACAATTTATGTTACCCATGACCAAACAGAAGCTATGACAATGGCGGACCGTATTGTTGTTATGTCTAAGGGCTACATCCAACAAATTGGCACACCTGAAGAAGTTTATAACGATCCTAATAACTTATTTGTCGCAGGTTTTATAGGCGCGCCTAGTATGAACTTCCTTGATGGACATGTTGAAGGAAATAAATTCATTTTAGATGGTGAAGGAAACACAGTTATTAATCTTTCTAAAGAACAAGTTGAATTATTAAAAGATTATGATTCAAGCAAAACAGTGGTGTTAGGTATTAGACCTGAACACGCACATTCTTATGAAATCGCTGATGCAAAATTAACTAATTGGGTGGATGCAAAATGCTCTATCAGTGAATTATTAGGAAGTGAAATCATCGCGTACTCATCACTAAATGATCAAAAAATTGCTCTTAAGACAAACGATGAACACAAAATTAAAATGCACGATGAATTCAAAGTGGCATTTGAAATAAACAAAATGTATTTCTTTGATAAAGAAACAGGTCAAAGAATTAGAAAAGAAGATACAAAGGAGAATGAATAATATGAAATCTAAAAAAGTACTCTTCCCATTATTAAGCGTTGCTGCAATTATCACAGCTTGTCGTGGTGAAGGTGGTGGCGGTGGTGGCAGCCAATCTATCAAAGTTGATCCATTATCCGCGAGTGAAGTGGGCATCTCTGAACAATACTTGCCATCCAAAAAGGACATTAGACAATTGTCTGGTGAAATCACAATCGCTCTCGACTTTGAAGGTCGTGATGCTGGCTGGAAAGAAGTTGCTAAAGAGTATGAAAGACTTCAAGGTGGTGCAGTTAAGATTAACGTCAAAGCCGATGTCGCTGGCGACCAATATGGTTCAACATTAAACCAAATGCTTCAAGATGTGCAAAATGGCGCAACTTCAGAATGGGATATTGTTGAAGGAAACTTAGGTTATGGCAATACAAGAAAAACTTGTGTTGATATTCACACAATGATTAAGGATCCTAACCCATACTGTGGTGCGGATAACACAAGTTGGAATAGCGTTCTAACAGAACAAGCATATTATAACTACGATTCCGATAGAAGCTGGGGCAAACACTACATCTTAAATACTGAAAACATGCAATCATGTTGGTTTGTTAATGATGTTGCGTTAGAAGCCGCTAAAACTGCCAAATTCGTTTCTATTGAAACAGAACAAGCTAATCCAGGTGTTAATAAAGATTTATTAGACAAAACTGATGGTTATAAAAACGCAAAGGGACAAGCTAGTTACCCTATTACTTGGAACGATTTAATCAACCTTTGCAGAGCTATGCAAGCTGCAGGATATAGCAATCCACTTGGTATTACATTATCAACATCCAGCTTAAAATCATTACAATTCACATGGTTATTACGTATTTATGGTGACTATTACTACCGTCAATTCTATAAATACACAATGAATACCGCTGATAAGACATGGCCATATGATCCAACTGAATCGTGCCCTGAAAGAAATGATGGATTCGGTTTCAAACAATGTAGAGTTCTTAACTTATTATTTGATGAATCCACAACTTATGGTCCAGGTTATGTTGGCTATAAGAGTGAAGTATACCTTGATTTTGTCAATCAACTTTGCAAGATGAAAGGTTTGTTCATTCAAGACCCTACATCAACTGAGTTCTCTGATGTTAGAAGCCAATTCATGATGCAAAGTAAACAAAAAGCATCCGCTCAAATCGTTTTGGACTACTTAGGACAAGGCTTGCAATACGAAAAATATGAAAATGATGGTTTTAAATTAGGATACTTTGATTATCCTCAAATGATTTCTGGCACATACCAAAAAGAATCACAGTATGTCACAGGCGCTAATGCACACAGCATTGGCGATAAGATTGTTGATGATAGAACATTAACTCGTGATATCGGTGGTAATGGTGGTTTTGTCAGTATCGTTGACCAATTAAATAAACCAAATAGAACTGTTATCGCTAAAGACTTTATCAAGTTCTTCCTTTCCCCATATGGACAATCCATATATTACAAGGGATTATCAGAAACAGAAAATCACATTTCTCCTAAAGGCTTAACAACAGTTAAAACAGGTTTAGTTAATATTCCAAGAGAATGGAAAACATTCTTTGAAGATGCAGAAGATGCAGGCGTTGAATTCAATGGCAACGTTGACCCAGATGTATTTATCTCCTATGGTGTTAGATACTTCCAAGGTTATCCAAAGAGTGAAACAAAGATTCTTAACTGGCAACAATTATTAGTCTTAAATAAAAAATACGATGCAGAAGCATTCGCAAACGACTGGAACGAAGCATGTTTCTCTGACTACCAAACAATGTGTAGAGACGCTGAACATGGTTGGCCAGTTGAAATGTATTTAGATCCAAACGGAAATATCTAATTTATGCATTCTTTAAAACCCGCTGTTACATTAAGAGATAAGAAGAAAGCAAAAAACACCATCAAATTATTTGGTGGTTTTGCTGTTTTCTTCACACTTGGTACTGTTTTATCAGCGGTTTTTATGCCACGTGCAAAAACACTTAATGGCATCAATAATGATGAAGTCAAAATTATTAAAAACTTGGTTTCTGTTAACTATGGTGAACAGTATTGCGCGATTAGTGGTGATACTTTCCAACTATATGACACAAGAACCAATAAGCTTTTAAATTCTATTTCCTACGTTGATGTCATCGCTAATAAACTTAGTGAAGATGGAATATCTTATAATCCAAAGCTATTTTCTGATCCTACATCTCACTATGAAAACTTAGCGGAAGGCCAAGGTTTCTTATTGATGTTTGATAACTTTGGTAACACCTTTAAATTCAATTACTCACAAGAAAATAATTTTGGTTTTACTCTTGATGATTCTTATTTCTTGACTGATTCATATACTCTAACTGAAGATGGTCAAGACGTTACCTATTCTAACCAATATTCTGTTAGAACTTTATATTATGAAGATGGTAACATTTATATCTTAGGTGTTAATAACAACAAATATGTTGTTGATATCTTAGATACAAATGATTTATCTCGTGGTTTTATCGATTCTAAGAACTTATATAAATTCTCAAAACCTGATGATAACCAAATTGATGAAATAGAAAAAGCCTATAAAGAAAGAGTTAAGAATGTTTTAGGCTTAGAAGAAAATCTTCGCTATAGCAAGACGCCTTTCTATGTTATGGACCCTATTTCTGCAGGTTCAAATAATGGTGAAAGTCCTTATAACATTTTTAAGAATGGTAATTATTTATATATTCTTTCCTCTTCTGGTGTTCATAAATGGTACGTTGATCCAGTTAAAGGATTTAATGACTTCTATGACATAGAACTAGGAGAAATCAATGTTTATGATGAATCAATGCATCATTACATTGAAGAAATGAGAGCTAAATTATTAGCTACCGATGAAACAACAAGAGCAAAATACGGTATTAAGAAAGACTTGTATGATTCACTTGGCATTGCGAGTAATTATGTTATTTCTTCTTTATATAAAATTGTCTTTGAAGATACTTACTTACAAGACTTAAAACAATACGCTGCTGAATTCACTAGGGACACTGAGTGGATGGCGTATTATAACCCTAATACATCCTATTTAAGTCATGCTGTATTTGAAGAATACTTTGATGAGGATGTTTATACAGTGTTCGTAGATAAAGGTGCAAGCAATACCTTAGATGGTATGGTATATTCTCCTATCAACAAAGAAGTATTCTTTATCAATGATAAGAATAACTATTTATATTCCATCTCTGTTGATGAAATTAATAATTTTGAATTCCTAGGTGATATTTCTTTAATTGATAAATCTACTAGAACTGATATTAATTTCGGTAAGAAACAATTCTTTGATAACCACACCGCAATTAGCTACGATCCTAACGTTAATTCATTACACGTTTTATTCCAAAACGATAAGGATTTATGCGTTATCGATTTAACTGAAGAAGGACCAGTTAAACGTCATCAATTTTCTAGTAGATACGATATTGCAGGATTCAATGAAACAGTAGATAGAAAGAAAATAGTTATTTTATATAAGACTGATAAAGTAACAATTCATAACGTAGCAAGCAATCCTTATCACGTTGATGTCATCAATCCTGATGCATACAAACATAGAGGCATATTTATTGCTTTAACAATTATTTGTGCAGTCTTCTTAGCGGCATCTGTTATTACTGTTTTAATGGCCTTAAAAGCATTTAAGAAAGATAAGACAATGCTTAAGATGAAAGTCATTAAACGTGACTTAAAGAGAAATAAGTGGACTTATGTCGCATTAATTCCATTTATTGTTCTATTAATTATGTTTTGCTACGTGGAAGCAGTGGGCTCTATTTCCTTCTCCTTCTTCTCGTATACAATGGAGCATCCTAGTTATATATGGAATGATTTTGGCAACTATATATCCATATTCCATGATGCGGACTTCTGGTTGATGTTTGGTAACACTTTCTTCTTCCTTGTCTTTGATTTATTCCTAGGTATTGTTCCACCGATTATATTCGCATTTTGCTTATCGGTAATTAAAAATAAAAAGCTATCAGGAACTTTAAGAGCGTTGATGTTTATTCCTGCGATTGTTCCTGGTATCGCAACACTTCTCATTTGGAGATTCGGTATTTTTGGTAACACTGGTGTTTTAAACCAATTAGTGTGTTTGTTAAGAACCGGGCATACTTCCTCTCCAGATTTTACACCTATTGAATTCTTAATCGACCCTGATATTTCTAGATGGGCACTTTTGCTTATGGGATTCCCATATGTTGGTGGTTACCTCATCTTCTATGGCGGTCTTATGAATATTCCTAAGGAATACGACGAGGCTTGCCAATTAGAGGGTTTAGGAGTGGTAAAGAGATTCTTTAAGATTGATCTGCCATTAATCACTCCACAAATCAAATATATCTTTGTTATGGGTATATTGAGTTCCGCTCAAAACTATGAAAGAACATACATGTTAGGTTCAACTGGTACAGTTACTTTGGTTGAAAGCATGTATCGTCAAATGAAAGATTATAGTAACTATGGTATGGCGTCTGCATATGCGACTATCATCTTCCTATTATTATTAGTTCCTGTTCTTATCAACTTTAAGGACACACGTAAAAACAACTTGGGAGATCAAATCTAATGGAAAAAGAATATGTAACCCAAAGTGGTAAAGTTTTGAAGAAGAATAGACCTATCGTTCAGACGCATCATAGATGGCCTATTCAAACATTGATTGCATTAGTGGTTATCTTATTAATCACATTCTCAATCCTTCCTTTAGCGTTGACTTTGATTAACTCCCTTAAATCAGGCGAACAAGTGCAAAGAAACATTTTCTCATTACCTAGCGGAAATGTTTTCAAAACAATTGCACATAACTATTCATATGCTTGGAGTAGCGAATACGGAATTGGTTCCAAGTTCCTTCCATCCATTTTAGTAGCGTTAATCGGTTGTGTTTTAGAAACCGCGATTAGCACTGCTTTAGCCTATATTATTTGCTTTAAAGAATTCTACTTTAAACGAGTAGTTTTCATGTTCTTTATATCTATCTTACTTGTTCCATCTATTATTGGTTATCCAGTATTGACCCCATTAGTGAAGAACGTTTTACGTTTAGGTGGCAATTTAGACTATATCGGTTTCTTATTACCTATGGTTGGTGGTTGTCAAGTTGGCGGTATGTTCTTATTTAAGACATTCTTTGGTCAACAGCCTAAATCTTTATATGAGTGCGCTCGAATAGAAGGATGTAATGACTTTAAGATATTCTTTAAAATCACTATTCCTTTGAGCTTACCTATCATTTTGTATTACGCAGTTGGTGCATTCTCTGCGATTTACAATAACTTCTTGTGGGCATCTTTGATTCTCACACAAAATCACTACAACATTATGTACACAATGTACGCAGTTACTGATTCCATTAAAGCTAATGGTGAATATGGCGCAGTTTATGCGATGTATATGATTTCTACAATTCCACTTATTTGCACAACCGCTATCTCTATGAAATTCTTCAAGGGTGGCGAGTTTGCTGCTGGTCTTAAATTATAGGAGGACGCAATATGAAAATTAAAATGCTCAAGTTAGTTGCATTATCACTCACCTTCTTTGGTGCAGTTGGATGTGCTAATAACACCGGTGGAGATTTAAAGGTTACCTTTGACACCAACACAACATTAGAAACTTCCGCTGTTTCCACTCAATATGTGCAAAAAGGTTCAAAAATTAAGGAACCTTCTTCAACTATTCTCGGTGAAAACCCTGATGGTTTAGCGTTATATGGTTGGTACACATCTAAAAGTTTTGAAACAAGATGGAACTTTAAAAAAGATACTGTTGAAAAGAATATGACTCTTTTTGCAAAGTGGGAAAGACAATTCACTGTTCAATACTTTGTTAGTGGTTCTACATATCCAACTAATACAGCTACAGTCTTTAATGGTGACATCGTTAAAGAACATCCTGAATACTGTGTAGGTTTTGAATATGAGGGTTCTTTCTTAGATGATGCATTCTCGATTCCATTTGATTATTCCACTCCAATCACAAAAGACACAAATATCTATATGAAGAAGAGTGAAACTATCGATATCTATGAAGGCAATAAAGCTGGTTCTTTATTTGATAACCTAGATATGTATGGACCTACCGATGGTAGTGGTGAAGCTGGTTTCATTTCTAAAACTGAAGATAAATCTGCAGTTATTATTGATTTTGGTTATTCTCCAAAACTCGCAGACCCATATGCAGAACTTAATTTAAATCTTGATATTACAAAGTCACCAGTTATTCACTTTGTTATCAAGAACTACGGCGCTGCTACTCAATTGGGTTTCTATTACACAACATTAATTGACCCAATTAACTATGAATATAGTGCGACGGGTAAACAATACTCCGCGACATTCCACTATAACTATTTCTATAAAGCAGGCGAAATGAATATGAGTCCTGAAGATGAATATATCGATGTCGCAGTAGATTTTGCGGAAAATTCTAAGTTCCAAGGTTATTCAGTTTGGGGAACTTCTAAATGCTTAGGCAGAATGAGGATTCAAAGTTCTTATCAATCTAAAGATCCTACAGATAGAACAAATAGAATTGAACTCAAGAGAATCTATGGTTCTAATAGCGAATATCCAGGTGGTGTTTCTTATGGCGATAGTGCGGTTATTAAAGCACAATTAAAAGATCAAGATAATCTTCCTAGCCAAGATTCTTTAGAAAGAGGTTTTATCTTCCCTAAAGATTCTAATTTAATCGTCAATGGTGAAACCACTCATTCTTACAACCGTAAAAATGGTACTTTAATCCATTTCACAAATGAAGTTGAAATGAGAAGAAAAGAAGATAAAGTTCAAACATTTGCAATTACATTACCAACTAATGATGATGGTGATGTCATTGGTGATAAGCAAATTAACTTGGAAGAAAATAAAGTTTTAAAAATTAAACTTAAAAACTTAGGTTACGCTGAGTCATTACACTTAGGTGTCACTAATGACTACAGTGGTACTTCTTACGCTGACTTAAAGATTCCAAGCAAAATGTCTGACTTTAAAACATTCACTGTTAACTTATCTAATGAGTTACCTATGAAACATACATTGTTATCCATTTTCTTTGAATACACAGCATGTGGTATGGATAACGTAATTATCTTTGATAGTGTTTACTTTGAAGAAGCAAAACCTTATGACATTGCTGGTATTAGCTTTGATGATAAGAATTGCTTTGGTATGTCTTGTAGTGGTGTACAAGTTAGCCACTTACAAAACTACTTTGCAACTCAATTCGTAGTCAGCAATGATAACGCAACTGTCACATCAACTAAGAGTGATATCCACTTATGTAATAAAGGCTTCTATAAAGCTGAATTAACATATTCAAAACCTAATAATAGTGAAATTAGTGCGGTTTACGTATCGTTCTTCAACGGTTCATCCTATGGTGAAGAACTGATGTTTTCTGTCGGTAATGAAAACTCCGCAGCTATCCAAGTTGATATGAATCCAACAACTACTGGAATTATCACAAATGTTAAGTTTAGATTTGCTGGTACAGGTACAATCAGAATTAGCTCACTTAAATTCTTAATTGATGATACATATTGTTTGAATTTAGCAAACGACTTCTCAAAATCATTTGACCCAACTTGGTTAAGCGGTATCACATATGAAAGCGATGATGTCACATCTTCATCAACATTTGGAGTCGATCAATCCATTTCCGTTTCACAAAGAAGAATTTCCTTCTATTTATGTGAAGGCTATAACCATAGAGGTGCATTCCCAGCTTATAACTGCACAAACTGGCCATGCTCAGGAAAGACTAAATTTATTATCAACTATCATAATAGTGGCGAAACTGCGACAAGCGACATTGTTGTTTCCTTCTCCGCATCTATTGACATTAACCCTGATGGTCAAAATAAAGAAAAGGTATATTACAGCACAACATTTAGAGGCAACATGGCTGAATATGAATGGGACTATGTCGAATTACTAATTCCTACAGAATGGGCAGAATTATATATCGGCAAGCTCTCTATTAGAGGACTAACTTCTCCTATCTCTGTTCGTACAATGTGCATTATTTAATGGAGGTAACACAATGAAAAAGAATAAAATTTTACTCGCTTTATCTCTTCCTGCTTTAATCTTTGGTGCAGTCGCATGCAATCAAAAAGGCAGTCCAAAAGAAACACCTAAATACACTGAAGATAGTTATCTATTTGAAACTATTTTCACAAACACTGATTCATTTACATTTGATAAATATAGTGATTTATTCCCTGAAAATTGTAAATCAGTAGTCTATAACATCAATAAATCCATTGGTGGTCATAACTATCTAAAAATCGAATTAGAAACTGATTGTAATTTAGTGGGTTGGATTACATATGTTGATGAAACAGATGAAAAGAAAACCAACACCGAAAAGTTCTATATCGAAGCTGGCAAAACTGAATTTAAAACATTCTTAGATGCTTATAGAGAATCTTGCTATGGTGGTTTTAAGAAAAAGAAAATTACCAAACTTGAATTCAAGAGTGTCGATTCCACAAAAAATGGCACGATGAAATTCAAAACATTAGGTCATTCAGACCGTGAAATTAACACGGAAAGAATGTATATCGATGATGGTACACTTAGATTTGGTACATCAGTTAAATTCGGTGGCTCTATTGAATACTTAGAAAGAATTGATATCTATGTTACTGAATATTTAGATTCAGGTAGAAACGTGAGAATTGATAGAGATGTTGACCCATCCTCTATTGATTCAAGTAGATTGATCTCTAAAAACGTTAATATGGTTAACATCTATGACTTTGGTAGAGAAATTCAGCCTTCTTATTATTTGAAAGTTGATAAAGAAACAAATGGTTATGATCCAAAAACCAAATATAACTATGAATCAATTACTGGTTCTTTCAGTTATAACCCTATTCAATGTGGTGGTGTTGGCGATCCAAAAACCAATTATGTTGTCGGTGCGCAAATCATCGATTACGAATATAAACCAGATCACATTTATATTAAGACTAAAGGTCAAGACTGGATGTTTGAAAATGACCAAGCAGAAGGCTATATCGAATCTTATTATCATTTTGGTGATGATGGTTTATTAATCACGGATAATACATATGTTGACTTCTATGGCTTCAAAGGCTTAAACAGTGTTAATAATCCAATGTCTGGTCAAGAAACACCTGCAACATACTTTGTATATCCATTAAATTATTTCTATATTAAAACTAAAAACAGAACAATCTTTGACCCATTCGTTGGCGAACAAGGCCATGGACATGTCGCATTTGAAGACCCAGCATCAAGCGGTGAAGCTGAAACATATTATTGGGCAGTTAAATCTCAGTATTTAGCTAACCACTGTGACTGGATGGCCTACGTTAACGATCAAAAATTCGGTGCGGGTATCTTTATGCCTAACGCAGATTACTATATCGCTAGCCGTGGACATTCTTCTTGTAAATATACTGATTCATATAACTCAGGATATTTCAAAGGCATGTATGATTTTGGAGATAAATTAACACCTAGCTATGCTGCTATGAACTATAACTATATGAACCCACAACTTAGAAGAAGAATGGTCGAATATGTTCCATTAACATATAGCTATGCTATTTTCATTGGTGATGTCGATGAAATGGATGTTGCATTCACAAACGTAAGAGAACAAGGATTAACCAATGAATCCTTAACTTCTTCAGAAGGAACATGGCCAAGAGTGTAATAGGAGAAAGACTATGAAGAAAATCAAAGTAGTGGTCGTAGGCTATGGCAATAGAGGCCAAGTCTATGCAGATTATGTCTTTGATGCCCCTAATGAAATCGAAATCGTCGGTATAGTTGACCCTAATCCTTACAAATTAGAAGTATGCAAAGAAAGATACAAACTAAATGATAACCAATTATTCCTCAATTGGAGTGATTTCTTGTCCCATCATGTAGAAGCTGATATCGTTATCAATTCCACAATGGATCAAACCCATTATGAAACTGCATTAGATATCTTAAACGCTAAATACAATATGCTTATTGAAAAGCCAATTGTTCCTAAAAAAGAACAATTATTAGAAATCAAAGATTTAGCGAAGAAAAACAATTGTTTTGTCTTTGTTTGTCACGTATTAAGATACACACCTTTCTATTTATCAATTAAGAAATTAATTATGGATGGCGAAATTGGCAATATTATGACTATCGAAATGAACGAGCATGTTTGTTTGGAACATTTCTTAACAAGTTATGATAGAGGCAAATGGAACAAAGAAGAAGAATGCGGAAGTGGCTTTTTACTTGCAAAGTGTTGCCACGATATGGATTTGATTTCCTGGCTTAACAATGCTTCTAAACCAGTAATGGTGGCCTCTTTTGGTAATAGAAGTCAATTTGTTAAAGAAAATAAACCTAAAGGCGCAACTGAATATTGCCATAATTGTCCTCATGAAGCGACTTGCCAGTATAGCGCACAAATGCTTTATGTCGAACACAATACTATGCCATTCTTAGTGTGGGACAAGTTAAATAAGTCATTAGATGAAGTGACGATTGAAGAAAGAAAAGAATTCTTAAAACACGATGTATATGGTAAATGTGCCTATGATTGTGGTGGCACTATCGTAGATAGACAAACTGTTCAAATATCATTTGCAAATGGTAGCTTAGTCAGTTTCAACCTCGTTGGCGGTGCTTCTAAACCTGATAGATATATCCACGTTGTTGGCACGACTGGCGAAATCGAAGGCAAAGTTGAAGAATCTCAATTTGTTATTAGAAAACACCATAACCATGATGTTGGATGGAAAGAAGAAATAATCGATGTTAATAATAACATTGTCAACCACGCTAAATTTGGCGGTCATATGGGTGGCGACTTTATGATTATGCATGACTTAGTAGCATATCTTAATGGGGATAGAAGTTCTTTATCCATCACATCCATTGATGATTCAGTCAATGGTCACTTAATTGTTTATGCGGCGGAAGAGTCCCGTAAGACAAATAAGTTTATCCCTATTGAATAGTTAACAACATACTAAGTATGTTCTTATAAAGAAAGGAATCTTTTATGAAAAAGAAAACTCTTACTCTTTTATCTTCCTTAGCGTTAGCAAGTACATTACTTGTTGGATGTGGAAAGGTAAAACAATACGAAGTTAACTTTGAAGTCGATGGTAATATCGTTGACACAATCATAGTTAACAAAGGTTCATTAGTGGTTGCTCCTGAAAATAATCCTACAAAAGAATCTACCGCTCAATATTCTTATGAATTTGATTACTGGGCAGTCGATGGTGTGGAATTTGATTTCGAAAATACTACTATTACCGCTAACTTAACTCTTTCTGCAGTATTTGAATCTACAGTTCGCAGTTATGTAGCTACATTCATCGATGGCGGACAAACATATGCAACATCAACACTTGAATATAATTCCGTTGTTACTGCACCTGAAAATAATCCTACAAAAGATGATAACGATGGATATTCTTATGAATTCTTAGGTTGGTCAAAAGATGGCACAACTGTGTTAGAAAATTTAGGTAACTTAGTTGAAGATACAAGTTATTATTCAGTCTATTCTGAAACAGTTAATACTTACACAATTACCCTTACATTAGATTGGTTGACCAATGATAATGTTGTAGTGATAGAATTCACAAGAAATAACAAAGATGCAATTTACGATGTTTTTCTTGAACAGCTTGCTAACGCGCCTGCATTCTTTGAATATCAAACAAATATTGTACTTCCCGAAGCATTAAGCTATCAAAATTACGAAATTACAATTTATCAAGTCGAAAAACCATTAGCGGTTGACATCATTGAACCAGTTGCTCTAGCACTTATCGATGATGATTCAGCTACTACAGTTGAAATCAATGACTACTTAACAGTTGAATTCAAAAATGTTTACGCTGATGCAGACGGTGACAATCTTGCTTTAAAACTTAGATCTAATGGTTATATACGTAGCAAGAATTGTACAAACAAAGTTGTTTCAGTCGAAACAAAAGCAAACGCTAAATACTTTGTTGGTGTTGGTTGGGATTATGATGATGAATACGTCACAAGACAAAATGAAGGTGCTACTTACACAACACCTTGTGGTGGTGATAGATTCAACGTTTATATGTCTGATGAATTGGATAACATCATCTTTACAAAACTCACCGCTAATCTTGCTAAAGGACCTGGTCATGTTGAAAATAAAGACTTTACAGTTGCTGAAAACGGATTCACTGCTGAAGGCGGAATTGAAGCTGCTGGCTTAATGGTCTTAAAAGGTGCTGGTGAAGGTTCTAGCGTACACGAATACGCAATTTCTGAAGGTATTCTTGATTTATGTGGCGATAACACAAAAACAGATCATACATTTGCTTCTACAAGAACAACTATCGCTACAAAATATGCATATCACAACTTTGAATTAACAGTGAAGATGGTTGGCTATGGTATGGCTAACTTCCGTCCATGGATGGTTCTTGGCGATTCATATCATGGTGATAGACCAACAGAATGTAAAGGTCTAAACGATACAAACTTCACTGCTGGTACATTGCTTGAAGTTGGTGGTGGCGGTAAGATTGTCAGGGCTAACTTAAACTATATGGCTAATACTGCAGTTGCATTAGACTCTACTACATTCCATGAATTTAAATTCCAAGTTATCAATGGCGTCTTATCAGTAGCAGTCGATGGTGGTGAATTAGAAGTAGTTAATAACGTTACAGTTGGAACAGGTCATATTTGTTTTATTCAAAATGGTAAAATCGCTATTAAGATTTCTAGCTTCAGTGTAAAATCCCTCGATAGCATCAAGTAATAATTATTTATATTAAATAACCGAGTAGAAAATCTATTCGGTTTTTTGTTTGAAAAAAACTTAAATTTAACTTTAATCTAGTGTATTCTTTTTGCAGTTACATGGAGGATTTTTTGTGAAAAAGAATATTCTATTAAGTTTATTAACATTGACATTACTTCCTATTAATGGGTGCGCAAAAACTAAGATATGCACAATTTGGTTTGACCCAAATAATGGCGAGGAAGTAACATACTCTATTCAAGTTAAACAAGGTGAAATTATCGATGAGAGTTCACTTGAAATTGAAGCTTTAAAAAATGGTTATGAATTTGTGTGTTGGACTAATAACAATATCAAATGGTCTTTTAAGTATGACACAGTAAAAGACGATATGACTTTAAAAGCGAAATACAAAGTAGTTACATATCAAGCAACTTACGATTTAAATGGAGCGTCAACAATGACATATCCACCTAGTTCCTACACTATTGAAGACAATAAAGTATTACAAAGTGTTGAAAGAGATTGCTATGACTTTTTAGGTTGGTTTGACGAAGAAGGCAATCAAGTTACCGCTTTAGGAAATGGCATGTTTGGCGATATTCATCTAACTGCAAAGTGGGCATTAAAAGATAAAATGATGTATTTTGGCAAAAGAAGAACAGAAGTTCTTTGCGATGTCAAAATTATTGAAGAATTAGAAAAACTAGATGCTGATGAAAACGGTAATAAAACATATAACGGAGTGTCTTATTATACATTTGTTTTCAAAAACGAAGAATCATATACATGTGAATTGAGAATTAGAAGTTTAGTTTATTTTTTAGCGCCGGGCGAAACAAAGAATTTGTATTTTGAAAATAGAGGTTTGCTTTGGCACATTGTTTCTGAAGACGAAGAATCTTATACTTTACTTTCGCATTATGTATTTCCTCAACGTTATTGTTATGATGATGGACATTCTTGGGATGGCATTCCTTACGATGTATCTCCAATAAGAGAATGGATTAATAGTGATGAATTTATGGATTCAATTTTTACAAGCGAAGATAAAGCAAAGATTTTAGTTACTGAAGTTGATAATGGCCCATCTATGAGCGTTACTGAAGGCGATCCAAAAAGAACATGCCCTAACACTTTTGATAAGTTATATATCCCATCAGAAAAAGATGTGTATGATCTAGATATAAGCATAAGAAAGACATATGTTTCTGATTATGATCGAATGATCGGTGAATCTTTTGCATATTTAACTGCTTTAAGAAATAAACCAACATTTGAGCAATATACACTTTGTTTGAGTTCCGATGGCATAGTGTGTGGCCATTACGATTCTTGGGAATATGATTACCGCCCAATGATGAGAATCTCTAAGTAGTTGAAATCATATTCATATGGCTAGCTAGTTAGACTGGCATTTTTTGTCTTCAACACGTATAAAATCTTAAATTTACTTGTTTTTAGTTCGCCTAGAATAGCGAAAGAAAAAGGAGGAATATTTACTCCTCCTAAGTTACTTTGTTTCTTATTTAGCTTGTTTTAGAGCTTGATTACTTCAACTTCTGCGCCTTCACTATTAACTGTTTTGATGTTAACGGTCCAACCTAACTCTTTTCCAGAATCTAATTTGCCTTCTTTTGCGAATTGTTTTCCATGAGTGTCCATTGAGAATGAGCTACCCGCTTTAAACAAAACATATGAAGTTAAGTTAGAGGTGATTTTGTTAGATACGCTTTTATTGTTTCTTATAAGATGAAGAATATCGTAATCAGCGTAATCTTTTCCTAAAGGTGAGCAGTTAGCTTCTGCATCTTTACTCCAATATGTATTGCTCATCATATGATAAACATATCCTTCACTTGTTAATGGATTAGTGGTCACCTTTGTGAATGAATATGATGATGTCTTTGAATATAGTAGCCTTGCATCAACATGCCAAATGCGAATACCAGGTGTGGATGGTCCTTGAGGATAGTTGCCACAGTATTGGTATTTAGAATCAAAGGCGTTTAATCCATCATTTGTGTATAACTCTAATAGTAGATATTCATCAAATGGTGAATTGACAGTGTGATTCGCTAGTAAGATAACATCGCCTGATGATGTAAATGGCCTTAAGTTATAAGTAGTGGAACTTGTTGGGATATATGGATTTGCCCAACCTAATGACATTACTGAATATGGATCATGACCTCCAACGTTATAGTCTTGCATAGAGTAACCACCCGCTGGGTTATATTGACCACTATAATCGTAATAATCTTCTAAACCGAATACATGACCCATTTCGTGTATATATGTATGAGCATCTAGTTTGCAATTTGTTGTATCGCCACCAGCGAAACTGCTAATAGCATTTTTTCTTCCGTACATAAAGTCATACGATGCCCAGAAAAATACATTAGGTGTTGGTTTTAATACGTTAGCGTCATTTTTTTGTAACCAGAAACAATACGCCCATAAGTTATCATTTGTGTTACCGGAAGTTGCATAATCAGGGGCGGCATAAATTAACATAACTCCATCTAAGTGGCCATTATTGTCACAATCGAAGGATGATAAGGTTGTGTCACCAGATGTGTTTGAATACCATTTAACCGCAGCAGAAACTATATTTTCTGTTCTATCGGAAGAACAAGAAGATGAATAGTAACCACACTCATACCAATCGGTAACTACACCAGTGATAGTGAGTTTACCTTTTGATTCTTCTTCGTAGAATGTTTTAACACTTCTCCAACCTGTTTCTTCGTTAGTGCCAAAATACGCTTTTTCAATGTCGCTTTTTAATTGGGCTTTTTTGGCGGTGCTTGTAATATATGTGCTAGAGTCTTTAAACCATACTGGGATGACTAAAAGCTTTGCTTCTCCCTTATTAGGAGCGGCGTCTATATCATATGTATTGTTAGCGATATAGTCAGAATAATCGTAGTCTAATTCAACTTTCTCATGAGTATCAGGTGGTAATGGTCTAGGATATTCGAAAAAATCACACCCTGTTAGAGATAATGTAGACAATATTGCTAATGCTAATAACTTCAATTTTTTCATTGTGACAATATTATAAGTAATATGAAATAATATTTCAAACATGTATATTCATACATACTAGGTTTTAAAATCGACATTTTGCTTCGAATTTATCGGATTTTTTCCGCTTGTGATAAAATAAAGTAAAATTAAATAAAATAAATATTATTTTTCAAAAGGAATGAATATGCATCGTAAATTGAGATTAAAATTTCCAAAACTAGGTTTAATGGCAGTTGCCTGTTCTTTAATATTTGGCTTTGGTTTGAAAAAAACAGATTATGTTAATGCTAGTGCGGTGGAACCTACTGCGATATGTCAAGGCATCGCTAATGATGAAAACAATAACATTCCTGAAACAGTTCAACAATTAAACCCTGTTCCTAGATATAAAACTTTACTTAAATACGATGGTAATTTAGGTGATGAAGCTAACCAAGTTAACGTAGTGTCCACGACTGG
>JAZRZI010000052.1:0-3768 GCA_045601325.1 Bacilli bacterium
GAAATACTTATTAAAACATGCACATTTAATAGTAGATGAAAAAAGAGAATTTATTGATGGTGCTTTATTGATTGAAGATGAAATCATTAAAGATGTATTTCCTCAATCTAATAAATTAGATGATATTTCTTCTGATTATGAAGTAATTGATTTAAAGGGAAGTTTAGTTATGCCAGGAAATTTTGATACACATACCCATGGCATATTAGGCATTAGTTTTGATACAGCTACAAAAGAAGAATTAGATGAAACATCTAGATTATTCGCAAAATCAGGTACTACATCATATATTCCATCATTATCTTATGATTGTGATACCGCAGACTTTGATGGAAGATTTAAATTAATGGAAGATTATATTGGACCATATTGTCGTTTTGAAGGCTTTCATTTAGAAGGACCATTTTTAAGTACTAAACATTTAGGTGTTGCAAATCCTGAAAAGTTATTAAAACCAAACATTGAAATGGTTAAAGATATCTTAAGCAAGACTAGTAAGTTTAGACAAATGACAATTGCTTATGAATTAGATGGAGCAAAACAAATTGGTAAACTATTACACGATAATAACGTAAGAGTAATGTGTGGACATTCTGATGCATGCTTAGATGATTTAGATGAAAACGTTGATGGTTTTACTCATTTATTCAATGCTATGAGAGGAATGCATCATAGAGATATTACATTGGTTAATACAGCATTTATGAATAAAGGCTATTATTGCGAACTTATCGCTGATGGCTGTCACATTGAAAGAAATGTATTAAAACTAGTAATCAACAATATTGATAGAGATAGAATTATTCTTGTATCAGATTCTTCCACTGCTAGAGGTCTAGAAGATGGTGAACATATCTTCTTATCTAAACCATGCACAAAGAAGGGCATTGTATTTAAGACTCATGATGGCCATTTCGCAGGAAGTGTTGTATCTATTAATGATGAAATGAAAGTTTTAAGAGAACTAGGCGCTAAGTATACAGATTTATTAGCTTATTCTTCATTAAATGCATTTAGATTATATGGATTAGATTCTAGATTTGGAACATTAGAAAAAGGTAAGTATGCTGATATTGTGATTATGGATGATGATTTTAACATTAAGAAAGTATACTGCCAAGGAAAGTTTGTAGAATAGTATGGATGCTTTACAACTAGCACGTATGATTGATCATACGAATTTAAAAAGAGATGTTACTAATGAAAAGATGTTAGTAACTATTAACGAGTGTAAGAAATATCATTTTCATACAATCGCAGTTAATTCGTACCAAACTAAGTATTGTAGTGAAAACTTAAAAGATGCAGATACATTTATTTCAGCTGCTATAGGTTTTCCATTAGGACAAACAACAATAGAAACAAAATTATTTGAAACTGAGAATGCAATAAATAATGGTGCAACTGAAATAGATTATGTAATCAATGTAGGTGAAGTTAAAAATGGCAATTTTACATACTTTGAATCAGAAATGAATCAAATGGTTGAACTTGCACATAGGCATAATGTACCTATCAAAGCAATATTAGAATGTGATTACTTAACTAAAGAAGAATTAAGTAAGTTATGTGAACTATCATTAAAATATTTACCTGATTTCTTAAAAACATCTACAGGATTTGAATCAACTGCTAAAGTTGAAGATGTTGAGTTAATGAAAAGTATTGTTAAAGATAAGATAGAAATTAAAGCAGCAGGTGGTATTAAAACACTTGATCAACTTCTAGCCTTATATAAGGCAGGGGCTACAAGATTTGGAACTTCAGCTGGGGTAGCAATAGTAGAAGAATTAATAAGTAGAGGCTCTTAGAAAAGGGCCTTTTATATGTCCAAATAAACGGACAAAGAATATCTACCATTAACATACTATTATGTCAGGAGGTAAGACAGATGAGAAGAAAACTTATTTATAACTACTGGCTAATAATTATTGCGTGGTGCATGTTTCTAAATGATTTAATTACGCTTTCAATAGTTTGTGGCTTGTTAGCTTGTGGCATGCTAGTTTACATTAACAGGAGGGTTAATTACTGGCGAATGTCTTTTGTCACAATCTTAGCTTATGTCACGGTTTCATTTTTCCTTTTAAGATTTAATATCTCATATTTTTTTCCAAAAATTCATTTATTCTTAGCAGTAATCAGTTTAGATCTATCACTTACTAACGAGCGATTGTACTTATTTAAAAGTAAATATCTAAAGCCTTTCTTAGCAATTATGCTTATAAGTTTATCCGTCCTTTCAATAATAGTACTTGTGTTACCAAACGACTTGTATTCATTATTTACTAAGCCAAGCTTGTTTGCGATGATATGTCTCATCTTCTTGCCATACCTAGTGCCGTTGACAATATGTATATGTAGAAAAGAAATGTTTTATCGAAGTCTAAAACAAATGCCTATACATAATCAAAGCATAATAAAAGGGACTAACTGAACTGACCCAGTTCAAATGGACACTTTAAAAAAGAACTCCATATACTGAATGTATAGAAAGGAGTTCTTTTTGTATGAAAAACAAAAGAATAAACAACAATTACACATATGAATTTAAGAAAGAAATATGTGAAAAGTATTTAAGTGGCAAATATGGAGGAGGTAAAACGCTTTGTCAGAAATTCGGCATTAGAAGCAAAACACAATTGTTTAGATGGCTTAAACTATATCGTAAAGATCCTGAACTACTAAAAGTTGATGGTAGAGGCAAAGGAACTAAAGCTGATGGTGTAAATAGAGGTAGACCAAGGCAATTAGACTTAACTGGTTTAAGTAAAGATGAAAAGATTGAACGTCTTGAGATGGAGGTAGATATCCTAAAAAAAGCGAAGGCTCTCCGCAAACGTTACGGAGAGCACTAAAATATATGATTGTCTATGATTTAAAAGATAAATATAAGATAAAGAGATTGTGCAAATATCTTAGAGTATCAACTAGTGGTTATTATAACTGGATTAAATTAGGTAAACCTATTAGATATTCATTTGATGAGAAACTAGCTGATATGATTGAAGAAATCTTTTATGAAACATATAAGGGATATAGATTCATTAGAGATGAGATTATAAGAAGATACGGAGTAATATTTAACGACAAAACCATATATAAATATATGAAAATACTGGAATTATCGTCTCCCATTAGAAAGAAAAGGTTTCAAAGCTGTACTACACAAGATCCAAATGAAAAAGCGAGAAACGTCTGCGACAACGTTCTCGCCCGTAACTTTACTGCCTCTAGACCCTACGAAAAGTTAGTGACAGATATAAGCTACATATATCATGAGAAAGGTCGATTATTCTTATCGGTTATAAAGGACCTCTATGACAATTCCATAGTAGCATATAAGGTATCTAAGTTTAATGATTTAAGTCTAGTAATGGATACGATTTCTCCATTAATTAATGATGAATGGAATCAAACGATACCTTGTCTATTACATTCTGATCAAGGATTTCAATATACCAATACACAATATGTGGAATACCTTGAAAGACACGGCATTACAGTTTCACATTCTAGAAAAGCTAACTGTTATGACAACGCCTGTTGTGAAAACTTCTTTTCTCAAATTAAATCAGATTATCTTGAATTAAATGGTTTACCAAAAGATGAATCATCATTAATTCAAACGGTAGATAAAGCTATATACTGGTATAACAACGAAAGACCTCAAAGAAAACTAAAAGGTATGACACCTATTCAATATAGGGAATCATACCTTTCTAGAGTCTCTTTTTAAACTGTCCGATTTTTGTGGGGCAGTTCATT
>JAZRZI010000053.1:0-52221 GCA_045601325.1 Bacilli bacterium
TTTTTTTTACCCTAATATTAGGGTTTTTATTTCGCTCAAGTAAAATATACTTATGTTTCTTGGGTAATATGGCAAAGCCTAAGTAGATGGGAGCAGGCATGCTTCTTTCTAGCGGAAAACAACGCGGGCTTTTTAGGGACTTGATCTCGTAAAAGAAAATGTTGTTTCCGTCCTAGTTGAGTGAGTTCGTTTAATCTAAATGGGACTTGATCTCGTGTATCTTTTAAAAAACTGTTCTTTCAATTAGTTAACGGAATGCCAAGAAAATAAATGCCAGTTAGGAGGTAAAAAATGGAAGACCCTATTATTGCGTGTGATGTGAGTAAAGGTAGTTCTCATATTCAGGGGTTTATTGGATTATCAAAACCAGTTGGAAATCCTTTTGTAATCCAACATCTAAAAAGTGATTTAAAGCTAATAAAGGAACTTGCTAAATCACTAGAAAAACAAACCAAAAAGAAACCTGTATTTGTCTTTGAATTTACAGGTATTTATCATGAACCAATTGCGAGATATGTTCATGATATCGGATTAGACTCATATGCTATTTCGCCTTTAGAATCAGCGAAAGTGAGAAAGAGTATGATTCGTGTTACTAAAACGGATTCCAAAGATTGTCTAAATATAGCAACAGTTTATTACACAAGGCACATAAGAAAATTTGAAAGTGACAACAATGATGTTAAAGCTTTATCAAGAGAAAAAAGAGACATTAGAGGCGAATTAACAGAGCAAAAATGTGTTTATCATAGATATCTAGATTTAATTTGGCCATGTTTTGATACTCTTTTTGATGCTGATAGCCAAACTTCAATGATTATTGTGTCTATTTATAAACATCCAGATGTCGTTAAAAGAAGAAGTGTATCAATGGTTGCTGAAATACTTTTAAACAATGGACATTTCTCCAAAACAAGAGCGTTCGATTATGCTTATAAGATTAAAGATTATGCTTCTAATGCAGTGTCTGGAGTTGATGAGAAGAGCGAATATGTTAATGCATTAATTCATTCTTATGGCAAAATAAAAAATCTTCAAAATGATTTGGATGAAATTAACAATAAACTCGATAACTTGTTAAGAAAAACAATTGTTTATCAACTATTAAAGACGATCCCAGGAGTAGGGGCAAATATTCTTATTCAAGCTACTGCGGAGATAGGAGATCATACAAGATTTAAAACAGCCAAACAATTTGTCGCATATATTGGACTTGATCCATCTATTCTTCAATCAGGAACAAACGATGGCGAACATTATTCAATTACAAGAAAAGGTAACGGGATATTGAGATCAATGCTTTATCTTGCTGTCTCTCAAATGCTTACTCAAAAATTAGACAATCAAATAACTAGATTCTATTTCAAAAAGAAAAGCAGCGGCCTCTCTCACAAGGTAGCTGCGGTTGCGTCCTGTCGTAAACTAGCTTGTTGCGTGTTCGGCATGCTTACAAATGGGACTTGTTTCGAAACTAAATAAATTATAAATCAAACGACAGATTATTAATACATTGATAGTTATTTTTTGTTATGCCTTGAAATTTTTACTTGATTTTCCTTATCTAATTTCTTTTCTTGGCAAAACTATAAGTTCTACCTCCACCCCAGACTATCTGGGGGTTTTAACTCGCTCAGTTCTTTGCAGAAACTGGCTCAGACAAGAAATGGCTAGGTAACACACCCAGCCAAATTTAAATGCAATAATATTATAAACTAGTTAACAATAGTTGTGGAGAGGAATCTCCTTACAAAGAAAGGCCAGGAAGTTTGATGCCTCCTGACCTTTTTTGAATTTTAGTAATTAAATATTACCAAGCGCATTCAAATGTTGCAGTACAACCGTTAACAACGCCAACAGTTGCAATTCTTGTACGCTCAACGTTAGATAATGAGAATGTATCGTTGAATGTTGCTAAACGTGAGTGTGAGAATGTTGCGCCAGTGCCCATGAATGTAACTTCAAAGCCTAATGTGTATTCACCAGCTGTAGCGTTAGAAGCTTCGATATATGAATGAACTAAGAATCCACCGCCGATAACATTTGGTAAACCAGTGTTAAACCATGTTCCATCTTGGCCAGCGTCACCTAAGCCAATGTTTCTACCATAGAAATAACCTTGCATTGTTGGACGACCGTTTAATGTAGTTCCATCGAGTCTTAAGTATCCTCTAGTTAATCCATCAACGAAATCGTATGGGAATCCGAAAATTACAAACGCATCAGCATTAATTTGGTTAATTTTTGTATAGAAGTAAACATCCATTCTTGTTCTGCCAGAAACATTTGGCAAAATAGCGGCTTTTTCGTTTTCAGTAACTAATACTCCAGAACCAAGAATGTTGGCTTTGAATGTATCACCAGAACAATCGGAAAGTGTATATCCATTAGCAGCAACATTAATGAATCTTGCAGTTAATGTTAAGCTTTCTTCACCGACGACCTGCGTGCCTGTGTAGACATGACCATATTGGTCATACCAACCAGAGAATTTAACGCCCGCTTTTTCAAGTCTTGGTGCAGGGATTACAGCACCCTTGCTGAGATTTAAGTGGCCAAATGTTGTGCCAGCATCAGTCTTATATGTAACTGAGAATGAAGATAATACTGGATCAGTTAAGACTGTGGATGAACCATTGTTAGAAATTCTAATTACATTATGTGTGCCATTGAAATAATTTGCACCAAATGTAATGTCTTGTCCTTCAAATCTGTCAGCACCTTCTGTATCGGCCCATGGTTTTACCCAAGTAGCACCGCCATCGGAAGAAGCGAGCATTTGGAAGTTCCATTTTTCAACTGTTGGATCAACAGGAGAGAAAATCATTCTGAATAAATGTCCTTCTTCAGGCATAGCGCTTTGAGAAGGTCTAACAATAAGTGTTGTGTGTTTGTACCAGTCATTAGTAAGACCTTCTTCGTTAGCGTTATTTGTTCTATAACGACCAATTGTGTAACCATCTGTTCTATTTGTTTCAAACATAACGATGAGACCATCTTCGTCATATTGATTGCCTAAATAGAAGTAAACATAGGAACCGCTAGCATCTTCTATGTGATTGAAGTTGAAAGCAAAGTCTAATGTCTTGTGGCTAGCAAAGTCAAATGTACTAAAGATGTGATTTCCACCTAAATCTTTAACATTAGCAGGGCTGCCCATACCCAATGTTGAAGGAGTATCATACAATGCACCTTCGCCATCTAATAATTGCAATTCTTCTTTTAATGTGTGATCGCAACGTACACATTTGCCATCATCACCAAAGGTGTGAACGCTATTAGGTGCAACATATGCAACGTGCTCTGTGCTTAAATCAGCGCCATCGTATGCACCTTTATCGGTCCATGAACCACCAGGGTTAGATGTGAATTGTTGTAAGCACTTACAGCACGCCCAGAACTCTACGTTACCAGGGTTTGTACAGTCAGGGTCATTTTCGAGGTAGTGATTACCAACGTGGTCACATTCACCAGCAAAAACACATAAACCGTTTGTTTTAGAAAAAGCGCCTACACCAACTAAGGAAGCAGCTAAAAAACCAGTAGCAGCTACCAAAATGAGTTTTTTGTTTTTCATAACCTTTTTTTTCCTTTCAAAAAACAAAGTGAACAAAGACAACAAAACTTGCGCATTATTTTGTTATTTGTTCTAAATTCGTTTTCATTATATTTAATATAAGCAAAAATTTAAATAAATATATGAATAATTGAAACATTATTAACTTACATTGTGAAAATACGTATAGGCAGTGTCAAAAAATATCTTTTTTCTTATTGATTTAGGCACTCATAAACTATACACTTATTACAAATAAATTGGAGACGGCAGGCATGGCAAAAAGAAATATCATCCTTAGCGAAGAACAAATCAAAGCCATATGTGAAGATATTGGCCATAAGCTTGTCCAAGATTTACAACAAGAGGTCAAGACCCCAGTCTTTATTGGAGTTATGAAGGGATCCCTTAATTTTATGATGGATTTGATTAAATGTATTGATAGACCAATACACACAGATTACATCCAACTTTCATCTTATGAAGGAACTCATAGCTCTGGTTCTATTGTCATTAAAAAGATGTTTGAACAAGACATTAAAGACAAGACTGTGGTGATTGTCGAAGATGTAGTTGATACCGGTTTATCGATGCAATACTTGATGGATTTCCTCCACAAGCATTTCCAACCTAAACGAATAATCTTAGTTTCATTATTCGATAAGGTCATCGCTAGAAGAGCCGATATCACTATCGACTACTGTGGCGCAGTACTCAAGGAAGACGCTTTTCTTCTCGGTTATGGTCTCGACTATAACGAATTTGAAAGAAATACTCCTTATGTTTACACCGCTACTAAGGAAGATATTGCTCTCTTCGACGAGTTAGCAAAGAGGTAAAAGGTATGGGTGGCATTAGATTCATCAGTATCAACATCCAAAACTCACTATCTTCTTTCGTCACCACTATCCCCGTTTTCTTATTTATTATTGAGACTCTTTAAAGGGTCTCTTTTTTCCAAATAGGAGGAAGAATTTATGGAAAAACTCATCTACGGAGTTAAAGACAGACCATCATTCGGTAAGTTGATCGTCTTCGCACTCCAACAAGTCCTCGCAATCTTAGCCGCTACTATTGCAGTTCCAGCAATTGTTGGTAATGGAATGAGCCCAGCAGCAGCTTTATTCGGCGCAGGCATAGGTACTCTCGTGTACTTATTATTTACAAAGTTTAAGAGCCCTGTGTTCTTAGGCAGCTCCTTTGCATTCTTAGGCTCAATGTTTGCAGCCTTTGGTGGTGCGTGGTCAGCACAAATTGGTTACTTAGGTTTAATCATTGGTGCTATCTTAGGTGGTTTAGTCTACGTTGTCATCGCTCTTGTCGTCAAACTTGTCGGCACAAAATGGATTAACAAATTAATGCCAGCCGTTGTTATCGGACCAACTGTCGCTATCATCGGTTTATCATTAGCAGGAAACGCTATTGGTGATTTATTCAGCGGTGGTCTTAAAACACTTGCAGACGACGGAATAACACTCGTTAGTGTTTGTAACCAATTCGTCGCCCTTGGCTGTGGTTTAGTCACATTATTCGTTACTATCATTTGCTCAGTTTATGGCAAAAAATTCTTAAAAATGATTCCTTTCGTAATCGGTATTGCAGCAGGTTATGCTTTAGCAGCAATCTTAACAGGTATTGGTGAAGCTGCTAACTGTGACGCAATTAGAGTTATCGATTTCGCTAAATTTAATAATATTGAATGGATTCCAACATTCACATTTATCGAAGCATTCAAAGGCTTCAAAGATTTCTCAAGTGCTGGTGATTTCTTTAAATTCTTCGGCACAATCGCAATCGCATATGTTCCAGTTGCATTCGTCGTTTTCGCAGAACATATTGCAGACCACAAAAACTTATCTACAATTATTGGTTCTGACTTATTAGAAGAACCTGGTTTACACAGAACACTTCTCGGTGATGGCGTTGGCTCTATGGCCGGTGCTTTCTTCGGTGGCTGTCCAAATACAACTTATGGTGAATCCGTTGGCTGTGTTGCTATTTCAGGTAACGGTTCAGTTATTACAATCTTAACTACTGCAATTATGGCAATCGTCTTATCATTCATCGGCCCATTCTCAACATTCTTAGCAACAATCCCAAGCTGTGTCATGGGTGGTGTTTGTATCGCATTATATGGCTTCATCGCTGTCTCTGGCTTAAAGATGATTCAAGACGTTGATTTAGGCGACAACAAAAACTTATTCGTTGTTTCCGTCATCTTAATCGCTGGTGTCGGTGGAATGACTCTTAACTTTGGTGATGTTACTGTCACAGAAGTTGCTTGTGCATTAATCTTAGGTATCTTAGTTAACGTTGTTTGCCATATTGGAAAAGGTAAAAAAGAAGTAAAAGCTGAAGATAACGAAGCACAAAAAGAAGAATAATGATATAATCATTTAATAGTTAGGAAGTACTTAAAAATGATTAAATTTGATATCAATGATTACAAGACATGTACTGTCTTAGATCATCCATTATTAAAACACAAAATTACAAAACTAAGAGACAAGAACACCAAGACAAACGAATTCCGTTTGTTGGTGAAAGAAATTGCAGTCATCGAAGGCTACGAAGCTCTTAGAGATTTACCTACTCAATTAGAAGAAATCGAAACTCCTGTTGAAAAGACAGTTCAACCTGTTGTCGATAGAAGCAAATTATGTTTTGTTCCTATTCTAAGAGCGGGTTTAGGTATGGCTGATGGTATGGCAGAATTAGTGCCAGGCGCAGCATTCGGACACATTGGTTTATATCGTGACGAAGTAACTCACGAACCTGTTGAATACTACTGCAAATTACCAAGCAATATCTCAGAAATGAAAGTTTATCTAATAGACCCAATGCTCGCTACCGGTGGTTCTGGTATTGATGCGATTAAAATCTTAAAGGGGCACGGCGTTAAAGATTTAACATTCATTTGTATCATCGCTGCTCCAGAAGGTGTCAAAGCATTCTGTGAAAAATGCCCTGATGTTCCTTTATATGTTGGCGCGCTCGATAGAGAACTCAACGACAAAGCATACATCTGCCCAGGCTTAGGCGATTGTGGTGACCGTGTATTCGGTACTGTTGTTGAAAATGGTAAATTAAGAAGACAATAATTATGGAAAACAGAATTAAATTAATTTCATTATCCTCTAACATCGAAATGACAGAGGAAATGGCAAAAATTCTTGGAATTGAAGCTTATCCACACAGTTTAGTACAATTCGCTGACGGAGAAGTTATCTTCGAAGGTAAAGAATCTGTTAGAGGTTGTAACGTTTATATCGTTCAATCAACATGCACACCTGTTAACGATAAATTAATGGAACTTCTTCTCTGTGTCGATGCATGTAAGAGAGCAAGCGCTAAATCAATTACATGTATTATTCCTTATTTTGGTTATTCTAGACAAGATAGAAAAGCCAAAGCAAGACAACCAATCTCTGCAAAATTAGTTGCAGATTTAATCACTACAGCTGGTGCTGATAGAGTGGTTTGTACAGACTTACACGCATCTCAGATTCAAGGTTTCTTCAATATTCCTGTTGATGATGTCAGTGCTCTTCCAGTCTTCTATAACTACTTCTCTCACTTAGGATTAGAAAACATTACCTGTGTTTCTCCTGATCACGGCGGTGTGGTTAGAACATCTAAATTAGCAGAAAAATTAAACGCTCCTATCGCAATTATTGATAAGAGAAGACCAGAACCAAACAAAGCTGAAATCGTTGGCATTGTTGGTGATATTAAAGATAGAGATTGTATCATCATAGATGATATCTGCGATACTGGTGGCACCCTTTGCTTAGCAGCTAATAAGATTAAAGAATTAGGTGCTAAACACGTCTATGTTGCTATTAGCCATGGTATCTTCTCAAGAGACGCTATTGAAAAAATCAACGCATCCGCAATTGATAAGATTATCATCACCGACTCTATCCCTCTTCCAGAAAATAAAAAGAGCGATAAGATTGAAGTTGTCACACTTGCACCACTATTCGCATTACTTGTTGATGGATTAGAAAAAGGTTTACCTCAATCTGACATTCAACAAAAATATGCAGATTCAATGTATAAGGCAACTAAATAATTAGTTCTAAATACAAAAAAGAACCGGTTCGTTTGAGCCGGTTTTAATTTGCAAAAAATGTTTTACTAACTAAACCTATGTAATTTAGGCAATAAATCTAATGTTTTGGTTAGTTAATTTTAATTGCGTTTTCTGGAATGTAGATTTGGAATTCTGGCATCTTATAGACCGAAAAATTGTTATCTACACATAAGGTTACATAGTTTTCAAATCCTGGTATTTTGCCATATATTATATTTTTATTTCCTGCTGGATCTTCATCGTACGCCATAAACTTAACGCGGTTTTTAGATGGTAATTCTTCCACTTTCATCTTTGTGCTCTTGATGAATTTCTTAGTGAACACAACTTTGACTTTCTCTTGGTCAATTTCGATATCGTGAAGGCCTTCTTCAACACCTTCGATATCGTTAATAGATAAGTTTAATCCACCACCTCTAATGAATAACAAACCATCTTTACGGGTAACATTTGCTTTTGCAATGTTGGAATAAATAATTTCACGTGATTGCACTCTTTGTTTATCTAAAGATAAAATGGTGATTTTATCAAATGGAATATAGATATTAATATGCTCACCAACATTTAATTTCTTATCTAATGGGGCTTTGATTGCAAAGTATTTATTCACCCCTTCTATAGAGAAGAAATAAGCGTTGTAGTCACTTCTATTTTCCACAAACTCAACCTTTGCGTTTAACTTATAAGAATCTTCACTTTCTTCAAAGGAAATATAGTCTGGTTTAATAGATAGGAATAATTCTCCTTTTGAAGAATGCAATAGTCTTTCTTTAATTTGAGAACAAAGTTGGAAACGTTGTTTTCCAATAGAGAATTCGTCGCTATTTAAAATTATTGGGAAATCATCTTCGCTAGGGACACCCATGATTGATTTGCCAGTTTCATAATCAAACAGATACACTCTATCCATATTGAAATTAAGCTTGGTATCAAAGTGATTATCTAAGTGTCCGATAAAAGGAATCTTTAGTAAGAAGTTTTCTTTTCTACCATTGATTTTTGTGTAGAGAATGGTTTCATCACCAAGGTGTTCCACCACTTCAACATAAGAAGGAATACCTTTATCCGAAAGAGAAACGTTCTCTGGTCTAATACCAAGTTTAACTTTCTTACCGATATAACTTGGATCCGCTAGTTCTTTGGCTTTGATTTCTGGGAATTCTAATAATAAGGATTCATCATCATACAATTTAGCGAATAATTTACCATCTTTATTAAATAAAGTTGCGTCTAATATATTCATTTGAGGGGAACCTAAGAACGTCGCAACAAATAGGTTTGCAGGATCTTCAAATAAAGTAATAGGTGTATCAACTTGTTGAATGAACCCATCTTTCATAACCACAATTCTAGTGCCCATAGTCATAGCTTCTGTTTGATCGTGAGTAACATAGATGAATGTGGTTTGCAATCTGTCGTGTAGTTTGGTGATTTCACTTCTCATCGCAACACGCAACTTAGCGTCTAAGTTACTTAATGGCTCGTCTAAGAGGAAAACCTTAGGTTCACGAACAATTGTTCTTCCTAACGCCACTCTTTGTCTTTGACCGCCCGAAAGAGCTTTTGGTTTTCTAGATAATAAATCAGATATCTCTAATATCTCCGCTGCGTTTTTAACTCTTTGGTCGATAACTTCTTTTTTCTCGTGTCTAAGTTTTAAACCAAACGCCATGTTTTGATAGACGGTCATATGAGGATATAAAGCATAGCTTTGGAACACCATCGCGATATCTCTATTCTTGCTATCAACATCATTCATTAATTGTCCGTCGATATAAAGTTGACCAGCGGTAATGTCTTCTAATCCCGCAACCATTCTTAAAGTTGTGGATTTGCCACATCCAGAAGGACCAACGAAAACGATAAATTCTTTATCTTTGATTTCAAGATTAAAATCGCTGACCGCTCTCACTCCGCCTTCATAAACTTTATAGACATTCTTTAATGTTACACTCGCCATAACTATTCCTCCTCGTTATCGGTTTTTTCAAGATATAAACCCCTATTAACATATTCAGGGTAATGTTCTTTATTTATGTATTTATCAAATGTTGCGTTGCATATTAACGAATATATTGCGATAGCCACCCCACTAAGAAGGGCAAACAAGAATAAACCAATGTATTGAGTAATAATATTAATCATTATCATCGCTACCAATAATCCAACAGTTAATAAGAATGCTGGCGCTATTTTTAAAAACGATAAACCAAATAAGAAAAACGAATTCTTAAATTGATCTTTTGTTTTGTTGCTATACACACATCCTTGAGTGAGGAAATATATTCCCATACAACCTAGTACAATGAATTGAATAATACACGCTCCAATACCAATTCCACACACGATTGGAGAAGCACTTGATAGCATTGCTAAATACATTACTCCCACCACTAAAACAAAGGAAGATATACCCATTATGAACCCATATAGCAATGCGTTTTTGATGTTATTTTTCATGCCCTTGAAGAAATCAACTTTAAATAAAATGCCTTCTTGGAATATCAATTTTTTAGATATTTCAAAAGAGCCACCAAAACCAATAAAAGCAATCATCATACATGGAATAGCAATCACCATCATATAAAACAAGAGTGAGAATTGATAAGAAGCGGATTGGCCTTGGTTAACAGATATATTCATTAAAATATAGAAGAAAACAATATCCGCTACCAAAGGTAGAGAAAATAAGAATGAAAATGTAGATTGAGTTAACAAAGTAAACTTTTGATATTTGATTAAATCCCAAAACACCTGCCATCTTGTGTGTGGTAGTTCTTTTGGAGTTAAATCGTCTTTTCTAATCTTTTCTTTTCTATTAAACATAATGTTATCCTAATATCATTTTAGAGGCTATGAAGGCATTAACATTATCAGAATTGTAATTTTCATTATATTTTCCAATGTTTTTGCTTGCCCCATTAACAAACAAATACATATCATCCCCGCTGAAATCGATATAATCATTTAGGTATCCTGAAGTTAAATCATATTTAATGCCAAATGTTGATGTGTATTTATCTTCTTTGTATGTTTCTTCATCTTTGAAATATGTATCAAGCAGTGTTTCATCCATCTCTACACAAACTTCATCTAGATGAATATGTTCAGCGATAGAAGATGGAATTAAAAATATATCACATCTAGAAAAGGCCACTTTTGTGAGTTTTTCAAAATAGATTGGGTCTTTGACATCACAAGAGATAGACTCCACCATTCTTACGCCTTTATCTTTGAGCTCTTCTTTTATTTTGTCTTGGAATGAAATATCGTTAACTTTTCCGCTAACAAAAATAGAAATTGTTTCAAACGCTTTTGGACGATGATAAAGATTAAACGCAAAAGGAAGTGCCACGCAAGGAACTACTATTCCTAATAGGTAAAATGGCCAAGTGTATTGAAGCGATCTTTTAAACCTTGCTCTTCTTTCTACTTTGTTCATTTCTTTACCTCAATAGAAATAATTAATCTTCCACAGCAAGTAATTTCATATTTTATATCTTTTTGAAAGTTATATTTCTCACCATATTCTATGAATATCGCATTTGTGGAATTAATGCCGTCAAACATATTTAAAGACACCGAAGAAAATAATAGTTTATCTTGTATAACGTCCTCTAAATCTTTATCGAAAGTGACAATATATTTGCTTCTTTGACCAGATTTTACCCTTTCAAAGTAATTAGCTTTGTTGTTGCAATCAGAAAAGATAATAGAGAAAAAATATATGCTGAAAAGGCATAACGCTATTAACAAAATAATGTCGATAATTACATTGATCGTGTAGTTGTTAGAGGAGAAAATAAAGATTAATAGAATAGCCAAAAGAGAGAAAATAGCTATAGATACATACATCATAGCCATTGAGAATCTCTTGTTTTTATTCTTTATATACTCCTTTTCAACATCCACTAAATTAGTCATTGTTACTCATTCCGTCGATAAGGGCTTGTTTAATTACCGCCCCCCATAAAACATATCCATACAAGGACATATGCAAACCATCGCTTAAGAAATAAGCTTTATTTGGTTCACCGTTTTCTTTTAATAAAGAAGAACCAGCATCAAGTGGGATAATATATGAATTTTGTCTAGCAAATTCCCACACATGAGCGTTTACAGCTTCAATTGTGGTTTTGTAATTCATATATCCAGGGATTAAGTTTAATAAAACATAGTAAATCTTTGTATCTGGTAATCTAGAGTGTGTCTTTGTAAACAAGACGTCTAATTTATTATTAATCGTTGCAGCATCATCATGAGAATTGATGACATTGTTGATGCCAACATAATATACAAGTGTCTTTGGATTATATGGATAAGCAAGTCTTTCATTTAAATCTTCAGACCATTGTTCCACGGTTGTGCCACCAATACCGTGATTATAAGTTACCATAGGTAATAAATCATTAGAGGAAGTTTTCCAGTTTTCCATAGAGGATGAACCAACCAGTAAAATATGATGATCTTCTTCGGATTTATATTTTTTCTCATAAGCAACTGCTTTTGATTCATAGGTTGCATTATCCACGATGTACTCACTAGCGGCGTTAATAACATGGATATTAATTTGTTTTGTTTCCCCACCATTATGAGCGGATAAACTAACTACACTAGAACTAGAATCAAATGTGCATTCATCAATAACTGTTCCGCTTTTCATTTTGTAATTAAGCAAACTAGAACAATCGAGTTTAGAATCAACTAATCTACTTTGCATAACTGTAGAAACTTTAACATTTCCATTATCGAGAGGAGAATTTAAAATTCCTCTAACTTCAATTATTTCACTAAGTGAATCATCTATTTTGCTTGGTTCCACGTATTCGGGTTCCACAAATTCTGATGATTCTTTGTAATTCCATGATGCGTATAAATACATATTTTCAGTAACTATATCCTTTTCAAATAACCACGCTTCTTCGCATTTGCTATCCTTATACCAGCCTAAAAAGTCGTACCCTTCTCTTTCTGGGTCGGTTGGTTTATCTAATAATTGGCCTTCACTAACATAAGTAAAGGTATATAAAAGAGAATTTGCTAATGCGGTAAGTCCACTAGAAAGAGTAATTGTTTCTTTGTTGTAGTTTTTTAAGAAGCCACAGAACAATTTTGTTTCGTCGCTATTACTTTTATGTTTGATAGATGTTTTAGGGCTAGAACACGCTATTAACGATGTTAAAGTAGCGAGGGTGATGAGTAGTTTGTTAGTTTTTAACATCTTATTTGCCCTCCAATTCATCTAGTAATTCTTTCTTATTTATAGTAGCAAGGCAAATAACTTTATCTCCTGCGCCATAATAGATGTAATATTCATCTTTAACTTCAACAATTCCAGTAGGAAAAACACATCCGCTATAGAAACCATTGGTCTCAAAATCAAATTCAGGTTCCATAAGGAAATCTTTTGTTCTAGAAAGAATCTTTGTAGGGTCGTTTAAATCTAAAAGAACCGCTCCCACTCTATAACAATCATCTTTTTCGGAGACACCGTGATAGATTAATAACCAACCCTTTTCGGTTTTAATGGGTGGACATGACGCACCTATCTTTTTAGTTTCCCACTCTTCTTGTCCTTGCATTAACAAAGAATAATTTTTCCATTCTAATAAATCATCGGAACAAGAAATCCAAATGGATGGTTTGCTATTTTGATATCCTTCACCACATCTTTCCATAGCTCTGGATAACATATAGAATTTTCCATCAACTTTTTCAGGAAAAATGACAACATCTCTATCATCAAATCTAGCGTCGGTAATTGGTCCAAGCTTTTTCCAGTTTCTCAAATCTTTAGAAATTGCTAAATGAGTTAATGTGTTGTTCCACACCAAAACTTTTGGTCCGTATTCAGGTTTAAAACCAAAATATTCTTTATCTTCTCTCCAATATTGTCCTGGAGGAAATGGTCTAGAGGCATATGTTAAATAGAAATAATCACCCATTTTTATTAAACGAGGATCTTCCACTCCACCAGCGTCCACTCCATTAGGATCGCCTTCTAATAAAGGCTTATTTGATTCTCTAACAAAGTTAAAACCATCTTTAGAGGTTGCTAAACCAACACATATTGTATGCTTTTTGTCGTTAGCGGCAGCTCTATAAAGCATATAGAAAAGACCTTCGTCTTCTTTATAGATAACTGCAGGATTTAACACCATTAGTTCTTCCCAAGGATTATTAGGGTTTGGTTTAAGAATTGGATTGCCAACATATTTAGTAAATTTCATAATCTTATTCCTCCTAATATACTTCTTGAGTTAAGGTGTCATAGCTTGCAATGTCATAGTTGAGATAAATCTCATCAACATATATCGCACTTAAGATATATTCACTCGCACTGTAATTTGTGACACCAAATGTAATTGCAACGATGTTTGGAACTCTCTTGCTAGAAATAGAGGTTGTTGAACCACTAATCTTTGAGAAATTATTAAATCCAATCGTGTATTTGACCCAACTTGCGCTTGGAACAAATTCATATCTAAATTGTGAACTATCGTTTAAATAAATATTGATATATACTTTGCCAGCTCCATCACCTTTAAGGTCTAAAATCATACCTTTAGCTTTGCATGAAGCATTCATAGATACGTCTCTTCTAATAGAAGGTGATGCACATAAATATTTATAACCAATCTTCATAGAAGAACCGTTGTCGTTATGAGGGGTGTCATTAGATAGTTCAAGCGATGTACCGCTTTCACTTTCTTTAGCGACATACCAGTTATAAGAGAATTCTCTAGATGATTGATAGTTGAATTTATCAATTGTGATGTTGTTTGCATCATCAGCATCAGGAGAAATAACTCCGCCTAAATCGCTAACGGTAGTTACTTGTTCGTGACCAAACGAAATAGTGTCAACATAGACGGCGTTATCTGGTTGATAAACAGGGTATCTAGTCACTCCGTCTTCTAAGAAATAGTAATATTGGAATCCGATAGCGAAGTTAGCAATTAAATTACTTGTTAAAGGATTTGGTGTTTCTTTAAAATCACCGGCGTTATCTAATACAAAATCGGAGAACGCAATTGTGTAGCTCTTCCATTCTTTAGAAATAGAAGGGAAGTAGTAACGATATTGTTCGCCTGTTCTTAATGTAATTTGAATAATTGTGTCCGCAGTAACATCATCTAAGTATGTTAAGCCATAGGCTTCTTTCTTTAATGAGTTATCTTTTAACCATAATGAAACAGATGAAAAATCGGTTACACTTGTGGAACACATAATGTGATAACCAGCAATTCCCATATCTGATTTATATAGCATTTTTGCGCAGTTAACGTTGTTACCCACTCTCGCAATTGCGGATGAATCGATGGAAATGTATTCATCTTTATTAGAATCGGTTAAGTTCCAATTGTAATAAGGTTCACAATTGAATGTATAATCATCAAATGTTTCAAGCACACCATCTTCACCAACAACTCTTGATGTGGTTGGATAAATGTCTTTATAGTTGATGATTTCAAAGTCTTTAAAGCTAACTGAACCCGCACCATACATGCCGTTAACACCAAGTTGAAGATTCAAAACATAATAGAATTGTCTTGCACCATCACCATTGATGTAATCTGTTTTACCGATAGAGGCATATGGAATAACAAATTCGATCCATTGATCTTTGGTTAAAGTTTGTAATGGTTGTTTATATGACCATCTATCATTATCTTCTTCAAGAATTCTAATCAAGAAATTAGAAGATTTATCGCTATAACCAGTGTATTTAACACTGACTTTAATTGCGTTGCCAGAAGTAAAGTATCTATTGATCGGAATACGTGTGAATCCATATCCACCGATACCGCTTGGATAAGATAGATCTAATTGAGTGCCGTCATCACTAATAACTTCTTGGAAATGATACGCTTCGTATTCCCAAGTATCTTTTGGATAATCGTTGAAGTTCAATAAATCCACGAACATCCATGTGTATTTCGCATAAGATACAGCCTTTAAATTAGAAATTAAACACACTCCATCGCCAAATGATTGTTCAAAGACAATTTCCACATACTTAATATGTTCAAAGTTAAACACTTCGTTAACAACAGGAGTGTCACTCATTCTCAAAATGAAGTCGCTAAACCTTAATAATATTGTTTGTTTTGCGTTTTGTGATACTTTAACAGGGCAATACCAATATTCACCGTCGTTATCCACTAAACGAACATTGATATTCGCGCTGTCGCCTGAGTAATAAAGATTGAAATAAAGGGAGTCTGTTCCGTATAAATCTTTTTCTTCGCTCTTTGTGATGACAATCCAACCATCACTAGATGGAATACCTTGGTTTGTCTTTTCTTTTTCAAAAGAAATGGCTAATGAGTTTTCATCGTTCCCAAAGAAATTGCTTCTATCAACACTTATATCAGCATAGCTGCCTTCTTGATGGAGGGTCCAATCTTCTGCGTCGTCGATATCTATTTTAACTTCTGCTTCTGTATCGGCTTCAAAATAGAAGGTAAAAGTTGATTCAGATACTAATGAATGAGCGGTATTAATTGCTGTTACTTTCCAATAATAAAGTTGATTCTTTTTAGGAAGAGGAGCGGATAAAGAGAAAACAGTGGAAGAAATGTTTGTTTTCTTTAAATACACTTCATCAATATCATCGGTGATAAATTCTGCTGTGGAGGCAATTTCAAATGTATATTTTTCTGCATTTTGGCTTGCTTCCCAAGAGAATTCAGGCATTGTTTTACTTGTAAAGCCAGAAAATGGGGTTAATAAATCAAATGATGATAAGTTATCAACATTAGTTGTTTGATTAAATTCGTTCGTACCGTAATTTTTATTTTCTTTGCTACCACAGGCACCTAGTGCGAGGAGCAATAAGGCCGAGAAAGCAAACGCTATTTTATTTCTTCTCATACTAAAGCACCTCGTTAGAAACCACCAACACGGAGTTAGGAGCGATTTCTATTGTTGTTTTGTTATTTAATGAACCATCTATGACATAGTTAGGAACAACATAACCATCTTCACCTAGTTTAAGCGTGGTTTCACTAAATAAGTAAATATATAGTTTTTCATTATTGGTGATTTCAGAATCGATAACAAAAGTTTTACTTACTTTTTCTATACCTCTATTAACCGCAACAAATCCAGCGCGCTTATTATCTTTGCCTACTACCGCTAAACTACGGAAGTTAGGATCTTTTTCAGGGTTGTTAATACCCGAATCAATAATTGTGGAACCAGGTCTTAATAGATTAGTTAATAAAACAGAGGAATGGAACCAAGGTCTTAACTCTTGTTTAATAGCGGAATCGCCACTTAAAGATGAGAACATTCCCCATCCTTTAGTGTTGGTCGTGCCATCGCTTTGATACATGAAATGCATCGCATCATCAAAGTCCCAATAGTTGATACATGAAATACCACCTAAAATGCACTGTATTGTATAATCCGCCATACGGATTCCATAGGAATAATTAAAGATATAACGGTTGCTATCGGTTTCATTATCTTTACCATCAAGTAAACCAGCTTCCCAAATATGGGCTCTTCTTTCTACTCCAAATCCAGGGTCATTCTTTTTAATAGGATCTGCAATTTGTTTAATGATACCTGTGAGTTGTCCTAAATCGATGTTGTAGTTAGGTGCGTAAATATGACATCCATAATCACCCACCGCATTCTTTAATTCTTGGTCTTTAGAGATGTTGCCTAAATATTCTAAAGAGCCATCTAATCCAGTTGTGTCGCCACCAACGATGCCAATGTTATTTAAGCCAACGTTATCCAAGGCTCTTCTCACATTTTTAACACCAGTGGACCATTTTTCATAAGTGTTATTATAGTTTTTAGATGCACCTTTAATACCTGAATAGTTAGGTTCATTAGAGTTAACAAAGTATTTAATACAAGTTAATCCTTGGCGTTTTACGAGATATTCCATCACATCCGCAGTGATTTTCGCCCATCTAATATCGCTTGTAACATCTTCCATCATTCCCCATTCATCTTCTTTGAGGTTGCCCACTACATTCCAACAACCAAAAGCAACTTTAATGTCGTGGAGTTGGCAATATTGAAGTACCTCAATTGTGGAATTCATATATTTGTTGGAGAGGTTATATGTCCATGTGTCATTGGTTTTATCTGTATCACCTTTATTATCAAAGTCACGAACAAACCAATCGTAGTTCACCATGCAACGCACAGTAGCAGGATTTAATCTATCTGCGATATTTTTCGCACGTTCCCAAGCATCATTAGTGATTTTATCTCTATCTTCATATGCACCCCATTCTACACCGAGTCCTTCAAAGTCTTTCATGACTATATTTTTGTCTTTGAAAATAACCGTGTTAGGATCACTAGTTTGTTTGGAACACGAACAAAGCGCTAGTATAGGCAAAAACGGGATAAGTATTTTTTTAACTTCGTTATTCATATTAGAATCCTAATTTTTTATTAATTTCTGCTAGAGTGGATTTCCATTTGTAATCATCCGCCATCTTTGCGACATATTTATCAATGCTTTCTAGACCTTCTTTTTTATAACAATATTGCATAACAAATGTATTAGCTTTGTTAATTAAGTCGCTTGTATTTTCATTCTTTAATGGGGTGGATAGCCACTTAACATCATCGCTTTCTTTAACAATTCTTAAGTTTCCACCAGCCTTAGCTTGAAGCATTTCTTCTTGCCAGCTATTGATTACTTGATATGCTTTTGTGTCTGTTACAGGATCAAAACCACGGTAATCATTACCCAAACACGCCATATATCTTAAGAACTTCGCACCGTTTTCTTTATCGATGTATTGTCCGTTTTCATCTTTTTCCCAACCGGATTCGAGAAGTTTAATTTCTCCACCATCCATTTGGTAATCGTATCCTTCAATACCATAGACCGCTAATCTTGTGCCTTCTTCTGATAATAACCAATCAATAATGTCTAAGACTTTTTCTTGTTTGTTATCGGAAATGTCGTAGTTAAATAAAGTGATTGAGAACCAGTTATCAGTGCCTTCTAAAGCAAATTTACCATCTGGTCCCTTGACTTTCATAATTGCGGTGCCGTCATCTAAATCAACGGCTTTATTATTCTTTTTGAAATCTTTTCTAAGTTTTGAATAGTTACTTAATGATAAGTTTTCATAGTAAATTCCACATTTACCACCTTTATATTGGTCATAAGCACCACCTTCATTAGAGGAGAATTGCTCATAACCATAGTATTTCTTTTCTTGGAAATCTTTAGCGACTTCAAGACCTTCTAAGTAATGTGGAGATGTGTATCCGTTAATAACTTTTCCTGAACTATCTTTGTCATAGCAGTGAGGAACATCTTTAAAGAAGTTAGTGACGGAAGGGAAACCCCACTCAACATCCGCCATCGCATAATATTTATCATTACCTTTCCACTTTTGGTCAAAGGCTTGAACCACTGCGTTAAATTCATCCCATGAATAAATATCGTTTTCTTTATAAACACCTAGTTCTTTAGCCCAGTCACGACGATATACATATGTAAAAGCGGAGAAGTCTTTCTCTGGTTTAGAAATGTCGTAGGAAATTGGAATACCATATAACTTGCCATCAAGGGTTAATGCATTGATGTTTGTGGTGTTATCTAATAATGATTTAATGTTTGGCCATTTGCTCATATTAGAAGGTAGCGGTTTTAAAACATCGCCTTCTGCCCAGAATTCGTATGTATTACCAAAGTTAAAACTTTCTAAGTCAAAATGGAAAACATCAGGCAAGTTGTTCGCGTTAACTTCAGAAGTAACTTGTTCACCCCAAGAGTTATAGCCATAGTTACTTGGATTGATAGATACTTCGAATTTATCTTCAACAATCTTTGTATATTGGTCTTCGCCTTTCCAGTTATCAAAGTAAACGTTTGTAAGATCTAAGATAAGTTTTCCATCTTTCGTGTACTTATCTCCTCTTCCTCCACCACTTCTACAAGAAGTGAAAATACCGAGGGACAATAATCCCACGATTGGTAATAAAACATTTTTCTTTTGCATAATAAAGACCTCCTAACCTTTAATTGCACCAACGACAATTCCTTTAACGAAGAATCGTTGTAAGAACGGATAAAAACACATCATAGGAACGATTGTAAAGAACACTGACGCCATAGTCATGCCCTCTGTATAACTTGTAGGGACATTAGGGTTTTCAATGGATGTTGATGTCTCAACAATCATTTCTCTTAACACCAGTTGCAAAGGTTTTAAACTTGCATCTTTGGTGAATAACATACCGTTATACCATGAGTTCCAGTTACCAACTGCGAAGAATAGCCCAACAGTAGCTAACATTGGAAGGGATAATGGTAAGAATACTTTTGCGAAAATAACCATATCGTTCGCACCATCAATACGAGCGGATTCTTCCATTTCTTTTGGAAGGGAAGCAAAGTAGTTACGCATTAATAACATATTGAATGTATCAATCGCACCAGGAATAATCATGACCCATATTGAGTTATATAATCCAAGATTAACAATCAAATAATAATAAGGAATTAAGCCACCACCAAAGAACATGGTGACAATAATCATATTCATCACAAAGTTTTTACCGAACCATTTATCTCTAGATAAGGCATAACCAGTGATGACTGTAAAGAATAGTTGATATAAGGTACCAACAATTAATAACACCATCGTGACCCCAAAACCAGACCACATCAAATCATTAGTGAAGACCGCATGATATGCCTCCCAAGTAATCTCTTTAGGGAAGATTAAAAATGGAGATTCTAGGTATACAGATTCTGGAGAAATAGAAATTAAGAATGCGTTATAGAAAGGATAGATAATCGCAATTGAGAATAACAAAAGAATAACCAAAATGATGATGTCTAACGCACCAATCTTAGTGTCTCTTTTATTTCTTTTTGGGCGAAGCGGTAATCTAGAAAGCTTTTTCATTAGATAATTCCCCTTTCGCCACAAAGTTTTGCGATTCTATCGACGATGATGACTAACGTAAATGACACGACCGATTTAAATAACCCTATCGCCGTACCTATACCAGGATTTAAATTAGCCTGGAAGGTTTGTCGATAAATATAGGTATCAATAATGTCCGACACGTCGTAAACCATCTCGTTATATAAGTTAAATATTTGGTCAAATCCTGCAGAAAGTATGCCACCCACAGACATAATTAACAAAAGAACTGCGGTGGATTTAATGCCGGGAAGTGTAATGTGCCATATTTTTTGAAGTCTTGTCGCACCATCAATATCTGCGGCTTCATATTGATCTTGAGGGATACCCGCCATAGTAGCGAGATAGATGATTGAACCCCATCCAGCCTCTTTCCAAATATCAGATAGATAGATAATACCCATAAAGAATCTACCATTAGATAAGAACGATCTTCTTTCTCCACCCAATAACACTATCAAGTCGTTAATAGAGCCTGTTCTTGAGAACAAAGAAGTCACAAATCCAGAAATAACAACCCAAGAAAGGAAGTGTGGGAAAGTTACTAAAATTTGAATGACTTTCTTTGTTTTTCTCATTCTAAGTTCATTGAGGAGTAACGCCATTGTCACCGCAGCTAAGAAAGCGATGATGATTTTAATTCCACCAATAATGACTGTGTTTTTTAAGACGTTCCAAAAACCAGGATCTTTAAAGATAGTCTCGAAGTTTTTGAATCCTACCCAAGGTGAACCAAATATACCTTTCTTTGGTAAATATTTTTGGAAAGCAATTAGAATTCCATACATTGGAATGTAATTAAAAATGAAATAGAAAATGACTGCTGGTAACGCCATCAGCATTAAATATCTAGATTTAAATAACTTAGTTTTTAAACCCGCGAAAGCACTATTTCTCTTTTTAATTGTTACTAATTCCATAAATTATCTTTCGTATTTAAGAATGTAATTAATAATTGTATCGATATCAGTGAATACAATTTCACTAACAGTGTCAGCACCACCACAATATAAAGCGATACGACCTGTTTTGCTATCTGTTAAAGCGGCAGTTGGGAACAAAACATTAGGAACAAATCCACGTGTTTCATAATCAGCTTCAGGGGTTAATACATAATTAGAACAACGATGCAAAACTTTACTAGGATCATCTCTATCCAAGATAGCCGCACCGATAGAGTATACAAACCCATTACAAGTAATGGTGACGCCGTGGAAGAATAATAACCAACCCATATCTGTTTCAATAGGTGCTGGACCAGCGCCAACTTTCGCGCCATTCCACCACTCCCATCCAGGAGATAAAACGTGTTTATGATGTCCCCAAGAATATAAATCCTTACTTCTCGATAAGAAAATGTCTCCTGTTCTTGTGTGGCCATCATCGCTTGGACGAGAAAGCATTACAAAATCGTCATTAATTTTTCTAGGAAATAAAACACCATTACGGTTAAATGGAAGGAATGGATTATCTAATAAAACAAATTCTTTGAAATCTGTTGTTTTAGCGATACCTAATGTTGGTCCATGGAAATTTGTGCAGAAAATGATGTAATATACACCTTCAATTTCTTCTAAACGAGGGTCATAAGCATATTCTAGTTTTACTGGATTGCCTTCTTCGTCTTTGAATTGAATTGGTTTTTCATCAAATTCAAAATGAACACCATCGTCACTTCTTCCTAAGAATAAAAATGGGATTGTGTTGTTTGTGTCGCCACGGAATATACCAATGAACTTTCCTTTATATGCAATACAAGCGCTATTGAAAACTCGTGAAATGTTTTCAATAGGGTTTCTATCTATGATTGGGTTTTTAGAAAATCTCCAAAGAGGTAATTTATATCTCTCTGGTTTATCTTCCCAAGGCATATTATTTAATTCGGGTCCTAGTATTTTATGTACCATAATAATTATTTCCTATTCTATAGATTTTACAGACTCTCTTTCGATAAACTCACAACGAATAACAATCTGTGAATATTGAGCCTGGTTGTTTGATAAGGAGTTAGATAAATAACGAGCGATTTCAACTCCTAGCTGTTCGCGAGGAACATTGAATGTTGTTATCGGTGGACAGTTATCTTCACCAATTTTGACATTATCGAACCCGATGATTGATATATCATCTGGGACTCGCATTTTTAGTTTTTTAATAACTCTACAGGCATTAATAGCGATAATGTCATTCGCGCACACAATCGCCGTAACCTTATTGTTATTTAATAAATTAATTAATAGCGCGTCATCACAATACATTTTGTTCTTGTTAGAAAATATGGCTTCATAGAAATTAATGCCTTTTTCTTTGTAATCATTTATGCAGGTAATAAACCCTTGGTGTCTTTCAAAAAAGGACATTGAGTGATCATCACTGCCATAAAATGCAATGTCTTTGTGACCTTTATTAATTAAATATTCACCGGCAAAATAGATGGAATCAAAGTTCGAAAACTTAACTTGTACAGCGTTCACATCAACTTGTTTTGGATCTACCACAACAACCGGTTTTTTCGTGGAAGTAAGAACATCCAAAAGAATTTTCGGATTAAGATGAATAACTATATAACCACCATAAATATTTTTTCTTAATTGAGAGAACGTGGTTTCATCCATACTCTCCTCATCAAAAATAAAATATTCCAATATGATATTAGAATGATTAAGCGCGGTGGATATAGATTTGATAATTGGTTGCCAAAAGTCTTCTCTAAAAAACAAACGTGAAGAGCACACTAATAGGATTCTTTCTGCTGTTTTACGATAGGCTTTTAATTTCTTTAAGTCATATCCCATCTCAACAGCTTTTTGAATTATCTTATTACGGGTAGTGTCTGAAACATTGTATTTACCCGCTAAAGCTCTTGAAACAAGACCTTTGGTAACACCACACTCTTTTGCGATGTCTTCAATTCTTACTTTATTTGCCATATTTTGTTTTTTGGTTTCGTTGCTAACCATTAATGGTTGGGAGAGGTTTCCCTCCCCCAAACCAATTTGTTTTGTCAAATTATGATAATAAGACAGAGTCAACATATGGTGTAGTGACACCGCTAGTGGTCTTTTCAAACAATACGGAATAACCGTAAATACTTGAGTTAGCACCACCAGGAATGTCTACTGACCATGTTTGATAATCAGAACCACTTGCGTTTACTGTATATTGGTAAATTGGGTTCTTGTTTGCTGATGCATCAGCGTTTGTGTATAAGTAAACACTGAATTTAACAGCAGTTGCTGAGAAGTTCTTAATAGAAATATAGAACTTAGACACTGTGAATGGGACTTTAGAAGATAAGACTTTCTTAAATCTAAATTGTCCACTTCCGTATGTCTTTAATTGAACAGCGTTATGACCAAATTTATGAGATGTGACTGGAATTAAGAAGTCTGTGCTTCCAGGTGTCTTCCAACCAGAGCCATCATTAACTTGTGTAACGTATTCTGTCTTCAATTGAGCTTGTGTTGTATTTTCAAATTCATCCAAGATGTATCTAGAGAATAGGAAGTTAGTGTTTGCAACATAGCTTGCTAAGTCACCACTAGAGCTAACAAACCTAATTGTCTTTTTATCTGAACTTAAGACGCCTTCGTATGAAAGGGATGGACCACCAGTTTCTTTGTTGGTGAATGAGAAGCGTGAGTCACTAACTGTATAAGCAAAGTCGAATAATGTTCCATCAGGAAGTTTAGCAATACCTGTACCATTGGAGTATAAGTCTGCTGTAATTTGTTGTGCTGTAGGAACTGCAGAAACATATCTAATCGATTGATTTCCACTGACAAGAGCGCCGTATTGGACTCTCTTACTAGGTGCGCTTGTTCTTAAGAATGAAACGTTGTCGATTAAGGCTACACAGCTATTTCCATCACCAACAGTTGTGGATTTAACAATATATCTAATTGTGTCAACTTGAGAGATGATTTCTAGTAACTCAGCGCCACCAAGAGCAGCTTTATTTTGTTCATAGAAAGTTACTAATGGATAATCAGCACCGGCGTAGTTGATTTTCCAGTTATCATCAAATCTAATTGTTTCTTTAATCCAGTTACCATCTAAAGTAATAGGACGTGTGATGTAGATACCAGCAAATAAACCGGTTGTGAATTCAAGTCTGATACTTAAAGTTTGAGTTGGATCACCTTTGTGTTCAATATACATTGCGTTATATAGACCACCAAGAGAAATTTCTTTTGAGTATCTAATGACTGTGCCATTATGCCAGTAGTTCAAAGCAACAGATTGTGAACCAGCTGTATCTGTGTGTTCGCTAGAAACACCGATAGTTGCGGTTGTGGATTCCCATGTAGATGTATACTTTTGAATTGTGTATTCATCATCTAAATCAGCAGCGGATTTGCCTTCTGCTGTTTCCACTAGTAATGGATCTAAACTATAATCATTACAGGAATAAGTGACTTTAATTTCACTGATTTCTGCTGTTGATTCACCAGCATTAATGAAGCCAATGTACTTATCAAATGTTGCATATTTGTAAGTTTTGCCAGATGTAAGAGTTAAAACTTCATTAGCTTTTTGAATGTCAAAAGTTGGACATGAATAAAGTTTTAACAAGCCACCGGTGTAGGTAACAGAAACTGATTCAATACCAGAGATACCATCACCGATAGCGACGATCATGTTGTTGGCAGAATTTGTTAAGCCAACGTGTTTTCCTTCAGCTTTAACAACACCACTATACATCCACGGTGCACTACGACTCGGGGTAAAGCTATTGATTGTGGTTGGAGTTGAAGTTAAACCACTAGGAGCGTTACTGGAATCAAGCTTTAAGACATATGGTTCGTAATCACCACTAGTTAAAGTAGAGAATTTAGGTGTGATATGCACGCCAACAACTGTTCCTAGAAGACCAATCATAATAGTAGAAGCTAAAAATAATTTCTTCTTCATAAGTTTTTCCTTTCTTGCTTAGAGCAAATAAAACAGCACATCAGTGCAACGAAATAATAAAAAATGAGCTGTTTATACATTTATTATTTAATAAATTCTCTAAAAACATTTTACATTTTTAGTAAACAAAGCGCAAAAGTTAGTAAACTTTTTTAACACGAAAGGATTTACTTATAGTAAACAAATATGAATAGTTTATGAATAGCTGCTATATTATTTGATTTTTAGAATCTCTAAGATTTCTTCAAAGCTATCTGCGTAGTGATTGCATAACGCTTTTGTGCCACTATTAACAATGTTGTCTCCTAGACATTAGCGTTCATATAATCTTTTTTGCATAAGAAAGAATATAGTTTTGGAAAAAATGGTGTTGATTCTCAACCGAAAAAACGCAATCGGCTTCAATGCCGAAACGGTTTAGGAGAGCATCAGAAATAGATTTACAGATTTGTGGCGCAATAGGATCTTTTTGATTAAACACAATTAACAAATCAACATCAGAAAATATCGTTTGTTCTCCTTTTGCATAGGAACCATAAAGAAATATAGATTTAATTCCTAAAGGACAAAAACTGTCCAGTGTGTTTTTAACCGAGGAGTAAATATATTCTATGTTATGGATCGTTTTTGGTTTTAGAAGTTTGTTCCTAATGTTTATGCTCCTCTCGACAATAGATTCAAAAGACAACCCATTCACATAATCAAAATAATGTGCTCTATAAAACGGTATAGGTATTTCGTTGCTGTTAATTAAATCGCATTCTATATGCAAACAGCGTTTTAGAAAGTTAAGCCTTTTAGAGTCGATTGTGTTGTCATAATTATTAATCAGACAATTAATCACATCATCGATGGTTGATTGTTTTTTACAAAACTTTAAAAATGTTGTAACAAAATCATCTAGACAACTAATGTTGGTTTTTTTGCCCTGCGTAAGCACATCGATCTCTCCACCAGCAATAATGTTCATAATGGGAATCACAGAAAACAAGTTAAGAGCAATTTTTGATAGATATTTTGTCTCATATGTCTTGTGTAAACAATCAAATTCGTCGAATTTCATAAATTATATAACTGGGTCAACAAAATAAAAATCAGCATCAACATAGTTAATCACTTCTATGGAAGTGGTTGTTATTAATATATTGTTGCTTTTGCACATAAATGTTTTATATCCGTCGTAAAATGGAGTGTGGGAGGGAAGGTAATAATAAAACCACTCATCGCACATTTTTGCTGATTGGAAAACCTCAATGATTGCGTGATAAAAAGAATTATCACAATCAAACATCATATAATACTCTTTGAGAGCGATTTCAGGACAATCATAATGTGACCGGTACATTTCACAATATTCCGTTACCTCTTGTTCGTTGCTTTTATTAATAATCCAATCCAATGCAGCAAAATGATTAATCAGTTTGTTGACATTAATTGTTTTTTGGTTGCAACCGCAAAAAAACAATATTGTAGGTATAATTGAAATCAATTTGTTTTTCATTTAAACCACCAGCCCCGCCAAAACCCTCATTCCAACAAGAGTATAATCCAAACAATAGTTTGTTATGCTTAAAGCCCCTATTCTGGTATGTGCATAGTAATTACAGCTGGCAAAATCGAGTCCATTTATATAAATCAATATATTAGCTAAATAAGTAATTTTTCCAACAAAATTAGATGTGGTAACATCTTCGGATTGTTCTGAAAGGGAAACAAAAGATTCTATTGTGTCAAAAAACAAGTCTGCAAAAGATGTGTTATCACAAATTTTGTTTGAATTTATAGAAATTATATTTTTGTTTTCCAACAACAACGATTCATCACTATATGATTTTCCATCAAAGCCTTGAGCAAGCGCAGAAGAAACAGGAACGATTATGTCTGAATAATGGTTTGCGTTGTTATAAAAAATAGAAAGCGTTGATAAGGCGATCGGTGTGAAGCTTGGTTTGTTTTCCAATGCGTTCCAACGATTCTTTAAATTGGAAAGTGTAACTCTCCCTTCTAGAAATGAATCCACAAACAATTTTAGGCTGTTTTCTATAAGCTTAGACGCTATATGTTTATATATAAATTTAGTAACAAAATTTACCGAAATAATATTTATAAGATTTTCTGCTCCCGTTATCTTAACAAGCACATCAGCTAAAATATCATATAAGTGTTCGGCAATCGTTGTTGTATATGGTGTTCCGATGCTAATCAACTTATCAATGAAACCTGGGTGTTCGATGGCGCAATTCATTGAAACAACACCGCCCTTGCTATATCCAACCGTCACTATTTTTTTATCAGGAAAAGCGACTTTTAACACGCTTATTACCGCGAAAAGCTCGCTTGTTTGAGTAGAAATTAAACCATTTTCGTCATCGGTAAAACCCACCTTAACAAAAACGTTTGCTTCTTCGTTTTCGCAATATGCACTAGAGATAGCGGCAATAGACGAATCAACCATTGTTGTCGATGCGCTAAGCGTAATATCTAGCGGGGTATAATTAAAAGATGCTTTAAGTCCAGAGAGTTTATCTATGGCGTTGGTCAAATCATCCATTGAGTTTGGTGTTCCTAGCCACCCGTGAACCAACAAAACGATACACTTGGTTGGTAAAACATCGGTTTCTAAATAATAACTTATCATATTAATGTGTTCTTCCTTTTACAAATAACAATAAAATTCTATTCCGGCGTCTTTAAATAATTGTGCGGAGTTTGTTGAAACAAAACACGACCCGCTGTATCCAAAGTCACATTTGCAAACGTTTTCATAACTGTGCTTTGGCAAATGCGTATAAAACGCAGAATCAAAAACAAATTTCGCCTCTTCGCTATTTTTAAATTCAATAATATATGCATAAGAAAAAGTTTCGGCTTCTGGCTCTACGCAATAACCAAAAACATAAGCTTTAACATGAAGTTTATAGTTATGTTCATTTGTCATGCTCTGACTTAATTTTTTTGTGTCTTTTAACGAATTAATTATCCAGTTTTCTTGTTTAATAACGTTAACAAGTTTTTTGTATTGATTAGAAATTAAGGAACACGACGAAAACACAAAGGCACAAACAAACAAAAAGGGGTAACTTTTTTTACTCATAATTTAATTGTGCCATAGTTAAAACGACATATTAACATTTAATTGATTTTTAAAATCTTTAAGATTTCTTCAAAGCTATCTGCGTAGTGATTGCACAAAGCTTTTGTGCCACTATTAACGATGTTACCACCACTGATACCGATTGTTGGGTAACCCGCCAATCTAATAGAGCAAACACCGGCACCACTATCTTCGATACCAACTACCGAATTGCGTTCACTAAATGGAATATTTAAACCAACACAACCTGTTTCTGCATATAACCATGGATGTGGTTTTGGTGATAATTCACCCAAAGTACCAACACTACCTTTTCTAAGAGGGAATCCCGCTGAAATAATCGCATCATAGAAACCCTTAGGATCACCCATTTCTAATGTTTGGAACGCGGATAATATTTCAGGCCACGCCTTTTCATATAAACCAGATGTCACTAAACCAATTTTAATATTGTGTTTTTAAGTGTCATAAGGAACTCTTTAATGCCCTTGCTAGGTGTAAAAGCACCAGCTTTTCCCCTGCCTTCCATGATTTCGTTCATTTCACGATGGGTGTGTTCAAAATAGAAGTCTCTAGCTTCTTCTAGCTTCTTTCCAGGACAATATTTATCGATACAATATCGAAGGTGTTCACTGACAGAGTGACCACTGACAAAAGGTAAATCTTCTTCACTTAAATGGAAGTTTTTATCGTTTAATAATGATTGGGTAGTTTGTTCAATAATCCAAATCCAGAATTCTTCGCTTCTAACTGAAGTTCCATCTAAGTCCATCAACACCGCTTTAATTGGGTATTTGATTTCTACTTTATGGATTGGATAGTAAGCAGGATAACCAATTGCACTTAATACATATGCGAGAGTGTAATCTTTATAGCAAATGAATTCCACTTTGTGGTCACCAGTAGAGACGATAGAAACCACTCCATCTTTACCAACTTCATGATTACCATCTGAACATTTATCTAATGCGATTAAACCAGAGTTCTCATCAAACTCACCAAGATTAGGAATAACAAACTTTGCCATATAATTAATCTCCTTACCATGTAAATGATATATCAATCTTAGAGAATATTGAACACTTTGTAGTGTTCTTGTTCTATAATTTAACCATGGGCAATTTAGATTATATTAAAGATTTTCTAACAAGTTATAGTTTTGATGAAAGTTGCATCAAACAAGTTACTTTAACATATCAAAATATTATTAATTCAAATAATGAAGATAAGGTAATTAATGTAGTTAAACTTTATGATGTGGGTATCGATAATACCAATTACGATTATTTATTAACATTTGTGGGTATAACTTCTAACTTAGCAAAAGAAATTAATATTCATGAATACGAACTGTGTTTGATCATCAGCATATTAATGACCAAAACATATATTAAATATTATAAGGAAAAGGGTTATCCTGATGAGTTATTAGTCCCATCATTAACGGATATCAAATATCAGGCCAATAATTGTTATGCATTACACCACTTCTATGGTTTACATGCGATGGCGTGGTCTTATGAACTATTTAGAGTGACTAGATTTATATTTGGAAAGTTACAATTTGAAGCACCTTTCCCAATTGGAAAATGTTATCAAGATTTGAATCCGACAGACACCGTAATAGTAACCCATATTCCTCGTAACGGAGGACACCTTGAAAAGGAAACAATCGATAAATCTTTTATAGATGCGCATCACTTCTTTAAAAAATATTTTGGACACATAAAAGGTTTCCATTACGACACCTTTACTTGCCACTCCTGGTTACTATCTCCAAAACACAGCGAATATCTAAACCCAGATAGCAATATAGCTTATTTCATTAAAAGGTTTGAACTTATAGACCAAGGCGAATATAAAGGCTATGAGGATGTTTGGAGATTATTTGATGTCATCTATGATGGAGATATATCAAAACTACCAAACAACACTTCTTTAAGAAGAAAATATATTGAAGTAATTAAAAATAAAGAAAAGACCTATTGGGGATACGGTGTTTATAGAGTGGAAAAATAACGCGTTTCAAAAAACGAATTCAATCCATTGCATAACAGACGAAATCACATCATCAAACTTAACACTATTTATGTAGTGTTTTTTTCTTTTGAAAGACTCCCACATTCTATCAAACCTTTCATCGCCTTTTATTTGCTTAATAAGGTTGGTTGCGTAACTTTTTGTAACGCACAACTTTCTATATTCAAAAGTTTTCCTAACTGCCAAGGAAAGAATGTCCACGCAAACAAAATCCAGTTTGTATGTAAAAATATAGTAAAGGTCATAGTAGTCTTTAATTCTGCTGCAAGTTAAACCGCGTTCCAAGATTGTTTCTAGTTTTTCTGCCACCACAGTCTCAAGCGGATATGCCTTTAAATTAATTTCGCTAGAATCAAATTTGCTTATATATTTGTAATTATTTACATGTGGCGTTATTGGATCTCCCGTAGCAAGATCGATTGCAAAGTTTATATTAATGTTGTCCAGCCTACCATTAAGAGTGAAAGAAAAACCGCCATAATTATCGTTTTGTCTTATTATTGATACTTCAACAATCTTCAATTTAACCAAATCGTCACAATCAACATTAATAATTTCTTCGATTGTTTGTATTAGATTGTCTCTTTCAAGTTTGATTCTTTTAACGTAGAAATCGATATCTATTGTCGGCCTGTTTTCAATACCAAACAAAGTAGATAGATAAAAACCGCCTTTTAGTATAAAACAATCGCGGTATTTAGATTTTGACAATCTTTTTAGAAAAGAGTCGTAAAAATAAAGTGGATAAATAATGTTGGCAGAAACACCTGTTTTCTCCGAGATGTTTTTGACCCTTGCTTTAAGCGAGTCTTTGTTAATGTTCATTTAAAATAACCTCCAATAGATTATAAACAGCCTCATCAACACGAATCGCTTTAGCGTATTCGTACACTAGACCATAATCTAGGAGATTATTTCTAACGCATTTAGTAATTGCGTATAAGAACGTTTCAGAATCGTACTTTTTTCTATTTTTAACGAGTTCACAAAACATCCTTTCATAACCATAGGTTTTGACACTATTACCAAAAATAGTAGGTCTGTTTATAATATTGAACTCGTGCTTAAAAGCGTTGTTTTCATAATGAACATCAATGTTTGCTGGCTTTGTTTTGAATGGGTGATACCCCCTCAAACACGCCACTTCGATATCGTCAGGTATTCTATTTGTTAAACCCAACAAATACAAAGCGCTATAGCCTGAATATATAAAACTTTTATATCTTTGTTGAAAAGAAAAATACTCATCATTTACAAAGTTAGAAGAAGCAAAGACACCAGGTTTGATTTTTGTTAAATTGTTTTTCTTTGCGTAATCATATAAAAACCAAGTGTTAATATTATTGTTAACTAGGTCGTACCTAGAAATAATACCACCGTTGGTTTTTAATAATTTTCCTATTTTTTTATAGTTTGTATTTTCTTTCATTTACACTATCATTTTAATATTTTGATAGTTTGTTTGCAAGTTTTTGGTTTGTTACATAACGATTACATTATAAGCAATACAATTCTTTGAGGTTCCATAACGGTTTTCCTCTCCTCTAGGTAACCACTTACAAAGTTTTTTTGGAATAGTAATTTCAAAGTTTGAATTTAAAACAAAAGACATGTCAACATTATAGGTTTGGCCATCGACATTAATTATTAGGAGTAAATGATGATTTTAACGAACAGGTTCTGTTAAAGATTAGATTGTCTTTAGTGGAATCTTTATCTGTGCAGAAGTATCCAGTTCTAATGAATTGATAATGGTCTAATGGCTTTGTGTCAATTAATGAAGCTTCCACATAGCCGTGTAATGTTTGCCATGAATTCTTATTTAATCTTTCGATGAATGATAAACCTTTTGTTTCTTCTGTTTCATCAAAGATTAATGGTTCAAATAAGTTGAATTGAGCTTTTAAGGCTGTTGTTTGTTCCACGAAGTGGATTGTGCCATTAGGTTTTCTTTCGTTAAAATCACTACCGGATTTTGTAGCAGGGTCGTATGTGCAGTGGACTTCTACAATCTCACCGTTTTCATCTTTGACCACACTATTGGCTTTAATGAAGTAAGCGTGCATTAATCTAACTTCATCACCCAAGGATAAGCGTTTCCATTTTCTATTTGGTTTTTCTTCAATGAAGTCTTCTTTTTCGATATAGAGGTATTTGCCGAAGGCAATCTTACGAGTGCCTAATGCTTCGTTTTCCATATTGTTAGAAGCGTCGACATATTCAAGTTTTCCTTCTTCATAGTTATCAATAACTACTTTTAATGGATTTAAAATTGCCATTGGACGAGTAGCCACTAACTTTTGATCTTCTCTTAAGAAGTAATCTAAGTTATCTGCATTAGTTGTGGAGTTAATTCTTGATAAACCTGTGTACAACACAAATGCTTTAATGGATTCAGCGGTGAAGCCTCTTCTTTTCAAACCCACTAATGTTGGCATACGAGGATCATCATATCCAGTTACATGTCCTTCTTCGACAAGTTGACGTAAATAACGTTTAGACATGATTGTGTTTGTGATATTTAATCTGCCCCATTCATATTGATGTGGAACATGTTCCATTTCACATTTTTCAATAAACCAATCATATAAGACTCTGTGGTTGTCGTATTCAAGAGAACACATGCTGTGGGTAACGCCTTCAAACGAGTCTTGCAATGGATGAGCGAAGTCATACATCGGATAGATACACCACTTGTTACCTTGTCTATGGTGATCGATATGGATAATACGATACATAACAGGGTCACGCATATTGATGTTAGGAGAAGACATATCAATCTTTGCTCTTAATGTCTTTTCACCATTATCGTATTTTCCTTCTCTCATTTCTTGGAAGAGTTTTAAGTTTTCTTCTACACTTCTATTTCTGCATGGTGATTCTTTGCCTGGTTCAGTTAATGTACCTCTATATGCAGTCATTTCTTCAGGTGATAAATCATCGACATACGCTAAACCTTTTTTGATTAAAAGAATGGCTTTTTCATATGTTTTTTCAAAGTAATCACTACCAAAATAGACGTTCTTTGGTTCATAACCTAACCACTTTAAATCTTGAATGATAGCGTCAACATATTGAGCGCCTTCATTAACTGGGTTAGTGTCATCAAATCTTAAGTTAGTGTAGCCATTAAAACATTTAGCTAGTTCAAAGTCATTAATGATTGCTCTAGCGTGGCCAATGTGTAAATAAGCATTTGGTTCTGGAGGGAATCTAGTGACAATACTTTTAACACGTCCTTCCTCTAAATCTTTCTCCATGATGGTCTTAATAAAGTTATTAATTTCTTCCATAGTTATCACCTCTATAGCGACATATATTTTATATGTTACACGCAAAAAAGAAAACTGGAAATAATCCAGTTTCTACAATTTCACAAACATTTTGCTTACAGCCTAATCAAAATTAATGGAGAGTTTTTTTGCCCAAACCATTTGCTGTTTTAGAAATGTCTATCTATGGAACAACACATTCTTTGATAATTCGTTTTGAGTCAAGCCTAATGATTTTCTAATTTCTTTCAATTTAAAACCATTTAGTATAATGGCTGCGTTTTTGGACCTTCAATGGTTGGCAAAAATACCTCTTATTAATATTTAAATATTAATTTCATATTTGCTAGCATTATTGTGGGTGCAGCTAGCTTCAAAGTTAGTACAAAAGTAAACTTTTAATTTGTTCAATTTGCTCTTTGGCAATTCCAACCTCGGTAGTTAAAAACCTTTCAATTGCTTTTTGTTCGTTGTTAGAACCATTGCCATAACAAGTTTGCATATATTGATGCATAAGATCCCACGCAACATAGTTGTCGTTATTGTTTTGCATGATTCCGTTTTTTGTGTATCGATATGTATAGGAACCATCGTAATCAAATTCAATATCGCTCTTCCATCTTCTTCCGCTTGTAGAGAATGAAGTTAATTCAAAATCTTTGGTTAAATCTTTATAGGAAACTCCAAGCAAACCATTTAGTAAATAAGCAAATGTTCCAGTTCTATCCGCTCCAGCATTACAATGCACGTAGATTGGATAATTTGATTCATCACTTAACACCTCAAACGTTTGTTTAAGTGTTTTTTTGCTTTGTGGATAATATTCTCTAACCCTTTGTCCAATTAATTGATTATTTGGGATAAAAAATGTGTATTGGTACAGACTTGATTTAACATAGTTACCACCTTCCCAAGCACATCCTTCTTGACCACCAGTGTCAGTTTCCCATCTAAGATCAATTTCGGTTTTAATGTGTAAGTGGTTGGTGAGTATTTGTTTGGTTTCTTCGCTGGCTTCTTTACCGTTATTAACGATATTAATCTTGCCACCTCTATACACCATACCGTATTTGACTTTTTTACCTGATTTAGTTTTCCATCCACCCATATCTCTAACATTAGAAACACCTTGTCCAGCATATATAGGTGCGCCAGGGGTATCTTTGGTTTTAAAGTAATCTTGATAGACAATTTCACCCGCTGCGTTTTCCATCTTACAGTAGTAAGTTTTGCCTGGTGTTAAAGCGCATTCTCCTTCAAATAATGCTGCGTTAGATTTATAACTTTGGACATCGTTTTCAAAGTCTTTGTCCGTAGAAAAATAAGTCATAAATGGACCATCAAAATAGTTAATTTCATCAATTAGATTAATGATGTAATTTTGTTTATTCGCGTTACCGGTAGAATTAAAACTTAAGTATTCACAAATGTCGCTTTCTTTCGATAATGAAAGATAGTCTTTAATGACTTTAGGCCTTAAATCTACTACTTTGGTTTTGTCACATCCCATCAGTGGGATAACAAATAGAGTTACTAATGATAATAGGTATTTATTTTTCATCGTGTTTACGCTTTTTCAAAAAGAGGAATGTCGCTAATATAGAAGCCATAATTAACGAAGAAGAAATAATCGCGATTAACATGATTTGGTTGTTATTAGAGAACGTTATATTAACTCTAGATTTAATAATCAAATTAGTGCCACTTTCAAACGTATCTCCATTCGCTGTTGCCCAAGCTTGTAATCTTGCTTTTGCATCGTTAAATTCAGTTTCGTTTAAGAATGCTTCTCTTTGCCTAGAAGATAATTCGTTAAACGCTTCTTTCGCAGTTACGTAGTAATGATGTTCTTCATCCTTACACCATCCAAGGTTTTCGTTATAATCTTCCATGTGCATGAATTCTTCAATGAACCATCTAACCGCCGCTAGTGTTGTTTCTCTACTTTCAATAACAGTAATTTCCATAGAAGCATAGTAGAATCCCGCTCCATCGGAAGTATAAATATATAAGTTAATTTTAACTGTGCCAGATTCACCCGCAACAAAGTTACCATCATCATTAAATAGGATGATGTCTTCATCAGAAGATACCCAATAGATTTCAGTAACGTTTTCACTAACGCCTGTATATGTATAAGTTAATTTTCCAGTGTCACCAGAATTAACTGTGATGCTACTTTCTCCATCAATAGTTAATGTGGCTTCTGTAATAGGGGTTGCGCCTTCTTTTTTAACATAGAGTTGAATGCCTCTAATCGGTGAATCATCACCTTGCGCGCCATAATTCATAAATCTAGGTGCGTCAGAACTTGTGTTATATTGAATAGAACCATAGCTAGAGTTAGTGCTATTAACTGCTGTAACGCCACTACTACTAGTTACAAGATCCCATGTAGTTGTGCCAGAATCAAACACTAATTTTTTAACACTAGCTGCACCTAAAACGCCATCTTTTCCAGTAAAAGTCCAATTGTTTCCAGATTTGCCAAGTGTAAATTCTTGTGCGCTTCCTATATCGGTAATCTTTGTTTTATCAGCGGAGAATGTCGCAGTTTCGCTAGTTAGATATTTGCTACCTGCATAACTACCCGCAACTTTATTACTTTCGTTATATGCGAAGATAACTTTCCTGCCTTCTTGTAACATAGAGTCACTTGTTACTAATGTGTATTCAGATTCTGTTGTAATCGCATTAGAAACATAGAAGACGCAGGATTGATAAATAGTTGGGTCCGCTACTGAGGTTGCAATAATGTTAGCCCAACCAACACCAACACCTGTAACTACACCATTATTATCAACAGTGACAATGCTTTCATTAGATGATGACCATGTATAGTTAGGATTAAATTTGCCTTCACCATTAACGGTTGCGGTTAATGTTTGTTTATCACCAACATAAACACTAGCTTCTGTTTTTGATAAGGTTATGCTTTTAACTATGCCATCATAAACATCTTCACCACTACCTTTTTGACCTTTAATGTAAAGTTGCGATGGTCTAATTGGTGACTCAGCCCCTTGATTACCATAGTTCATGAATCTTGGTGATTGAGAATCTGTATTATATTGAATAGAGCCATAACTAGAGTTTGTACTAGTAACACTAGTTGCTCCATTAGCGCCAGGGGTAATATTCCATGTAGTTGTGCCAGCATCAAAGACTAATTTCTTAACATCTGCCGCACCTAAGACGCCATCTTTTCCAGTAAAAGTCCAACTATCTCCTGATTTTCCTAATGTAAACTCTTGAGCATTACCAATGTTTGTAATCTCAGATTTATCAGCGGAGAATGTCGCGGTTTCACTAGTTAGATATTTACTACCTGCGTAATTGCCAGCAACCTTACCACTCTCGTTATATGCAAAAATAACTTGGTTACCTTCCACCAAGTCTGATTCGCTTGTTAATAATGTATATGTATCAGAGACTTGTCTTTCATCAACAGTAATACCTGAATATATAGCGGATGCACTACCTAATACGCATTTAACAGATGTAGAACCTTTTACCAACTTTTCAGAAGTGTTAACTGTTCCGTCATACCACTTGCATGAACTGTTACTTACAACGCTTGTTGATTTATCGCTATAAGTTGCGGTAACAGTTAAACCGGCTGGATTAAATTTATCGCCTTCAAAATATGAAGTTTTAGTGGCGGTTCCACTGATAGCTATGCTACTAACAGCTTTAACTGTGATTTTTGCAGTCGCACTAACCTTAGAATCATAAGAACTATATGCTGTAATTGTTGCGGTTCCTTGGCCAACACCTGTAACTACACCATCACTAACTGTAGCAACGCTTGCGTTATCTGTTTTCCATAAAATTGCGGTTGATCCATTATCTGTTGTGGCTTTGATAGTAAGTGTACTACCTTGTCCAATAGTTGCGGTTGTTGGTGATAAAGTAATGGAATTAGCTCCAACAGCTTTACCACATATACCTTTTGTGGTTTCGTTTGTGTCACCCCAAATCTTACATGCATATTCTGGGTGATCGATAAATGGATTTCTATTGCCTTGTAGGTATTCTGCACCAGCATTTCTATTTTGTTCTCTTTGTAATACTGGGTATCTTAGGTTCCATTCCAAAAGGGTGGATAATTTACCCATTTTATAGTCAGGATTAGCGTTAGATGTGTTGTGATATTCTGTATCTAATAATCCTAATTGTGAATTAGCAACCACACAATAGAATATAATTCTAGCAGCATCGCCTCTATATGATTCTTTACCAAAGCTTTCCTCAGCTGGGTCCCAACCAAGAGAGCCCGATTTCATACCTTCGACATAGAAAGAGTTACCTCTAGAACCGTTTTCTGATGCGATGGTTGGTCTTGTCATATGGATATCATCATCAATGGTTGTGCCCCCATGAGATTGAGGCCATGTGTGTTCTCTATTAAATGATGTTGTTGATGTTCCTGAATAGAAGCTTAATATTCTAGTTCCATAAACTTGTCCCTTGCTATCGGTCTTGGTGTAGTTAGGGTCATAGTCAGTATATTTAAATTGACCACTAGCGGATGTACCCATACTTGAATAGCCAACTGATCTTGTTTTTTTAGAGGAGTTTAAACTTCTAAGTTGACCAAGTAATGTTGTACCTGTCGCTGTATCGGAAATACCGCTGTAATATGATGATGCGTCTGCACTAGCAACTACCGCTTTATTCGTGTTACTAATAGCAGCTCCACCAAGCACACTTGAAAACACCGATATAGATAAGCCAATCGACAGAACTATTCTTTTGATATTATTCTTTTTCATAGGAAAACCCTCAACACATTAAATATATCACACATAGAATAATTATTCTAAGTGTATGTGCGTATTTGCTTGATAACACTTTGAAAATATACGAGAATTAAAATGCGCGACAAGCGTAAAGAGGTTAAAAACGTAATGGAATTTGTAGCAATCATCTCTTATATGCTCGTAGCAGCATGCGTTGTTTTTCTATCTATAAAATTGTCTGATTTCGTCGACCTTTTAGATAAAAAGACCAATGTTTCTGGAGCCTTCTTGGGCGGTATATTATTGGCGGCGGTTACATCTCTTCCAGAGTTATTTACTTCTATTACCGCAGTTGTGCTTCCACCTAATCACGATAACCATTTAGTGTTAGGAAATATTTTAGGAAGTGACATTTTTAATGTAACTTTGTTCTTTATCGTATATGCGATTTTCTATAAAAAAATCGCTAATAGCAAAGTTAATAAAGTTCATTTGTTCACTATGGGTATCATAGGCGCAATGTATGTGTCCGTTATATTGGCATCATTTATCTTCGATAAGAACGGATGGTTATTAGGTTGGTTCAACCCATTATCTATTCTTATCTTAGCAATATATGTTTTTGCGGTTATCAAAACTCCAAAAGAAGAAGAATCGGAAGATAAAACCACTGATAGCAAATTAACAGCAAAACAAATAATTATATTATTCATAGTTTTCTCTATTTTATTAGTTGGTGCTTCTATTGGTTTAACTTATATCGTTGAATGGGTTTGTGACTTATTTAAGATGGGCGCAACATTTGGTGGAGCGTTATTCCTAGGAGTAGCAACATCATTACCAGAAATGACCGCCACTATAACTCTTTGTAGAAAGAGAAACTATAACGCCGCTATCGGTGACATCGTTGGAAGCTGTTCCTTTAACTTTATCATTCTCACGTTAGCAGATATATTCTCGTTCTTAGTAAAAGATGGTGCGGGCAACTATGTTGGCACATATAGATTAGATCAATCTGCATTCTTGTTAATTGTTTGTGGGGCGTTTTCAATGATACTATCCGCTATATGTATTGGGTTGCATGTAAAGGGAAAATTAGCCACCAAAAAGAGCGCTAGAATTGCAAACTTAGTTCTCTCAATTTTATTAGTAGGTTCTTATCTAACGTTCTTAATTCTTTCAAATATTGATTTAGGATTAAACTTTGCTCCACTAGCGTAATGACAAAATTGAACAGCTGAACTGGTAACGTGAACTACTCGGCAATTGAATAACCGAGGATTCCCACCTGTTTCCTAAAAGAGACACCTGGGGTCTAAGTAATAAATACGAAATGTTAATATAATATAAAGAGGTACTTTAAAGCGTTTGAAGCTCTATGTTTCGTTGAATGCTTTCAAAAAAATACTACAAAGCGTTAGCCTGTTTAACGAGTTTTTAAATATTTGGCGTTTTTATATGTGCCTATCTTATATATTTTGTTTTCTTTAATCAACTTTGCTAAAACAACTTCAATCGTTGTTGTTGAAACATCAGGAAGCAATTCTTGAATGTCTGATTTAGAAATTGGAACCATACTATCTAAAACAACAGCTTCAATCCTTTCGTTCTTTTTGTTTTTTCCGCTTTTGGTTTTAATAAATCTTCTATTAATTTCTTTATAGCACTGGTAAAGGATTTGAAATGTAAATTCTATAAAAGGGTGGTATGTATTATTTGATTCATGCCACTGATGTTGGCTTCTTTCTAAAGCGCCATAGTAGTTGCCTTTGTATTTGTTGATTTGGTTTTCAAAAGATATGTATTTTCCAATATCGTAATCTTCCTTATAAAGAAGCAATAGTGTTAAAAGTCTTGAAACACGACCGTTGCCATCACTAAATGGGTGAATAGAAAGAAAGTCCACTATTACGCAAGGAATAAGCAAAAGAGATGGAATACCATAATCGTCTTTATACACTTGGTAAGCCAAGCATAAATCGCTTATTGCCTTTTCGGTTTCACTTGCTTTGGTTGGAACAAATATAACTCGTTTAATTGTTCCATCTGGATATTTCTCTGCGATGACATTATCACTAGTTTTATACTTCCCGCCTTTATCATATCCAACATGTCTAGATACAAGCGTGGCGTGTATTTTTTTAATTGTTTCTTCGTTGAACGAAAGGTGTTGATAGTTTTCGTTTACAAATTTAATAGCGTCGTGGTAGCCCGCTATCTCTTCTTCATTATGAGTTAAGGGCTCGCTATTATTATCAACAATTTCCTTAATTCTTTGCTCGGCTGTAAAAATTCCTTCAATGGCGTTACTTCCTTCAACAGATTCTTTTATTGCAATCGTTTCAAGTTTAGCAAAAAGGGATTTGTTCGAGCCCTTTCTTTCTTCTGTTTTACTTTTAAGTTCTGTAATAATGTTTGACAACGAGAATAAATCAGATGTGATAGATTTGTCTTTTAAAAAGTCGTAAGTGAACTTATGCATAAAATAACTTTCTTTTTCTGCATATATTTTACACTTTTATATGCAGTATTTCAACAATTACACAATGTATTTATGCAGAGTTGGATTTTACAGAACTGGCCCAACAAACAAAAACGGCGTTATTGCCGTTAATGTATATTCAACTCATCTTCATATAATTCGATTATGTAATCGGGGCCCTCTGCCCAAAGTCTGGTTTTTTCATTGAACAGATTTTCGTGTGTTTTTGACTGTGAAAATTCAAAAATAACATCTTCTTCTTTCTTGTTTGGATCTTTTTCTAAAAGCTTTTCTACCACCATAGAAACAAGATTGTGCATACAATATTGCTTGCTTGCTAATTTCATACATCTACCTCAAAACATTCAACAAACCTTATAAGATTAACAGTTTTTTCTGTTCTAAAACACATTTGATCCTTGAGTCTATTTGGTGCAAACATTTTAATTGCTGTGTTTGTTGCCGTTTTGCTACCAACCAAACCATATGCACCACTCAAATAAGCATTAATAACTTGTGAGGTATCATCGTCAGCAATTTTACCAACTATGACATCATATGAACTCCATTTTTCTGCAAAACTTTTATATTTACTATCTCTGTGGCCAATAACGCAAAACAGCCAATCTTGATTTGTTGTCTTAAAACAATAGGTTTGAACTTTACTTATTAAATCTAGTTTTATTTTGTACACGTTGACAACTCCTTTGCTTTCTCCGTTTCGAGTTGCTATGATCTTCGCAAAATTAATAGCTTGTCTTTTGTCTGTTGTAACATAGAAACCACGGCCAAAATCTTTGCCCCGTTTACATTTGCGAAGGTCTGGTTTGGAAACGATGCAATTGCTTCCGTGGTACACCAAAACATCACCACTATTTTCCATATGAAAGGCCTCTTTTAATCATCTTCCTGAGATCAAGAACAACATCATTAGAATCCCCTAAATGTAAATAGTCATAACAATCATGTATCATCTTAAATAAATTAAGCTTACTAAACAAAACACTAGATTCTCTCATGCTGGTTTTATATTTTTTTGAATATAGAAACAATAATTCTGATTGGTAGTAATATATTTGTCTTTTTTTAATGTTTGATTGGTTATTTGCTCTAATATGAATTTGCCCGTATTCTCTGTTCATGGCTGTTGTGGTAACTACCCATTGTTTGCCAAATTTTTCAGCATCAACACCCCTTTTAAGCTTTCCAGAAGAAATCGCACGACGAAGAACGCTGTCATCTATTTTCCACTTAATAGAAGCGTCTTTTAATGAAATTAGATTTTGAAAAATGTTGTTTTCCATGCATTGATAATAACACGATATCGTGCATTTGTCAAAATTAGATAAACACAGCATCTAACAGCCCAAAAGAAAAGACGCGGAATTCGCATCTTGTTTTGTTTTAGCTTAATATATGATTAGTAAATCACTAGTGGATATTCTTCTAAAGAAGGAATAGAGAAGTTAACAAATTCTTTGGTTTCAATCTCGGTTGAATAACCATACTTATAGTCTACTAATTCTGTATCTGTTTTATAGTAGAAACCAACTTCTTCATAAGAAGAAAGTGCGTAGTTTATAATACCTTTTCTCATTTCTGTCTTATCAATTTGGGTGTAATCAACCTTATATTCTTCTGCACAAGCATCATCATAGTATCCCTCAACGCCGTAATCACACTTAACACTGAGCTGTTCTTTATCATACTGATAATATTTTAAACTTGTGTTTTTGATGGTGCCTTTCCAGTAATCTTCTGAATAATCATCGCTAAAAACGAAAGAACCATACGCCCACATCATGCTTCTAATATTCAAACTAGCATAATAATAGATGGCCTCTTTTAAAACAAATTCGCGTTCAACTCCACTTTCTGTTATTGCTTGTGTAATTTCTTCTTCACTAACAATAAGGTGAGATGATTTATGGTTTTCTTCTGGTGTTATTCCATTTGTTTCTTTTTCTGATGCGATGACACCCACACCTTCTTTATAATATGCCGTACCTTCAAGAATGTATTTGTATTCGTAATTTTCATCTTGGTTTTCGCTGTTTTCTGAATAATCTTCATCGTTAGCTATAACGTGACAGGTTAAGCCTTCAAAGTCGACATCAACACTTATGTTAGATGTGTAACTATTTTTAAATAGCCCTTCCGCCTCTTCAAAATCAAAATTCAACACATCTATTCTTCTTTTTCCAACCGCAGACATTTCAAAAAGTTCTTCTTCGCTAACGCTATGAAGGACTTCAAGGGCTTTTTCTTCACTAATTTCTTGCCAATTAACTTTACCGCCACAAGCCAGCAAAAGCGATGTTATTCCTAATAGTAGTATTTTCTTTTTCATAAATTATTACCTCTTCTTTACTAGATATTATCAAATAATATTGTATCAAATACCAATCAAAAACAAATGGATTTAATTATATTAACCCAGCAAAACCAACATAGGATTGTACTTTTGCCGAAAATATAATTAAAAGGCTATTTTCTAACGAAATTGCAAAATGGAAGAACAATTGATGGTGAACTACTCGGAAATTGAATAACCGAGGATTCCCACCTGTTTCCTAAAAAAGCGCCTAATAATAGTAATTTTGCCTACAAACACTACTTCGGTTATACCACTATGAAACCAAGATCACTTGAAGCATCTAAATATGGATCAAAGACCTTGCTAATTGGTCTATACGCATCTGGAATCGCTGTGACTTTGTGATTAACAACTTCGTAAGTAAATGTTGTTTCTGAATAGATGCTTTCTTGTCCATCAGTAACGTCGCTATTAACGATTTTAGTGACAACACCATTTTCGTCTGATGTATAGACCTTTTTGGCATATAAGTCTGTATATTCGTTAGCTTCTTCATTAAAGAAATAGGTATCTTCTTCAGAAAGCACGCCGTTGCTATAGGAGAAAGCTGTTTTAGAGTGTTCTTCTCCATCGTATTTTTCTTCAATACTAATAGGTGTTCCATTAGCGTCATATTTATGGAATTGTTCATAAATAGTTCCGCCCAAATTTGTTTTTGCATAGACGAGTGAACCTGATGTTTTGTCTGTGTGTTGTTCGACAAATAAAATATATTCATCTTCAGCAGTTTCTTTTATGAACATACTCTTTTTAACTAGACCGTTTTCTTCTTTTGTGACGAGTTTTTGGAACATTGTTTGTGTGCCTACATCAAGGTATGTTTCGGTTTTTTGTTCTTCAAAATCCACACCATAGGTATAGGAATGTAGTGTGCTTAATGTTTTGCTACCAGAACTAGAATCATGTGTATAAATTGAGATTGTATTTAATACGCGGTTCATCCAATAGTACTCCATTGATGAAACAAGCTGTCCGCCTTGGTTTTTGAAATTGTCATATAGACTAGCGGTTAAGATGTGATCGCCTTCATATGTCATAATATTGTGAGTTGTGCAAATAAATTCACCACCGTCAAAGTAACCAAAGTAGTTTTCAATTTCTTGATCGTTTTTGTTGTATTTAAAGCCATATCCGTCATTCAATTCGTTTTCATAATAGGATTTAACGTCGAGTTGTCTATAGTCATCAGAGTATGAGTACTCGGATTTTTCTATATCGGTATCTTCTAACTTTCCACTATCGTCATAAAAATAATGTGTTGTGCTTTCTGAAAGCAAGACAAAGTCTTCTTCACCCTTTCCTTTGTGATTGTTACACGCAGCTAGAGCGAGTACTGCTCCTAATAAAAGTAATTTCTTATTCATAAGTTTTCTCCTTCTTGAGATTTTAATATTATATATTATTTGTACTCGTTAAAAAAGAGCACGTTACTACGTGCCCAATATTTAGAATTCTTCAACCAATTCGTAATCACTTAATGATGGGAGCTTTGGTTGTTTATATTTAGTTGTTTTAACTTCGCCGAATGATTGGTATTCGTATTTTTGTGGTGTGTTTGGTGTTTTATAGAATAGACCATTTTCTTGATAGTCATACACCGCCTCTTTTAAGACAAAGTTATTGAATTCTGTAAAGATGTGACCGGTTATATCGCACACATATGCGTCCCCTTCAGAAATATCATCCTCGTCCTTACTATTTATAAACATTTCGCCTTTTAAATAACCTTCTTTATCGCCTTGGTGGAATTTGTGTGATAATTCACAATCGCTACCCCAGTAATCAGGTTCAAATAAGTTGTCTGATTCGAACGCTGGTATAAAACCTGCAAACCAGAAATTATCTGACACAAGCCAAGTGGCATTATCTATTAAAAATTCAATAATTCCTTTGTGAATATTATCTTCGGTATCACCAGAAGAAGTAATATCTTCTTCAGGAACCGCTATTACATATTCCTTTTTGCCTTCTGATTCTTTTAAACCAACAACGCCAACACCTTCAGCGTGAGCTAAATAATATTCGGTTTCTTCGTTTTCGGTATCTGGTTCAGGTGATACTTCTGAATTAAAGTCATAATAGTCATAGGTGTTTTTGACACGAATAATTTCTGATTCACCATCATAATCTATTTGATAAACATCGGAATAACGATAGTCATATGTTCCTTCATAATGGCTTCTATATTTTATTGAAACACTGTAAGACTTTTTAAGATTTAAAAGTGCATTAAAGTTGCTGTTTTCAAGCGCTAAAGCAGCTTCTAAAAATTCCTCCCTGCTAATTTCTTGCCAATTGATTTTTGGTCCACCACAAGCAGTTAATAACCCCACTAATGGTAATAACATAAGTTTTTTCTTTTGCATAAATAATGTCTCCTTAAATTAATTGTGTTTATATTATACACAAAATATCATGGTTGAATCAAAAAAGACCCCCTATTTTTAAGGGGTCATTATTGAGCCTTTAGAAATTAGTCATCGTCTTCTAGTGTATAACCACTTATTGATGGAAGTTTAGGTTGTTTATACTTTGTTGTTTTACATTCATAGAATTCTAGATAATCATACTTTTGTGATTTTTCTGGAGTTTCATAATATAAACCGTTTTCTTTATATTCCCAAAGCGCTTCTTGTAATACGCTATTTTCAAATGCTGTAATGGTGTGAGCAGAAATGTCTGTGACATATGCATCGCCTTCAGAAATATCATCTTCATCTTTACCAAATGCGGTAAATTCGCCCTTGCATGTGCCTTCTTTTTGGCCCAAGAAAAATTTAAGTGATGTTTCAGCGCCTGTGCACCAGTATTCAGGGGCGGTGTGTTCTTCGTTTAAAAGATCTTCAACCGCACCCATAAAGAAGAAGTCACTTTCAAGAAAAGAAGCAAGGTTTGTTAAATTGTAGAAGGTGAGATATTCGTGTATTTCTTCTTCTGTTTCTCCAAGTTCAGCAAAGTCTTCTTCGTTAATGGCGATAGAATAAGTTTTTTTGCCATCTAAATTTCTAAATGCAACAACGCCAACATCTTTTACGTGTCCTAAATAACAATCCGCAGTAACGTTGTCTACTTCTGGTTCTTCGGATTCTTCTAAATCCAAATAGTATTCTTCCATCTTAGCGTCGATATGAAGAGTTCCAGAAGCTCCATCAAAATCAACATTATAAGTAGTTGTGATGTGGTTGTCGTATGAACCTTCATAGATGTTTTTGTATTTTTCTACATATGTGAAAGATTTCTTTAAATTTAGATATGGTTCAAGAAATATGTCGTCTATAGTGTCAACTTCTTCTGCAAATTTTTCTTTTGTGGTTTCGTTCCAAACAATTTTTGAACCACCACAGGCTGTTAGCATAGCCACTAATGGTAATAACATTAACTTTTTGTTTTGCATTTTTAATATCTCCTTAATTAACTATTATTTAGTTGCTTTCTTTTTCTTAAGAAGCAATAAACCAACTGCTGCAATACCAACAATAATAGAAACGATTATTACTGCTGACATTGAGTTAGTGCTTGTGCCTAATAATAAGATTCTTCCAGAACCTGATGCTTGTGAATATGGAGCAACATCATTATTAGCGGATGCCCAGGCTTCGTATCTTGCTTGTGCTGCATCAAAAGCACTATTGGATTTGAATTCTTCAATTGCGTCTGCGCCTAATGCTAATAAAGCAGCTTTAGCAGCAGCGTATGTGCCTGCTGATTTACATAAACCAGTACCACTACCTTCATATGCATCATCAGACATGTGCATGTAGTTATTTACGAATTCTTGAACAGCTGCGCTGCAATCAATGTGAGCTTTATATAATTGAACAGCTGTTTGTCCTGATGTATAGAATCTGAATCTGTTTTGGTTTGAAGCTCCGTTATATCTAAGTATGTAATCACCACAAGCGATTGTAGCAGCGCCATCTTCAACACTGATTGAACAAACGATTGGTGAATCAGATTGGTTTAATGAGTTAGATGAGCCTGTGTGTCCAATATAAACACCACTAGCAGCTTTAATAGAATAACCACCATTAACTTTAGCGATAGTTACAACATTGTGAGTAAATGTGCCGGTAATAGAATTGTTGCTGATAGTAACAGGAACATTGTTACTAGCCACTTCAACTGTGCTTAATGAACCATCAAACGCGACGTTCTTTGATTCACAAACGATTAAATATGTTCCACTGAAGTCATATAAGTTAGATGTAACTTTGTTAAACGTTAATTCTTTAGCAGCAGTAACTGTAACTGAACATGTTGCTGTTAGTGTGCCTACTGTTGCTGTAACAGTTGCGGAACCAGCTGCTAAACCTTTAACATCGACACCTTTGTTGTCGCCATTTTTAAGTTCAACTTTATCTGTTCCGGCTGTAACTGACCAAACAACATCAGAACCTGTAGATGTTGCATCAATATGACTAACTTCACCAGTTTCAATTGTTAATGATGTTGGATCTAAACTAATAGAATCTGGTAATGGGATGAATTCTTCTAATAATAAGTCTACTGTTCTATTTGTGTCATTTGCATATGATCTAAAGTCATTACCATCAGCATAGTATGTAATTTGACGGCTATTGTTTTTGCCCCAAATACCTAATCCATTAGCAGTACCTTTAGTACCTGCTTTAATTTCCCAGGAATCTTTTGTGCTACCAAAACGTAAACCATTGTTTGAATTGGTTTCATATAAGTATTTGCCACCAGAAGTAATTTCATATGTATCTGGACCCACTAAAGTGAATTTGAATGGAGTTGCACTATCTTTTGAAGTTGTTGCAACCGGTTGAGATGATGAGCTTGCATTAGATGCATCAACATAATATTTGTTAGATTCAATAGGAGCATAGATGTAATATTGTTTGCCATCTAATCCACGTGAGTCTGTAGGTGCTGTAACTGTGATTGCTGAAGTAGCTGTAAAGCCACCATCAACTGTTGTTGCGGTAATGGTTGCATTACCTGCAGAAACACCTGTTACAAGACCAGAATTACTAACTGTAGCAACTGCTTCGTTATTAGATGACCATTCAACTGTTTTGTTAGATGCGTTACTTGGAGTAACTGTCGCTGTTAATTGAGTTGTTGCGCCTTTAGCAACACTAGCGGTTGAAGGTGATACTGATACACCAGTAGCATCCACTACTTCAGTAGAAGCATTATAGTTAACTGTTAATGTATTAAGTTGTAATTGAGCTGAGTTATTTAATGAAAAGACAATCTTGTTTGCTGAGCCTGTCCAAGTACCTTCACCAGGTGAGCTTGGATGTTTGTATGTTCCAACATCAGCAGTAACATCTGTAATAAATGTCTTAGATCCTTGCTTTTCCCAATTAAACACGATTTTAGTGATAGAATTTGACGAAGAAACTGTCACTGTGTTTTTGGTGTAAAGTCTTAATCCGTTAGCGCCCCAATATGGAGCTGTGCCACCACCATCAGCAAAGCTAACTTTGACGTTATCAACGGTAATATCGTCAGCACTACTTAATGTAAATTCTGCCAATCCATCGTTAAGAACATCCGCGGCATTAGCAACTCTACTAGTGTTATTATTACCAAATCTAACAGCAGCACCCACGGATGCTGTTAATCCGACAATACCCACTAGCAATCTTTTGAGCAATTTTGTCATTGTTATGTGTCCCCTTTCACAAAACATATAAAGAACCAATCAATTGTTTTTTGATTCTAAATACATTATTACTTGATACTTTACAATAACACATATAAACACATAAGAAAAGACCCCTTATAGAATAAGAGGTCTAATATTTAAAAATTGAATAACTACTATTTAGTTAATTTCTTTTTCTTATTAAGTAATGCATAGCTAATCGCTGTGACCATGAGTCCGACTGACACGATAATCACAAGTGACATAGAGTCATTATTAACATTAACTAAAAATGCACGACTTGAACTTGATGCTTGTGAATATGGGGCCGCATCGCCATTAGCGAGTGCCCAAGCTTCATATCTTGCTTGTGCTGCATCAAAATCGCTATTGGATTTGAATTCTTCAATAATGTCTAATCCATAACCCAATAAACCTTGCTTTGCAGTCTCATATGTACTATCGCTAACGCACAATCCTGTGCCTGCACCTTCATAATTGGTATCACCAATATATAAATATTGATTTACAAAATCTGCAGCTAATTCGGTACTAGTTTGATTAAGCTTAAATAAATTAATTGCTGTGCCTGTTGAAGCGCTGTATGGTGCGAATCCGTAGGTTCCATTGCGTCTTAATGTATCATTAACACTTTTGGCGGTGTTAATTTTTGCCTTAATTACAAATTCGCCAGTTGTTCCAGAAATTGTCCAATAGATGTTATCGCAAAGAGTATCATAGAAAGCCATTTGCTTGGCCGTTCCTGTACCACCAACAAATTTTCCGGTTGCAACATTTCTAAAAGTCCAACCATTTTTTGTACTTTGAACATCCCAAATGTTCTCGTTTTTTGACCATTCAATGGCATTGTTGCTTACTGTAACAGCATCATATTGGGACCTTTTGCTACTATCTAACGTTGTGTTCATAGCAACGTTGTCAGACACAATCAAATACTTGCCCGCTGTAATTGAAGAGACTTTGTTAAACTTTTCTGTTGTCACAGCATTAATTGTTACTTCACAAGATGCAGATTTACTACCAACGGTAGCTGTAACAGTTGCTGTGCCAGCAGTTAGACCTTTAATGGTAACACCGGTGTTAGATTTATTAGAAAGTTCAACACTTCCTGTTCCAGCGGTTGTTGACCACACTATGTCTTTTCCTGTTTTTGTTGCGGATATGTTCACACTATTTCCAACATCTACTGTTGCTGTAGAATCAACAGAAACAGAATCTTCAACGGTTGCTAGTTTGTCGAGATAAATACTAACTGGGGCTTGCACAGAACCATAGCAAGAGAATATTTTGCTTGATGCATTATATTGAAGCAAATTACGTGCTGCATCACCAGTTGCTGTAATGGTGGCCTCGCCATCTAAAATAGAAATTGACCAAACACCATTATCACCAGCGTTTGCTTTTGTATCAGCTTTAAGGTGGTTGTTGCTTCCTGTGGATCCACCGGCTGCATAAATATATTTTCCGTTTTTATCAACAAATGAAAAATTAGAGTCTTCATTGACTTCAACGGTATAGACGCCAAGGTTGTCGTTTAGACTAATTGTGGATCCGTCGCCAACAACATCAACTTTAGGTATGTTATTTCCAGAAACGTATGTTCCCATAGCATAATAAGAGCCACTATAATTTTTGGCAGTCACGAAAACGGCTTTAGCACCATCAGCGATTTGGCCAACTTCTTCTGCTAAATAGTATTTAGTTGCAGCCTTAACTGTAATTGCACATGTTGCGGTTTTGCCACCATCAGTAGTGGTTGCTGTAATTGTTGCGTTGCCAATACCAACGGCAGTAACAACGCCATCTTCGACCGTCGCAACAGAAGCTTTGTTTGTTGACCACGTTACAGATTTATCGGTGGCGTCGCTTGGTTCAATTGTTGTTTGCAAAGTGATTTTATCTCCGACTCCCATTTCTTTTGTAGTTGGAGAAACGGTAATGCTGGTAACGGCAACGGGGTCTGTGGTTCCGCTTGAAGCCGCTTCTAACCAAACGTTGGTTTGGGTGTTTCCGTAACTACCAAATTGAGCACCCGAATTGTTTTTTTGAATAGCATAACTACCGAGTGCAATGTTTAGCAAACTTTTGTCTGTTTCTGTAATGGTAAATTTTGTTTCGGATGTAACTATTTGCAGTTTTCCGTTGTCTTTACCGTCTTTTAAACACAAATAATAGCCAGAAGAACATTTGATCGACCAAGAAGAGTCTTTTCCAGCAAAGGTAAATTTGTTGGCAGATGACTTATCGGTAACTGCGGTTCCCGCTATAGAAGAGCTTGTGCTCGAGTCTACAACACTTAAATAAAAATCGTTTCCGCCCGTTGTTGCGCCAATATAATATTCTGATCCGCTTGTGATTCCGGAAATTGTTGTTATCTTGTTAGCAGCGGCCTTAACGCTTTCAGCTTTACCACTATTTAATCCAACAGCGACACCTACGGAAGCTGTTAAACCCATGAAAACCGCTAATAATTTTTTAATTAATTTTGTCATAATTTTTTACTCCTCCTTTCTTTAAGATTTTTATTGAGGAGCACTATGACATATTTTCGCGATTAATATGTTGGTGTGCTTGACAACCCCAATAAATATGCGTGTATTATAACCCATATATAAATATATGCAAGTAAATAAAATAAAAACATCACAGGTTTTAACCTATGATGCTATTAGTAGAACTAATCTAGTTATTTTCTTTTTGGTACAATTACTAACTCATAACCAAGAGAATCTAATAATTGCACAAATGTTGTTAAAGTAGGGGTGGCTCTTTTAGCCTCCATACGAGCGATCGCTGGTTGCTTAAGTTCGCTTAATTCAGCTAGTTTCTCTTGTGAAACCCCTTCTTTTTTACGTAAGAATGTGAAATATTCAATTAATTCATCTGTGATTCTATCCATAATAATGCACCTCTATTTATGAAAATATTATAACTCTTTTGTTATGTAAAATAAATATCCACCGGACAATCCGGTGGTTTTTCATAGTCGGGCAGAAATTAGCCCTCTATTACCAGCCGCCTGCATCACAGGCGAATGCGGTCCACCGCTTGCAAGTTTTACTTGCTACCCGTAAACGGGTCCTCGTC
>JAZRZI010000054.1:0-12104 GCA_045601325.1 Bacilli bacterium
GTGATTTTATAATTAGAGAACTGTTAATAGGTATCAGCGTTATCGTTCTTATTACAAGTTTGATTAACTCCTTTGTATATTTACTGGGTTTTACAAAATCCACTGTTATTGAAGGCCACACTATCACATTAGATTACGCAAATAGAACATACATTTATTTAAATGGTAAATGCATTTCTTGTACATACTACGTAAGTACAGTCTATGTAAATCTTCCAAGTGGAACAAGAATTGCTGTAATACCAAAACACGATTATGGCGGCCGTTATAACAGAGTATACGATGTAGACTTTGTTAAAGTCAGCAAAGAATAATCTCTATTAAAACATAATAACTATCCACCGGAAATCCGGTGGTTTTTCATATTCGGGCAAATAATAGCCCTCTATTACTAGCCGCCTGCATTATAGGCGAATGCGGACCACCGCTTGTAAGTTTTACTTGCTACACGTAAACGGGTCGTCGTCGAAGTCGATTGTTAATTGAACAACCGATTCGTCTTCTTTAAGTTGATTCCTAATGCATTCGGCTATTTTTGTTTGTTTTTACCTACGGTGTCAACATAATAGCCTCTACACCAAAATTCTCTGTTTCTGTATTTAAATTTTAGGTTTCCCCATCTTTGATAAGAAATCAAACCACTCTTGCCTTTTAAATATCCCATAAAATCAGAAACAGACATTTTTGAGAGAATCGACACGAGCATATGTACAGGATTTGGACATACTTCCGCTTCATGAATAACAATTTGTTTAAATCGCAAAGCTTTCTTAGAATCTTTCCGATTTCTAATCTTTTTTCTCTGAAGAATGCTTTTCTACGGTACTTCGGAGCGAACACAACGTGATACTTATAATTCCAACATGTGTGTGCTAAACTTAGGTTGTCAGTCGACATGATAACTCCTTTCATTAATTGCGTTGGACCGCAAATTAATTCTAGGAGTTTTTCTTTTCTTGGCAAAACTATAAGTTCTACCTCCACCCCCAGACTATCTGGGGGTTTTAACTCGCTCAGTTCTTTGCAGAAACTGGCTCAGACAAGAAAAGCACCCAAAGGTGCTGTTCTATTATATTAATAATTAACTAACGTTTGCTTGTTACAGCTTTTTCGTAAGCGATGACATCTTCATACATAGCGGCATCGTCTACCATACCTTGTTGTTTTAAATATTCATTCCAAACTTCACCCCAAGGTAATGTCTTGAGTTCTTCTTGTAACGCTAAAACTTTAGTGTGATCGTAACTGTCTTGTGCTTCTTTTAATAAGTTCCATGGTGTTAATAAAGCTTTGAGCAATGCTTTTTCCATATTACGGGCGCCTATAACTAATGCAGCAATTCTATTGATAGATGCATCGAAGTAATCTAAGCCAATATATGATTTATCTAATGCATTGCATCTTACTAATTCGTCTGCTACATCTTGTAAATCATCATTGAGTTTTAAGACGTGATCACTATCCCATCTAACTGGTCTAGAAACATGGAATGCTAATCTTGGGAAGAAGGCCAACATACTAGGAATCTTATCAGCAACGTTTTCTGTTGGATGATAGTGTCCTGTGTCTAATAAGTTTAAAACACCTCTAGTAGCTGCGTAGTTACAATAGAATTCATTGCTACCAACTGTGTATGACTCAACCCCGATACCAAAGACTTTAGATTCAACGGATACGTCCATGACTTTCTTATCATATTTGTAACCTTTTAAGATTTTATCTAAAGAATCTTGTAGTCTCATTCTTGGTCCCATTCTATCTGCTGGAACATCTTTTAAACCATCAGGAATCCAAATGTTCATCAATGAACGTTGACCCAATTCTTTACCAAAGTATTCTGTAATTTTTAAAGAATTGATACAGTGTTCAATCCAATAGTTTCTAACGTTTTCATCTGGTGAAGATAGAGACAATCCATCCACTAGCATTGGGTGAGAGAAGATGGTTGGGTTATAGTCTAAACCTAATCCTCTTTCTTTTGCATATTTGACCCATTCTACGAATTGTTCTGGTCCGATGTCTTTGCGTTCAACAATCTTACCTGTTTGATAAATTGCGTGTAAGTTGATTTTCTTACTTCCTGGAACGTGTTTTAAAACGACATCTAAGTCTTGTGTTAATTCTTCGAAGTTTCTTGCTTTGCCTGGATAGTTACCGGTTGTTTGAATGCCACCGGTTAATGAGCCTGCGTTTTCAAAACCGCCGACATCATCAAGTTGCCAACAGTGCAAAGAAATCTTTGTTTTTGCTAAAGTTCTTAATGCTTTGTTTACATCCACTCCATATTTAGCGAATGTTTGTTTTACTTCTTTTCTCATTAGATTATTCTCCTACTTTAAATTGAGATTTTAAATTTCCAATTGCGGTTGCTTCTATAGGAAGCGCCACAACCTTTTTACCTGTAATTTCTTCAGTGAATTGGTTAAGTGCTTTGTTTTTTGCGCCACCACCAACTATATAAATATAATTAAACTTCTTATCTAAGTTATCTTCAAGTTGTTCACTAGCAACTTTATAGGAAGTCGCTAAACTTCTATAGATACTTCTAAACAAATCACCATCGTTTTTTGGTGGGCTGTGTTTTAGTAATTCTTTAATTGCTAATTCCATATCCTCAGGAGCGTTTAAGCTTTGATCATTAACGTCAAACACTTCATTATATGTTGATTCTTCAACTAGTTTAGCGATATCTCCGAAGGATAGTGTTTTATTTTTCATACATTGGTTATTAATCCACATACCCATGATGTTTTTAAGATAACGGATATAACCAACGCCACCTTCATTAGTGAAGTTAGATTCAAATGATTTCATTGATGTGTTTGGTTTTAAACTCTTTGTGCCAATTAAGCTCCAGGTGCCACTACTAATGATAATTGCGTCATCGGGGCAATCAACGGCTTCAAACGCACTAGCGGTGTCGTGAGATGGACACAACCTAACTTTAATTTGACCACCAACTTCTTTAGCAATTTCTGATTTTAAATAACCAACAAATGTACCTGGTTGATCAAGTTTAGGGAATAGGTGTTCTGGTAAACCTAGTTTAGCGATGAGTTCAACATCGAATTCCTTTGTTTCTGCATTAACTAATCCACTTGTGGATGCTTCTGTGTATTCTTTCTTTTTAACTCCTGTTAATAAATAAGAGAAATATTCAGGAATCATCAAGAAATCAGTAACACCTTCTAATCTACCTTTTAGTTTGTCGTCATAAAGTTGATAGATTGTGTTGAAAGCAGCGAATTGCATGCCTGTGTGTGAATATAGTTCTGAGAAAGGTGTGATTTCATGGACTCTTGGAATAGAATTATTCACTCTGTCGTTACGATATGCAAAGTGAGGTTTGACATCTTCGTCTCCTTTTAAAAGAATATAGTCAACACCCCAAGTATCGATAGCTAAGCTTTCAATAAGTGGGTATTTTTCTAGGGCAACCTTAATGCCGTCTTTGATATGACCGAACAGTTCTTCTGTGTCCCACACAAGTCCTTGATCAGATGGTTTCATACCGTTAAAGAAACGATGTACTTCAACTAATTTAATTTCTCCATCTTCTTGATAACCGACAATGTGTCTTCCACTAGAAGCGCCAAGGTCAATAGCTAAATAATATTTCATTGGATACCTCCATTATTTTATAATGTTTTTAATAACTTTCACTAATTTGTCCAAATTGGCTTGTCCGTTAGCGAATATATATGCTTTTAATTTTGGTTCTGTTCCACTAGGTCTAATTGTGATAGTTTCATTATCTCTTAAGAAAAATTTAACAACGTCGCTTATAGGTAAGTTAGTAGGTTCGGTGTGATCAGAATAGGTGATAACACCTTTCTTAAAGTCACCGATGTGATCAACACCAGGAATAATATCTGTAATGTTATCTTCTCTTACTAGTTTCATAAGGTCTTTAATCTTTTGTAGACCTTCAACACCTTGGAATTCATAAGTTAACAACTTTGTCTTATAATCACCAAATTCGCTATAAAGTTCATTTAATCTATCCACAAGTGTTTTACCTTCCAACTTGTAGTGATTAGCGATTTCAGCAAGTAACAAACACGCATTAATTGCGTCTTTGTCTCTAACATCGGTGTTAGTTAAATAACCACAGCTTTCTTCAAATCCTAATAAGTAATCAGAAGTATGACCTTCTTGTTCTAGGTATAAGATTTGTTCACCGATATATTTAAATCCAGTTAGAACTTCTCTAACTTCAATTCCATAATGTTTTGCCATTACATTAACCATATCCGTGGATACAATTGTTTTTACCACTACTGGTCTATTTGTAAGGGTTTTGTTAGCTAATCTTGCGTGATATATCGCATCAAACAAGATTAAACCAACTTCATTGCCTGTAAGAATGATAGGTGTTCCTTTTTGATTTACCACCACGCCCACTCTATCGCTATCAGGATCGGTAGCAATTAATACATCGTTATTTTCCTTTAGTAATTCTTCGATGCCTACCTTTAACGCTTCATGTATTTCTGGATTAGGATATGGGCAAGTTGGGAAATCGCCATTAGGCAATTCTTGTTCTTTAATAACTTTGACATCAAATCCATCTCTACTTAAAGCGGTAGTCACGCATCTTCTACCCGCACCATAAAGAGGTGTGTAATTGAGTTTGAGAATCTTTTCTTCTTTGTAGACGGATTGTTTCAATGTTGATGACATGTATTTTTCAAAGACATCATTAAAGATGTATTCAATTAAACCGTCTTTTAAATATTTATCAAAATCACCAACTTTAACATCTTTAAATGTGTCGAGTTTATTAATTTCTTCTAAGATTGCATCTGCAAATGCAGTTGTGCATTGGCAACCATCACTACCATAAGCTTTATAACCATTATACATCTTTGGATTGTGGCTAGCTGTAACCACAACACCGGCATCTGTATTAAGATATCTAACTGCGAAAGATAATGCAGGAGTAGGCATTAATTCACTATATAAGTATACCTTTACTCCGTTAGCAGCAAACACACTTGCGGCTTCTTTGGCAAAGCTATTGGAGTTATTTCTTGAGTCATGACCAATCGCTACACTTGGATGTGGGTTCTTTTTTAATAGATAGTTAGCGAAACCTTGGGTGGCTTTTCTAACGATAAATCTATTCATTCTATTCGTGCCAACCTCCATAATTCCTCTAAGGCCACCTGTGCCAAATTCAAGGTCTTTATAGAAGCGTTCTTCAATTTCTTTTGGATTGTCTTTAATGGATAAAAGCTCTTCTTTTTCTTCTTTGGTAAGAAGTTCACTATTTAACCACTCTTCGTATAATTTTAATGAGTTCATAATTACCTCCTAAAAATAGAAAAAGACGAAGGCTTTATTTTTCATCTCCGGTAGGATCAACAATAGAATAACCGATGTTAACTAAGTGGTCCGCGATTCTTTCTAATTCAGACACTAGTGTTGAATAGTATGATGTTAATTCAACCTTACATTCATCTTTAGTGATTCTATCAAAATGAGCATCGCTGAGTTCGCGTTTAAGATCGTCAGTTTCGTCTTCTAATTCGTGTAATTTCTTTAACAAGTTCTTGTCTTCGTTTTCAAAGATTAAGAATGTTAAATCATACATATCCATCACTATTTTATTAAGTGAATTTAATTCTTTTTTAGCAATTTGAGAGAAAGTTAAATCGTTTTCTTTCATCTTGAGTGTTAATTCAAAGAAGTTATCCGCGTGGTCACCAATACGTTCAATATCGTTAATAACATGGAAGTATGAACCAATAATTGATTCGTCTTTCATATCAACCTTATTAGATAAGCTTATCAAGAATGAGGTGATGAATTTATTTAAATAGTCGATACTATCTTCTCTATCATTAATTTCTTTTCCGTGAGAGGAATCTTGGTTGATAATTGCGTCCACACCTAGTTTTAAGTTTTCATAAGAGAGTCTAAGCATATTATCAATTTCTTTTTTAACTTGCACCATAGCAACGTTAGGTGTTTGAAGCATACGGTTATCGATATATTTAATAGCCCTTTTGTTCTTTTCCTCGTCTTTATCTTTGATAACCTTGTTAGCGATTTTTTCAAATGGTGTTAGGAATGGTAATAAGATAGCTTGCTCAATAATGTTAAAGATTAAATTAAAGACCGCTACTACGATAGGTGCGCTTTCAACACTAACTTCAGGAATAACGTTACACGCATCACAAATCCACACAACCGCTAATCCTAAAAATCCACCGATAACCTTAACAAACAAAGCAATTAAACCTGCTCTTTTTGCGTTTGTGTTAGAACCAATGGTGGCAATAACTGTTGTAATAAATGTGCCAATTGTGCCACCAATAACAACATATAAAGCGCTGGTAAACGGAACCGCACCACTACCTACAAGAGCAATAACCAAACCAGATGTTGCGGATGATGATTGAACTAAGGCGGTAACAAAAATACCAACAAGCATTAAAAGCAATGGAAAACTAATCTTTGTAAACGCAGTTGAAACGGCGTCCTTAATTACCGGGACTTTAAAGGAGGAAGATAATACAGATAAACCAAAGAATAATAATCCTAAACCTGTTAATACTTCACCAAAAGCTTTAACTTTTTCGTGTTTAAAGAATGTCATGACGACACCCACGATAGCCAACAACATCAAATATGACGAGAACGGGAACGTTGATAAAGAGGCAATAATGCCAGTTGTGGTTGTTCCAATATAGGCACCCATCATTGTGGCAACACCTTGAGTAACACCCATGACACCAGCGTTAATAAAACCAATAGCCATGACACTAGTAGCGGCGCTGCTTTGAATAATCGCTGTCACACCAGCACCAACACCAAGGTTTGCTAATCTATTATTTTTTGTCTTTTTAAAGAAACGTTTAACGCCTTTGCCTGCGGCCTTCTTTAATCCAGAAGACATCATATTCATACCGACAATAAATGTCGCTATGCCCACTAATATAAATACAACTAATAAAGGTGTGCTTAATTCTTCTAAATTCATACACTATTATTTTACACATTTAGTTATAAACTAACAAACAAAATGTTCGGTAGTCTCATTTGGTGGATAATTTAACATTCTTGTTCATAATTTTGAAAAAGGTGGTTTATATTTTGTTAGTTAATGATTATCAGGAGTGATAACATTATATAGAAGTCCTAAGGAGACTAAACATATGAGAAAAGTTGATAATAAATACAAAGCTCTTCCTTTCTGGAGTTGGAACGATGATTTAGACCCAAAAGAATGCGTAAGACAAGTTGAATGGATGCACGAAAAGGGAATCGGTGGATTCTTTATGCACGCTAGAGGGGGTTTAACAACTCCTTATCTAGGTGAAAAGTGGTTTGAATGCGTCGATGCTTCTAGCATAAGAGCAAAAGAACTTGGAATGCACGCCTATGCATACGATGAAAACGGATGGCCAAGCGGATTTGTCGGTGGCGAACTCTTAAAAGATATAGAAAATCATGATAGATATTTAGATTTTGCGTATGGAAAATATGATGAAAATTCATATGTTTCATATGATTATCACGGAGATAAATTAGTTAGAGTCACAAGCGGTGATGATGTTCTTAATGTCTATTGGAGATACGCTTCCTCCACTGCGGACATTCTTAATCCAGATGTTGTTCAACAATTCATTGATAAAACTCACGAACAATATAAAAAGAGAGATACATATGATTTAAAGGGTTTCTTTACTGATGAACCACAATACTTTAGATGGGGAACACCTTTCACAAAAATGATCATCAAATACTTCGAAGAAGAATATCACGAGGATATTAGAGATGGTGTTGGTTTACTTTTCATTGAAAAAGAAGGATATAGAAAATTTAGATACCAATATTGGAAGGGCATGCAAGCCTTAATGCTTAAAAACTTTGCAGAAAGAGTTTATAACTGGTGTGAAGACAATGGATATAAATTAACAGGCCACTATGTGGAAGAATCAGATTTGGGTCATCAAATCCTCTGTAATGGTGGCATCATGCCATATTATGAGTTCGAACACATTCCAGGAATTGATAAACTTGGTAGACCGGTTGATCACGAGGTTCCTTCTAAACAACTTGGTTCTGTTGCAGAACAAGTGGGCAGAAAACAAAGATTATGTGAAATGTTTGCTTGTGATGGTTGGGATGTATCCCCATTAGAACTTAAAAAGATTGCTGAAAGCGAATATGTCGGTGGTGTTAACCTAATGTGCCACCACTTACTCCCTTACAGCGAACACGGACAAAGAAAGAGAGATTATCCTGCTCACTTCTCCGCTGTTAACCCTTGGATAGAAAAGAACTTTAAAGAGTTTAATGATTACTTTTCAGTTCTAGGTGAAATCTTAGCAAATTCTAAAGAAAGACCAAACGTTGCATTATTCCAACCAATCAGAAGTGCATATTTTGATTACAAAAGATATTTACCAGGACCAGATTCGTCCTTCTGCATTGGCGATTTTAATAAGTCTTACTTGGGTGTCGCTAAAGAACTTATGCAAAGACAAATCCCACACCACTATTTAGATGAAACAATCTTGGCAAGACATGGCCACGTCGAGGGTGACAAACTTGTCGTTGGTAATTGTAGTTATCACTATATTGTTTTCCCGAAAACATTAACTATGGATTCAAATACCGAAAAGCTATTAAAAGAATTTGTCTCTAACGGGGGTAAGGTTTTATTAGTGGAAGGCAAACCAAGTTATGTTGAATGGAGAGAATACGACTATCCTTATTTAACAAGCAACGCAACTTGGGAAGAAATTGAAGCAGATAGACCATTTGTCGCAGAAAGAAATGAATCAGTTAGACTTGCACATCGTATTGATGATAGCGGAAATGAATTTATCTATGCAGTTGCATTAAATGGCGAAACAACATTAAAGATTCAACCTAAAGGTTATAAATCCTTCAAATCTTATGACATCTTAAAAGATGAATATAAAATTATCGACACAACATTACATTTTGAAGATGGTCAATCTTACTTACTATATTTCTCTAACGAGGAACCAGTCAAAGAAGGCGAACTTTCTCCGTTACATTTAAACAAAGGATTTGAAGTTACTAAACCTGTCGAAAATTTCTTAACATTGGATTATATTTCTCTTTCCACTGATGGGGTTAACTATGGTGAGAAGTTACATCACATGGGTGTGTTTAACTTATTGCTCCAAAAAAGATACGAAGGTGAGATTTACTTTAAATACACATTCACTGCGAACAAGGTTCCTTCAATATGCTCTGCTTTAATTGAAAATATGAACATCAAAGAAGTTAAAATCAACGGCAAAACATTAACAAAGCACACTCCTTACTTAGAAAAAGAGCTTTGGGAATATGATATTGCTAGCGAGATTAAAGAAGGGGTTAACGAGATTGTTGTTTTAGTCAATTGGCACCAAGATGATATCGTCTACTATGCACTGTTTGACGAAACCGCTACAGAATCCATTAAAAACTGTTTAGCGTATAATTCTGATGCGGAAGCTATATTCTTAAAAGGTAACTTCGGTGTATCAGGAGACTTTAAGCCAGGTAGAGTAAGTGATGTGTTGCTTGGCGAAAACTTCGCATTAGAAGATCAAAAGACATTCGTAAACGAATTGATCACAGACGGTTACCCATTCTTCGCTGGTAACATTAATTTGAAACAGGTGATTAATGTAACAGACACAAATAGATATTTAGAAATTCCAGAAAGGTTCCACCTTGTAGATGTTAAAATCAACGGGGTTGACTGTGGAAGAATGATGTTTGATCACAAATTAGATATTTCTAAAGCTTTGAAGGTTGGCGATAATGTTATCGAACTAGAACTAACAGTAGGTAGAAGAAATATGATGGGTCCATTCCACACACCAGAACAAGAAAACTTGTTTGTGGGTCCATTCACGTTTGAAAGGATTGGGACTTGGGATGAAAACGGACATAGTTCAATCCTAAGAGAACCATACGCGTTTGTGAAAACAATTATCTAATTAAAAGAACCACTCTTAAGAGTGGTTTTTATTTGATCAGTTTAGAGATAATCTTAACTTGTAGTTTGTCTGGTAAGGCATTTAACATCATCAATCCAAAGTTTCTATTTTTGGAGTAAGAGTATTTGGGTTTCTTTTTCTTCAAAACTTTACTGATAAGTTTACCAATTTTGCTTGGTTCAATGGATTTAGATTCGACTGAGTCCACTATCTTTTTGAACTTCGTGGATGCCTGCTTTTGAATGGTTGTGTTATTAACAAACTCATCTAATGATTTTGTGGATTGGCCAATCATAGATGTTTTAACCGCGCCTGGTCTAACGGTCACCACTTTTATGCCAAAATTATTCACTTCCATTCTTAGTGAAAATGCATATTTTTCTAATAATGATTTTGTCATCGTATAGATTCCGTTAAATGGAAGAGGGTCTAATTTTGCAAGTTCGCTTGTAATGACAACTATTCTTGAGTTCTTCTTTAAAAGAGGGAAGAAAATTCTATTAATTCTTTGAACACTTAACACATTGATGTCTAGTATTCTTTTCATGTCTTTGTCTGATATTTCTAGCAAAGAATCCATCTTATAGGTGCCTGCAGCAAAAACAATCGCGTATAGTTCGTTGACTCTAGAAAAAATGTCTTTATAGACGTTGGTGATTTGTTCCTCGCTGGTAATATCACATTTAAAATAACTTAACTTATTAATCTGAGGATTATTAGCAATATCCATTCCGAAAACAGAATATCCATCGCTTATTAATTTGGTGGCGATGGCTTGTCCCATTCCACCAGAAACACCGACAACTAATACGTTTTTCATAACGCCAAAATAATAACACAAAATACTGAATTATCTTATATATTCTCTTTTTGTTTTGTTTTTACAAATTAATCGTGTATACTCAAAAGGCACGCTTATGGACTTTAATAAGAAATTGGTTAACATCCTATCTAAGTTTATTATTTCTGGTGAAGTAAAAGTTATCAAACCTTTTGGTAATGGACACATCAACAGAACCTTTTATGTTGAGACCACATCAAATAAATATGTTCTTCAAAGCATTAACACCTATGCGTTTCCAGATGTTGATTTACTTATGGGCAACATCAACATTGTTTCCTCCCACTTAAGAAACAAGGGTTATGAGACATTGGGGGTTATTTGCACAAAGAAGGGCGGCTTATACACAAGAGAAGGCCACCACTGTTATAGAGTGTTCACATATGTTGATAATTCTATTTGTCACGAAGAGCTTTCTGATTTAAACACAATTAGGAAAGCGGGCGAGGCATTTGGTGAACTTCACTCACAATTGTTTGATTTAGATTCCTCGTTAATCCAAGAGGTTATTGCTGATTTTCATAACACACCAAAAAGATATGAAAACCTTGTGTGTGCAATCGAAAAAGACAGGGAATCAAGACTGTCAACGTGTTTGCCGGAAGCCGAAAAATGCAAGTCTTTTGCGGATAAATTAGACCTAATCACCAAGGGAATAGAAGACAAAAACATTAGTGTTTCTATTACTCATAATGACCCAAAAATTAATAATGTTTTGTTTGACGAAAAGACAGACGACGTAAGATGCGTTATTGATTTAGATACAGTTATGCCTGGTAGTGTTTTATATGATTTTGGTGATGCATTAAGATCTTTATTTACAGGAGCTAACGAAGACTCGGAAGATTTATCAAATCTAGTAGTGAATATTGATATATATAAGGCATATTTGACTGGTTACTTATCCAAGATGGGTAACAAGTTAAATCAAAAAGAAATCGATTTGCTCCCTTATAGTGTGTTCTTATTGACAGCAGAGTGCGGTATGAGGTTTTTAGAAGATTATCTAAGAGGGGATGTGTATTTTTATACAAAGTATCCAACTCACAATCTAGTAAGATGTAGAACTCAATTGACACTCGCGCAAGACATATATAACAAATTAGATTTATTGAATAAAATTACAAAAGAAATCGTTGAAGCAAATTAAAGGGGCTGTTAAGAAACCTATAAGGTGACTTAGCCCCTTTTCTTTTTTGTGAAAAAGAGGTGAAATCAAAAGAAATCGCCTCTTTTTGTTACAATATCTCTTGTCTACGGAGGTACTGTATATGCCTTATTTTATCACA
>JAZRZI010000055.1:0-6371 GCA_045601325.1 Bacilli bacterium
TTCATTAATTGCGTTGGACCGCAAATTAATTCTAGGAGTTTTTCTTTTCTTGGCAAAACTATAAGTTCTACCTCCACCCCAGACTATCTGGGGGTTTTAACTCGCTCAGTTCTTTGCAGAAACTGGCTCAGACAACAAAAAGGTGATGCAAAACACCACCTTATATAGTTAAATTAACTATTAGCTTCTTGGTCCTTTGAAATCACCATTTTCATCGAACACAGATTGTGCAGATTGAACTGCAACTTCAGCAGGTTTAACAGCTTCTTTTATTTCAAGCATTCTTCTTTTTGAAAGTGTCAGTAATAAGACTAATGCAACGTAGAAAACTATTACGAGAAGTTCAATCACTAAAGCAATAACCCAAGCCCAATCTCTAGTAGCGTTAACATGTCTAGCTAATTGAGCAAAGCCACGAGAGAACAAAGGCAACAATTGCAAACCTAATGTGAACGAAAGGACGACTGTACTAATACCTTCTTGTTGCTTTTTACTAGATAAGAAGACAACTATTACGGCAATAAGAGCTAAAGAAACTAATACTTTAACAGCGATGTAAGAGCCTAGACCTGCATTGTCCCAAGTGGAGAAGCCGAAGAATCCACCATCCTTGCCGACTAATGAGAATAATAATGCAAATCCAACGGATAACACTAATACTAATAAGCCTAATACTGCAAAAATACTTTTAAGTTGTTTTTTCATCAGTTATTCCTCCTTATGCAATTTTTGTGCCGCATTCAGGACAGAATTTAGCACCAGGAACTACTTCAGCGCCACAATTTGGACATGCTTTAGGTCCCATTCTTGTGCCGCATTCTGGACAGAATTTTGCGTGTTCATCACATAATGCACCACAATTTGGGCATCTAACTTTAATAACTTGTTGAGGTTGTTGAGGTTGTTGTCCAGGTTGACCGCCAGGCATCATACCATTTTGATTAGCTTGGTTCATCATTCCCATACCGTAACCAAATCCTAAACCAGCACCCATCATACCACCAACTGTGCCTTGGTTGCCTGCTGCTGTATTAAGAGCATCAAGTTGTCTTTGTCTTTCTTGAACAGCAACTGCTTCTTGATCCAATCCAGATAGAGTTGAGAATTCTCTTCTCTTTGCGTAGAGTTGTTCGTATTTTTCTTGATCTACTTGAGGAACATCAACCATTTCAATTAAGAAATCATTGAGTTCAAAACCAATCTTTTCAAATTTAGCAACTAACCTTTCTTTGATAGCTTCGCTAGTTGTTGGAGAAACCATTCTTTGAACTTTAGAGAAGCTCATCTTGTTATCTTCAATGTAAGATGTTAATTCATCCATAATGGATTGGTTGATAAATGGTCTTAATTTTGGAGTAATGTTAGCGTATGTTGTAACAGTTCCTTCGCTATCTGCACCAGCAATCCATTTAAGGAAATAATCATAGAATCTTAAACGAATATAGTAAGAACCATTTGCTACTGCATGATACACAAATCCTTTTTCCATAGGATCTTGTGATTCGATGATAAGTTGAGTTGGAGTACCCCACTTAAAGTTTTTCATTGCAGTAATATTCAAATAATAAATTTGCATATCATAAGGATAATCACCATCATATGCAACCTTAGCAATAAGTTTGCTTAAGAATGGGAAGTTTGCTGTAGTTAAATCAACTGTGCCAGTATCTTCGCCGAAAACATGTTCAACTTTACCGGAATTAACGCAGATAGCGACTTGACCCGGTTGAACACGAAGTTTACTTTTTGAGTTAAATGTGTGTCCTGGAACGTGGTACATTAACCAATCGTCTTTAACTTCAGGAGTTGGTAAGAATTCAATTACACTAAATAATTTCATAGATGAAATCTCCTTTCGAATTTCTTATGGCTAATAAATCATACATGATTTACCGCACTATTATTATTTTACTAGAAAATATTAAATTTTAATAGATGCAAATTTACTTGCAAAAACACAAAAATACTCCCTTTATAGGGAGTACTTATGTTATTTATCACTAAACGATTTTGTTTTCCTGAATAACTTTAGCTTTTAGATATTCAGGAACTTCTTCGTAGTTTTCAAATTCTCTGTTGAAATAACCAGATGCTTGAGTGATTGATTTTAATTGAGTTGCGTAGTCAACGATTTCTGCTTCAGGAACCAATGCTTCGATATCTTGATTGCCTTCATGTTCTTCCATATTTTGGATTCTTGCTCTACGGGTATTAAGATCACTCATAACATCACCAGTGTATTCTACAGGAACAACAACGTGAATTCTCATAATAGGCTCTAAGATAATAGGAGCGCATTTTGGATACGCATCTTTGAATGCTAAGATACCAGCCATTTTGAATGCTTGTTCGTTGCTATCAACTGGGTGATATTTACCGTCAACAAGGACACCTTTAACGCCAATTACTGGGAAGCCTGCAAGAGGGCCAGTAAGCAATGCTTCAAAGAAGCCTTTTTCAACTGCAGGGAAGTAGTTTTTAGGAACTGCACCACCGAAGACTTCTTCAGCGAACACACTTTCTTCAGCAGGTTCGAATCTCATTTTAACAACACCATAGAAGCCGCTACCACCAGATTGTTTAACATATCTACCATCACCTTCTGCGGTCTTTTTGATGGATTCACGATAGACAATCTTCATTGGTTCGGTCTTAACATCAATCTTGTATGTGTCTTTTAACTTATTAAGAATGAAAGTAATGTGTGAATCAGAAACGCCACCTAATAATAATTGTTTTGTTTCTGTATTACGTTTTATTTCAACGCATGGGTCTTCTAATTGAATCTTTGCTAATGCAGGCCCAATCTTAGATTCATCATTCTTGTTTCCCAAAATAATAGCTTTAAAGATAACTGCTGTTGGATACTTGACAGGTTTATAGTTAATTATTGCTTTAGGCGAAGACAATGTCATAGTTGACGCTACGCCTTCTAAACGAGTAACTGCGCCAATATCACCAGCGCCTAATTCTTGAACAGAATCAAGTTTCTTGCCAGTCATCTTATACAACATTGAAACTCTTTGAACTCCACCATTGACATAAACATCGTCTCCAACGTGTAATAAACCAGAGTTAACTTTAATCAAGTTAATAACGCCAGAATATGGATCGACAATTGTCTTAAACACATAAGCGGAAAATGGCTCTTCTAATGTTGTAGTTCTTGTAACTGAATTACCACTTTCATCACTAGCTTCGTAAGGTTTTAAATCGTTTGGATGTGGCAAATAATCAATGAACATTTGTAGCATTGTGTGAACACCGATGTTCTTTGTTGCAGAGCCAACTAAAACTGGAACTAATTCGCCACTTAAAACACCTTTTCTTAAAGATTCATGAATTTCTTCTCTAGTAAAATCTTCACCCATAAAGAATTTTTCTAATAAAGTATCATCAGTTTTTGCAACTTCTTCAGTGATCATATTATGAAGTTCAAAGACTTTTTGTTTTTTATCTTCATAAATCTCTGCGTCAACACATTCTTTGCCATTATATTTACGTGCTTTTAAGTCAACAACATTAACAAAACCATCAAAAGCTTGTTCATGTCCTAATGGATAACAGAAAGGAATGGCGTTTTTACCTAATTTAGTACGAATATCTTCTAAAACTGACTCGAAATCAACATTTTCTTTATCCATTTTGTTTACATAGATGAATGTTGGAATGCCACGTTTCATAAGTTGTTTCCAGTGTTTGACTGTACCAACCTGAACGCCAACTGTAGCATCAATCACTAAAACAGCGCCTTTTACCATTCTAGTAACGCCAATAGCTTCGCTAATAAAATCATCATTGCCAGGAATATCTAATAAATTGATTTTTGTTCCCTGGTATTCCATAGGAATAACCGATGTTTGAATGGACATGCCGCGTTTTTGTTCATCTGGTGTGTAGTCAGAAAGTGTATTTTTCTTTTCAACTTCACCCTTTTGAGCAACTAAACCAGTTGCCCAGGCAAGGGATTCAACCAATGTAGTTTTACCACTACCTTGGTGACCCATAATTACAACGTTTCTAATATTTTCAGGTTTTAACATAATCTTAATCTCCTACATTCTAAAGTATTTGCTGTAGCGTCCTTTTGTGATGAGTTGGATCTTTCCTTCTCTCACTAATTTTGCCAATGCTTTTTCTATTGTTGCACCACTAGTATTATATAAAACACTTTCAACCACGTTTTTAGTAATAGGTGTCGCGGAATCAAGAACAATTTTAAGCGTCTTTTCTTCACATGTGCCTTCAATGTCATTGACTTCCATAATGTAATCTAATTTGCGATATGCTTCTAAGATTGATTTGAGCATAAATTCAACATATGATGTGTAATCATTTTCGCCTTCAAACCAACCTTCTGTTGATTTAGTTAATGCATCAATGTAATCACCAATTTTGTGTTTAATGATATAAGAAATTGCGAAATAATCATCAATTCCATAACCAAACTTCTTTAATAAGAAGTGTAACACCAATCTAGATAAACGTCCGTTACCATGATTAAATGGGTGGATGCATATCAAGTCAAGTAAGAAGACTATTGTCAAAATTAATTTATCAACTTGTTCATCAGCCGCTAATGTATTGAACTGATATAACAAGTTTTCTAACAAAATAACTGTTTCTTCAGGAGCGGCCGGGACAAACACTGTTCTTAATGAACCGTCTGGCATAACTTCTTGAATATAGTTTTGTGTATCTTTGAACTTACCACCAAATTCAGGATTATAGTCCTTATACATGTAGTAATGTAATGTGCAAATGAATGAACGATCGAATGGTTGATATGAATATACTTCATTAATTAAGTCTAATGCTTCATTGTATCCAAGAATCATATGTTCATGGAATGTTTCCGCAGGTTTGCCTTTTTCAAAAAGGTCTTTTTCTCTTTGCTCAGTTAAGAACACGTTACCAATAAAGCAACTGTCAATAACACTTTTCTTACGAGCAAAAGCTAACATCTTATCGAGCTTTTTTAATTTTGAAACGCGCAAAGTTTTACCTTTGTACATTTCGATGGATTTTAAAAGGGAGTTTATATTAGGGGAGTTCAAAGACTCGACAACACCCTTTAAGTCGAACATTTTCATAAATATGTACCTCTGTATGCTTATATTATGATACACATTAAATAATCTTTCAATTTAATTCGGTATTTATTTAAATTTATTACTGAATTAATTTTTAGTAACCTCATACGCGAACATAATTATAAAAATATTAATTAAAAATAAAAAAATGTTGTATAATCATAGTAGGAGGATATGAAATATGGCAAAAGACTATTTAGGAATTGAAAATAAAGTTTTAAATCTCGTTTTAGCTATTATCCCAGTTACATGTTGGATTTTAGGTGTTATCACAAGATTTAAAGAAGGCAAAATTGTTGCTGGTATCATTCGTATATTCTTAACAGCACCTGTTATTTGGATTCTTGACATCATTTGGATGGTAACTAAGGGTTCAATTTGCAGAGTATTAGATATCTAATCTTTGTTTATTAATTTAAAGCCAGATTCGTCTGGCTTTTTTGTGCTCTAAAAACAAAAAAGAACCAATAATTTATTGGTTCAATTTTTTTTAAATGGGTTTGCGTCACGCGTGGAATAGAAATTTTATTATAAATAATAACTCGATTTTTGAGTCTGGGATGTCAACATCAGACCTTGGGATTATTTTACTTTGCCTTTTTAGAAACTATCATCAAATGTTCTGCGTGAGATAGATATTCTTTTCTCTCACAAAGAGAATACGAAACTTCATACCACGCCATTCTCTCAGCCCTTGTTAGTTTTTCTAAGATATGCATATAAGGAGCAAGAATACCTTCTTGAGAAAACTCTGTAACAATTTTAAGACCATCTATTTTATTAATCAGTTTTTCACTATCTTCAATTGATGACATATATGCATTTGTAAAAGCTTTAAAAGATAATGACTCGCCGTTCCTAACAACATCAAAATAAGGTGCGTCTTTAAAAACTACTTTTGGTAAGTCTCTTAAGTCATAAATTACACCACCATACATCATGATAAAGGAAGTAAATAAATAGCCACATTTCTTTAAAACCCTTTTAGCTTCTTGTAATGCTTTAATTCTATCTTCTTCATCCATAAGATGATAAATAGGACCCATTAAAAATACTGCATCAAATGATTCATCATTAAATTGAGATAAATCTAAAGCATTTCCCACAATTGCTTTTATTTTAGTCTTGTATTGCTTACTTTTATTCCTAGCGAATTTTATATTCTCTTCTGACAAATCGAGTAATGTGACGTCATGATTCTTTAAAGCATAATGAATGGAATAATGACCAGGTCCCCTACCGATATCTAATATAGAATCATCATCTTTAATATATTTA
>JAZRZI010000056.1:0-12906 GCA_045601325.1 Bacilli bacterium
TAGTTTCACCTCCTTCGTTAATACTGTGGTCCATTAGCTTTTATTCCTCGTAGCCTTGTGCTTGATAAATCGTCTAATGCGATAACTAACTAATTAACGATAAAAATAAAAGCTGTGGTAAGAGCCTCTTTGAACTAGTCTAAGCTAGAAAAATATAGGTACAAATCCACAGCATATATGTGAATTATATCATTGCTGTGAAATGAATAACTCACAAGTTCCCAAAGAAAGGAATTATAGATATTAGATCATTCAAATCTTTGGTCGAATTCTATAATACAAGGTAAAAAATATATGTCAAAAGCAGATGAGATTTTTGTTCAAAATATGAAAGATATTATGGAGAATGGCTTCTGGGATACAAAGCTAAATGTTAGACCACATTGGGAAGACGGCACTCCTGCACATACAGTCAAAAAATTTTGTATTGTTAATAGATACAATTTACAAGAAGAATTACCTATTTTAACCATTAGAAAAACAGCGTTTAAATCTTGTTTAGATGAGCTTCTTTGGATTTGGCAAAAGAAGAGCAATAACATTCATGATTTAAAGAGCCATATTTGGGATAGCTGGGCAGATGAAAATGGTTCAATTGGTAAAGCTTATGGCTATCAATTAGCGAAAAAATCCATTTATCCTGAAGGTGAATTTGACCAAGTCGATCGTGTTTTATATGACCTAAAACACAATCCACAATCTCGTCGTATTATGACTAATATTTATAACTTTGAAGACCTACATGAAATGGGCTTATATCCATGTGCATACTCTATGACTTTTAATGTCAGTGGTGACACTCTTAATGGCATTTTAAATCAAAGAAGCAATGATATGCTAACCGCTAATAACTGGAATGTTTTACAATATTCATTATTGTTAATAATGTTTGCGCAAGTTTCCGGTTTAAAACCTGGCACATTAGTGCATGTTATCGCTGACGCTCATATTTATGATAGACATGTTGATTTAGTCAAAGAAGTTATTGCAAAACCACAACATAAAGCTCCTAAACTAATTGTTGATACAAGCATTAAAAATTTCTATGATTTCACTGTGGATTCATTTAAGCTTGAAGATTACGAATACGAACCGTTAGATAAGAAAATCCCTGTCGCTATTTAATTATGATTTACTCCATCGTTTGTGTTGATAAAGAATTTGGTATTGGAAAAAATAATGATCTTCTATTTCATTTAAAAGAAGACATGAAATTTTTTCGTGAAACCACGAAAGGCCATACAGTGTTTTTAGGTTCAAATACTTTATTATCTTTTCCAAATTCCAAACCTTTAAAAAATAGAACTAATGTTGTTTTATCCTTCGATTTAGAATTTGAAGGATGCGTTAATGTTCATGATTTTAATGAATTCATAAAGTTACTAAAAGAATATGGTGAAAAAGAAGACGTATTTGTCATTGGTGGTGCATCCGTATATAAGCAAACTCTTCCATATGTTGATAGAGTTTTAGTAACAAAGGTTGATGCTGTTGGAGGAGCAACTGTGTTCTTTGATAATCTTGATGAAAATCCTAACTTTGAATGCATAAAAGTTGGTGAACCAGTTCAAGATGAGGGATATACAATTAGATTCTGCGAATACAAAAGAATCAGCTAAATTCATTTAAACTTAATGCCCTATATAGCAGGTAAATTTACATGTACCTGCTTTTTTTACACTTATAAGTGTTATTATTTGTAATTATTGGAATTTTTATATAAAATACCAATACATATGGAAAAGAAAATTGTCGTTAAAGGCGCTAGAGAAAACAACTTAAAAAACATTGATGTAGAGCTTCCAAAAGAATCTCTCATTGTTTTTACTGGCCTCTCTGGAAGTGGTAAATCCACTTTAGCGTTCGACACTATCTTTGCGGAAGGTCAACGTAGATACATGGAATCATTATCCAGCTACGCAAGACAATTCTTAGGTAACTATGACAAGCCTGATGTCGATGCAATTGATGGATTATCACCAAGCATCGCTATCGATCAAAAAAGTGTATCACATAACCCTAGATCAACAGTTGGAACTGTTACTGAGATATATGATTACTTAAGATTACTTTTTGGTAGGATTGGCGTTCCTTATTGCCCTAAACATCATGTACCTATTGTTAGCTTTTCAGTAACGATGATGACTGATGTGGTGATGAATTACCCTGAAGGCACTAAAATAATGCTTTTGTCCCCAATTGTTAAACAAGAAAAAGGTACTCATAAAGATACGTTAGAAAAGATTCAATTAGCGGGATTTACTCGTCTAAGAGTGGATGGAGAAACTTGCTTAATTGAGGAAGTTAAAGAATTAGATAAAAATAAAAAACACGATATTGATATTGTTGTTGACCGTATTATTGTTAAACCTGATATTAGAAGTCGTGTATTTGAATCTATTGAAACCGCTTTAGATTGGTCTCATGGTTTATTAGTTATCAAGAGTGATATCGAAGAAAGATTATTATCCGATAAACATACTTGCCCAATATGTGGTTTCTCAGTTCCTAAACTTGAACCAAGATTATTCTCTTTTAATTCTCCTTTAGGATGTTGTCCTGATTGCAACGGTTTAGGTATTAAAAGAGAAGCAGACCCTCATAAGCTAGTTCCTGATTGGGATAAGACAATTGGCGAAGGATGTATCAAATATTACACACATATGGTGGGAAAACTTAATATTGAATGGCAAGAATTCAAATTGTTATGTCAACTTTATAAAGTCCCACTCGATGTTCCATTTAAAGATTTAACCGAAGAACAAAGGCACATCGTGTTTTATGGTTCACCTGAAATTCATAAGTACCAAATTAAATCTGCAAGTGGTAACTTGATGAATCGTTTGGGTTATATTGAAGGTATTAAAGTCAAAATTGAAAGATTGTATCGCGAAACTAATTCCGATTGGACTAGAGAGTGGTATGAATCTTTTATGCACGATACAGAATGCACGACATGTCATGGAGCGAGACTTTCTAAAGAAGCTCTTTCTGTTTTAATAGATGGTAAGAATATTTACGAAGTAACATGTTTGCAAATTAAAGATTTAAGAAACTGGGTTAGACGTTTGTCAAATGTATTGTCACAGAATCAATTAGATATCGCTAATCTAGTTCTTAAAGAGATTGATAATAGAACATCCTTCTTGTGTGATGTTGGATTAGATTATTTAACTTTATCTCGTATGGCGATGACTCTTTCTGGTGGAGAATCTCAACGTATTAGATTGGCCACTCAAATCGGTTCTAAATTAACTGGTGTTTTATATGTTTTGGATGAACCTTCTATTGGCTTGCACCAAAGAGATAGCCAAAAGTTAATCGCAACATTAAAACAAATGAGAGATTTAGGAAACACTCTTGTAGTGGTGGAACACGATGAAGAAACCATTAGAAGCGCAGATTATATTGTGGATATCGGTCCAGGTGCTGGTGTACATGGTGGACAAGTTGTTGCTAGCGGTTCTTTAAAAGACATTTGTAACAATAAAAAATCAATTACCGGACAATATTTGACTGGTGAAAAATATATTCCTGTTCCAATTGAAAGAAAAAAAGGAAATGGCAAGTTCATTTCCATTAAAGGCGCAAATTGTAATAACTTAAAGAATGTCAATGTTGATATTCCTTTAGGATGCTTTGTCGCAGTTACCGGTGTTTCTGGAAGTGGTAAGTCTTCACTTATTAATCAAACATTAACCCCATATTTAAAGAAATTCTTTGGCAGTGAAGAACCTGCAACTGCACCTGTTAAATCAATCACTGGTTTTGAGCATTTAGATAAAGTTATCAATGTTACTCAAGAACCTATTGGAAGGACTCCTAGAAGTAATCCTGCAACATATGTGAAATTATTTGATGATATTCGTGATTTGTTCGCCGAAACTGTAGAAGCTAAATCACGTGGTTTTGATAAAGGTAGATTCTCATTCAATGTTCCTGGTGGACGTTGTGAGGAATGTCAAGGCGCAGGCGTCACAAGAATTCCAATGAATTTCTTGCCTGACGTATATGTCAAATGTGAATCCTGTGGAGGCAAACGTTATAACGAAGAAACTCTCCAAGTCACTTATAAAGGTAAAAACATATACGATGTATTAGAAATGACCGTGGAAGATGCCTTAGATTTCTTTGAAAATAGGCCAAAGCTTAAAAAGAAAGTACAAACTTTATATGATGTTGGTCTTGGTTACATTAAGTTAGGCCAACCCGCGACTACTTTATCGGGCGGTGAAGCTCAAAGAGTTAAATTAGCATTAGAGTTACAAAAGAAACCTACTGGCAAGACATTATATCTATTAGACGAACCTACAACAGGTTTGCATTCGGAAGATGTAAGCAAATTACTAAAAGTATTGCAAAGATTAGTTGATCATGGCGATACAGTAGTGGTCATTGAACATAACTTAGATGTCATTAAAGTGGCAGATTACATTGTTGATTTAGGACCTGAAGGTGGCGATAATGGCGGCACAGTTGTGGCGTTAGGAACACCTGAAGAAGTAGTGAAGTGTGAGAAATCTTACACTGGAAAATTCTTGAAAGAAACATTGAAGAAAGGAGAAAATAACAAATGAACATTGGATTAATCTTATTTATCTTATTTGCTTTTTTAGCAACGTTCTCCCTTGGATATTTGTTTATCACTAATAGGAAAGCAATTAAAACCAAAGCAGAACTCAATAAATTATTCTTCATCAAAGATGGAATTGTTATTTTGACTTTCGGATTAACATTTACCGCGATGTTATTATCCATCTATAAATGGAACAATATTAACGCAACCGCTGGAGATTATATGTCCACAATTTTTGGTGGCATATTCTTCGGTATTTTCTTTGGAGCATCTTTAAGCGCATTTATGCTCCATTATTATGGTAAACCAGAGAACCAAAAACTCGATAAGTGGCTTTATAGGCTCCTAGCGATTTGTTTCCCTCTTTCCCTTGTATTTATGTTTGTGACAACGAATGGTTTCGCAGACTATCTAAAATATCCATTAGTTAATGGTATTAACTTCTCCCACGGATGGGTCACTCCTGAAAATGGTAGCCCTAATTTAGCATTCTATGCATTATGTATCCTTAGTGGCGCAATTTACGTCTATTTACTTTGTGATCATAAATTCTACAAAGAATATGGAAAACACGGTATCTTAGAGAGCACATTTATTGTGGCGTTTCCTGCTGGCATCATCGGCGCTAGGTTGTTCTATGTCATTGGTAACTGGGAAAAGGAATTCGCTAACGCTGATAATCCTTTCTTAGCTGCTATTAATATGACCAACGGTGGTCTTACCATCTTAGGTGGGGCAATCATGGGTATTGTCGTCGGTGTTTTATGGTTCTTATGGAGAAATAAGAAATACAACATTTGGCTAGCAGTGGATATCATTGTTCCAACTATTTTAATCGCTCAAGGTATTGGCAGATGGGGTAACTTCTTTAACTGTGAAGTCCATGGTGGTGAAGTGCCTGAACAATATTGGAGATGGTTGCCTAAAGTAGTTTTTAATAATGCACATTATAGTGATACTCAACATTGGGCTCATGATGGATACCTATTCGCTCCATTATTCTTTATTGAAGGTATTATTAACTTCTTAGGATACTTTGTATTAGCTCACTTATTTGGTAATAAACTTAGAAAGTGCACTGAATTAGGCGACTGTGCATTTGGTTATTTAATTTGGTATGGTTCAACTAGAGCAATGATGGAACCACTTAGACACAGTGCTTATAACATGGGTAACGATGGTTATTGGAGCTGGTTCTGGAGTTTAGTGTTTGTCGTTGGTGGGGCAATTCTCATTGTTGGTAATCACCTCATTAGATATCTTCTTAAAAAGAAGAGAGGCGCTTTACACGCGAAAGAGAACTGGAAGAATCATGGTAGAATTGCCACCATTATCATATTAGCGTCCTCTTTGGTGTTTATGATGATTGGCGTTTTCAAAATGCTTAACAATCCATTTACAAAAGAAATAGGCTTTAATCAATTTAACATTGGCTTAATCTTTGTTATTTATGGTGTCACTGTATTGATGGGTTTAGGTATTTCTATCCCTTACACAATTGCAGGCAAAAATGTTAAGAAAGTCGAAATAGAAAATGAGTAAATATAAATTAGTGTTATTAGATTTTGATGGGACTCTAGCTGATACAGATCCTGTCATATATGAGACTATGAATATTCTCTATGATAAGTATAGAGGTGGTCGTAGAACTTCTTTAGAAGATATGAAAAGTTTTTCCGGCCCTCCGATTAGAGAAACACTTTTAAAAGAATTTCCAAACACGGATATCGATATGCTTGTCAAAGATTTCATCGATATCAGTTTTGAAAAATATAAGACTTCCATGATTCCTTATCCAGGATTAGTGGACACTCTTAAAACCCTTAAAGAACACGGATACATCCTTGGAGTGGCTTCTTGTAAACAACATAAAGGTATCATTGTGGCCTCAGAGGCTATTAATATTCAAGAATATTTTGATATCATCGTGGGATTAGATGATGTTAAAAAAGGAAAACCAAGTCCTGATTGCATTTATAAAGGCATGGAACTAGCATCCATCACTGATAAATCACAAGTAATTTATGTTGGTGATAACTATAATGATTTATTAACTTGCCAAAACGCAGGTGTGAAATCAGTCATTGTTAGCTTTACTCCTAGATTTGATCCAAATTGGAAACCTGACTACGTAATTAATTCATTACCGGAATTATTGGAGGTATTAGAAAATGAATAAAAATATCGATACTGTAATTATTGGCTGTGGCCCATGTGGTATTGGCGCAGCTTTAGCTTTGAAAGAAGCAGGTGCAAACTTCGTATTACTTGAAAGTGGCGCACCTGGAGGCAAAGTCAATATTGCCCCTAGAGTGGATAACTATCCTGGTTTTACAAAAATTCCTGGTCCAGAACTAGCCTTTGCTTTATATCAAAGAGTAATGGACGCTGGCATTGAACTAACTCCATGTGAAGTGCTTTCTCTTACTAAAGAAGGTAACTTATATACAGTTGAAACTGATAACGATACATATATCGCAAAAACAGTTTTAGTTGCTAGTGGCACAAAAGAAAGAAAAGTAGGACTTGCAAAAGAAGATGAATTCTTAGGACATGGCATTTCATATTGCGCGATTTGTGATGGACATTTCTTTGTTGGTCAAGATGTCGCAGTTTGTGGTGGTGGTAACTCCGCTCTTAAAGAGACTATATATTTAGCAAACAAATGTCATCATGTATATCTATTCCATAGACGTAATGAATTTAGAGGCAATGATAAGCTTGTAAATGAACTTAAAGAATTACCAAACGTCACAATTTTAACTCCTTATATACCAGTAGAAATTTTGGGCGAAACTAAAGTTGAAGGTTTAAAGATTCAAAACCGTGAAACTAATGAAATCATAACCTTAGATGTTCAAGGTTTCTTCCCACTTGTTGGACAAATCCCTAACACTCAATTTGTTAAGATCCCTGGAGTGTTAAATGAATGGAATTGCATACCAGTAGATAGAAGCATGCAAACAAGCAGTAGCGGTTTATTCGCTGGTGGCGATGTTCTTCCTAGAGAACTTAAACAAATTTACTTATCTCAACACGATGGCATGGTAGCCGCAAAAAGCATCATTGAATATTTGAAAAAATAATGGCAACTCAAACTATCAGTTTTACTAAGAAAGTCAAAGAAGAGCTTTGCTCCAATTTAGAAGGAAGCAGAGATCATTTTCGTGCTCTTTTAGCAGCATTTATCCGTATCAATGGCAGTTTGTTATTTCACGATAAACAAACATATTTAACTATGTCTACGGAAAACGCAAAGATAGCTAAGTTCATTTATCAAACCCTTAATAGCGTATATGACGCAGGTGCACACCTATCATATGCGAACAATACTTTTAAAAATACAACAACTTATAAAATCTCAGTTGAAGAAACAAGTGAATCCATCATTGAAGATTTAGAGATTTCATTCCTTGAAGGAAAAATATCTAAAAATATCGTGAGAAATGATGACACAATAGCGGGATACTTAGCAGGTGCTTTTTTAGCGAGTGGATCTGTTAATTCTCCTGAGACAAGTAATTATCATTTAGAGATATCTTTAAATAGTGAGAACTATGCAAAATGGTTATCTAAACTATTTAGTAAATATAAAAACAGCAACATAGAACCTAAAATAGTTCAAAGAAGAAGTAGATATGTAATCTATTTTAAAAAAAGCGACCAAATAGCTGATTTCCTAGTTATAATCGGTGCAGTTTCGTCATGCATGGAATTTGAAAATGTAAGAGTAGATAGAGACTTCGCTAATAGTGCGAATAGATTAACGAACATCGACACCGCTAATATGAAAAAGATTTATGAAACTTCTTTACGTCAAAGTGAAGAAATTAAACTTATTGATTCTAAATTAGGTATTGCAAATATCACAAACGAAAAAGCTAGACTTTTGTGTGAGCTACGTTTAGCAAATGAATCTGCAACATTACAAGATTTAGCGGATTTACTATCTGAAAAGATGAATAAAGATATTACTAAAAGTAATATAAATCATTTATTTAGATACTTACACACTTTATACGAGAAATTGAAATAATATTTATGACCGTAGAAAAACAATTAGGAAAAAGAATTAAGTTTCTTCGCCTTCAAAAGAACTGGAGTCAAGAGGATCTAGCCTTAGAAGCAGAAGTAAATAAAAACTATATTTCTGATCTTGAAAGAGGAACAAGAAATCCTACTTTAAGAATCATTGATAAAATCGCAAAAGCATTAGATGTTTCACTTGAGACACTTTTGAGAGGCGTTTAGATTAGCTGAATGTTTTTAATATAATAAGGAAAGGTAGATTAATTGCTATGCGTAGAAATTCAATTTCAAGAAAAGAGACGAATAAAACCATTTCATTTGGTGTCTTTGATATTTCTTTCAATTTATATCTTGGCAATCCTGGATTAGTTATGGAGTTCAAACCATTTGAAAGCAATTTAGGGTTAACTTTGGTTTCTTCAAACATTGTTTCATCGGATGAACTTTTTGGTAATTTTACATTATCAAACAAAATCTCGGTAACGTTAAATAACGATCAAACAGAAGCGACAATTGCATATCCTACTGGCGAGGAAGAAACTTATTATCTTGATTCCGATAGTGGCGCTTTTTATAAAAACGACGAAGATAGTATTAGATTATCCTTTGATGATTATTCAAGTTCGCTTATAGTTGATTCTAACGGCAGTCATACTTTTGTGCCAATAGGTGGTGTTTTTTATTGTTTGTCTGAATCTAAATTTCTAAATTCACCAATAACATATTATTCATATAATACGCCATATTTATATTCTTCCCTGTCCTCTATGAAAAATAGAGTCAATGAAGATATATGGTTTTACAAAAATTCTTCTCATCAAGTTAGTAAATTAAGCAAAAGAATAATATCGTTGGTAGATAATTATCAATTCGTTGAAGAATCTAAAGCGGAATTTACTTATGCAAATAGCAAACTGTTGACTTTAAAATTATACAAAGACAATGAATTGTACGGTGACTATATTTTTGCTTACACTGATAGTTCCATTACTATTAATGATTTAATAAAACAAAGGCAACTTTCCATTACTTTAAATGCTTTATACCAGCCTATAGGAATGACAATCGTTAACAATGCTAATAGTCAAATTATTTTCAAAGAAAACTATTCATATGGATTAACGCAGTCAACAGTTACTGATAATGAAGGAAATGTAACGAGATATTTGTTTTCAGGGGCTAATCTTGATGTCGTTATTGGCCCTCACGACGAGACAGTTCAATATGCTTATAGAAATGATCGATTAGTTTATAAAAGCCATCCAGTAATTATTAATGCTCTAGGTGATGATATCGTTAATCAGAACGAAATTGAAATAGATGATAAACACTTGGGATACGAGATAATATCTTTTTATCTATATGCTAAAGCAACAAGGACAAAATTAAAAACTGGTACTCAGCATTTATTACTAGAATTACTTGATGAATCATATAACGTTATTGATTACGAAAGATTTTCAATTCCGTGCAGTTTAATTCTTGGCAATTACAAACTTTATAGTTGCTCTTTTAAGGTGAAAAGAAATTATAAATACTATCGTTTAACTCACGAAACAACATCGGAATATATTTCTTTGAGCATTAGGGGCTTACAAATTCAAAACTCTTATCCTGATTTTGAGCTAACTTACGATTCTAGAGGAAATATAATTTCTTCTATCCGTAATGGCGTTACTCAAACATATGAATACGATTCTAAAGACAAAGTTATTTCATCTTATGGAGGGATGTCATTCGATATAGAAAATAAGTATGGAGATTCTAACCATCGTTTAATGCAAACGACAACCCCACATTCTAAAACAAACTACTCATCAACAACTATTTATCCTTTTGATGATGAAACTGATACAGAAGGAAGCTTTGAAATCAATACAGGAACTCAAAAAGTTGATCAAAACGGTGTATCAATTAATGAATCAAAAACATTAGATGCTTTTGCGTGTACAACAAGTGAAGAAGACTCAAATGGAATTGTAACTACATATGTTAGGGATAATCTAAGCCGAATTGTTTCTCAAAATGTTGGTGGGACCCGTCATATTAATTATCGGTACGTCAATAATTCTTTTGCAATTAGCGAAATTTCATCAAACGAGGACAATAAAACAACATATTTGTACAATTCTAAAAAGCTTGTTTCGGAAATCGATATCTATGATGACATAGACGCTTTAAGAGGCCGGTGTTTTCTTGAATATAGCACTAACACTGATTCTATTTCCAACATTAGATTTGGCAATACCTATTTTGAACAATTCTTCTATCAACTATCTAATAATGAGGAACTATTAACTAGAAAGCAATATTCTAATGGTGAGCATTATGATTTCACCTATGATAATGATAATAAATTAATTTCCATTTCCTATAATTCATCTACTAATCCAATTTTATCGTTCACCTATGATGATTACTTTAGGCTCGATAGTGTTACTGATTATATTCAAAGCATTGTTATGTCATTTACTTACGATGATAACGATAGATTAATCGATATAAACATCAACGATGAATGTTTAATTCATAATACTTATAACTGTTATGACGAATTAGAAACATCATCTTTAAATGTTGATGAAGCAAATATTATTGAATCTTATTCTTCTAATGAAAGAGGCCAAGTAGCGTCTATTCTTTCTTTAAATGCATATTTAGATTTCTTAAAGGATCCTAATGTCTATGTAAACTTTATTAAAAAAGTAGAAAAAGAAAACTTATCTCAAGGCAAATTAAAAAACTATCTAGGCAATTCTATATCTCCAAACATAACAGCGTTAAGAGTTAGAGAACCAGTTTATAGTGATGGAGTTCGTTATTTTGATAACCATGTCGCTGCCTTAAAAACAGTGCTTAGATATGATTTTGGTCGCGAAAGCATTAATACATTTGGCTTCTGGATTAATTTAGATGATGTTTCTTATAACAATAGTCCAGTAATTTCTATTGCAGATGTAAGTGATGTTCCTAACGAAAGTATTGTTAAAATACTATGCCAAACAAATTCGCAAGGTATAAACGAACTATATATTGATGAAGGACCTTTTAAATTACAATGTCCTTCTGGCTGGCATTTTGTTTGTGTTTCCTTAGATTCTAGTGCTGGAATAGTGTCGCTTTCTATTGATAGAGGGCTTACTATTTCTTATCAAAATCATGCTGCTTCTCGTATTTGCCCTGGCTTTATTTTCTTAAATCAAGACAATTACTTAACTGATCCTACAACTATATGTTTATTATCTACAATTGCTTTAAAGAAAGACGTTAGCATCAATGATACATTCTTTGATGCATTCTATATATTTAGTAAGCCATATTATGAAGAAGTTTATTCTGAAATATTTGATCAAACAACTGTTAGCACTGTATCTAATGATGGAGCGTCTGATTTGTCTGTTTATCAATCATTCATTGATGATGGATATGTAGCAATACCATTTAATAATAACTTAGATTCTATTGATGGAAGTGTTATCCCTAGTGATTACTTCAAACCTAGTATGCCTTTATATAATAGAGACTTCTATTTAAGATTTAACAACAAATACAAACGTTATATGTATTTTAGTTATGGGCAATCATTAACATATCAACTAGCGGGTACATCTTCAAAATTTATATCTTGCAACATCATTTCGACTTGCAACGAATTAAACAATAGACAGTGTATTTTCGATGTTTTTGGTGGGGCCTTTTACACGGCCTTATATAGAGACTATCAAACTTTGAAACTCGATATTAATGGAACAATATACAACACTGACATAGATATAGAAGAAGAAAAACAGTATAGAATTACACTTTCATATGAAACTAGGAATCTTAGAATTGATGTCACTGATTTAGATGATAATATCTCATACTATTTCACATTGTCTACTTTGGTTTTTATGTCACCATTAGCGTCTTTGAGCATCGGTAAATTCCATAATGAATTAACACCTTCATTCATGCTATTTGAATCATTGTTTATTAAAAACGTCTATGATTCCACTGGCGATGCCCATAGTGACATTGTTGATGCTATTAAACCTATCACTGTGACTAACCAATACGATGAGTTCTCAAGATTAAAATTAGAAACTTTAAACATAGGCAACAATGCTTTTATTAGTAAAAACATTAATTATCAAAATATAGCAGGTTCTGATAGAACCACATATTTACCTAGCTTGGTAACTCAAATATTATCAAACGATGAAATAATTTCACATAGTTATACATATACAAATCTAGGTCAATTACAATCTATAACTCATAATAATACGTTAACTTCTTATACCTATAGCAGCAGTGGC
>JAZRZI010000057.1:0-49272 GCA_045601325.1 Bacilli bacterium
TAACGTAGTTATTGTCCTACTCACCTCTTCGTGCTTTGTAGACCGTTCCTAACGTTATTAATCATATCACGGTTGCCAAACATTTCCGTAAAACGTTTGGGGGTCAGCGCATCGCGCGACCCATGGAGAAAATTATGGAAATAGAAAAAATTGTTAACGGTGATGAATTCACATTTAAAATCTCTGGTGAACTTAATGTTCTAACATCCCCAGATTTAGAAAAATATATCAACGAAAATGTTGAAGGTTCAAAGAAAGTTATCTTTGATTTAGAGAAACTTACATATATTTCTTCTGCTGGTTTAAGAACAATCCTTGTTTTCCAAAAATCATGGAGAACAATTAGAAACTTCGTTATTAGAAATCTTACTGAAGAAGTTAGAGAAGTATTCGCTCTTACTGGATTCACAGAAATCCTTAATATTGAATATTAATTTTTAGGACAAAATATAAAGGCTCGATGAAACAACATCGAGCTTTTTTGTGCTTTTAACTAGAAAGTTATTAATTGGTTCAAAGCATCATTTTCATGAGCCTTTAAATAAGCTTCCAGATTAGTTAGTCTATTGGATTCGGTTAATTCCGTGCTTGTATCACTTTCGAGCTTGAAATTGGCTTTAACACCTATTGTGATACCTAAAGATATATCTAAGCTTAAATCTACAGAAGTTAACATATGCTTAACTGGGTCAGCATTAACATCTAAGATGAGATTATTTTTAAGAATTGAACTTCCTGTTAACGCCATTAGGCTAATTGCAAATTGGAAGTAATCCTTATTTTCTTCTTTAGTGTATTTGAAATCTTGAAGAATGTTTTCGTATTGAATTTGAGCCTTTTCTTGGGATTCGGATTGGTTGATACTTTTCATAATCATGTCAGTGAATCCAAGCATGTCTTTGCAAAGGATTTCTACGATGTTACTTACGAAGAAATCAACAGTGCATCTTCTAGAGTAATGAATATTCTTACTACTATTCATAAATTGATCATATCTATAGATGTATAGGTAATCGCCTTGATAATAAATAGCAGCGCTTCTTGTTGGGAATGTTAATAATTCTTTATTCACACCTACGATAGTTGGTACGCTCTTTAATTGAGCGTCTACTTGGACATCTCCGTTATCATTACGAACTTTAACTTCCATAGGAATTGAAATAACATCAAATCCCACTAAGCTAACGTTAGCGGTGCCAGTTATATGATAGTATTCAAATTTGGATGTATTTATTCCTAATTCTAATAATACTTTGATATCAGAGAAGTCTAAATAATTATCATTTGCATCAAGTCTTGTTGATTCTAAAGATGGATCGTAATCAGATACTTTAGCGTTAATTTCAACCGCACATGTTCCAAAATCTATATTGGATAAGTTTAGGTTTTTAATAAGTGTTTCACCTTGGTCATTTTTACCATATTCAAAACAGAGATGGATTTTATCCATATCTAATTCAAGAATATCTAAATAGACATCGCATTCAATCATTTTATCGGTTATCACTAAGTTATCGATGAGGTTATATTCTAATAAAAGACCATAATCTCCGTTTATTACTTGAATGATAGGAGAATTCTCTAAAGAATCTAACAAATCAGCATATAGCTCAATAAAGTGCTTATCTGGATTTTCAACAACGTTTAGAATTAAACTTTTTAATTCCACCATAGTGTCGGTGTTGAATTTACCTTTTAATGTGTCGTTATAAGAGAAGATGATATTTTCAGGCGATTTCATATCAGCTTTGATATTGTGCTTATAGTCTTTGCTATCAACGATTAAAACGTTTCCATAGCCAAACATATTTTCAATATCAAATTGGATATTTCCATCTAATGTAATATCTTTAAGATTTTCTTGTTTTCTATCAATAACTGCGTCAAATTCCAAGTTAAATTGAGTTTGCTTAATTAATTTTTCGAATGTTTCGATTAAGTTATAAGCAGGATCAATCGCTACGAATTTTTCTTTATTAAATGATGGTGCTACATAATCTTTAAAAGTTAAAACAACATCAACTGAAGTTCCTTTAATGTTTAAGTCTTTGAGTGTTATAGCTGTTAAACCTTGTTGGTTATAAGATATTTCAACTACGATATTACCAACATCTAAGCCTAAAGCATTGAAATTTAATTCGATAGATGCTTTTTCTTCGTCCATAGATAATTTACCTAATGTATTAGTTAATTTGTTAATCAACGCTCCTACTTGGATATCACTTAGTGATGCGGTGACTGTGTTTAAAACATCTTCTAATCCACCTTTATCTAATTTAACTAATATGTAATTAATTAAATCGAGAATAGTGGAGTCTTCTAAGGAAACATTAATTTTATTAATACCTGCATAAACAGTGTAATCTTGATAAGCAGCAATAAAGTCATGTGTTCTACCTTTTTCTGTCACATTTCCTTCTAATGTATAAAGTTGATTCTTAACATCTAATCCAATGTCAACATTTGCGCCTAAATCTAAACCTTTTTCTTCATTAGCTACTTGAGCGGATACATTGAGCATTATTTGATCTTGTTTAACAAGATTATAGATTGAATCAAATAAGTTAAATGCATACTTGAAGTCAATATAGTCTTTTGCGTTTTCACCTTTTAATGGGTCGATAATATTTAATTCTTCCTTTGAAGCGGAAATGATATCTAAATCAGCAGATAAATCAATACCCATCAAAGAAGCATCATCAATTCTTGCGCCTAAGAATCTATCTTTTTCATCTTCGTCTGTTTTAATACCGATGTCTAAACCAGCGAAAGAGAATGGGAAATAGTATTCTCCGTTAGAGTATTGTTTCTTATCTTCTTCTTTTAAATCACCTAATTGATTTGTTAATGCATCTATATCAATAGTAGAGAATTCTTCAGGTAGTTCTAATTGAAGACCATAAGTTGGTAACATGTTAATAAAGTCTAAAACGTTATCTGTTGCTAACTTAAAGTGGTTATTTAAAACATCTAACGCAATTACGCCATCAACATAACTTACATTTGCGTTAATAAGTTCGCCATCTACAGTAATTCCTAATTCAGCATTAACGCTGATATTTTCTAAATCCGCAAGGGAAATGCTACCTTTTAAGGCTAAATCAACATCAATTTCTTTAATTGATAATCCAATATTACCATCTACAATAATACCTTCATTACCTGTTATATAATTGAGCAATTTTTCAGCAGGTGTTTCGACGATTTCGATTGGATTGTCGATAATTGGTTCATCACTCTTTTCTAAAGATTTCTTTGGCTTATATTGAAGCATCATCGCGCCGCCAGTGGATAAAAAGAATATTCCGCCATAAAGCATGAATGATTTTAATATTTTTTTCATATTCGACTCTCCTTTCTTATTCGTTATATGGGCTATTTGTATTTAGATCAGGTATAGCTACATGTGTATCGTAGGTATGTATTTCATCTAAATTTCCTGTCGCGCTTGCCCAAACGCCTTTTTTAACTTTATATGATTCACTTGCGTGTGTTTCTAACAAATTCAATTGCTCATCTAGTACTACTTGGAAATGAACTTTGCTAAAGACTGGATATTCTTCCAAGTCCGATGTCATCTTCATCTGTTTAACATAGTTAATGACACTTTTCTTACTATCTAGTTCTAAATCTATGTATACTTTGTTATCTTTGATTTCACTATTGGATTCAAGGACTGTTTTACTAGATATGATGTAGACAGTTGGCTTTGACATATCTCTGCCCCATTGTTCTGCATATTCTTCAATGGTTTGTTCGACTTTGTCGTTTTCATCCCAAGTGGCTTTCTTTGTACTTACATCATGACCTGTATATGTCACAATGTTTTCGTCTTCTTGATAGAATCTTTTAGCAACATGTACAATCTTAGAGTTTGATAAGTTTTCAAAGAAGTACTTTGTTTTATCGGTTACTCCATAGCTTCTAATGGTTTGTTTAACGCCCATTGCATTTACTAGACCAACACCTATAACTGTGTGATAATCGTGTTCTGCAATTTTATTAAAGCCAATATTTGCTAACTCATATTCCGTATAATTTGTTGTATATTTAACTAGGTCATTTAACCCTCTATCATTGTCATAGCGTTTCATCAGCTCTATTTGATCATCGTATAAATCGTTTTGATCTATCTTGCTATAGTCATATGCTTGGCCACCAAAGAATAGTTTTCCTAATATGGTTCCAAGTGTTGCGCCTACTGCAAGAACCCCTACACAAATGCAAATTGTTAGAACTTTCTTACTTTTTTGAGGTTTTTCTGTTTTTTCAGGCGAGGTGTCGAGTTCCTCTATGTTTTCGACAGTTTCTTCTTTTTTCATAGGAAGCAATATTATTCTATAAGAATGTCAAAAACAAATAACCCTATTAGTCATAACCTTCATTAGAGAATATTTTTCTAAAGATAATAGAGTAAATAGAGACTCTCTTAATAAGAGAATTATATATTTATTATGTTGAAATAGTGGCTTTTTGGGCGTATTTTATAAGTGTATGAAGAACATAAGAGAAATCATTGGGGATAATTTAGCGTCCCTAAGAAAAGAAAAAAAGCTTACTCAACTTGAGATTGCTGAAAAATTTAACTACTCTGACAAAGCTGTTAGCAAGTGGGAAAAAGGCGATACAATTCCTGACATTGAAACACTTAATGCGCTTGCTGAATTCTACGGAGTTACGTTAGATTACCTCACACATGAGGGCACCAGAGAAGAAAAAGCAGAGTTTGTTAAAAAAGCAAACAAGAGCACCAAAAATAGAATTGCTAACTGTGCGTTAACAATCTCTATTGTTTGGCTAATAGCAACTATTGTATTTGTCTATGGTTGCTTAGATTCCACGAAAGGAACTCCTGAAACTCTTTGGGTATCATTTATTTGGGCTCTTCCATTTTCTGCGCTGATGTATCAATTCTTTAATAAAAAGTACTTTGGTAATAAACCTGGAACAATTGTTGCGTTGTCATTCCTTATTTGGACATTATTAACAGCTATCTATTTAACAGCAGGTGTAGCTGCTAGCTTCTGGAGCTTATGGGCCTTATTCATATTGGGCATTCCTCTACAAGTATCTTTGATCCTTTGGATAAATACAAAAAAGTAAAAATAAAGCATCTATTTGAAAGATGCTTTTTTGTTGGAATTAAGATAAGAGATTATTCGAAATCACGTTCAACAATTTTACCATTTTGTCTGCGATAGACTTGGTTGATCTTTCGAGAATCAGGATTGAATTCACTCTTGAAATCAATCAAATCAGTTAACACGTTGCTTGCAGTTGCTTCAGCTTCGATTTCTTCCATTTCAAGACTTAACTTAATGTCGAAGGCAATACCTGTATTAAGTGAAATTTCTGCAACAACTGACGTAAGTTTTTGTGTTTGAGAATTGGAATTGATAGTAAAATACAATGGTTTCTTAAATGTGCTATCTTGTAGCAATTCATATGTATCAATAACAAAACCAAATGTGTCAGTAGTGGATGTTTCGTTAAATGTATAGTTCTTCAATACATTTTCATAGTGGATTACTGGAGCTGAACTTGATCCTCCACCTCCGCCTGAAGAAGATGTACCTGGTTTACTAAATCCCATATCATCAGTGATTTCAGTATTTAACCAAAGCATTTGCTTTGTAATTAAATAGCCGATGTTATCTAAGAAGAAGTCTTCATCACACTTAATCCATTCCCATTTTGTGTGGCCAAATGTGAATGAGTCTTTTCTCATAATATAATATGATTTAGTTTTATCACACATGTATAATGTTGCGTTTCTATTTTTACTGCTGATATCTATACTATCTGACCATCCTGGGTTTACGCCTGGAATGATAGGAATATCGTTGAATTGTGCGACAATTTCAGTTCCATCAGCGCCTGTTCTAACTTTTAAATCAAGTTCAATACTCATGGATGCTAGGCCATCACCAATGTATGCTCTTACAACACCAGAGGCGTGGTAGTACTTACTATTGATTGTTTGACTGACAAAATCAATTAAAGTTGTCACACTTGTAAAATCAATGAATGAACTATCCTCTACAAGGGCTTTTGCATCATATGAAACATCATATTCTTTTAGTGTAAGAGTTACAGATAATAATGAGTTATCCAAATCGATATTGCTTAATGTTAAGGTATTGAGAACAATATCATCATTTGAATTCTTACTAAAAGTAATAGATACATTTGCGTAGTTATCACCTATGTTAAGTAATTCTAAACTTAAATCAAAAGCAACACTAGAATCTGTAATAACGAGATTATCGATTAAATCGTATTCTAATAAGCCCCAGTAATTGCCATCTAATAAAAGTTGAGTTAATGGGCTTCCAAGGCCCTCGAGGAAATCAGTTAAGATTGTAAGCAAATCCTCAACATCTTCTTTGTTTTCTTCGTCTTCGATGACCGATGGCAAAATTCCAGATGGTTCTTCGGTTACTTCGTTTAAAACACTAGTGTTGAATTTGCCTTTTAAAGTATCATTATATTCAAATAAAATTTTACCTTCTTCATCTACATTAGCTTCTAACTTATGAGAATAGTTATTTGGATCCACTAAAGTTAATTCACCATAACCACATGAATTATCTAAATCAATTTGTGCGTAACCATCTAAAGTTAGATTATTTTTATCTGGATTTTGTCTATCCATTAATGCTGAAACTTCTAACCTAATTTTTGAAGATTCGATTAAATTATCAATTGCAGGCAATAAACCAAATGCAGGGTCAATTGCGACATATTTTGTTTTGTCAAATGAAGGAGCGACGTAATCCTTTAATGTTATTGTTATATCATCGAAATACCAGGTTTCAACTTCAAAGTGATCAACTTTTAATGTTTTTAGTGATTGGTCATCAAATGTTAATGTTGCGTGGACTTGATTCATTGAACTATCAAAGACTGATAAATCTAAGTCAACATCTAATTGATTCTCGGTTAATACGATAAAACCTAAGCCATTTTTAACTTTATTAATGATTTCCGATACTTCGGTAGCTTCGATAATTTCTGTTGTTGCATCCATTAATTTAACGACATTATTACCTTTTGTGATTTTATGATCTAGGTAATCGATTACCTCATTAATAGATGAATCCTTAACGCTTAAGAACATTTTATTTATGTTTGCGTATATTGTGTTATTTTCGTATGCGCCAAAGAATTCGTATTGTCTTTTACTGTCACCTAATGTGCCGTCTAATGATAAGCTATCGTTGTTAAAATCATAACCTACACCAAGATTTGCTTGGAGTATCTCTCTGTTACCAGAATTTTCCATGACTCCAATTTTCGCGGACACATCTGCCATTAATTGTTTTTGGCCAGTTAAAGAATAAATATCAGTAAACAAATTAAAGCAATTTCTAAAGTCTATGTATTTATCTTTGTTTGGTCCTTGTAATGGATTTTCAATATGAATTTCACTTGACGAAATATCTTCGATTCTAATGTCTGCTTTAATATTTACTTCATCAATTGTTAAGGATTCTGTTTTTAAACCTAACACTCTATCTTCTGAAGATTTACTAACTATAATATCGACTTCTTCATTATTAATTTTAATTGGGAAATAATAATCTCCATTAGGTGCTTGTTTCTTATCTGTTTCTTCTAACGCACCAACTGCGATTAATACATCTTGCCAATCAATTGCATCAGCATATTTCTTTAATGGCAATAATTTACGTTGGTTTGATGTTGGAGTGGTGGTTACAGCATCTACTAAATCTATAAAATCGTTAATATCATCAATACTCGCTTTAAAGTAGTTATCAAATGCATCTAATGTTACAACTTGGCTTATATAAGTTGCGGATAAATCTACATCTTCCCCGCTTACATTTGCGTGTACATTAGCCCAGGCATCTAAATCCTCAAAGGATCTTTTATCTACTTGCCCTTTAATATCAGCAACAATAGTATCGACACCGACTTTAACAATTGCGTTTGCGCTAACATTAAAGAATTGATTATCTGATAGATAATTTAGCATTTTTGCAAAAGGAGCAGTATCTTTGACTGGCCTATCTTCCTCTTGTTCTTCTGGAGGTTCAATTGGTTTTGGTTTCGCAATAAAAATAGTAGCAGCTGTTGCAGCAGCAAATACGCCTGTATAGATAAGTATGTATTTTGCAACTTTATTCATCTTATTTGCCCTCCGTGTAATTACAATTTGTTTCTAAGTCTGGTATTTCTGGCACATTATCGTAATAGTAATTTGTTACTATTTCTCCAGTCGCATCCATCCAAACAGGTTTTTTGACTTTGTAGTTTTCTTTACAATATGTACTTACGATTTGTAAATCGCTATTAATGGTAATGTTTAATTCTATGTCATCAACAAATACTGGATCAGCGTCGAGATTTGATAATTGTACCATCTCTTTAACATAGTTAATAACTGAAGTTTCTTTATCTAATTTAAGCTTGATAACATAGTTATCTTCAACTTCTTCGACTTTATTACCTACATTGCATGTTTTGCTAGAAATAATATAAGAAAATGGTTTTGATAATGATTTGCCCCATGTTTCTTTGAAATTTTCTTGGCTATATTCACTATATTCAGCTTCCCATTTTGCAGAATCAACAGAATTTGGTTTGCCTTTATAAATTCTAATTGTGTTATCACTATAAAAACGTGTTGCGACCTTAACTAAAGTTGAACGTGAAATATTTTCTAAGAAATTACTATTTTGATTTTTAATAGCGAACGCTCTTATGGTTTGATCTAATGCAGGTGTTTCAACTTTTCCTTTGCAAATTGAATAATATGTTTCGTTTTGGTTTAGTCTAAATAATGCAATGTTAGCTAGATCCCATGGATCGAATTCCTGTGCGTATTGTGCGATAGTGTACTCGTTTTTAACACTTCTATATTTTTCTAATAACGCATCCATGTCATCCACTAAGTCTTCCTCTTTGTATTGTTTGTAATCAACTTCTTTTGGTTTGAAAATTATGTTAATAGAAAGAAAAGCACCTAAAAGTCCGCCGGCTGCTACAACTAACAATCCAACACCTAATTTTGCTGCTAATGGAAATTTGCTTATTTTTTTTGTCATATTCGGTTGTATAATACGCCCACATGTATATTATTGCAAATGTGCGCGAAGCACCAAACGAACATGCAAATGAAAAAACCACTGAACCAGTGGAATTTTATTGAAAAATACAAAAAATTAAAATTATTTTGCTTTTCCGTTAATTTCTTGCCTGAACGCTCTAATGTCTTTAGTGGTGCCAACAACGTAAATTGTATCTTCAGGAATAAGTGAATCATTACCGCCTGGGACAAATGATTTACCATTTCTAATAACTAAGACTAAGCTAACACCAAATTTGATTTTTGGGTTTAATTCAATAAGTGTGCAAGGAACAAATCCTGGTTTGATAACAATGGAAACGACAGAGTATTTTTCATCTAATTTATAGAAGTCTTTGTAGTCTTCGTTACCAAGCCTATTTGCTAAAGCAACACCCGCTGCTTTTTGTGGTGTGATAACTTCTGTTGCGCCTAATTTTTTCATAATTGGAACATAGTAGTCATCATCGGTACGAACGATTAATTGTTTAACACCAATTTCTCTTAAAATAACAGTTGTTAAGACAGCAGCTTCTTTGTTACCACCGAAAGCAACGATAGCAGCATCAACATCCTTAATTCCTAATTCAATTAACGCATTTTCATTTGTTGAGTCTGCAACGAATGCTGTTGGTAATTTACTTGCGATTTTGTTGACAACATCCTCGTTATTATCGATAGCGATGACGTCTGCGCCAATGTCGATTAATTCATCAACGATTGCCAAACCGAATTGGCCCAAGCCAATAACTGCGAATGATTTTTTTGCCATAAAGTATTTCTCCTTTAACCAATGAGGAAATCTTCCTCAACATATTCAAAGTTTTGTTTAACATCTTTATCCATGTTAGTTTGAATAACTTGTAAGAATGTCATTGGTCCTAATCTACCAAGGAACATTAACAAGTTTATCACAATCTTGGATCCAACTGATAAGAATGGCTCAATACCAACGAAGAATCCAGTAGTACCGAAGTTAGAACATATTTCATAGAAATATAACATTGATAAATCGGTATGTAAATGTATTTCTCTGGTGCCATCAACATCAAAGTCGTAAGTAATTGATTCTAATGTACCAGCATAGCCATAATCAGTAAACCTACCTGCTTTTTCTAAGCCAAAGGCATCTATTGCGATATATGAAATAACAATAATCACCAACCCTAAGAATAATAATGACATCGCTTTAACTACCATATTATTGGAATATTCACGATGGAACGCATGAACTTTCTTTCCTTTGAAGTGGGAAATCATTGCTAATATCACCATAAAGAATGTAGTGGTCTTCAAGCCACCAGCAGTGCCTAAAGGTGCGCCGCCTATAATCATTAATAAGGATGATATAACTTTACTTGATGTAGAGAAATTGTCCTGCCATTTTGTGGAGAAACCAGCTGTTCTACATGTGATAGATTGGAATAAGCAGTGGAAGAAATTCACACTATTTTCACCCTTGAAACCATCGCCTAGCCAGATGCTTAATGCACCACCTAAATGTAGTATAAGTCCCATGAGGATTGCAATCTTTGTAAAAGCCCTCCATTGACTATGCTTTGCTAGCTTAGTTGCAACTTCAATAATTACTAAGAATGAGATGCCTCCTAATAGGATCAATAACATGACATATGAACAGAAGTAAATGTATCTCCATTCATGTGGTCCAATGAAGACCCAGTTTGTTGCACCAGTCGCACCAGAAAGGCCATCAATTAAAGAGGTAACATTGCCAAATAAGTCAAATCCTGCATTATTAAATGCGGAAATCGAATGGAATAATGAGTTCCATAATGCTTGACCTAAATCATTAGGATACATATATAAGAAAACAGGTAAACCCATTAAAAATCCTGCGAATTCGCATATAAAACTTATTAATATTATTTTACGCACGAACTTGACGACATCAGCAAAGTTTGTAGAGGACACCATTTGGGAAATTAAGTATCTATCTTTGAATTGTAATTTTGATTTAAATAACGTAATAATGAAGGTTAAGACAGTAATGAATCCTAAACCACCAATTTGAATCAAAACTGCGGTGACTACTTGACCACCAAATGTGATAGTGTCAGCGAATCCATCGATATATGTACAAGTACCGGTCACACATGTTGCAGATACAGCAGTTGTCAAAGAATCTAAATAGTTACCCCAACTCCAAGTATGATCTTTTCTTGCAAATGGCATGTTTAAAAGTATCGAACCCACAAATATCACAAGGATGAAGGATAAGATAACCAATACATACGGATTAATTTTGATTTGTTTGTTTTTCTTTGCCATAGATACTCCGCTTGTGTAGTGTATTATATATTATGAAAATAAAAAAGTCTATAATTTTCAAATTATATTAATAATTTGATAAAATTTTATTAAAAAGTTTTTAAATAAAGTTCTTGCGTTTATACGCGTACATTTAGTATAGTATACAAGCATGTTGCCTTCACGTATGAGAGTGTGTCGTGCACATATGCGAAATATCGGTATCGTGGAAGAGTGGTGATTCACTCATAAGAACCACGACACGGACAATTACTAAAAAAGGAGGAAAGTCACGTGAGTAAAAAAATCGCTAAGGTTGTGAAAATGGAACTCCCTGGTGGTGAAGCAAAACCAGGACCAAAACTCGCATCTGCTGGTGTCAACATGGCTAAATTCTGTACAGACTTTAACGCCAAGACAGCAGACCGTAAAGGTTCACCAGTCCCAGTACTTATCACAGCTTATGAAGACAAATCTTATGATTTCGTCATCAAGACCTCTCCAGTCGCAGGTCTCTTATTAAAAGCAGCTGGAATTCAAAAAGGTGGTGCCCAAGGCCGTAAAGGTATCGTTGGTCATATCACTCGCGCACAACTCAGAGAAATCGCTGAGTACAAGATGCCAGACTTAAACAGCAATGACATTGATGCTGCTATGAAAGTTATTGAAGGTAGCGCACTTCAAATGGGCATCGTCGTGGATGACTAAGGAGAATACTTATGAAGAGAGCAAAAAAATATGTTGCTGCTGCTGAAAAAGTAGAGGCCGGTAAGTTATACACAATCGAAGAAGCATGTGCATTAGTCAAAGAAACATCTACTGTTAAATTTGACGCAACTGTTGATGCTTCATTTAAACTCAATGTCGACCCAAGACAAGCTGATCAATTAGTGAGAGGCACTCTCATTCTCCCACACGGTAACGGCAAAACTAAAAAAGTTTTAGCTATTACTGATAAAGTTGAAGAAGCTAAGGCTGCTGGTGCGGATTTTGCTGGTGGCAAAGAAATGCTTGAAAAAATCCAAAAAGAAAACTGGTTTGACTTCGATGTCATCGTTGCTACACCTAACATGATGGGTGAAATCGGTAAATTAGGTCGTGTTTTAGGTCCTAAAGGCTTAATGCCAAACCCAAAAACAGGCACAGTTAACCCAAACATCGGCAACGCTGTTAAAGAAATCAAAGCTGGTAAAGTTGAATACCGTGTCGATAAGGAAGCAAATATGCACGTCTCTATCGCTCGTGTTTCATTCGATACTGCGAAGATTGCTGAAAACTTATCTGCGCTTTGCGAAGCTATCGTTAAAGCTAAACCAGCCGCTGTGAAGGGCGCCTACATCAAAACATCAGTGATCCATACTACCATGGGACCATCTATTGCCTTCACATTTAATGGTAGATAATTAACAAAAGATTCCATATACCAAAGACAGTAACGGGCATGTGCCTTAATAATGTTACCGAGGCGTAAGAAATATATTTCTGAACCGTATATTGGAGCCTCAAAACACACAAATTGAAAAGGAGGTAAAAAAGAATATGAATCAACAAGTCTTAGAAGCTAAACAAAACCTTGTTAGTGAAATTGTTACAAAGGCTAAAGCAAGCAGTTCTGTTACTATTGCTGAATACCGTGGTTTAACAGTTGCTAAACTTCAAGAACTCCGTCGTGCTTTACGTGCTGAAGGTGCTGAACTCTGTGTTTACAAGAACTCTCTTGTCGAACGCGCAGTTAAAGAACTCGGCTACGAAGGCGGTGAAGAAGTCTTTGAAGGTCCTAATGCTATCATCTTCTCTCAAGAATTGAGCAACGGACCAAAAATCGTCAATAAATATTCTAAGAAGTTTGGTAAAGTCCTCACCATCAAAGGTGGTTACGTCGAAAACAAATTTGTTGACGCTAAAGGCATGGTAGAAGTTGCTAAAATGCCTGGAAGAGAAGGACTCATTTCCATGTTCTTATCGTGCTTACAAGCACCTGTCCGTCAATTTGCTTGCGCTGTTCAAGCTATTGCGGATAAACAATAATGCCAATAGGAGGAAATTAAAATGGCAAAGTTAACAAACGAAGAAATCATTGCTTCATTAAAAGAAATGACAGTAATGGAATTAAATGAATTAGTCAAAGCAGTCGAAGCTGAATTCGGCGTTACTGCTGCTGCACCAGTCGCTGCTGCTGCACCTGCAGAAGAAGAAGCTGCACCACAAGGACCAACAGAAGTCAACCTTATCTTAAAGGCTGTCGGTGCTTCCAAAGTTCAAGTCATCAAAGCTGTTCAAGCTATCACAGGCTTAAGCTTAATGGATGCTAAGAAATTAGTTGACGTAGTTCCATCTACAATCAAAGAAAAAATCTCCCCAGTCGAAGCTGAAGAACACAAGAAAGCTCTTACAGCAGCTGGTGCTGAAGTCGAAATTAAATAATTTAGTTTACGGCTATTGAATTAAAGCTAACGGTTTAAAAGCTTCACAAAATTCGTTAGCTACAACTTAATTCGTTTAGGTCATATAGGGGGAATATCGCATTTTGCGATGCCCCCTGACCTTAAAATTACATAGTAATAACGGCTTAACTATTACTATGTCTATAGTGTTTTTTTGGCGAGAGTTGACCTCGTCTATAAAAATTCGCGCGCTTGTCTATATGTACATACGCACAATTTATTCGGATTAAGCCAAATGATTCACTTCCCTTCATAGTGACAATCTATCGTAAAGACTGAAGGCAAACTGATTCAATTGTTGTGAATCCAATCCCACATAGTAATAAGTTCAAACTCGCTTATATAGTAGTGGTGAGGAAACAACATCTAATTGATGGCGGTTCATAGTGCATTGCGATATGTAAAATCACAGAGTTGAGTTATAGGTGATATTACATATAACAATGTATAACTGAACTAAAAATTTATATTAAAGGAGCCATTGAAATGATAAGAAATATCGACAATCTTAAAAGATTGAACAATGATCGTGTTGATTATTCTCGTGTGTCTGGTGAACTCCCACTCCCAAACCTCGTTGAAATTCAAACAAAATCATTCAAAGAATTTATCGACAAAGGTTTAGATGAAGTATTCAAAGAATCTTTCCCAATCGACAATTATTCCGGAACATTACAAATTGCATATGATTCCGTAACTTTAGGCGAACCTAAACATTCACTTAACGATTGCAAAGCTCAAGAATTGACTTATTGTGTTCCAATTTATGTCAAACTTCGTTTAATCCGTAAAGACACTAACGAAATGCAAGAATCCGATGTCTACATGGGTGACTTCCCAATGATGACAAGTGGTGGTACATTCATCGTTAATGGTGCGGAAAGAGTTATCGTTAGCCAACTCATCCGTTCTCCAGGCGCATATGTCTCTAAGGAGATGAAGTCTGGTAAATATATCTACGAAGGCGATCTTCACCCAGGTAGAGGTGCTTGGTTACAATTTGAGAGTGATACAAAAGACATCTTAACTGTCCGTATCGACCGTCAAAAGAAAATCCACGCATCTGTTTTACTCCGTGCTTTAGGCATTGAATCTGATGAAGATATTATTAGCTTATTCGGCAAAAATGATGCATTAGAAAATACTTTAGCTAAAGACGACACAAAAACTGCAAAAGCTGCTCTCATTGAAATCTTTAAGAAGATGAAACCAGGTGAACCAGTCACCGAAGAAGGTATCTACAACTTCTTAATTCAAAAATATTTCGATGAAAAGAGATATGACTTAGGTCGTGCAGGTCGTTATAAATACATTAAGAAATTGGGTGTTTACAATCGTTTAACAGGTAGAACATTAGCTCAAAACTTAGTTACTAACGATGGTGAAATCCGTTTCAAAAAAGGTTACACACTTACTGTAGCAGATGTTGATGCATTACGTGATGAAGAGTTCTTTGAGAACACAACTGAACACGTATTAAAATTAAAAGTGAACGAGCGCGTGGACACACATGGAATCGTTAACTTAGTCAAAGTCTATAACAATGAAAAAGACAAGAAAGTTTGCCATATCATTGGTACAGATTTGAACTCTATGTGCACAACTGTTACAACAAGTGATATCGTTGCTATCTTCTCTTACTTCCTTAACATTATGGAAGGCATCGGTGAAACCGATGATATTGACCATTTAGGCAATAGAAGAATTAGATGTGTCGGCGAATTATTACAAAACCAATTCAGAATTGGCTTAGCTAAAATGGTTAAGACAGTTCAACAAAAGATGTCTATTTCTGATTTAGGTAACTTAAAACCAAAAGCTTTAGTTAACCCTAAACCATTATCAGCATCTATTCGTGAATTCTTCGCTGGTTCTCAACTCAGCCAATTCATGGATCAAGTTAACCCATTATCAGAATTAACAAATAAACGTAGATTATCCGCTTTAGGTCCTGGTGGATTAACTCGTGATAGAGCATCTACTGAAGTTCGTGACGTTCATGTATCTCACTATGGCAGAATCTGTCCTATTGAAACACCTGAAGGTCAAAACATTGGTTTGATTAACAACCTTGCATCTTATGCAAAGATTAACAAATACGGTTTCATTGAAACTCCATATAGAAGAGTTGATAAATCTAATGATTTACCAAAAGTCTTAAGTGGTGTTGATGATTCAGTATACCTTTCTGCAGATGAAGAATGGGACAACGTCATCGCAGAAGCAAATATTAACTTTGGCCCTAATGGCGAAATCTTAGACGAACAAGTCGTTGCTCGTTATAGAGGTGAAAACGTTATGGCTAATAGAGAAGACGTTGATTATGTCGACGTTTCTCCAAAACAAATCGTTTCCATCGCTGCTGGTTCTATCCCATTCCTTGAAAACGACGATACAATGCGTGCTTTGATGGGTGCTAACATGCAACGTCAAGCGTTACCTCTTTTAAGACCTCACGCACCATTTGTTGGTACAGGTCTTGAACATCAAATTGCTCGTGACTCTGGTTTAGCAGTTGTTGCTGTTAACGATGGTATTGTCACATACACAGATTCCCGTACAATTGATGTCTTAGAAGAAGGTCAAAGCGAACCTCGTACATACGAATTATCTAAGTTCCAACGTTCAAATAACGGTACATGTATCAACCATAAATCTATCGTTAAAGTTGGTCAAAAAGTTAAACGTGGTGACATTCTTGCTGATGGTCCTGCTATGGATAATGGTGACCTCGCATTAGGTCAAAATGTTACAATTGCTTTCATGACTTGGAATGGTTACAACTACGAAGATGCTGTCATCATGTCTGAAAGACTTGTTAAAGACGATGTCTATACAACAATTCATATTGAAAAATATGAAATTGAATGCCGTAGCATTCCAAAACTCGGTGATGAAGAAATCACTGCAGACATTCCTAACGTTTCTGAAGCTGCTAAAGCACACCTTGATGAAAGAGGTATTGTTATTCCAGGTACAGAAGTTAAAGAAGGCGATATCTTAGTTGGTAAAGTCACTCCACGTGGCTTAACAGAACCTACACCTGAAGAAAAGATTTTAATGGCTATCTTCGGTGAAAAGACAAACGAAGGCAAAGATGCATCTTTACGTGTTCCTCATGGTGGTGCTGGTATTGTCTTAGATGTCAAAGTCTTCAAACGTGAAGGCAAAAACAAAGATGTCGAATTACCACACGATGTTAACGAAGTCGTCCGTGTCTATATTGTCCAAAAGAGAAAGATCTCTGAAGGTGATAAGATGTCTGGTCGTCACGGTAACAAAGGTGTTATTTCCCGTATCTTACCAGAATGTGATATGCCATTCTTACCTGATGGCACACCTGTCGATATCATGTTGAACCCATTAGGCGTTCCATCTCGTATGAATATCGGTCAAATTCTTGAAGTTCACTTAGGCTATGCCTTAAAGAAACTTGGTTACAAGATTGCGACCCCTGTCTTCGATGGTATTACTAACGAAGAAATCTTCGATATGATGAAGAAAGCTAAGATGGATCCAGATGGCAAGACAATTCTTTACGATGGCACAACAGGTGAAAGATTCGATGAAAGAATCACTGTTGGATGTATGTATATGATTAAACTTGTCCACATGGTCGACGATAAGTTACACGCTCGTGCAACAGGTCCATACTCATTAGTCACACAACAACCTTTAGGTGGTAAAGCACAAAATGGTGGTCAAAGATTTGGTGAAATGGAAGTTTGGGCACTTGAAGCTTATGGTGCTGCTCACGTCTTACAAGAAATCATTACAGTCAAATCTGATGATAGAGTCGGAAGAAGAAAAACTTATGAAGCAATCATTAAAGGTCAAACATTACCAAAACCAGGTATTCCAGAAGCCTTTAAGGTTCTTGTTAAAGAATTACAAGCATTATCAATGGATGTTAACTTGTTAGATCAAGATGGCAACGCTATTGATATGGACGCTCTTGCTAAAGAGGCGGAAAAAGAAGAAAGAAAGATCAATTCTTCTATTAGGAACCTCGTTGGTGAAGGCAAAGATGAATCAGTGGTAGATGAAGAAGCTATTGATATGGCTACTCATACACTTGATGAAGAAAATGATTAATAAGGAGGAAGTTAACCATGTTTGATGTTAAAAAATTAACTGCTATTCAAGTCGGATTAGCATCCCCTGAAAAAATTCGTAGTTGGTCCCATGGTGAAGTTTTAAAGCCAGAGACAATTAACTACCGTAGCCAAAAACCTGAAATGGATGGCTTATATTGTGAAAGAATTTTCGGACCTAGCAAGGATTACGAATGTCACTGTGGTAAGTACAAAAAGATCAGATATGCTGGTTACACATGTGAAAAATGTGGTGTTGAAGTCACATCAAAAGAAGTCCGTCGTGAAAGAATGGGCCACATTGAACTCGCTTCACCATGTACACATATTTGGTACTTAAAAGGTATTCCAAGCCGTATCGGCTTAATCTTAGATGTCTCTCCAAAACAATTAGAAGACATCACATATTATGCTGCTCACATCTGCTTAAACCCAGGTAAATCAACTAGACTTTCTTATCGTGAATTCATCAACGAAAGAAACGGCCGTGAAGTATTTATTCCTGTTCTTGAAGAAATCTTAGCTCGTAAAGATGAATTAGGACTTCTCGAAGGTAGTGATGATTGGCAAAGATGTAACGATTTAATTGATTCATTAAACAACCCTGGTGAAGTTTTCAATTTCCATGGTGTTTCTAGATTTGCTGGCAAATACACAGGCGCTGAATTTGGCGAAGGTGCTGCTGCAATTAAACGTTTATTACAAGAAGTCAACCTCGATGCAGAAGCTGAAGAAATTAATCGCAAGATGAAAGATGCAACTTCTAATAACCGTGCAAAGTTAACAAAGAGACTTGAAGTTATCGAAGCTTTCAGAAGCTCAAGTAACAAACCTGAATGGATGGTTCTCGATGTAGTTCCTGTTATTCCACCAGATTTACGTCCTATGTTACAACTTGATGGTGGTAGATTCGCTACAAGTGACTTAAACGATTTATATCGTAGAGTTATTTCTAGAAATAACCGTTTAAGAAGATTAATCGATATGAAATCTCCTGACGTCATCTTAATGAACGAAAAACGTATGCTTCAAGAAGCCGTTGACGCATTAATTGATAACGGCAGAAGAAATAAACCAGTCCAAGGCCCAGGTGGTCGTGCTCTTAAATCCTTGTCTTCCGCATTAAAAGGTAAACAAGGCCGTTTCAGACAAAACTTACTTGGTAAACGTGTTGACTATTCCGGCCGTTCCGTTATTGCTGTTGGACCAACTTTAAGAATGTATCAATGTGGATTGCCAAGAGAAATGGCTATCCAATTATTACGTCCATTTATCGCTTGCGAATTATTAAAGAGAGGTTTAGTCTCCGCTCACAAACAAGCTGATAAGATTATTGACCGTTATGAAGATGTCGTTTTCGATATCGTTGAAGAAATCATTAGCAAACACCCAGTCTTATTAAACCGTGCTCCTACACTTCATAGACTTGGTATTCAAGCATTCCAACCAGTATTAGTTGATGGTCGTGCAATTCGTTTACACCCATTAGTATGTACAGGCTTCAACGCTGACTTCGATGGTGACCAAATGGCTGTTCACGTACCACTAAGCAAAGCTGCTCAAGAAGAAGCTTTACACTTAATGCTTGCAAGCAACAACATTCTTGGTCCTAAAGATGGCAAGCCTATCGTTACTCCATCTCAAGATATGGTCATCGGTAACTACTATTTAACTACCGAAGAAACAAAACAAAACTTCTTAGATCGCGCTGCTACATTACATGCTAGACACGATGAAGAGGAAGCTGAGAGATATGAATTATATGCTGCTAGTGAAGGCAAAGTCTTCAAAACAGTCGATGATTTATTACTCGCATATCAAACACATCAAATTCACTTACATAGTCGTATCGCTATCTTAGGTAGCGCTATGATGAAGGAAGATTTCACTGAAGAAGAAAATAAATCTTACTTAATTACTTCTGTTGGTAAAGTTATCTTCAACTTAATCTTCCCAAGTGATTTCCCTTACTTAAATGAAGTTTCTACAGCAAACCTTGCTGGCGATAAGGATTTAATTAAATCTTTCTTTGCTCCAAAAGGAACAAATGTCCGTGAATTAATTGAAAAGTCCGCAATTCGCAAGCCATTTAAGAAGAAAGACATTGGTAAAATCATTAACGAAATCTTCCAACGTTATGATCGTCAAGGCAATCCAAAAACATCCGCTGTTTTGGATAAGATTAAAGACCAAGGTTTCCGTTATTCCACAATTGCTGGTTTAACAGTTTCTCTTGATGACATCCATATGGTCCAAGGTAAAGAAGAAATTCTTAAGAGCGGTGATGAAAAAGTCGCACAACTCAAAGACATGTATGATATGGGTTTATTAACAAACGAAGAAAGATACAACCAAGTCATTAATGTTTGGACAAAAGTTAAAGATGAAGTCCAAAGCAAACTTTCTAATCAATTCTCTAAAGATGTTAGAAACCCAATCTTCATGATGTCCGATTCCGGCGCTCGTGGTAACATCTCCAACATTCTTCAGTTAGCAGGTATGAGAGGCTTGATGGGTTCTACATCAGGCGCTACTGTCGAACTTCCTGTTAAATCTTGTTTCCGTGAAGGTATGAACGTTTCTGAGTTCTTTATTGCTACTCATGGTGCTCGTAAGGGTGGTGCTGATACTGCTTTAAAGACTGCTGACTCTGGTTACTTAACAAGAAGATTAGTCGACGTTTCTCAAGACGTTATCGTTAGAGAAATTGACTGTGGTACAGATCATGGCTTCTTAGTCAGAGAAATCCGTAACACAGCTCAAAATTCCTTAATTGCTTCTCTAGAAGATCGTTTAATCGGTCGTTATGCTTTAAATGATGTTATTAATCCTCAAACAGGTGAAATTATCGTTAAAGGTAATACAATGATTAACGAAGAAGACGCAAAAGCTATCGTTGATGCAGGTATCAAAGAAGTTTACATTAGATCCTTATTTGGATGTGAAACTAAAGATGGTGTCTGTGTACACTGTTATGGCCGTAACTTAGCTACTGGCCGTGAAGTTAAAGTCGGCGAAGCTGTTGGTATTATGGCTGCTCAATCCATTGGCGAACCTGGTACTCAATTAACAATGAGAACTTTCCATACTGGTGGTGTTGCTGGTAGCGATATTACTCAAGGTTTACCTCGTGTTCAAGAATTGTTCGAAGCTCGTAACCCTAAAGGTGAAGCTCTCATTTCTGAAATCTCAGGTAAAGTCGAAAAGATCGAAGAAAAAGGTGGCTGCTATGTTGTCACAGTTAGAAACGATCTCGAAGAGAAAGTTTATACAACCGCTTTTGGTGCTCGTTTAAGAGTTCAAAAAGGCGATACAGTTAGAAATGGTGGAAAGATCACAGAAGGTGCTATCGCTCCTAAGAAATTACTCGAAGTCAGCGATGTCACTGCTGTTGAAAACTATATCTTGAAGGAAGTCCGTAAGGTTTATTCTGCTCAAGATATCGCTATTTCCGATAAGCACATCGAAGTCATTATTAGACAAATGTTACGTAAAGTCTTCGTTGTTGATGCTGGTGATACAGACTTATTATCAGGTACACGTGTATCTTTAAATACATTCACTGCAAAGAACAGTGAAGCAATCCTTGCTGGAAAACGTCCAGCTGTGTTCCAACCATTAGTGTTAGGTATCACAAAGGCTGCTCTTGAAACTGATAGCTTCTTATCCGCTGCATCCTTCCAAGAAACAACAAGAGTCTTAACAGATGCTGCTATCAAAGGCAAAACTGACTATCTCCATGGCTTAAAAGAAAACGTTATTACTGGTCACTTAATTCCAGCAGGACGTGGCTTGATGAACGAAGAAGAAGAAGCATCATTAACTGATGATTTCACAGTTGAAAACACTATGAAAGAAGTTTCTGATCGTTATGTCGAAGCTCATGATAAGGCTTTAAATGCAATTGTTGAAAAGATTCAAAAAATCGATGAAGATAATAAGAAATAGTCATTTATCCTAACAATTTAGCCCCATTTATTTGGGGCTTTTTTGTGCCTATTTTTAGGGTTATTTTTTTACATTTTTAAAACTTTTTGATTTTTTTATTGCATGTGCATTTTAACTTATATATTATATATGAGCGTGTTATGCGCAGACCGTTTGGTCGTTTTTTATGAGGGAAACACGATACACTCGGTACTGTGTGCACATTAACACACATTTGAAATAGTTAAGAAAAGGAGCAAATATATGCCAACAATTAACCAATTAGTTCGTGAAGGCCGCCAAAACAAAGCTTGGAAGTCTAAAGCACCTGCTCTTGGTGTTAGATGGAACTCTCTAAAGAAAAAAGAAGCTAACCAATCTGCATCTCAAAAGCGTGGTGTCTGTACCCGTGTGGGTACCATGACTCCTAAGAAACCTAACTCAGCTTTAAGAAAATACGCTCGTGTTAGATTGAGCAATGGTTACGAAGTCACTGCTTATATCGGCGGTGAAGGCCACAACTTACAAGAACACTCCACAGTTATGATTCGTGGTGGACGTGTTAAAGACTTACCAGGTGTTCGTTACCACATTATTCGTGGAACACTTGACTGTGCAGGTATCGAGAAACGTAGACAAGGTCGTTCCTTATACGGCACAAAGAGACCAAAAGAAGCTAAATAATTAAAGGAGGAATAAATAATGCCACGTAAAGGTCAAGCGCCAAAGCGCGATGTGTTACCAGATCCAATTTATAATTCAAAATTAGTAACACGCTTAATCAACAAAATTATGCTCGATGGCAAAAAGGGTACTGCTCAAACAATTCTCTATTCAGCCTTTAATAAAATCGAAGCAAAAACAGGTAAACCAGCAATGGACGTATTCGCTACTGCGATTGCAAACATTATGCCAGAAGTCGAATTAAAGGTCCGTCGTATTGGTGCCGCTAACTTCCAAGTCCCAACTGAAGTTTCTCAAGATAGAAAAGTCACATTAGGCTTAAGATGGTTAGTCAACTATTCTCGTTTAAGAAACGAAAAGACTATGGAAGACAGATTAGCAAATGAAATCATTGATGCTGCTAATGGTACAGGTGCTTCCGTCAAAAAGAGAGAAGATACTCACAAGATGGCAGAAGCAAACAAAGCTTATGCACATTATCGTTGGTAATAGTAGGGGCATATACATATGGCACGTGAATTTGATTTAGCACATACACGTAACATCGGCATCATGGCTCACATCGATGCTGGTAAAACTACTACTACAGAACGTATCCTCTACTTCACAGGTAAAATCCACAAAATTGGTGAAACTCATGATGGTTCCGCAACAATGGACTGGATGGAACAAGAACAAGAAAGAGGTATTACAATTACTTCCGCTGCTACAACAGCAACATGGAAGGGTAATCGTATTAACATCATCGACACTCCTGGACACGTCGACTTTACAGTTGAAGTTGAACGTTCATTACGTGTCTTAGACGGTGCAATCACTGTCCTTGATGGTAAAAATGGTGTTGAACCACAAACAGAAACAGTTTGGAGACAAGGTTCCAAATATGGTGTTCCTAGAATCGTTTTTGTTAACAAACTCGATGCTATCGGTGCAGACTTCGAAATGTGTGTTCGTTCATTGCATGAAAGATTAGGCGCAAACGCAGCTGCTGTTCAATACCCAATCGGTATCGAATCAACATTAAAAGGTTGTATCGATATTATTGAACAAAAAGCATATGTTTACACATCTGATGTTCATGATGAACCACAAGAAATTGCAATTCCTGAAGAATACCAAGAAAAAGTCCTCGAATTAAGAGGCAAATTGTTCGAAGCGTTATCTAACTTTGATGAAGATATCTTAATGATGGTTCTTGAAGGTTTAGAACCAGATGTTGAAACAACAAAAGCGGTTATCCGTAAAGCAGTTTTAACAGGTGAATTCCACCCAGTATTCTGTGGTTCTGCTTACAAGAATAAAAACATTCAAATGTTACTTGATGGCGTTATCGATTATTTACCAAGCCCATTAGATATTCCTGCATCGAAAGGAACTGATGACAATGGTAATGACATTGAATGCCAAGCAACAGATGACGCTCCACTTGCAGCATTAGCATTTAAGATTGCTACCGACCCATTCATTGGTAGATTAGCATATGTTCGTGTTTATAGTGGTGTCTTAAAGAGTGGTTCTTATGTCCTTAACTCAACAAAGGGCAACAAAGAAAGAATTGCTCGTGTCGTCCTAATGCACTCTAACCACCGTCAAGAAGTTGAAGAACTTCACGCTGGTGACATCGGTGCTGTTGTTGGCTTAAAGAGTACAACTACAGGTGACACATTGTGTGATGAAAAACACGAAGTTATTTTGGAACAAATGGAATTCCCAGATCCAGTTATCGAAGAAGCTGTTGAACCAAAAACAAAAGCTGACCAAGAAAAGATGAGCATTGCGCTTCAAAAGTTAGCAGAAGAAGACCCAACATTCAGAGTTAGAACAAACCCTGAAACAGGTCAAACAATTATCGCTGGTGTCGGTGAATTGCACTTAGACATCATCGTCGACCGTATGAGAAGAGAATTCAACGTTCAAGTTAACGTCGGTGCTCCTCAAGTTGAATACAAAGAAACAATTAAAACAACTGCAGATTGTGAAGGTAAATACATCAAACAATCCGGTGGTCGTGGTCAATACGGTCACGTTTGGGTCAAATTTGAACCAAACCCAGGAAAAGGTTTCGAATTCGTTGACGCTATCGTCGGTGGTTCCGTTCCTAGAGAATACATTAAGCCAACTCAAGATGGTTTAATTGATTCCTTAAAGAGAGGTATGGTCGCTGGCTTTGAAGTCATGGATATTAAGGCAACATTATTCGATGGTTCCTACCATGATGTCGACTCTTCCGAAGCTGCTTACAAGATTGCTGCTTCCTTAGCTCTTAAAGAAGCTGCAAAGAAATGTTCTCCAGTCATTCTTGAACCTATCATGAAGATTGAAGTTACAGTCCCAGAACAATACTATGGTGATGTCATTGGTGATATCGCTCGTAGAAGAGGTTCTGTCACAGGTGAATCTCAACGTGCAAACGCTAAGATCATTGAAGCTGAAGTACCATTATCAGAAATGTTTGGTTACGTCACAGACTTACGTTCTATGACTCAAGGTCGTGGTAACTATGTCATGCAATTTGATCATTATGGTGAATGCCCAAGATTCATCCAAGACGAAATCGTTAAGAAGAGTGGAATGTCCGCTCGATAATTGATACTTAATACCTTTAAAGGGTATTGAATATAAAAAATAAATGCTATATTATTAATTCGTTGAAAATATAACGAAAAAGGAGATTTCAATTTATGGCAAAAGAAAAATTTGACAGAAGTTTGGAACACGTTAACATTGGTACAATTGGTCACGTCGACCATGGTAAAACAACATTAACAGCAGCCATCACATCTGTCCTCGCAGAAAAAGGTGGAGCTGTCAAAACAGACTACGCTCAAATCGACTCTGCACCAGAAGAAAAAGCTCGTGGTATTACAATTAACACAGCTCACATCGAGTACAAAACATCAAAGAGACACTACGCACACGTTGACTGCCCAGGACACGCTGACTATGTCAAGAACATGATCACTGGTGCTGCTCAAATGGATGGTGCTATCCTCGTTGTTGCAGGTACAGACGGCGTTATGCCACAAACACGTGAACACATCTTATTAGCTCGTCAAGTTGGTGTTCCATATGTCGTTGTCTTTATTAATAAAGTCGACCTCGTTGATGATCCAGAATTATTAGACTTAGTCGAAATGGACGTCAGAGACCTCTTAAACAGCTACGGTTTCCCTGGTGATGATGTCCCAGTTATCCGTGGTTCCGCACGTGGTGCATTAGACGGCAATCCAGAATACAAACAAGCTGTCTTAGATTTAATGGAAGCATGCGATACATACATTCCTGCACCAGCTCGTGAAACAGATAAACCATTCTTACTTGCTATCGAAGACGTTATGACAATTTCCGGTCGTGGTACTGTTGTTACAGGCCGTGTCGAACGTGGTACAGCAAAAATGGGTGATAACGTTGAAATCATTGGTATTAAAGAAACTCAAACATCTGTTATTACAGGTCTTGAATCCTTCCGTAAAACATGTGACCAAGTCTTCGCTGGTGATAACGTTGGTGTCCTCTTAAGAGGTATCAACCGTGATCAAGTCCAACGTGGTCAAGTCCTTGCAAAACCAGGATCCGTTACTCCACATAGCAAATTCACAGCGTCTGTTTACGTTTTAACAAAAGAAGAAGGTGGCCGTCATACAGCTTTCTTAAGCAACTATCGTCCACAATTCTACTTCCGTACAACAGACGTTACAGGTGTCATTACATTACCTGCAGGTGTTGACATGGTCATGCCTGGTGATAACGTCGAATTAACTGTCGAACTCATTCACCCAATCGCAATGGAACAAGGTACAAAATTCTCCATCCGTGAAGGTGGCCGTACAGTTGGTGCTGGTACAGTTGCTTCTATCATTAAATAGTTTTCGACTAAATATTGATAAAAAGATTAACCCATCGTTTGATGGGTTTTTCTTTATTAACAAGAATAATTTTAATAGAATATATACGATGAAAAAGATTACACCTAAGTTTTTAGAACCAATTGCTAAACCATTAAGACGTTTAGGTGCCTTTTTAATTGACCTATTTGTGTTTTTCATCTTAGCGGCAGCTTTATTTACCACTGCTATTTACCCAATAGTGCGTAAAATGCCTAGTTACAGCCATGCTTTAGAAACGCAAGAACAAATGGTAGAAGATTGTAGAAATATGTACTACAAAGGCCATTTGATGCTTAAAAAGGCTGATGGTACTGCTCAAACACCTGAATATGTCATCTCTTTATATATTAAAAATAAAATTACGTTAGATGAAATAAATGAACAAGGCAAATATACTGATAACATTGCCTACTTCTATTTGGACTACGCTAATAACAATTTAACTATCAATGGTGATAAGCCTAACTATTCATTAGATTGGTTAAAAAACGAAATATTTAATTACCCAGAAATTGGGGAAAATGGTATTTGGAACTTTTCGGATGATTCTAAACCCGCATCTTTAAAAGAAGAAAGCAAAGTTTTGATCCAACAATATCTAGATGGAGAGAAGAATCAAGACACCGAAAGCGCTTATTATACTATTAAAGAATTTGCGGAAACAAATTTTGTAAAAGCAGAAGAAGTTCTTTTAACGAGCGAAGAATATTCTTTTATGTATTCTCAAGTGTTAAAACAAAATGACATCCTTTTTAATCATATGTCCATAAGTGCAATAATTTTGTTTTTAATCTTGTTTGTCATATATTTCTTCTTAATTCCTTTGGGCATTAAAAACGGACAAACATTGGGCAAGAAAGTTCTTCATATTAAAGTTGTTAATGCGGATGGAAGTTCAATAGGAAAAGGCATGCTAGCGATTAGATGCATATTCCAATACATCGATTATTTCTTTATCGGAATGTTCTTTCCATATTTGATTTTAGGGAATGTTGTATTTAATTTACCTTTATTAACAATTGGAACATTTTCTCTTGGATATTTCTTTTTCGCTGGCATCTCATTTTTATTATCCTTATTATCGTTTATATTTGTGTGTGCAAACAAAAATCACGCTGCTTTACACGATTTAGCGTGCGGCACATTTTTAATTGATACTAGAGATAATAGGAGAGAAACAAACACGGATAATAGAGTAATAGACTCTGTGTTCCTAGAGGATGATAATAAATAGTATGGAAGTTAAATATAGTAGGGCGAGATTTTCTGCTAGAATGCTAGGCTTTCTAGCCGATCTTATTATCATGTTCATATTTGGACTTATTTTAGTAGTGTCCACTCATGCGATTTTACAAAACGCAACTTTCTATAAAAACGCTTCTAGTAGAATGAAAGCTGTAGAAATAGATTCTGGCTTATATATCGCTGATACAAGTGGGGAAGCTATATCACTTGTTGAATATTACACAGTGGAAACTGATGAAGATTACGGCACAGTTAATGAAAAACTTGAAACAGCGTTAACAAATTTCTACAAAAATGAGAAGTTTTTTGATGACACTAACGAGGGAAGCAAAAGATATTTTGATTTAAAACTTAAGAGCGAGTTATTTATCTATAAAGATGTTACGCATAAAGAATTAATTCCTAGTCTTGAATCTTCTCAAAAAGACTTATATAAGTTCTACGCTCAAACATTAACTGAAGACGCCAGATTATTCTTAACGAGAAATAGTGACTATTCAAACGCTGTAAGAGTATTAAACTGGTCATTCATAGGTTTAGTTATTGTTATGCCGGTTGTGGTCTCTTTCACAGTATTTGAGTATGTTATACCAATGATATTTAAAAAAGGCCGTAGAACACTAGGCAAATTGATGTTTAGAACAGGATTAGTCGATGAAAGAGGACTATCTCCTAAAGTAGGAAAGTTTACTATTAGATTCTTATTATTCTTGTTTATTGAAGTATTACTATCACTCGTTACATTTGGTATTCCATTAATAATCTCTGTTAGTTTATTTTTCTTCTCAAAGAATAAACAGCCATTCCATGACTATATGACAGGTGTCCACCTAGTGGATATTGATGGCAAACGTATTTTTATGACAGAAGATGCTTACAAACAAGCATTAGAAGAAGCAAAACAATTTGAATTAAAGAAAGAAGATGTGCATCTATGAGAAATAAAGCATGCTTAGCTCTTCTTCCTTTTTGTTTGCTTTTAACTTGCTGTAAAGAAAGAAGCAAGAAAACTAATTCGCCAATAATATTTTCAGAAATTCATATAGGCACTAATGTCGGCAATTGGGCAGTAGAACTTGCTAATACATCATCTAAAACTGTTGATTTATCAAAATATAGTATAGATATTTATCAAGGAAGTTCAAAAACTAGAAAGGTAAACATTCCTTTACAAGGAAATGTCGAGCCTAATTCTACTTACACAATTTGCTACGAAGAGGCTTCTCAAGAAATTAAAGATAAAAGCAATTTTGTTAGTCCATTACTATATATAGACGGAACTTATCCGCTTGTTTTAACTAAATCAAATAAGAAAATGGATGTTTTAGGAGTGGTTGGCTATCGTTATGATTACGCTAGTTCGCGTTCACTTGTTAGAAAATCTAACTATATGATAGGTAGGTTAGAATATGACGAGTATGATTGGCTTAGACATTCTGAAGACAATTGCAAGTATTTAGGAAATTTAGATAATTCTGTTAGCGAAGGAGAATTATTAGAAGGACCGCATCTCACTAAAGAGGATTTTGAAAGACCTTTTGCTATTGATGGAAGTATTGCTGGTGGTGGGGCTATCAAAGTGGATTTAGCTTACACCGGTGATGGTGATACTACTAACTTCTACATTCCTTATAATGAGCAAAAATATGGTATTTCAAGCAGGGAAAGTATTAGATATATGTGTATTAACACACCAGAAATTGCTCATGGGTATGGTGAAGTTTCTGATCCTTGGGGTGATAAAGCCAAGGAATTTAATAACAAAATTATCAATAGTTCTAAATCTTTTGCTATATCAACTTCAACTGGTTATTATCTTAGAGAAACTTATGGTCGAATCATGGGGTATGTATGGGTTTCAGATAAATTAAATCCAGAGCCTGAAGATTATACTTTGCTGAATTTCTTAATGATAAAAGAAGGTTATTCTACACTTAGATTTTTAGACGGAAAAGAGAACAATGATCCTATGTTTTATAAGGATATTCGATACACATCTTATATGAGGAATGCAGAAATAGTGGCACAACGAGCTGGTTTAAAAGTGCATGGCCAACTTGACCCTGACTTTAATTATTAATCTATTGAAATCATGAATATCGCTTGTGCTATAATATAGGTGCGTTAAAGACTTTTTATGAAAAAAAGATTAGGCTTAATATTTCTATTCGCAGGTTCATATCTCACTCTAATCGGTGGCTTGGTTTGGGTTATGCACTTTTCTGGTAGTGCTGATACTTCTAGTTTATGTCGTCCTTACGATTGGGTTTGGGGTGTAATCACTGCTGTCATTTTGATTATAGGAACTGTTATGTCTATCAAAGGTTATATTTTTGGTCTTATCGGTTTAGCCATTGTATTAATAGGTATTGCTGGAAATATTTGGCTTTTATTTTTCGGTCTTTTAGAACAAGAATTTTTATCTCCATTAGTTCTTTTTGGAACTAATTTTGTTCTATTTGGCTTTATATGGACATTGATTGCCCATATTAAAAAGATGATTAAGATAGCCAAACATGGCCATTCTTTATTAGACTAGTTGAGGTAATTATGTACTGCGTTAAGTGTGGAAAAGAAACCAAAGATGAAGGTGCAAGAAACTGCAAATATTGCGGCGAACTTTTTATCGAACGTGAATTAGACGAAGCTGAAACTCGTGAATTAAGCCAAAACTTATACACTCGTTACAACAAGTCTCGAGAGACTGTTGATAATGCTTTAGTGTTTATTGTCGTTGGCGCTATTTTATTGATTATTGGTTTTTTATTTTTATACCTTTCCCAAAAGTTAGATCAAGAAACATACATCAAAGCAATTACCATTACTTGTGCTGAGTTCTGGGTATCAATGGTGGGCTTAGTTAGCGGCACTGCATTGTTTATTATTGGATGGGTCCGTTTTATCATTGAAAAAGCTTTCGTTCAAAAGGAAGTTAGTAGAGCAATTAGACTTATTCAAAACAAAGAATACGTCCATTATAAGCAAGATTAAATTTATTTAAATTTAAGTTATGATTTTAAATTAAACGTCGAATAATTCGACGTTTTTTTGTGCTCGCTACGCACATAAAGAGATTGAAATAGCATATTATAAATAATATAATTAAACCGAATTGAGGAAAAAATATATGGAAATTAGACTAAAACATCTAACCAAAGTTTTCCCACCTAGACTTCAGAAGAAAGGTTTAAAAGACACAATTGCAGTTGATGATCTCAACTTAACAATTCCTGATGGCAAGCTCATCGGTCTTTTAGGTCCATCCGGTTGTGGCAAATCTACAACCCTTTTTATGATTGCGGGTTTGTTAGAACCTACAAGTGGTGAAATTTGGTTTGGGGATGAAGAAGTTACAAGACTTTCTCCTGACAAACGCGGCATTGGCTTAGTGTTCCAAAACTACGCTTTGTACCCACACATGACTTTGTACAAGAACATTGCTTTCCCTCTTACAAACTTAAGAGTTGAAGAAGATGTTGTTTATACAAAAGATGTTGTGACTGATGGAGTTCAACATTTAGCTGGCGAACCAATGCTTGATAAAGATGGTTTACCAATTAGGAGAAAAAGAAAACTCACAGAAGAAGAAATTGATGCAATTGTTAGAAGGACCGCAGAAATTGTTCAAATTCCTGAGGACTATCTTGAAAGAAAACCATCACAACTTTCTGGTGGACAGCAACAGCGTGTTGCTATCGCTCGTGCATTAGCAAAATCTCCAAGAGTGTTGTTACTTGACGAACCATTATCTAACTTAGATGCTCGTTTACGTTTACAAACACGTGAAGAAATTAAACGTTTGCAACAAAGAACAGGTGTTACAACAATTTTCGTTACTCACGACCAAGAAGAAGCTATGAGTATTTCTGATGAAATCGTGGTTATGAAATTTGGTGTTCAACAACAAAAAGCACACCCACAAGAAGTTTATAACAACCCAGTTAATAAGTTTGTTGCTAACTTCTTAGGCACTCCACCTATTAACTTCTTTGATGGATACGTTAAGGGTAATCACTTATTCATTGGTGATGAAGATGTATTAGAACTTTCTTCACCTGTTGAAGATAGACCTGTAACAGTAGGCATTAGACCTGAAGGATTTGAATATAACAAGAAAGGTGTTTTCTCTGTTGATGTTCAATATGTTGAAGCTTTAGGTAGAGATATCACTGTGGTTGCTAAACACTCATTATGTGAAAGACCTATGGTTAAAATCATTATTGATGCGGACACAAAAGTGGAACCAGGCATCAATAAATTTAACTTAAAACCACACAAAGTGTTCTTATTTGATAAGGAAACAGAAGAGAGGGTTTATTAGTTTATGCAAAAGAAAAACGACTGGAGAGCATGGTTATATTTAGCTCCTGTAATTATTCTTTTGGCTGTTTTTACTTTTTATCCGTTGATTAACACAATCTGTATCGCTTTTACTAAAGATTACAACTACTTATTGCAATCTGGTTCAGGCTTTACATTCAAAAACTTCGCACATATCTTTGAAACTACTTATGTACCTGATGGTGCGGGTGGAGTTACTCCGGTATATAGTGACGTTGTTAAATATGCAATTCCTAACACATTGCTTATTGTTTTTGTCACTGTTCCTGCTTCTATTGTTTTATCGCTTTTAATCGCTGTTGGTTTGAACTCTATCAAAGTTCTTAAAAAGTTCTTCCAAACAGTGTTCTTTATGCCATATGTTACTAACGCAATCGCTATCGGCATGGTGTTCTCCGTTATCTTTATGGGTGGTACATCTAATGGTTTGCCTGATGGCGCTCCTGTTTCAGGTTTGTGGAACTTCTTGTTTAACACTCCTGGCAAAACATGGATTGACCAAGGTGCTTCCGCTGAAAACGCTATGGTCGCGTTATGTATCTATTCTGTTTGGCACGCACTTCCATATAAGATTTTAATCTTCTTATCTGCTTTACAGAATATTGATAAACAATATTACCAAGCTGCTTCCATTGACGCTGCAGGTAAATTTAAAACATTCATGAACGTTACAGTTCCTTTATTATCACCTCAAATTATTTATATTATGATTACTTCCTTCATTGGAAGCTTTAAAGAATATTCTAGTATCGTAGGTTTGTTCGGCCGTCCAGGTACACTTTCTGGATACTACAACATGTACACGATTGTGTATTACATTTACGACTCTATTGCCTTGAAACAAGTCCAATATGGCTGTGCGGCAGCAGTGTTATTATTTATCGTTATTCTTATTTTTACCGCAATTCAATTTGCTGTGTCCAATAAGAAAGTTCATTACTAGGAGGATTTATCATGGGCGTTTTATTCGACAAATTCCAGAAAAAAGCTGATGTTGTTATCGATAAACTATCATATCAACCTAGTAAAGCTGAAAATTCTTACAAAGACATTGATACTGATGGCTTAAAATTAGTGCTTTCAGGTGCTGAACACAGTGTCAAATCAAACGAAAGATCCACAAAAGCTTGGAAAATTGTTGGTATGGTTATTACTTACTTATTCCTTACTATTATGGCGCTTATCGTTTTGCTTCCATTCTATTGGATGCTTATTACATCGTTAAAAACAAATGATGAAATTCGTGCTACAGCACAAACATTCTTCCCAACAGTTATTATGTGGAGCAACTACGCGCATGCATTAGCGAAATCCACATTCGACTTCCCTACTTATTTATTAAATACATTGGTAGTGGGCGTTGCTTCAACTATTGGCACTCTTATTACAACCATCTTTGCAGCATTCGCATTTGCAAGGCTTAACTTCAAAGGAAAAGATATCCTATTTGCATTATTGCTTGCAACTATGATGATTCCTGGTGAAATGATGGTTATTACTAACTATATTACTGTCGCTAACTTTGGTTGGCTTAATGAAACCCGTTGGGGTGCATATTTAGCTATGATTGTTCCTTTCTGGGTAAGTGTTCTTTACATTTACTTATTAAGACAAAACTTCAAGCAAATTCCTAACGAACTTTATCTTGCCGCGAAAGTCGATGGTAAGAGTGACTGGAACTTCTTATGGAAAGTTATGGTGCCACTTTCTTCCCCAACTCTTATTTCAATTTTCATTTTGAAATTAATGGGTTCATGGAACTCATACGTGTGGCCTAACTTAGTTGCCAACAAAGAAGAATTCCGTTTAATCACTAATGGTCTTCGTGGAGCGTTCTCTGTTGACGGAGTTCCTCAATACGGGTATCAAATGGCAGCAACTGTGGTAGTTACTGTCCCATTATTATTGCTCTTCATTTTCTTTAGAAAATATATCATGAAGGGTGTTGGTAGAGCTGGTATTAAAGGCTAAACCAAATTGTTTTTTGAAAAAAAGAAGGAGATTTTTATGAAAAAAACAGCAAAGAGAGCAATGCTCTTAACTCTTCTATCACCTCTTGCATTAACTGGATTAATTGGATGCAAGAGAAACGATGGAAAAATTCACGTTACATTTTGGCACACAATGGGCAAAAACTTACAAGGTGTTTTAGGTAGAATCCTTGAAGGTTTCTACAAAGAAAACCCTGACATTGTTGTAGATCACGCTCAGCAAGGTAATTATGATGATCTTGAAGACAAATTATCTGCAGCTATTCCAGCAGGTACAACACCAACAATTGCTTTCTGTTATCCTGACCATGTTGCAGAATATATGCAATCAAATGCAGTACTTAACTTAGACAATTACATCAATGATCCAGAATTAGGTTTCACTGATGAAGATGGCCTTGTTTCTGACTTTATCGATATCTATTGGCAAGAAGGTCAAGAATACGCAACCGAAGGTACATTCTCATTACCATGGGCAAAATCAACTGAAATGATGTTCTATAATAAGGACGTTTTCGAAGATGCTGCAAAACATAGAAGTGGAAAAGCATACGCTGTTCCAACAACATGGGAAGACCTTGAAGATTTAATGGCAGAAATGAAAGTTGACTATCCTGATGTTATTCCATTAGGCTACGATAGTGACGCTAACTTATTTATTACATTATGTGAACAATATGGTATTCCATATACACACATTGACCAAGCAACTGGTATGGGTAAAGCTGACTTCAATAACGCAGCTGCTAAAGCAATGGTTAATAAATTATTAGAATGGTATGGCAAAGGTTATATCACAACACAAGGTTTAAGCAATGGTGCTTATACATCCACTCAATTTACTGAGGGCACATTATTAATGACTGTCGGTTCAACTGGTGGTACAACATATAACTACACATCTAACTTCACAGTTGGTGCAGCAAATATGCTCAAACCTTCTACTGAAAACCCATTTAACTTTGGTGGTACATTAGGCAATACAGACCGCATCATTATGCAAGGCCCTTCAATCTGTTTCTTTAGAAAAGGTACTCAAGAACAAAAAGAAGCAGCTTGGAAATTCTACAAATACGCTACAAGAACAATTAACTCTTGTGCATATTCAACTGCTAGTGGTTATTCACCAGTTAGAAAATCATCATACACATGTGATGAAATGGTTTCTTACTTAGCTTCCAAACAAGCTGATTCTGATGCATTAGTCCAAAACACAATTGCAAACTATGCAGAAATTACAACTAGATATTATGTTTCTCCAGCGTTCCATGGCTCATCCACAGCTAGAAAACAAGTCGATGGCATCTTCTCTAACGTTGCAATGGGCACAAAGACATTAGATCAAGCATTTGCAGATGCAATCGCGAAAACAAACTTCGCAATTAATGGTTAATCTATAAATATTTATATAAGGATATATATTATGAAATCTAAAAGACTATCGTTCTTTGCTTGCTTATTAGCATGTGGTGCAGCTATTCCTGCACTTAATGCTTGCGGTGACGATGGAAAAATTCACGTTTCTTTCTGGCACACAATGGGCCAAGCAAACCAAGCCTTGTTAGATAGAATGATTGTTCAATTTAACGAAATCTATCCTGATGTTAAGATTGACCATTCATCACAAGGTGACTACATATCAATTCACGAAAAATTACAATCCGCCATTCCAGCGGGCACAATGCCTACAATGGCGTTCTGTTATCCTGACCACGTTGCTGACTATTTAGACAGCAAAGCAGTCATTAATTTAGATGATTATCTCAATGATCCTGAATTAGGATATACAGATGAAGATGGCTTAGTTTCTGACTATGTCCAATCTTATTGGCAAGAAGGACAAAGCTATACTTTGAGTGGCACATATTCAGTTCCTTACGCAAAATCTACTGAAGTCCTCTTCTATAACAAAACATTCTTCGAAAAATATAATCTCTCATTACCTCAAACATGGGAGGAAATGTGGGCTTTATGCAAAAACATTAAAGAGAATATTATGGATAAAGGTTTAGAGCCTGATCTACAATTCCCTTTAGGCTATGACTCTGATAGCAACTTATTCATTACTCTTTGTGAACAAAGAGGTATTGGTTACACAACTAACGACAATGTTAGCAAAGCTAGCGACCATATTTTGTTTAATTCTCCTGAAGCAAAAGCAATGGTTGAAGAACTTAATGGCTATGCCAAAAAAGGCTGGTTTGCTACTAAAAACATGTTAGGTTCTAACGCATATACTTCAACATATTTCACAGAACTTAAAACAGTTATGTCCATTGGCTCTACTGGTGGCACAAGCTATCAAGTCAGTAGTAACTTTGAAGTCGCAGTTGCTCGTGTTCCTACAACTGGCGCAACTGGTGCTTCAAGTAAAATCATTTCTCAAGGCCCATCTATCTGCTTCTTTAAGAAAGGCACAGCTGAACAAAAGACAGCAGCATGGAACTTCTATAAATTCATTACACGTGCATTTAATACTGCAGCTTATGGTGTTTTAACTGGTTATGAACCTGTTAGAAGATCATCTTTCACATTGCCACAATATGAAGAATATATCGCTGGTGATTCTTTACAAGCTAGAGTTAGTAGAGTTACCGCTACAATTCAAGAAGATCAATACTTATTCTCTCCTGTATTTGTCGGTTCTGCAGTTGCTCGTGAAGAAGTTGGCAATATCTTAGTCAACTATTACAAAGGTTTAAAGACCTTGGATCAAGCATTTGCAGATGCATATGCAAGAACCATTGAAGGTACTAAGAAGTAGGAGATAACAATGAAGAAAAAATTATTAAAATCATTAGTTGTTACCTTAGCCTTAGGTGCTGGAATGCATTTTGTTACTGGTTGTAATAGAAGTGTTAACTATGTTAATAAATGCAAACTTTCTGATTACTATTCAGGCACAGTTCAAGGCAAAAACTTCTTAGATAACGGTATTGGATATGTCACTGTCAAAAGATATGTTGATGGTGATACATCTCACTTCACTCAAATAGAAGATAGACAACGTTTAGTTAAATCTCGTTATTTAGGTGTTGATACTCCTGAATCAACAGGCCAAATTGAAGAATGGGGCAAAGCTGCTAGTAACTTTACTCACACAAAACTTGAATCCGCTAAAACGATTGTTTTAACTACTGATGTTACCGGAATTGGTAAACCAGCAGAAACAGATAGCACTGGTTCAAGATTTAAAACATTAGTTTGGGTTAGTGAAAAAGAAAATGCAAAGTTAAGCGAATTAAAATGTTTAAACCTTTGGTTGGTCCAAGAAGGATACTCAACCGGTAAAGGTTTATCTGGTTCTCCACTTACAGATTGGTTCACTAAAGCAGACTTACAAGCTCAAAAACAAAAGATTCATATTTGGGACCCAAAAGGCGACCCTAATTTTGATAGATCTTTAGCTATTCCTACAACATTAGAAGCTTTATCTACAAGATACGCTGAAGGCGAAGATAGCGATGAACCTGAATGGTTTGGCGCTAAAATTCGTGTTCAAGGTGTTGTTTGCAAATTATCTGGTGACTTTGATGCATATATCTCAGTTACAGGTGATGATGGTAGTGTATATGGCTTATATATCTTTGCTGGTTATAAATCATATGCACCTATGAGAACATTAGGAAACTTAATTGAAATCGTTGGAACATACACAATGTTTATGGGCAATCCTCAATTAACTGGTGTTTCTTATAACGCTTTCTTACCTGATGAAAAAACAGATATGAAACTCATTTCTAAGGACAATCCATATAGTATTCCTACTAAAACAGTTCCAGAAATCTCTAATAAAGAATCTGTTAACTTAATTTGTGGTGTTGAAAACCTCTATTGCTACAAAGGCAAAACTGAAATCGACGCTACTACACAAGTACCTAGCGGTGCTCTTACATTAAGATGTAGAGATGCAAACGACAACGAACTTTCAATCAGAGTTCCTGAAGATGTGTTCATTTTCGATGCTAGTGGCACTCGTATTAGAGATGCTTCCTTGTTAGAAGGAAAAACTGTCAGTGCAATCGGTGCTGTTAACTTCTATGCTCCTGATGAAGATAATCCTTATGAAGGATATTATCAACTCAGATTATGTCATAAAGACGATTTTCATGTTATTAACGACGGTAGCGTCGAGTAAAAGAAAGGAAAATAAAATATGAAAAAAATGTTAAAGACTAGTTTATTGCTAGCATTAGCTCTTCCAGTAATGGTTGGCTGTAACAAAGGTCCTTCTTATAAGGAAACAAGAACCGAAGAAGATCTTATCTTAGAACTCGCTCAACAAGCATTAGCGGAAGTCGGTGTTGGATATGCTTCATTCTCATCAACAGGTTTAGCATATGGTGATAACGATTTAATTACATCTGTTAATGAAAAAGTTTGGGAAGGTGATGAAATTGGTCTAAACTTCTCTATTAAATATACACTTATTCCTCAAGAAGACAATTTCCCAAAAGAATTTGTCACATTAAGCGAAGAAGGCGACAAATTAATCGCTGGCTTAGTCAAGATGGAAGAACTTTCAGAAGTTGGTAAAGCTCTTGAAGGTGCTGCTTACACATTAAAAGCAGATGTTTACTTTGATGGTTATGGTGAAAACTTCAAAGTTAATGGTTTAACAACCACTGATACATTCCTTGATCAAAAGATTTCTACAAAATCATGGAATGCAATCGCAAAAGTTGCAAAAGTTGCGGCAACACTAGGACAATTAAAAGCTACAACAAAGAATAATGACTATGTCATTTTCCAAGGTGTTTATAATGCATGGTATTCTGATGGATATGATGAGTTATACTCCGGTGCATTTATTGCTAATGGAAATGATGCAATCATGATTTACGCTGGCACAATCACTGAAGATTTCTTCGATGCAGAAACTAAAGAATTAAAGATTCATGCTGGTGATGCAGTCGAAGTATTTGGTAGAGTTTCTCCATACAACGGCTTATACGAAGTTAAACCTATTTCTGTTACTAAAATTACAGATCAAAGTGTTATCGAATCTATCGCTACTCCAGTTGAAAACCCTATGACAGTTACACAAGTTAACGAATCAAAAATTGATGCTACTGGTAAATTAGTTACACTTACTGGTTTAAAGATCAAAGAACTTCCTAAAGAATTAAAGATTGGTTCACACTGGACAATCAAAGCTGAAGACGCATCAAAAAATGAAATTACAATTTATGTTAATTACCACGTTGGCGAAGCAGCACAAACAGCAATTAAGACTGTCATTGAAGGCTTAGGTGAAAGCACATTCACATTCCATGGAGTCTTATCATGTTACAACAAGATGCAAGTTTCCCCAGTCAATACTGCAACTGGCACTGCAGCAGGCGCATTTGTCGCTGAATAGTCTTAAAACCACTCTAATTAAGCAGCTCATAACGGGCTGCTTTTTTGATTTTCATAAGATTTAATGTGAAAAAATCATTTTTTCTATTTTCAAATAAATAATTATTTATATATAATGTGAATTAGGGAAACTAAAAGGAGATATTATAATGTACAAAAAATTATTAGTTTTAGCTGCAGCAGCACTCGCAATGGTAGGCTGTGGTGGCAAAAAAGGCCCAACAGAACATACAGCTACTTTAACAGCTGCAAACGTTTTAGGTTACAATCCTACAGCTGAAGTGGAAGATGAAAGAAACGTCGTTTACGGTGACAGCGAAGCAGCAGTCGAAGTTGAAGGCGTTACAGTTTCATGGGTTGGTATCGGTTGCTATGGCGATTCCACAGTTGATGAAGTTAAGACATGGGACGAAACAGGTTGGTTCCAAATGAGAAAGAATTCCAATTCTAAATTAAACTTCTCAGTTGAAGGCACACTCAAATCCGTCACATTAACATTAGCTACAAGAAAATCTAACTACGATGCGACTAAACCATTAAAATGGACAGTTGGTGAAGAAACAGGCACAGTTGACTTTGTCAAAGACACAGCAGATGTCGCTCTTCCATTCGAAGGTCAAGAAGCTTCTTCAGGCTCATTCGAATACGATGTAGATGATGATTACTCATACACAGTTTATGTTGACCACGTCACAGTCGTCTACTTAGCATAATTTTTAATCGACATTATTTGATTAGACCGTGTTCTCACGGTCTTTTCTTTTTGCTATAATCTACTCAAGGATTGTTTTATGAAAAAGAATATCAAAGTTTTTTATCCAATACTATTTTCTATGCTTTTGACGGGTTGTGCGAAAGTGCCAAGCGAGTTTGCTTTTAACGTTGATAGTGAATTATTTGAGGCGAATATTCATACAGAAATCCAACGTGATTTTATAGTTGCAACTACTGCAGATATTTCTTTTGATGGAATGGGCTCTTTAGAACAATCTCAACCTTTACCGGTTAATATTTCTTGGACTATAAAAAACGACACTAATTCTAAACCTAGTAAATATAATGTTTTGATTAGTGAAAATTCTGACTTAGAAACTTATAAAACTTATTCAACCAAGAAAACTAGTATTGATGTTTATAACTTAAAAGTTGCCACTCAATATTATTATCGAATTGACGCTATTTATTCCTCTAAAACATTTAATAGTGATATTTATTCTTTTAAAGTAGTGGATGAAGCACCTAGAAATATCTATGTTGAAAAGTTAAACAATATCAGAGATTTAGGTGGATGGAAAATTGATGATACTCATAGAGTTAAACAAGGAATGATATATCGTTCTCCTGAATTTAATGAAACAGGCACTAAAAAGTGTTTATTGAATAAGAATAGCATTTCAACATTGGTGAATGATTTGGGTATCAAAACCGATGTTGATATTAGAAGAAATGATGTTGATAGCAGTGGTTCAATTGAAACAGGTGGCATTACTTCTTCCCCATTAGGCAATGATGTCAACTATGTTTGTTATCCAATGATTTATAAAGGTTATAACGTTTTAGAACATGAACCTAATAAAGAATCAATCAAATCATTCTTTAATTTACTTGCGGATGAAACTAAATACCCTGTTATTTTCCATTGCGCACAAGGCAAGGATAGAACCGGTTGTTTAAGTTTTGTTTTAAACGCTTTGCTAGGTGTCTCTAGATTAGACTTAGAAAAAGATTATATGTTCACTAACTTTTCAGTTGTAGGTGGACTTTGCAATTTGAATAAAGATGTTCAGCTAAAATACGAAGCTACTTTGTTGACTTATAAAAGAGATAATGTGGATCTTACTTACCAGGAACGTACATACGCGTACTTAAACGAGAAGATAGGTGTTTCTAATGAAAACCTAGATAAAATAATCGATATTCTTGTAGATTAATCTTGCTACTATTTTTTCATTGTTATAAAATAATACGGCAAGTATGGTCCCTTAGCTCAGCTGGTAGAGCAAATGACTCTTAATCATTGGGTCGAAGGTTCGAATCCCTCAGGGATCACCAATTCTTAAATGACGAGATTTATCTCGTTTTTTATTTTTCTTTATTGATTGATTCGATAATATTTCTTATTGTTTTTGGCAAGTTTTCAATGTAACTATCGCAGATAATCTCTACTTCTTTATGGATCAAATGTTAGGTGCGACTGGTGGCACAACATCTATGGATAATTTCTCTGAAACACAGATAGATTTATTAGAAAATACGTTATTAAAATATTCTGGTGACCATACTGGCGATACTAATTTTGCATATGATAAATGTGTTGATAATATAACGTTTGGATTCAAGAGTGGTGAAGAACCTGTCTATAGAGGCGAGCAAATTGTTGCTGGTGAAGATAAATCAATCGAGTTTGAAAGAGGTTCCTATTCTGTGGTGGAATTTGATTACAAAATCATCTCTGAAAGTGGCACTACTTTCAGCTTTGCATTGCTTGATACTGAATCATCTGGTTGGAGTTCATTTTATGGTCTTTTCGCTGTTTCAGCTTCTGGCGGAAACTTCAGTGGTATGACATTCTCAACATTATCAGATGGACATATTCATGTAACAATCAATGTTTCTCAATTAACTAAATCGGGTAATCTAAATGATTTAAATAGTGCACCTGAAGCATTTAATATTATTTTTATTAGAGGCTCCTTGTCTACTGCTACAGCTTACATAGATAATGTCAAAGTAACACTTTAATAAATTAGAAATTTAATATGAAAGTAACACGTGATGCGTGTTGCTTTCATTTTTCTGGCTCTATTAACTAAAGTGGGGGATTAGTGGGGAGTTCCCATAAAACCATTCACTAAAGTGGGGAGCAAAATATAAGAGGGATTCGTCCCTCTTTTATGATGGTTATTTGTTATATAAATACATCAATAAGCATTTTTTTCTAAAACGTTCAAAATTACGATATCCATAAGATAATTTAATTATTGTCTTGATATTATTATTGATGCATTCAGCAATACCATTTGAGATATGAATGTGGCATTGATTCTTGGTAAAACCATTAGCGATTTCATATCTCCATTTGTAATAGCTTTGCCCAACTTTTTTAAGCAGCTCGTTGTTTGTGTTTTTTAATCTCTCTGATGTATGAATTATATATCTTAAAGAATCTTCAAATGAGCCATATCCCCGCTAAAGAAGACTCGTTTTTGGTAAAGGAGTTTGATTGCTTGGATGATTGTTATTTTAGAGATAGTTGGTATTTCATCTATGGAAACGATACTGAAACCTATACTAATGATTATGGAACTATATTTCTAAAGAATGAACATGTGATTAAAATAAAGAATGAATCAGGTGTTTTACAATATGAGAAAGAATCCGTCAACTTTAATTACGATTATCAAATTATTATTAATGAATCTCCAGTGAATATAACATATATAGGGAATTAATGAACAAAATTAAAGCATTAAATGAGTAATAAATAATCCTGTGATTTGATATTATAAGCTAAATTATAGGGGTATTCAAAAATACAAAGGGGTATTCATTTTTTATAAGGGGTATTCATTTTGTATTAAAATGACTATTCTTTGTCAACTTGAATACTAACCGTCTATCATAGGCGGTTTTTCTTTTGCCTTTTTCGCTATATTAGATATAATTTAATTAAATATAAGTTAAATATTGAATTATTCGATTTCGTTTCTAAAATGAGCGAAAATAGTGGAGGTAGATTTATGAAAGCACCAAATGTTGCAACATTAAAAAAATATTTAAATGCTTTAACAAAAACAAAGGCTAAATATATCACCGCTGAAAGATTATCAAAGGTTTTAGGTCTTTATCCTGAAGTTATTAATGAAACATTATCTTTCTTTGATCCTATGATTAATATGGATCCAGATTATGACTTGCTTGAATTAGTACCTCAAATCAAAGAATTCATTATTAAAGAAGAAGAAAAGAAAACTCCTGTAATTAGAAGTGAAGCCATTACTAAAAAATCTTTAGATGAATATGAATCTATCAGTGATTTTATCTATCAAAAGATGTCCATTGGCGGAATGATTGATAGAAATGCTTATCTTAATGATAAAGATTTAAGGGTACTTAAAAAGTTAATTGCTGAAGAGCAAACAAAACGTAAAAAGAAATAATTAATCTGCAAATTCGCTTTTAATTTTTGTTAATTGATCTTCTAATACTGGAAGGTCTTTTTTTATTGTTTCATACAAAACTTTGTAATTAATGTGGTCATAAACATGAGCGATCAATATACGCATATTGTATATATCAATCCATGCAATTTCCGGATGCGCTGGCTCTAATGTCTTTCTTAATTTGTTGCACATCTGCTCACAGATTTGTTCAACACTGAACGATGAAGCACGACATAGCACTTCATTTTTAACGAAGTCGTCATAAGTTTTTCCTTCTAAATCTGCTGTTACAGTTTTAATGTTTTTTAAAACACTTTCGATTCTTGCTCTAACAAGTTCCTTGTCCATAAATTTTGATCCCTTCTAATAAAAGTTTGCGGATAAAAAGTTCAGACCCAATTACGGTTTCATGATTAATCAAATCAACCGGCTTTCCTAATGCCTCGATTAATTCTGTAACTATATGACCCAAAGCAAAACCCGACATTGTTTTTGAAACAATTAATATATCGACATCACTATCGATTGTGGCTTCCTTTCTAGCATAGCTACCGAACAAATAAGCACACTTAATATCCGCATATTTAACTAGAACTTTTCTAACTTTTTCTTTTATAAAAGGGATGGATAGTATTTTTCTATCTCCATCAATATTAAATGATTTTAGTTTTTCTAATATTTCTTCGTATATAACTATCAATCCTTCGCTTGCGTCAGTAGTGTTTAATGATTCATAGTTTTGATATTTTCTTCTTGAGATATTTAAAAGATTAGCGGCTTGTATTTGTGTGATGCCGATAGTTTCACGTGTAGTTTTTAATTCATTTTGCGATTTCATAGCATAATAATAGCAAATGTTTAGATGTTGCGCAAATAAAAAAGCGCATAAATACTTTTCAATTATTCTTGAATAATCTACGCGTATATGCGTATAATCTATGTGGTATTTTTTAGGAGGAATAAAAATATATGTCAGAAATTAAAAAGACTATGTTATCCGTTGATGGTAATACAGCGGCAGCATTAGAATCCTATAATTTCATTGAAGTAGCAGGCATTTACCCAATTACTCCATCTTCTCCGATGGCAGAAAATATCGATGTCTACGCTTCACAAAACCGCAAGAACTTCTTTGGCTCGGTCGTCAAAGTTAGCGAAATGCAATCCGAAGCTGGTGCTTCTGGTACAGTCCACGGTGTTCTTCAAGCAGGTGGCTTAGCAGCAACTTACACAGCCAGCCAAGGCTTATTATTAATGATCCCAAATGTTTACAAATGGGTCGGTGAATGCTTACCAGCAGTTCTTCACGTATCTGCTCGTTCATTAGCAACAAGAAGCTTATCCATCTTTGGTGATCACCAAGACATCTACGCAATCCGTCAAACAGGTATTGCAATGATTTGTTCTCACTCAGTTCAAGAAATCGCTGATCTAACATCAGTTGCACATTTAGTCGCTATTGATGCTTCTTATCCAGTTTGCCATTTCTTTGATGGTTTCAGAACATCACATGAAATTCAAAATGTTGAATTCGTTGATGATGCTGAATGGAAGAAACTTCTCCCAATGGATAAAGTCGAAGCATTCAGAGCAAACGCATTAAACCCACACACACATCCAGTTACACGTGGTGGTGCTGAAAACGATGACATTTACTTCCAAACAAGAGAAGCTCAAAACTTACATGCTGAAAATGTTATCGCAGTTGCAGAAAAATATTTCAAAGAAGCAACTAGATTAACTGGTCGTGAATACGCTCCATTCACATACTATGGTGATCCTAACGCTGATAGAGTTATCATCGCTATGGGTTCCGTCACCGAAACAATTAAAGAAGTTATCGATGAATTAAAGGACGAAAAATTAGGTTTAGTTAAAGTTCACTTATATAGACCTTTCTCTGCAAAACACTTATTAGCAGTTTTACCAAAGAGCGCAAAGAGAATTGCTGTTCTTGATAGAACTAAAGAAATGGGTGCAGCAGGTGAACCATTATATGAAGACGTCGTTACTGTTTTGAACCAAAATGGTGTTACAGGTGTTGAAGTCTTCGGTGGCCGTTATGGTTTATCAAGTAAAGATACACAACCTAAGGATATGAAAGCAGTCTTTGACTTCTTAGCAACTGAAAAACCATGGAATGGTTTCACAGTTTCTATCAATGATGACTTAACACACTTAAGCATCCCAGTTGATGACAACTTCCATGTTTCTAGCGATTACACATCTTGCTTATTCTATGGTTTAGGCTCTGATGGTACAGTTTCCGCTAACAAATCATCTGTCAAGATTATCGGTGATGCAACTCACCAATACGCACAAGCATATTTCGCATACGACTCAAGAAAAGCTGGTGGTGTTACACGTTCTCACTTGAGATTTGGTAAATCCCCAATCCGTTCTACATACTATGTCCAAAATGCTGACTTTGTTTCTTGTTCACTAGATGCATATCTCTACAAGTTTGATATGATTAAGAACTTAAAGAATGGTGGTACATTCTTACTCAATACTGATATGTCTAATGAAGACTTAATCAGAACAATGCCTAACCGTGTTAAATATCAATTAGCAACAAAGAACGCTAAATTCTTTGTTATCGATGCTAATAAGATTGCTAGCGAAATCGGTATGGGCCGTCACACAAATACAATTCTCCAAGCTTCCTTCTTCTATTTGAACCAAGGCATTATGCCATATGAAGAAGCAAACCACTGGATGAAGAAATTTGCTGAAAAATCTTACGCAAAGAAAGGCCAAGATGTCGTTGAACTCAACTGGAAAGCAATTGACGCTGGTACTGAAGGCTTAAGAGAAGTCAAAGTTGATCCAGAATGGGCTAAACTCTCACCAAAAGTTGAAAACAAATTAACAGGTGACGATTACTTTGATTCATACGTCGCAATCATGGGCAACCTTGGCGGTGATGATCTACCAGTTTCTAAATTCACAGAATATGAATTATTAACAGGCACAATGCAAAACGATATCACATTCCGTGAAAAACGTTCTATCGCTGATAGAGTCCCATTATGGCACGCTGAAGGCTGTTTACAATGTAACCAATGTGCATTCGTATGTCCTCACGCAACATTAAGACCAATCTTAATGGATGAACAAGAATACGCAAACGCACCTGAATTAGCAAAAGAAGCATTAGATGCAATGCCACCTCTAAAAGGTCTCAAATTCAGAATTCAAGTCTCCCCACGTAACTGTGTTGGATGTGGCTTATGTGTTTCTGAATGTTTAGCAAACAAACAAGGTAAGAAAGTCCTTGAAATGGTAGAAGCTAAATCACAATTCCCACAAGAAGAAGCTGCTGATTACTTATACAAACACGTTACTTACAAAGCAGATAGATTACCAGCTGCAATGCAAGCAACAGTTAAAGGTGTTGGCTTCATGATGCCATATATGGAAGTATCTGGCGCATGTGCTGGTTGTGGTGAAACTCCATATTACCGCTTAGTTTCTCAATTATTTGGTAAAGATATGTTAGTGGCTAACGCTACTGGATGTTCCTCCATTTACAGTGGTTCCACTCCATTAACTCCATTCTGTACAGATAAAGATGGTCAAGGTATTGCTTGGGCTAACTCCTTATTCGAAGATAACGCAGAATATGGTTATGGTATGAGAGTAGCAACTAACGCTAAACTCAAAGCTATCATCGAAATCTTAACTCCAGCTCTCGAAAGAGAAACAGTTGAAGAAGAATTAAAAGCAACTATCAAAGATTACTTTGATAACATTAAGAATAGACAAGCAGTTAGAACAATCTGCCCTAAACTTGTTAGCTTAGTTATAGCAAGTAAGGATGAAGATGTTAAAGCTGTCTTAGCTTACGAAAGAGATTTACAAGATAAATCAGTATGGATCGTCGGTGGTGACGGTTGGGCATACGATATTGGCTATGGTGGTTTAGATCACGTCTTAGCTAATGATGAAGACGTTAACGTCTTGGTCTTAGATACAGAAGTTTACAGCAACACTGGTGGCCAATCTTCTAAATCTTCTCAAACAGGTAGTATCGCTAAATTCACTGCTTCTGGTAAAGAAACAGCTAAGAAGAACCTTGCTTTAATCGCAATGAGCTATGGTACAGTCTATGTTGCGCAAATCAGCTTAGGTGCTAACCCAATCGCAGCTATTAAAGCATTAAAAGAAGCTGAATCCTATGATGGACCAAGCTTAGTCATCTGCTATGCACCTTGTGCTAACCACGGTATTAAAGGTGGTCTTGCAAACGCAATGAGACAAGAACGTGCGGCAGTTGAATGTGGTTATTTCCCAATCTTCAGATTTGACCCAAGAAAGGTTGATGAAGAAGGTAAAGGTGGATTAACAATGGATATGAAGGATCCTGATTACTCAAAATTCAGAGACTTCGTGATGACAGAAACTCGTTTCTCTCAACTTCCACGTGTTAACCCAGCTCGCGCTGAAGAACTCTTAACTAAGTCCGAAGCTTGTGCGAAAGCAAGACTTGTAAGAATTAAAAAATTCGGCGAATAATTCAAAGAAAATTAACAGGTAACAAAAAAGTTGCCTGTTTTTTCTTGCAATAAAATAATTTATTGTATATGATAGTCGGTAGGTTAAGGAGATTTTTAGTTATGAAAAAGACTGAAAGACAAGTTGAACAATTATATGCTTTACTAAAAGAATATGCTGAAATTGAAAAGACAATTGCTTCTTTACCTGTGGGCTATATTTCTGTCAAGGTTATCTCTGGCCATACATACAACTATCGTCAATGGAGAGAAGGTAGCAAAATTATCTCTCAATACGTTCCAGAAGCATTCTTAAATTCAGTTATTCGTAAGATTGCAGTTCGTAAGGAAAACGAAGCTCTTTTAAAAGCCGTTAAGAAAGATATTAAATTAGTCACAAGACAAATTTTAAAAGCTCAATTATTAACTGAAGAAGAAATTGAAGACTTAAAAGCTAAAGCAAAAGCTGAAGTTGAAGCTGAATAGCATACAAAAAGTTCAATATAGCAGGAGTAAAATCCTGCTTTTCTTTTTCTTTAATAATATATATGTTAATATATGCCTATGCGGAAATTAATTTTATTAAGTGGTGCGCCTGGAAGTGGTAAATCTTACTTTTCTAGTTCCCTTAGGAAAGCTAAAAATAATAGCCATGTTTATATTGTTAGCAGTGATTCTATTAGAAACTTAGTTTGTGGAAATCAAAGCGACCTAACTAAAGACAAAGTGGTGTGGGAAATATTCTACGAACTTCCTAAAGCCTATAGTAAAGATCCTGATGCAATTGTGATATTAGATTGCACGAATACTAGGAGTAAATATAGATTAGATACATTAGAAAGAATGAAACCTTATTTCGATGACTTCTCCTTAGTGTTATTCAATCTTCCTAAGGAAATCATATTAAAACAAAATACTGATAGAGAATATCCTGTGCCAATTGAAGCAGTTGAACATTTCATAAAAGTGTTTGAACTTCCTTCCGAAGAAGAAAAACAAGCATTTAATCACATTTTTATCATAGAAAACCATGATTTCAAACAAATAATCGATAAGATTTAAAACATGCTTAAAAATGCGTGTTTTTTTGTAAAAAAGAGATGATTAGAAACTTTATTTTGCTATAATATCAAAGAGACTAACTATTAAAAAACAATAAGAAATTTTAAAAAAGTTATTCTTCAAAAAAATCAATGCATACTGAAAAGAACTCAGCATAGTGAGCTTTAAAAATATTGACTATGTCAAATCCTACTTACAGCGAGATGGATCGTACTTAG